>NZ_JAHHIU010000100.1 GCF_024539815.1 Streptomyces hayashii
GCCCACGCCGACTCCGCCGCCCACGCCGACTCCGCCGCCACCGAGACCGGCCCCGAGACCGCCGCCGTCACCGCTTCGGCGAGCGGCTGGAACGACTACCGCTGCAAGCCCTCCGCCGCCCACCCCCGCCCCGTCGTCCTCGTGCACGGCACGCTCGGGAACTCGGTCGACAACTGGCTGGCCCTCGCCCCCTATCTCACGGTCCGCGGATACTGCGTCTTCTCCGTCGACTACGGCCAGTTGCCCGGCGTCCCGCTCTTCCACGGCCTCGGCCCGATCGACGCGTCGGCCGGGCAGCTCTCCGCCTTCGTCGACAAGGTGCTCGCCGCGACCGGCGCGGCCGAGGTCGATCTCGTCGGCCACTCCCAGGGCGGCATGATGCCGCGCTACTACCTGAAGTTCCTCGGCGGCGCCGCCAAGGTCGACGCGCTCGTCGGCGTCGCCCCCGACAACCACGGCGCCACCCTCAGCGGACTCACCAACCTGCTCCCGTACTTCCCGGGCGCGGAGGACCTGATCACGGCCGCCACTCCCGGCCTCGCCGACCAGATGCCCGGATCGGCGTTCCTCGCCAAGCTCAACGCCGGCGGCGACACCGTCCCCGGCGTCCGCTACACGGTCATCGCCACCAAGTACGACGAGGTGGCAACCCCCTGGCGCAGCCAGTACCTCAGCGGCTCCGGAGTGCGCAACGTGCTGCTCCAGGACCTGTGCCCGCTGGACCTCTCCGAGCACGTGGCGATCGCGCTGTTCGACCGGATCGCCTTCCACGAGGTGGCCAACGCCCTCGACCCGGCCCACGCCACCGCCACCACCTGCGCGTCCGCGCTGAGCTGACGGCGGGTCCGCCCGGGGCCCGTTCTGCAGGATCGTTCCGCCGGGGCCTGGCCGGCCTGAGCCGCCGGTCAGGCCCCGCGTCGTGTGCGCCGCCGTCGCCGCCGGAGCGGGGGCCGCGAGAGGTGCGCCTGACCAAGGAAACCGTGGAAACACCTGCTGAGGGCGGTCGGCGGCGATCTTTAGGGTCGCCTTAAGGAAGCGCTGAGGCAGGGATCAGGTAGGTAGCGTTCACCGCATGACGAGCGAGGAGATCCGGCCCGCCACGGCGGCCGACGTCCCGGCCGTGAAGGCCGTGACGGACGCGGCGTACACGCACTACATCGAGCGCATCGGCCTGGTGCCGCGGCCCATGGAGGCGGACCACGCGGCGAACGTGGCCGCGGGGAAGGTGTTCGTGACCGGCGACCCGGCCGTCGGCGAGGTGGCGGGTCTCGTGGTCGTCGAGGCGTTCGAGGACCACCTGTTCCTCGACAGCATCGCCGTCCACCCCGACGCCCACGGCAGGGGCGTCGGGCGGCGGTTGCTGCACTTCGTGGACGCACACGCGCGTGCCCTGGGCCTGGCCGAAGTCAGGCTGTACACGAACGTCATGATGTGGGAGAACCAGAAAATCTATCCGCGGTACGGCTACGAGCTCGTCGACCGGCGGGTGGACGGGCCGTACGACCGCCTCCACTACCGCAAGCGGCTGGACTGAGCGCGGGGCGGCGCCGCGCGCACCGCGCTCACCGTCGTCAGCCGTCCGGCCACCAGGTTCGCGCGATGTCCTTGCGCACCTCCGGGCGACCGGCGGGCCGTTCCTCGGTCTCCTCGCGGATCCTGCGGGAGTCCGTCTTCTTCAGGGGCTTCTGCACGGTCGTGCGGCGCATGGCTGCCTCCTTGAGGATCCACCGAGTTCCGCGTTCTCACGGAGGTAGACCCTTTGGGGGAGAGTTCCTCATCGTCCCCCGGTCTGTCAGTGGCGGCTGTCACGATTCGAGTGTCAGTGGCAGGTGTCACTCTGGGGCACATGAGCGAAAAGAGTGACGGAACGACCTCGCCGGGTGTCGACTGGAACGCCTCGGCGGCCGCCTTCGACGAGGAACCCGACCACGGTCTGCGCGACCCCGACGTGCGCGCCGCCTGGGCCGGGCGGCTCCGGAACTGGCTGCCGGAACGCGGCTGCGACCTGCTCGACCTCGGCTGCGGCACCGGCAGCCTGTCGCTGCTCGCGGCCGAACAGGGACACCGGGTGACGGGAGTCGATCTGGCCCCGGCCATGATCGACCTGGCCCGGGCCAAGCTCGCCGGACGTGACGCCGCGTTCCTGGTCGGTGACGCGGCGGCGCCGCCCGTGGGCGAGGAGCGCTTCGACGCCCTGCTCGTCCGGCACGTGCTGTGGACCCTGCCCGACCCCGCGCGCGTCCTGCGGCACTGGCGCGGTCTGCTGCGCCCGGGAGGGCGGCTCGTGCTGGTCGAGGGCGTGTGGGGGACCGTCGCCCCGGTCGGGATACCGGCGGACCGTCTCACCGCCCTGCTGGCCCCGCTGGCCGACCAGGTGCGCGTGGAGCGGCTGTCGCAGGATGCACGGCTGTGGGGCGGGCCCGTGACGGACGAGCGGTACGCGGTGGTCGCCATGGTCCGACGCCCGGACGGGCCGCTCACGCCAGCAGCGACTCCAGGCCGCCGTCGGCGCGGGTGAGCGCCTCCAGCTCGTCCAGGGCGGCGGTCGCCGCGGCGGCGGCCGCCGGGTCCCGCCGCGCGAGCCCGCTCTCCTCGAACTCGTCCTCGTCCAGCCGCCGTACGTCCGTCCCGTCGGCGGAACACCACAGGTCCAGGTCGAGGTCCTCCACGACCAGTTCGGCGCCGGACAGCGTGGCCGGGCGCGTGACGTCGCAGTACCAGCCCTTCAACGCGCCCGTCGCGTCGCGCACCTCCTTGACCGCGTACCAGCGCTCCCGCCAGTAGTACTCCGTGAAGACGTCGCCCGCCTCGAACCGGACGAAGCCGAAGTCCCGTACGCCCGCACCCGCCCAGGGCGCGCGCACCGCGATCCGGGCGCCGTCGTCGGACAGCAGCTCGGCCGCGTAACGGATCTTCGTCCGCCCGGCCTTGACCAGGACGACGTCCACGGCGCGAGCCGGCTCAGCCGAGTTCGCGGACATACCGCACCTCCGTCGCGCAGATCTCGTACCCGAACCACCGGTTGATCGCGAGCATCGGCTCGTTGCCCGCGTCGTTGCCCGTGTGCGCCTCCGTGTACCCCGCGGCGCGGGCCCGGTGCAGGGAGTGGTTCTTGACGAGCTTGGCCAGACCCCGGCCGCGGTGGGCGCGGGCGGTTCCGGTCATGCCCGTGGCGTATCTGCCCCCGTCGCCGGTGTGGGCCACGCTGAAGGCCACCGGACGGCCGTCGGCCACGGCGACCGACGTCAGGTCGCGGTCCAGATGCGGGTGCTTCCAGTATTCGTCGGCCCAGGCCTCGTAGTCGCTCATCTCGGTCGGGACGTCGCCCGGTTCGTCCGAGCCCGCCTCCGCGTCCAGTTCGAACAGCGGGCGCGGGTCGTCGGCGAAGTCGGCGGCGGTGCGCAACTCCACACCGGGCGGCGGGCCCTGCAACGGGGGCAGGGCGGCCTCGGCCAGGTCCAGACGGAGGAAGTGCGCGCTGCGCCCGGGCCGGTAGCCGCGCCGCTCGGCGAAGGCGCGGTTGCCCGGTTCGTCCAGCACCCAGGAGAACAGCTTCGTCGCCCCGTGCGCCGCGAGGTGCTCCTCGGCCGCCCCCACCAGCAGCGCGCCCGCGCCGCGCCCGGTGTGCGCCGGGTCCACGTACACGTTGAGAGCGCCCTGGCCCGGCTCCGGGCTGTCATGGGCGATGCTCACCTGCGCGGTGCCGACGACCTCGCCGTCCGCCACGGCCACCAGCTTGCGGGCGTGGGCCTCGGGGTGGGAGAGCGTGAGGCCGTGCAGCACGGAGGCGGGGCTGAAGAACACATAGGGCAACGCGAGATGCCGGACCCGGACGAAGCCCTCGATGTCGGCGGTCGAGTCGGGGCGCAGATCGCGCACGATGACGGTCATGCGGCGCACGCTACGGGCGACCGGCCCGGGTGCGCCTCCCATTTTCCGCGGGTGCGGGACAATCGGCCCGTGACCTTGAAGATCCATATCGATGAGGGCGCCGCACCCTACGAGCAGGTGCGCGCGCAGATCGCCGAGCAGGCCCGGTCGGGCGCGCTGCCGGTCGGCTACCGGCTGCCGACGGTGCGGGGGCTGGCCGAGTCGCTCGGCCTCGCCGCGAACACCGTCGCCAAGGCCTACCGGGTGCTGGAGACGGACGGCGTGATCGAGACCCGGGGGCGCAACGGCACGTTCGTCGCCGCCTCGGGGCCGGCCGCGCAGCGGGAGGCCGCGGTCGCCGCGGGCGCCTACGCCGAACGGGCGCTGCGGCTGGGGCTCACCGAGGACGAGGCCTCGGCCACCGTGCGGGAGGCTCTGCGGGCGGCCTACCAGGCGTGACCGGCCGCGCGCGACCCGTCGTGATCAGCGCCGGGTGACCAGTCGTGATCAGCTGCGCGCGGCGAGGGCCCGCGGCGTCCGCGTCACCCTCAGGCCCGCCCGCTCCGCCGTCCTGCCGAACAGCGCCGCGTCCCCCACCGCCGCGCCGCCCGGGTCGTTGTTGAAGTACGCGTAGACGTCGGCGTCGCGCGCCCAGGTCGTCGCGACGCGGTCGACCCAGGTCTCCAGCGCGCGGTGTCCGTAGCGCGGCCACGGCCGGGCGCGGCCCTGGTGGAAGCGGACGTATCCCCAGTCGGCGGTGCGCCACAGCGGAGTGACGGGGCGGGACGCGACGTCGGCCCAGCACAGGGCCGTGTTTCGGGAGCGCAGCACCTCCCGCACCTCCGGGGTCCACCAGGAGTCGTGCCTCGGCTCCACCGCGACGCGGGTGTCCGCCGGGAAGCAGGCCAGACAGGCGTCCAGCAGTCCGGGATCGGCCCGCAGGGTCGGCGGCAGCTGGAGCAGGACCGGGCCGAGGCGGGACCCGAGGCCGGCCGCGTGGGCCATCAGCCGGTGCACCGGCTCCTCGGGGTCGCGCAGCCGCTTGATGTGGGTCAGATAGCGGCTCGCCTTCACCGTGACGGTGAAGTCCGACGGGACCCGCGCCGCCCAGGACGCGAAGGTCTCCCGCGAGGGCAGCCGGTAGAACGCGTTGTTGATCTCGACGGTGGCGAAGTGCGCCGCGTACTCCTCCAGCCACCGCCGCACGGGCACGTCCGCCGGGTACAGCACACCCTTCCAGTCCTTGTACTGCCAGCCCGACGTACCGACGTACAGCGTCATACCTCCATCAAAACACCCGGGCCGGATCCGCGTGTCCCGAAGCGGTCAGAGGTACAGCCCCGCGTCCACCCCGCCCCGCGGCTCCGGCAGCGAGGCGGGGGAGACGCCCCGGCGCAGCGCGTACAGCTCCGCCAGCGTGGCGCCCTCGCGGCCGACCCCCTCTTCCGTGCCGAGCCAGTCCACGGCCTCCCCGCGGGTCAGCGGGCCGACCTCGATGCGGGCCATACAGCGGCCGGGGCGTACGACGGCGGGGTGCAACCGCTCCAGGTCCTCGTTGGTGGTGACCCCGACCAGGACGTTGCGCCCCTGTCCGAGCAGGCCGTCGGTGAGGTTCAGCAGCCGGGACAGGGCCTGGCCCGCGGTGTGCTTGGCCTCGCCGCGGATCAGTTCGTCGCAGTCCTCCAGGAGCAGCAGCCGCCAGCGGCCCTTTCCCGTGCCGTCCTCCTCGCCGATCGCGATGTCCATCAGATAGCCGACGTCGGAGAAGAGCCGCTCCGGGTCCAGGACGCAGTCCACCTGGCACCACTCCCGCCACGAGCGGGCCAGGGTGCGCAGCGCCGAGGTCTTGCCGGTGCCGGGCGGGCCGTGCAGCAGGAGCAGCCGGCCCGCGATGTCCTGCGGGGTCGTAGCCATCAGGCCGTCCATCGCCTCGGCGACGGGGGCCGTGTAGTTCGCGCGCACCTCGTCCCAGGTGCCCGCGGAGATCTGACGGGTCGTACGGTGCGGGCCGCGGCGCGGGGAGACGTACCAGAACCCCATGGTGACGTTCTCCGGCTGGGGCTCGGGCTCGTCCGCCGCGTCCTCGGTGGCCTCGTCGAGCACCTTGGCGGCCAGTTCGGCGGTGGTCGCCGTGACCGTGACGTCCGCGCCGCGGTTCCAGCGCGAGACCAGCAGCGTCCAGCCGTCCCCCTCGGCCAGGGTGGCGCTGCGGTCCTCGTCGCGGGCGACCCGCAGCACACGGGCGTGCGCCGGCAGCAGGGTCGCGCCGGAGCGTACGCGGTCGATGTTCGCGGCGTGCGAGTACGGCTGCTCGCCGGTCGCGAAGCGGCCGAGGAACAGCGCGTCGACGACATCGGACGGCGAGTCGGAGTCGTCGACGGTGAGCCGGATCGGCAGAGCGTCCTGTGGCTGGGCAGACATGCGGCCATGATCCGGCACCCGCGGCCCGTCCGCACCCGGTTTCCGCGGTGCGCGCGGTGTGTCGGGTACGCCGGACATGCCGGATGCGCCGTTTTCATCCGGGCGGCCGACCGGCCCCGCACCGCTTGTGCCGCCGCCTCCGCCTGACGGCCGGTCAAGAGTGTTTCCCGGTACGCCTCGGGGTGCGAGGGGCCCCTGACCGCCCGAAGGCCGCGGCGGGGACGAAAAGTCTTGGCATGGACACTTCCCGTCAATGCGGGTGCTTGCTACGAAAGTTGTGGCAGAGAACCTGCTAAAGGAGGTTCCATGAGACGTTCCCGACTTGTCGTATTCGTCAGCTCAGTCCTCCTCGCCCTCGGCGCCACCCTCACCGGGGCGGGCTCCGCGCAAGGATCCCAACTCGCCGCCACAGGCGGCTATGTGGCCCTCGGCGACTCCTACTCCTCCGGCGTCGGCGCAGGGGGATACCTCAGCTCCAGCGGCAGCTGCAAGCGCAGCACCAAGGCCTACCCGTACCTCTGGAGCGCCGCCCACGGCCCCGCCTCGTTCACCTTCGCGGCTTGTTCGGGAGCCCGTACGGGTGATGTTCTGGCGAGTCAGCTCGGCGGCCTGAACTCCTCCACCGGCCTCGTCTCGATCACCGTCGGAGGCAACGACGCCGGCTTCGCCGACGTCATGACGACCTGTGTCACCAGCTCCGACAGCGGCTGCCTGAGCCGTATCGACACCGCCAGGGCCTACGTCGACTCGACCCTCCCCGGCAAACTCGACGGCGTCTACTCGGCGATCCGCTCCAAGGCGCCCAACGCCCGCGTCGTCGTGATCGGCTACCCCCGCTTCTACCGGCTCGGCGCCCTGTGCCTCGGACTGTCCGAGACCAAGCGCTCCGCCATCAACGGCGCGGCCGACTACCTCGACGCCGCCGTCGCCCGCCGGGCGGCCGCCCACGGCTTCGTCTTCGGCGACGTCCGCACCCCGTTCGGCGGCCACGAGATCTGCTCCGGCAGCTCCTGGCTGCACAGCCTCGACCTGCTGAACATCGGCGAGTCCTACCACCCGACCGCATCCGGTCAGTCGGGCGGCTACCTGCCGGTCCTCGACAGCGCGGCCTGACGCCCCGCCGCCCGGCTCACTCGGACGGCGAGGGCGAGGGGGAGGCTCCGTCCGACGGGGTCTCCGTCTCGCAGGTGACCGAGAACGGCACCGCTTCCGACGTCACCTTCACCGGCTTGCGCACCTCGACGGCGATGGCGTTCCGGTACGTGCCGCTCTCGGCGTACGTCGACACGATCACCTTGTCCTGCTTCGACTTCCCGCCGCCCGACGGGAAGTCGAGCGTCTTCCAGGTCTGCCCGGACAGCTCGCCGTCCTTCGACACCCAGCGGTAGGACACCGTCGCGGGCAGCCGCCCCACCGTGATCGTCGCGGTGAAGGCGGGCGCGTCGCCGTCCTGCGGCGGACACGCGCCGGTGTAGTCCGTGTGCGCCCCGGCGACGCTGACCGCGACCGTCTGCTCCGGCGCGGCGGAGGAGGGGCTCTCGCTCGGGCTCGGGCTGGGCGACTCGGCGGTCGACTTGCTCGGCTCCTCCTGCGGCGCGGGCGAACTCACCGCCTCCGAGGCGCTGTTCGTGACGCCGGAGCCGCTCTTGTGGCCGCCGTCGTGGTGCAGCAGGCCGTACGTCAGTCCGGCGACCGCCAGCGCCAGCACCGCCACCCCCGTGACGAGGAGCACGCCCCCGCGACGGCCCCGGTCCGGCCCCGTCGAGGAGGCCGGCCGCCCCGGCGGACCGCCTGGGCCGGACGTCCACGGCTGCTGCGCGGTCGAGTCCGCGGGCTCGTGCCGGAAGGGTTCCGCGGGGGTCGCCGCCGCCGGCGGATACGGCGCGTACAACGCCCCGCGGGTCGTGCCCGCACCGGGATCGCTCCCTTGGGAGGGCATGCCGCCGGCCGCGATCGCCCGCAGGTCCCGCTCGGCCCGGTCGGCGGACAGCCGTTCGGCCGGGTCCTTGCGCAGCAGCCCCTCGATCACCGGCGTGAGCGGCCCCGCCCGGCGCGGCGGCGGCAGCTCCTCGTCCACGACCGCCCGCAGCGTGCTCAGCGGAGTGTCGTAGCGGAAGGGGGAGTTGCCCTCGACCGCCGCGTACAGCAGCACGCCCAGCGACCACAGGTCCGACTCGGGCCCCGGCGTACGCCCCAGCGCGCGCTCCGGCGCGAGGAACTCGGGAGAGCCGATGACCTCGCCGGTCATGGTCAGCGCCGAGGTGCCCTCGACGGTCGCGATGCCGAAGTCGGTGAGCACCACGCGGCCGTCGTTCGACATCAGCACGTTCGCCGGTTTGACGTCCCGGTGCAGCACGCCCGCCTCGTGCGCGGCCCGCAGAGCGGCCAGCACCTCGGCGCCGATGTGCGCGACCCGCGCCGGTTCGAGCGACCCCTCCGCGTCGAGCAGTTCGGAGAGGGAGATCCCGTGCACGATCTCCATGACGATCCAGGGCCGTCCGTCCTGGGCGGCCACGTCGTACACGGTGACGACGTTGCGGTTGGCGACCCGGGCCGCGGCCCAGGCCTCGCGCTCCAGCCGGGCGTACAGGCGCTCGACGTCGGAGGCGGCCAGCCCGTGCGGCGCGCGCACCTCCTTGACCGCGACCTCACGGTGCAGCACCTCGTCACGAGCCCGCCACACCGTGCCCATGCCGCCCTCGCCGAGCGGGGTCAGCAGACGGTAGCGGCCCGCGATCAGACGTTCACTGCCCGGTTCTTCGGACACCGCGCCCCCATTTCGCTCTTCGCATCCGGGCGAAAACCTCCGCAACCCCACCAACGTAGCTCAGCCCAGTACGGATGCGGCCCCCCTGAGCACCAGTCCGGCGCCGAGGACCACCACGAGGAAGGCGGACCACAGGGGCAGGTTGCGACGCACGAGCGTCACGGCCGGATGGGTCGTCCAGCGCGGCTGACGGTCCAGGAGACGGGTCGCCCCCGCGCCGAGCCTGACGACGGCGAACCCGGCGGCGGTCAGCGTCAGCGCGAGACCGACGCCGTAGGCGACGACGAGCAGCAGCCCGAACCAGGCCTGACCGAGCGCGGCCGCGCCGACCAGCACGACCACCGCCGACGGGCTGGGCACCATGCCGCCGGCGAACCCGAGCAGGAGCGTGCCGCGCAGGGTGGGGGCGACGGCGTGGGTGTGGGTGTGGCCGCCGTGCGTGTGGGTGTGGGTGTGCCCGTGCTCATGACCGTCTTCGTGCTGACGCCCGTGCTCGTGAACATGACCGTGATCGTGCTCGTGACCGGGTTCGTGGCTGTGGCCGTGACCGGGGGCCGGTGCGTCGCCGTGGTCGTGATGGGCATGGGTGTGCGCAGTGGTGGCCCCGACGAGGGCGAGTTGACGGTCCGCGGTCTTCGCGGGCTCCTGGGCGGGGGAGTCACCGCCGTGGGGGTGGGGATGAGGATGGGCGTGTCCGTGCGCGGAGCCGGAGCCGCCGCGGCCGCGCCAGGCGCGGCGTGCGAGGGTCGCGCCCGCGAAGAGCACCAGCGCGCCGCTCGCCAGCCCCAGCCAGGCGATCACCGAGGGCGCCGCGGCCGAACCGGCGGTGACGAGGAGGCCCAGCGCGACGACGCCGAGGGTGTGCGTGACGGTGACCGACGCGGCGAGCGGCAGAACGTCCTTCATCCGCGCCCTGCCGCCCCGGGCGGCCGCCGTCGCGGCCATGATGGTCTTGCCGTGGCCCGGGGCGACCGCGTGCAGCGCGCCGAGGCCGACGGCGATCACCAGGGCCAGCGCGGCGAAGCCGAGGGTGAGGTGCTGGCGGGCGACCAGATCGTCCAGGGCCCGGGTCCAGCGGTCCGCGCCGCGCGGCAGGACCGAGGCGGCCGGCGCGTCCCGGTCGTCCTCGACGAGCGCCGCCCCGCCCGGCCGCACCCGCACGGACGCGGTCGAGGTGTCCGCCGGGGAGGAGAGCAACTCCTTGGGATAGCTGGTCAGTTCGCCCGACAGCGATTTCTTCGGGACGTCGGACGCGGTCAGCGTCATCCGGTCGCCGCGCGCGGTGATCTCCCGCCAGCCGGGCCCCGTGGAGACGCCCGCGCTGTGGAAGCCGACGGAGACGGCGCCCCCGTCGGCGACGTCGGGCAGCGGAGCCGTCAGCCGGCACTCGACGCGCAGTGTGTCGAGCCCCGCCTGACCCGGCCGCACGGACGCCTTGCTCGAACCCACCGTGAGGGTCACGGCACGGCCGTCGACGGTGAGCCTGCTGCCGGAGGCGGCCGTGGCGCAGCGCTCCCGCGCCCAGGCGCTCATCCCGAGCCGCTCGATGTCGGGCTTCGCCTGGGTCGCGGGGATCTCGGCGAGGTCCTCGACATGATCGACCCGCAGATGTCCCGGGGCGGCGACGAGACCGTCGTAGCGGTTGACGGTGAAGTTGCCGAGTGGGTGCGCGCTCGCGCCGGCGGAAGGAACCAGCACGAGCGCGCAGCCGGCCGTGAACACGGCCGCGCAGGAGGCGAACAGCCGGCGGGTGCTCACTTGCTCGCCTCCAGCGTCTTGAGCGCCGCACGGGCCTGACGGGCGCCCAGCGGCGAGAACCCGGGGTTCAGCTTCAGCGCGGCGGCCAGGTGGGTCCGGGCGTCGTCGGGGTGGCCGGCGGCCTTCTCGATCACACCGCGGTGGTAGAGGAAGGCCGCGTTGCGGTAACCGGTGGCCGTGGCCTGCCGGGCGTAGGGGAGGGCCTCGACGTCCTTGCCGTTGACGTGCAGGGCCCAGGCCAGGGCGTCCGCCGTGTGCACGGTGTGCCGGCGCGACCAGTCGTCGCGGGCCGCGCGCAGGGCCGTCTCCCGGTCGCCGTGGTCGGCGGCGGCGAGCGCGGTGTCCAGATCGGCGTTGACGCCGTTGGCGCGCGCGATGGCCGTCCACGCGTCGACGAGCGCGTACTGCTCCTCGGCCTTCGTCCTGTCCCCGGCGCCGCCGCGGGCCTCGTACAGCTCGCCGAGCTCCACCAGCGGGCCGGGCAGCGGGTAGCGGGCGACGATCAGCTCCAGCCCCTTGAGGGCCTCGGCCTGGCGTCCGCTCGCCGCCTGGGCGCGGGCGCGGCCCTCCAACGCGGGGAGGTAGTTCTCGTCGGCGGCGAGGGCGCGGGCGTAGTGGGTGAGGGCCGTGGCGTAGTCGCCCTGGTTCCAGGCGAGTTGGCCGAGCTGGGCGGCGACGTAGGCGATGTCGCCGGGCGAGGTGGACACGGCGAGCGCCCGCTCCAGGACCCGGCGGGCCGTGGCGACGTCGCCGCGCAGTTCGTGGACGTAGGCGTAGCGGGTGAACACCGGTACCCCGGGGCGTCGTTGGTCCGCGATCTGCACGGCCGCCTCGGCGTCGGCGTAGCGGCCCAGCTCGACGAGGGCGTCGACCCGGGAGCACAGGGCGCGTTCGTTGTAGGGGTTCTGCTTCAAAGCCCCGTCGGCCAGCTTCAGGGCGTTGGCGAAGTCGTGCCGCGCGGCGGCCAGGGCGGCCCGGCCGGCCAGCGCCTGGTCGTTGTCGGGGCGCAGGGAGAGGGAACGCTTCAGGGCCTGCTCGGCCTGCGGATAGCGGGAGGGGTCGCCCTTGGTGCGGGCCTGCTCGACGTAGGCCAGCCCGAGGGTGGCCCAGCCGCCGAAGTCCGCGGGCTGGGACCGCAGATGGGCCTGCAGGGCCGTGATGCTCGCGTCGAGGTCGCCGCCGGCGAGCAGACCGGGGGAGACCGCCGCGGCGGTCGCCACGGGCATGTCCCGTCCGTCGTGTCCCGCGCCGAGCGCGATCGCCCCGGCGGTCAGCGCCACGGCCAGCATGGCGGCGCAGGCGGTGAGCTGGGCGGCCCGCCAGCGACGGCCCGCGGCCCCCGCCCGCCGCACCGCGGCGACCCGCTCGTCGGCGTCGGCCGTCTCGGGCTCGCCGATCACGTCGTCACGGACGTCGCCGCCCGTCCCCGCTCCGACGGCCGGGTCCACGGGGACGTCGCCGCCCGCGCCCGCCCCGCCCTCGGCGTCCGAACCGGCCGGACCGGAGGCCTCGCCACTGGATCCGGCGCCGGGCTCGGCCTCGGCGTCCGTCGTCGCGCGGGTCTCCGCGTCGGCGGCCCCCGGGCCGGACCCGGTCGCGCTCTCCGTGGTGGAGGCTTCCTCGGGTGCCTGGGCGGTGGTCGGCGCCGGCTGTCCCGGGTCCGGGACCGGCGCGCCGGAGGCCGGTTCGCCGGAGACCGGCCTGCCGGTGACCGGTACCGGTCGGGCGGAGGCCGGTCGGGTGGGCTCCGGTTCGCCGTCGTTCGTCCGCGGGGACATGCCCTCTCCTAGATCGCCTGGGGTGGTTCCGTCTGCTCGCGTGGGGACGGCGCGGCCCGCGCCGTGGGGGATGAGTACGCGGGCCGCGCCAGTCTGTGGGACAGGGCCGGGGAGCGCAGGATTCTCCCCGGCCCGCTCAAGGGGGGGAGGGCCTAGTAGGCCCGCCGCCGGCCTCGCCACCACATCAGGCCGCCGCCGATGAGGAGGATGCCCGCCGCGCCGGCGCCCGCGGAGGACGCGATCAGCGTGGTGTTGTCGGCCGGGCCCGTGAGGGCGTCACCGAGCTGGCTCTTGACGTCGGCGCCGCTCTTGGCGGTCGCGCCGCGCGAGCCCTCGGTCGGCAGGGCGATGTAGGGGAAGTACTTCTCGAAGCTCTTGTCGTTCTTGTCGACCGCGTCGCCCAGGTCGTTCTTGGAGCCGACCAGCTCGCCCTCGACGACCTGGAGCGAGGCGTCGATCACGTCGTCGGTGAGGCGACGGCCGTTCGGGAAGCCCGCGTTGTCGCCGTCCAGGACGCCGAGCCGCTTGGGGCTGGCGGTGGGCTTGATCGAGGTGTTGAGGCGCAGCTCCTCCGACGGCGTCACGTACGGGGGCTGGTTGAGGCCCTTGACGCCCTTGAGGAACACGTCGACGAGGTCGTTGCGCGGCTCGGCCGGCGCCTTGATCTTGTAGATCGCCTCGATGAGCTTGGGCAGCTCGGGGTTGGTGACGTTCTTCAGGAACTGGCCGTCGTCCTTGGGCTTGGACGCGTTGAACTTGTCCTTGTCCTTGATCGGGTTGACGACCTCGTTGACCAGCGGGTTGCCCAGCCGCGAGACCTGCGTGTAGTAGCCCTCGGCGTTCTGGCGCTGGGTGGTCGACCAGATGCCGACGATCGGCTGGTGCTTCGACTCGGCGATCAGGTCGTTCGGCACCTGGAGGGCGATGGTGTTGACGTTGTAGCCCTTGAGGGTGTCGTTGCCGACCTCGGAGAGGTTGCCGCCGTACAGCAGGTCGAAGACGCGCAGGTCGGCGAAGAACGGGTCGTCGGCCTGGCCGGCGAACGTCTTGGCGCCGTTGGACAGCTTGTAGATCGCCTGGTCGCGCAGCTTCGAGTACTTGGGCATCGAGGCCTTGCCCACGTTGGACGGGGCCACCGGCACGTCGTCCGCGAGCTTGGTCTGGTGCTCGACCTTCCCCTTCTTGAGCTTGATCAGCTCCAGGTCGTAGGACTGCGTGACGTTCAGGTCGGGGTCGTACAGGCTGTCGACCACGCCGGTGTTGTAGAGGAACGACTTCCGGTTCTTGACGTTCGTCTTGAAGGTGTAGCGGAAGATCAGGTCTTCCTTGGCGTCGCCGTTGCTGTCGATACGGACGTCGTACTGGGCGTCCTCGGCGAACTGGTAGAAGTTCGGGCCGCCGCCGGGCTCCTCGAAGGGGATGACGTTCGCGATGATGGTGGTCGTGTCCGGGTGGTCCGGGCTGACGAACGCGTAGAGGTCCGTGTTGTCGTACTGCGGAGTGCCCGAGATGAGAGGAGCCTCGCGGTGGCTGGAGGCGTAGGCGGCCCCCGGGGCCAGCGCGGCGGCGCCGGCGGCTGCGAGCCCCCCGGCGGCCAACGCACCGCATACGAGGGTCGCGACGCTCCTGCGTCGGTTGCCGCTCCTGGAGAAAGCTGTCATGCCGTCCGTCCTCTGTGCCAAGTTGCCTGACGGACAGTGATACGGAGCGGAGGGCGGGTTCGGATTGGTCCGGAGCGAAAAACTTTTTCTTTCCCGCCCGCCCGCGTTTTCGCCTCTCCGATCCGTACCCATCCACCGGAGGTGTGTTCGTTTGCGGATGCCTGGTGTGACGGGACGGCCCGGGTGCGGCGGTCGCAGGGAGGGGGACGGCATGGAGGCGGACGAGCTCCTGGTGCTCGTGGCGGGGGGCGACCAGCGGGCGTTCGAACGGCTCTACGCCCTCGTCTCCGGGCCGGTGTTCGGGCTCGTGCGCCGGGTCGTCCGGGATCCCGCACAGTCGGAGGAGGTCGCCCAGGAGGTGCTCCTGGAGGCCTGGCGCTCCGCCGGCCGCTTCGACCCGAACCGCGGCAGCGCCCTCTCCTGGATCCTCACCCTCGCCCACCGCCGTGCCGTCGACCGGGTGCGCAGCGCCCGCGCGGCCGTCGACCGAGAGCAGCGCGAGGCCTCGCGCTACCACGATCCCGCTTTCGACCAGGTGGCGGAGGAGGTCGAGGCGGGCCTGGAACGCCAGTTGGTCCGCCGCTGCCTGAACCGGCTGACGGCCCTTCAGCGTCAGTCCGTCACCCTCGCCTACTACGACGGTTACACGTACCGTGAGGTGGCCGACCGGCTCTCGCTGCCGCTGGGCACGGTGAAGACACGGATGCGTGACGGGCTCACGCGGCTGCGCGACTGCCTGGGAGGCGCCGCATGAGTCTGCTCGGCCTGTTCCGCCGCGGGGATGTGCACTCGCTGGCCGCCCCCTACGCGCTCGACGCCCTCGAAGCCGACGAGCGCCGCCGTTTCGAAAGACATCTCAAGGGCTGCGACCGCTGCTCCGCCGAAGTGCGGGCGCTGGCCGAGGACGCCGTCCGGCTCGCCTGGTCGACGGCCGCCCCGCCGCCGCCCGCGATGCGCGAGCGGGTGCTGGCCGCGGTGCAGAGAACCCCGCAGGACGCGTCGCGTGCGCCGGTGCGGGAGCATGCGCCGCAACTGCCCCCGCACGTCTGGGGCGCGCAGCCACCGCCTCGACGCTCCGGGGGCACCTCCCACGCGTCCGGCCGCGGGGGAGCGCCCCGCGCGCGCCGCCCGCTCTTCGCGCCGTTGGCGACGGCCACCGCCGCCGCGGCCGTCGTGGCCGGATCCGTCTTCGCCGTCCAGGCCGACCGGGCCCAGGACCGGCTGGACGCCGAGCGCGCCCAGGCGCGTGAGATCGCCCACGTTCTCGCAGCTCCCGACGCGCGCGCGGGCAACGGGAAGGACGCCGAGGGCCGGAGTATCGGAGTGATCGCTTCCGCTTCGGAGGGTCAGGCGATCGTCACCTTGAGCGGATACGGCGCGCTGCCCGCCGGGCAGGTGCATCAGCTGTGGCTCATGCGCCCGAACGCGCAACCGCGCTCCCTCGGGCTCTTCGCGGGCGACACGCCCCTGGTCGCCACCGGTCTCGACAAGGCGGCGACGTCACTCGCTGTGACCGTCGAGCCCGACGGGGGGTCGCCGCAGCCCACTACACAGCCGGTTGTCCAACTCACCCTGAAATCGGTTGGATTCGGAGAGTGATCGGCGAGGCGTCGTCAACCCCCTTACGGGGAAGGTGAATCACGTGAGCTCGATACACGTGTGCCTCGACGGGGCGATAGGGTTACCCTGCCCGGGCCGGGTGGACTCGTACGGGTGGGGAGTGACATGGAACAGATAACGATGCAGAGCAGGGCGCGCGTCCCTGCGATCACCTGCGGGAGCAGCGCGACCAGTTCGCGCCTGGACCGCCATCTCTCGGTGCTGGCGGGTCCCGCCATACCGCAGCGGGAGACGGTCGAGGCGACCTCGCTCATGCGGGAACTGACCGCGCGTGAGCCCCTCCGCGACCGTGACCACGGTTCCAGGACGACGCGGGCCCGGGTCAGCCGCGTCTCGCTCTTCGCCCCCCTGCGCCGACTGCGCCGCTCGCTGTTCGGCGGCAACAAGCACTGACCGGCCGGCACGTCGTCATGAACTGAGTCCCGCGCTCAGGCGGCCACACCGTCCCGGCGCAGCGCTGCGATCTCCTCGTCCGTCATCCCCACGGCACGCAGCAGCGCTTCGGTGTGCTCTCCGAGCGCGGGCACGTCCCCCATCCGTGCCTCCGCCCCGCCCGGCAGCGTGATCGGCGGCAGCAGAGCTCGCAGCGGTCCGACCGGCGTCCCCACCTCCCGCCAGCGCTCACGGGCCGCGAGCTGCGGATGCTCCGCCAGCTCGTGCAGATCCCGCAGGCGCGCGCACGCGATGCCCGCCTCCTCCAGCCGCGCCAGCGCCTCGTCGGTGTTCAGCGCGCCCAGCGCCTCCGCCACCAGGGCGTCGGTGCGTTCCCGGTTCGTCACCCGTGCCGCGTTCGTCGCATACGCCGGATCCGTCCCCAACGCGGGCCGTCCGACGACCTGTTCGGCCAGCCGCCGCCACTCCCGGTCGTTCTGCACCGACAGCAGCACCCGTCCGCCGTCCGCCGTGGCGTAGGCGTCGTAGGGCGCGATCACGGAGTGCGCCAGTCCGGTGCGGGCCGGAGCGGCGCCGCCGTGCATCGTGTGGTGCAGGGGGTGGCCCATCCACTCCGCGAGCGACTCCAGCATCGACACCTCCACCGGGCCGCCCCGCCCGGTCGTGCCCCGGCGCACCAGCGCCGCCAGCACGCCGGAGAAGGCGTACATGGCCGCCGCGATGTCCGCCGCCGGAATCCCCGCCTTCACCGGCTGCGCGGGCGTCCCGGTCACCGACACCAGCCCGGCCTCGCACTGCACGAGCATGTCGTAGGCCCGCTTGTCGGCGTAGGGACCGCTGGGGCCGTACCCGGAGATGTCGACCGCGACCAGCCGCGGATGCCTCGCGCACAGGGCGGCCGCGTCCAGGCCCAGCCGGGCCGCCGCGCCCTGCGCGAGGTTCTGCACGAACACGTCCGCGTCGGCGATCAGCCGCCGTACGACGTCGAGCCCGCGCGGATCCTTCAGGTCCAGCGCGATGGACTCCTTGCCCCGGTTGCACCATACGAAATGGGAGGCGAGACCGCCGGCCGCGGTGTCGTAGCCGCGCGCGAAGTCGCCGCCGTCGATGCGCTCGACCTTGATCACCCGGGCGCCGAGGTCGGCGAGCTGCCGGGTCGCGAACGGCGCCGCGACGGCCTGCTCCACGGCGACGACGGTGATCCCTTCCAGCGGCAGGGGCTGGGGCCGGGGCTCGGACAGGGGCTGAAGGGGCTGATCCATGCAGGGGATCATGTCCCGTGACCGGTCGCTTCGCCAGCCGTGGTCACAACAGGGCGAACTGGCCCTCCGGGCCCTCCTCGTGATGGTCCAGCACGGTCGCCGGGCGGCGGGCGGAGTCCGGGACCGGCAGCACGCCCGCCGTGCGCAGCTCCGCCGTGGTGACCGTGTCGGTCGCCTTCCACTCCGCCTGCCGGCCGCGGACCTCGGCCAGCAGCGTCAACACCGTGATGAGTTCCAGGAGTTCGGACGTCCACGTCTGCTGCCAGGTCGCCGGGCGGATCGCCGCGAGAGCGCCCGGCCCGGCGCTCGGCGCCGTCCGCGCCGCGAACCACCGCTCCAGCACCCGGGACCCGCCCGCCTCGAAGTCCCAGGCCTCCGGCGGGACGGGGGAGACCCGGCCCTCGTCGAGGTGGAGGGTCTCCGCTTCGCGGTCGTAGTGCAGGGCCAGGGGCCGGGCCGGGAGCGGGGCGCGGACGTAGGGCCGGCGCCCGCCGGGGAGCCGGGGCCGCTCGCCGTCGCGGCGCAGCAGCCACAGCGCACGCCGGCCCGCTTCCACCCCCGCGGCCCAGATCTCGCGGTCGCGGGTGAGCGGGACGGTGAGGTCGGGGCGGACGGCGGTCAGGGTCCAGGCCAGGAAGTCCACCGGATCGGGGGAGTGGCCCAGCCGGCGCAGCAGGTCCGGCAGGCCCGGCGCCAGATTGGGTTCCTCGCCGCCGGGCCGCCGGTACAGCGGGCGTACGCGGCCGGGACGCACCAGCGGGAGCAGCGAGGAAACGAGGAGGGGCGACTCCGGCGTCTCCACCACGAAGATCTGCCGCTCGTCCGCCACCCGCCACAACTCCGGGCGGGCCGCGTCGATGAGGCGCTGATCGGGGATCAGCCACTGTTCGTCGAAGGGCGCCGCCAGCACCCGGACCGGCTCCGGGCAGGGACCCGAGGCGCGGACCAGCTTCTCCGTACCGCCGGACCGGCCGGGCAGCCGGCCGACCGCCGAGTACAGGGTGCGGGAGCGCGTCGGCTCGAACAGCGCCTCGCGGTCCGCGCCCTCGGCCTTCAGCAGCGCGTCCCAGCGGGCCTTGAGGGACGCCGGGTCGGGCGCCGTCGGCCACCCCCGGCCGAGCCGCGGCGGTGCGACGGACCACGGCATCAGGTCCGCCAGCGGCGGAGCGTCGTCGTGCGTCACGCCGGGCATCGTACGACGGCTCACGGACGGCGCGTCACGTCGCGTCGAGCGTGACCGTGAAGGAGAAACGGTCGCCCCGGTAGTGGATGACCGCCGCGTCGAGGACCCGGCCGGCGGCGTCGTGGGTGACCCCCGTGTAGTGCAGGATCGGGCTGAGCAGCGGGACCCGGAGCAGCCGGGCCGTCTCCGGGTCCGCGAGCCGCGCCTCGACGGTGTCCGTGATCCTGCCGATGTCCGCGCCGACGACGTCCCGCAGCACCTTCGTCATGGGCCAGCGGACCAGGTCGTCGGGGTCGATGCGGGCGGCCAGTTCGGGGCGGACGTAGTTGCGGGCGTGGTTGGTGGGCTCGCCCGACTCCTCGTCGCTCCTGAGACGGTGGTAGGCCGCCACCTCGGTCAGATCCGGGAAGTGCTCGGCGACCTCGGCGGGGACGGCCGTGCTGCCGTGTGCCAGCAGCTCGGTCGTCATGCCGGACTGCTGGGCCACGATCGCGTCGACCGAGCCCAGCAGCCGCACCGGGGCGCCGCGCCGCGCGGTCGGCTCGATGAAGGTGCCCCGGCGGCGGTGCCGGGTGATCAGCCCCTCGTCCTCCAGTTCCTTCAGCGCCTGCCGCATGGTCAGCACGCTCACCCCGTAGTGCCCGGCCAGCTGCTCCTCGGTGGGCAGCCGGAGGGGGTCGCGGGGCGAGCGGCCCAGTATCGAGGCGCGCAGCGACTGCGACACCTGGTACCAGAGCGGCAGTTTTCGGGTGAGGACGATCGAGTCCGGGGCGAAGGAGGTCACGGGGTATCCGTACCGGTCGGCACCGTTCAGTGCAATGTGTCGTCGGAGGGCCGGAAGTGGCGTTCGAGGCCCTGCCAGACGTCGTCGTAGCGCTGTTGCAGATGGTCGGCGCGGGCCGCCTGCGGGGTGAGGGCGAGCGGCCAGCGCGTCTCGAACATGAACGCCAGCCCGTCGTCGACCCTGTGCGGCTTCAGCTCGGCGGCGCTGGCACGGTCGAAGGTCTCCCGGTCCGGGCCGTGCGCCGACATCATGTTGTGCAGCGAACCGCCGCCCGGCACGAAACCCCCCTTGCCGGCGGTCTTGGCGTCGTACGCGCCCTCGATCAGGCCCATGTACTCGCTCATCACGTTCCGGTGGAAGTACGGCGGCCGGAAGGTGTCCTCGCCCACCAGCCAGCGCGGGGCGAAGACCACGAAGTCGACGCCGGCCAGCCCGGGGGTGTCCGAGGGCGAGGTCAGCACGGTGAAGATCGACGGGTCGGGGTGGTCGTAGGAGACGGTCCCGATGACGTTGAAGCGGCGCAGGTCGTAGACGTACGGCGTCAGGTTGCCGTGCCAGGCCACGACGTCGAGCGGGGAGTGGTCGTAGGTCGCGCTCCACAGGTGGCCGCAGAACTTGTTGACCACCTCGACCGGGCCCTCGACGTCCTCGTACGCGGCGACGGGCGCCCGGAAGTCCCTGGGGTTGGCGAGCCCGTTGGCGCCGATCGGCCCGAGATCGGGCAGTCGGAAGAGCGCGCCGTAGTTCTCGCAGACGTAGCCGCGCGCGGTCGGGCTCTGCCCGCCCTCGGACGCGGTGTCCAGCAGTTCGACGCGGAAGCGGACCCCGCGCGGGATCAGCGCCACCTCGCCGGGCTCGGCGTGCAGCAGTCCGAACTCCGTGCGCAGCAGCAGCCCGCCCTCCTCGGGGACGATGAGCAGCTCGCCGTCGGCGTTGCCGAAGACGCGGTCCATGGAGGCGTTCGCGTGGTACAGGTGCACGGCCATGCCGGTGCGCTGCGCCGCGTCGCCGTTGCCGCCGAGGGTCCACAGGCCGGCGAGGAAGTCCGTGCCGGCGGGCGGCTCGGGCAGCGGGTCCCAGCGCAGCCGGTTGGGGTCGGGGACCGTCTGGCCGAAGGGGCCGGTGCGGATCGCGCCGTCGCCGGACCGGGTGAACGCCGGGTGCGCGGCCGAGGGGCGGATCCGGTACAGCCACGAGCGGCGGTTGTGGGCGCGCGGCTCGGTGAACGCCGTGCCGCTGAGCTGCTCCGCGTACAGGCCGAGGGGCGCGCGCTGGGGGGAGTTGCGGCCCTCCGGCAGGGCGCCCGGCACGGCCTCGGAGGCGTGCTCGTTGCCGAACCCGGAGAGATAGGCCGGCCCCTCGGCCGTCTTGCGTGCGTCCCCGCTGCTCATCATGGCTCCCTTGCCGACTGATTCCTATGCATCACCGTAGGATTGCGGTTTCATGGACGCAAGGGGTCGTGGGTCCTCCTCTCGGAGGACGACCGCGGCACGGTCAGAACCAGACTTCAGGGGGATCCGCGTGCCGGACCGGTGCTCTAGTGTCCCGATCATGTCGTGGACGCGCACCCTCCCCACCGCGCTCGCGGTCTGTGTCCTGCTGCTGACCGGATCCGTGGGCTGCAGCTCCAGCGGTACGCGGGACGGGGGGAACGAGTCGCCCTCGCCCGTGGGCAAGGTGCTGGACCACACCGACGACGACGGGCGCCACTACCGCGAGGTGGCGAAGAGGGGGGCGCCCGAGGTGGGCGTGGAGGTCCAGCCGGACGCCCACGGCGGCTGGGACGTGCGGGTGAAGCTGGCGCGTTTCCGGCTCTCGCCGACGGGGACGCCGGGGAAAGCGGTCACCGGCCGCGGTGTCGCCCGGCTCTACGTCGACAGCCGGCAGGTCGCCGACCTGCGCAGCCCCTCGTACCGCATTCCGGCCGGCTATCTGCCGCACGGCACGCACGAGGTCACCGTGCGCCTGTACGCCGACGACGCGACGGTGTGGGCGGTGGAGGGCAAGCCGGTGGAGGCCACGGCGGACGTCACGGCGTCGGAGCAGTCGCCCGCCGAACCCCCGGCCGGATCGTCCCCGGCCGGATCGCCCGCAGCGTCCCCGGCGGGATCGCCGACCGCGTCGCCGACCGCGTCCCCGGCCGGGTCGCCGACCGCTTGAGTGCATCAGGCACCTTTCTCCGTACACAGGGGCGAGGTTCACCTGGAGGCGGGGGAAAGGCATCATGAGGTCCGTGCCCCACGCGACATCGCTCCGTCGTGCGCCCGTGCAGCGGCGCAGTGCCGAACGGCTGACCAGGATCCTCGACGCCTGCGCCGATCTGCTGGACGAGGTCGGCTACGACGCCCTGAGCACCCGGGCCGTGGCCGAGCGCGCAGGCGTCCCCATCGGCTCCGTGTACCGCTTCTTCGGCAACAAGCGGCAGATGGCCGACGCGCTCGCACAGCGCAACCTCGAACGCTACGCCGAGCGCGTCACCGAGCGTCTGAAGGAGGCCGGCCGGGGGGACTGGCGGGCCGCCATGGACGCGGTGCTCGACGAGTACCTGGCCATGAAGCGCACCGCGCCCGGCTTCTCCCTCGTCGACTTCGGCAACCAGATCCCGGTCGGCGCCCGGCACTCCGAACCCAACCACCGTGTCGCCGACCGCCTCACGGACCTGCTCTCGGACTATCTCGTCCGCGCTCCCGACGACGATCTGCGCCGCACCTTCCTGATCGCCGTGGAGGCCGCCGACACCCTCGTCCACCTGGCCTTCCGGGTGGATCCCGAGGGCGACCCGAAGGTGATCGACGAGACCCGCGAACTGCTGCGGGCCTACCTGGCGCGGACCCTGGACTGACAGCCGCGGCCGACCCCCTCCCCACGGGGCATACCGGTCGGTATGCTCACTCGGGACAGGCACCGCCGCCCCCAGGAGGACCCGTGTCCCGCACCGCCCTGCGAATCTGCCCGTTGTGCGAGGCCACCTGCGGGCTCACGCTCACCATCGAGGGGACCAGGGTCACCGGCGCCCGCGGCGACCGGGAGGACGTCTTCAGCAAGGGCTTCATCTGCCCCAAGGGCGCCTCCTTCGGAGCCGTGGACAGCGACCCCGACCGGCTGCGGACCCCGCTGGTGCGCAAGGACGGGGAGCTGCGCGAGGCCACCTGGGAGGAGGCGTTCGACGCGGTCGCCGCCGGGATCCGGCCGGTCGTCGAACGCTACGGGGCGAACTCGGTGGGCGTCGTCCTCGGCAACCCCAACGTGCACACCATGGCCGGCGCGCTCTACCCGCCCGTGCTGATCGCCGGACTCGGCACCCGCAGCATCTTCACCGCCTCCACCGTCGACCAGATGCCCAAGCACGTCTCCAGCGGACTGCTCTTCGGCGACGCCCTCGCGATCCCCGTGCCGGACCTCGACCACACCGACCACCTCCTGCTCATCGGCGCCAACCCCCTGGAGTCCAACGGCAGTCTGTGCACCGCCGCCGACTTCCCGGGCAAGCTCAAGGCGCTGAAGGCCCGCGGCGGCTCCCTCACGGTCATCGACCCGCGCCGCACCCGCACCGCCAAGCTGGCCGACCGGCACATCCCCGTCCTGCCCGGCACGGACGCGCTGCTCCTCGCCGCCATGACCCATGTCCTCTTCGACGAATCCCTCGTCGACCTGGGCGAGTTGGGCCCGCACGTCGAAGGACTCGGCGAACTCGCCGAGGCGGTGAGGGAGTTCACCCCCGAGGCGGTCGCCGAGGCCTGTGACGTGGAAGCCGCGCTGATCCGTACCCTGGCCCGCGAGCTCGCCGCCGCCCCCACCGCCGCCGTCTACGGCCGCATCGGCAGCTGCACGGTGCCCTACGGCACCCTCGCCAGCTGGCTAGTCGACGTCCTCAACATCCTCACCGGGAACCTGGACCGGCCCGGCGGCGTGCTCTTCCCGCAGGCCGCCACCGACCGCACCCCCCGCCCCGCCGGACCCGGGCGCGGATTCCGGCTGGGGCGCTGGCACTCCCGGGTGAGCCGGCACCCCGAGGCCAAGGGCGAACTGCCGCTCTCCGCGCTCGCCGAGGAGATCGACACCGCCACGCACGAGGGCGAGCCGATCCGCGCGCTCGTCGCGGTGGCCGCCAACCCGGTCCTGTCCGCCCCCGACGGCGACCGGCTCGACAAGGCCCTCGACGCCCTCGACTTCATGGTCAGCGTCGACCCCTACCTCAACGAGACCTCGCGCCACGCCGACGTCGTGCTGCCCCCGCCGCCGCCCTCGCAGAGCCCGCACCACGACTTCGCCTTCAACGCCCTCGCCGTGCGCAACCAGGTCCGCTACACCCGCCCGCCCGTCCCGCTGGAGCCCGGCCGGATGGCCGAGACCGAGATCCTCGCCCGGTTGACCCTGGCCGCCACCGGCATGCACGGCGCCGACCCCGGCGCCGTGGACGACCTGGTCGTCGGGCAGACCCTCGGCAAGGCGGTCGAGGACCCGCACTCGCCCGTGCACGGCCGCGACCCGCTCGAACTCGCCGCACAGCTCACCGGTGACACCGGCCCCGAGCGCCGACTGGACATGATGCTGCGCCTCGGCCCCTACGGCGACGGCTTCGGCGCCCGCCCGGACGGACTGGGCCTGACCCGGCTGCTCGCCGCGCCGCACGGCATCGACCTCGGCCCGCTGCGCCCGCGGCTGCCCCAGCCGTTGAAGACCCGCAGCGGCCGCATCGAACTGCTGCCGCAGCCGATCGTCGACGACCTCCCGCGCCTGCGGGAGGGCATGCGCCGGCGCACCGACGGGCTGGTCCTCGTGGGCCGGCGGCATCTGCGGTCCAACAACAGCTGGATGCACAACGTCCCCGCCCTCACCGGCGGCAGCAACCGCTGCACCCTGCACATCCACCCCGAGGACGCCGAGCGGCTCGGGGTGCGCGACGGAGCGCCGGTGCGGGTCAAGGGCGCCGGGGGAGAGGTGACCGCGCCCGCCGAGATCACCGACGGCGTGCGCCGGGGGGTCGTCAGCCTGCCCCACGGCTGGGGTCACGACCGTCCCGGCACCCGCCTGAGCCATGCCGCGACCGACCCCGGCGTCAACGTCAACCAGCTCCTCGACGGCAGCCTGCTGGACCCCCTGTCGGGCAACGCCGTCCTCAACGGAGTGCCGGTGGAAGTCGCCGCCGTCCCGGCCCTGTGAGCTGAGCAAAGCTGTGACCTGGAGTTTTGCGCTTATTGCTCGCAGGTCAACGTCTTGTTAACACCGTTTGAACGGACCTAACGTCGACGCACCGCCGACCCCCAGGTGGGATGTTCAAGGGCGAACGTTAGGTATCCACTCATGCTCACCATCCTCGGCTTCGCCATGATCGCGACCTTCCTGGTCCTGATCATGCTGAAGAAGATGTCGCCGATCGCGGCGCTCGTGCTGATCCCGGCGCTGTTCTGCGTCTTCGTCGGAAAGGGCGCCAAGCTCGGTGACTACGTCCTCGACGGCGTCACCAGCCTCGCCCCGACCGCGGCGATGCTCATGTTCGCGATCGTCTACTTCGGTGTGATGATCGATGTCGGGCTCTTCGACCCGATCGTCCGGGGCATCCTGAAGTTCTGCAAGGCCGACCCGCTCCGCATCGTGATCGGCACGGCCCTGCTCGCCGCGATCGTCTCCCTCGACGGCGACGGCTCCACCACCTTCATGATCACCGTCTCGGCGATGTACCCGCTGTACAAGCGCCTGAAGATGAGCCTGGTCGTGATGACCGGCGTTGCGGCCATGGCCAACGGCGTGATGAACACCCTGCCCTGGGGCGGCCCGACCGCCCGCGCGGCCACCGCGCTCAAGCTCGACGCCAGCGACATCTTCGTGCCGATGATCCCGGCCCTCGCCGTGGGCCTGCTCTTCGTCTTCGTCCTCGCCTACGTCCTCGGCCGCCGCGAGCGCACCCGGCTCGGCGTGCTGACGCTGGACGAGGTGCTGGTGGGGGGCCACGTCCAGGAGAAGGAGAAGGAGAAGGCCGAGCGGACCGAGACGGTCCTCGTGGGCGCCGGCGGCTCCGGCCCGGGCGCGACCCCCGCGCCGGCCGCGGGCTCCGGTGCGGCCGCCGACCCCGGCGACGACGAGAGCGACGACGGCTTCCAGGGACTCGACCCGCAACGGGCCACCCTGCGCCCCAGGTTGTACTGGTTCAACGCGCTGCTCACGGTCGGACTGCTGACCTCCATGATCATGGAGTGGCTGCCCATCCCGGTGCTGTTCCTGCTCGGCGCCGCGCTCGCCCTGACCGTCAACTTCCCGCACATCCCGGACCAGAAGGCGCGGCTCGCCGCCCACGCGGACAACGTCCTCAACGTCTCCGGCATGGTCTTCGCCGCCGCCGTCTTCACCGGCGTCCTGCAGGGCACCGGCATGGTCGACCACATGGCCACGTGGATGGTGGACGTCATCCCCGCGGGCATGGGCCCGCACATGGCGGTCGTCACCGGCGTGCTGAGCCTCCCGCTCACCTACTTCATGTCCAACGACGGCTTCTACTTCGGCGTGCTGCCGGTCCTCGCCGAGGCCGGCGCGGCCCACGGCGTCACACCGCTGGAGATGGCCCGCGCCTCGCTCGTCGGCCAGCCCCTGCACATGTCCAGCCCTCTCGTCCCGGCCGTCTACGTCCTCGTCGGCATGGCCAAGGTCGAGTTCGGCGACCACACCCGGTTCGTGGTGAAGTGGGCCGCCTGCACCTGTCTGGCCATCCTCGGTGCGGGCATCCTGTTCGGGATCATCTGAGTCCGTCGTGAGGGAACGTGGAAGGCCCGGTGGGAACCGCGGCTGGCTGCTCCGTCTCGTCATCGCCTTCGGCTTCGCGCAGGGGGCGGTGTCGATGGCCAGGCCCGCCGTGTCCTACCGGGCCCTCGCGCTGGGCGCGGACGAGCGGGCGATCGGCGTCATCGCGGGCGTGTACGCCCTGTTGCCGCTCTTCGCCGCCGTGCCGCTCGGCCGGCGCACCGACCACGGCCGCTGCGCCCCGCTGCTGCCCGTCGGCGTGGTCCTGATCAGCGGCGGCTGCGTGCTGAGCGGCGTGGCCGGTTCACTGGCGACGATGGCCCTGTGGAGCGGGGTGATGGGGCTCGGCCACCTCTGCTTCGTCATCGGCTCCCAGTCGCTCGTGGCACGGCAGTCCGCACCGCACGAACAGGACCGCAACTTCGGCCACTTCACCATCGGCGCCTCCCTCGGCCAGCTGGTCGGTCCGGTCGCGGCCGGAGCGCTGATCGACGGCGCCGACATGGCCCGCAGCAGCGCCCTGGCCCTGCTGGTCGCGGGCGCGGGCTGCGCGATGGCGTTCACCTCGCTGTGGCGCGTCGAGCGCCGCGACACCGCCGCCGACTCCCGCGGCGGGCCGGGCGACCGTGTCCCCGTCGGCCGCATCCTGCACACGCGGGGCGTCCCGGCCGGCATTCTGATCAGCCTCTCGGTGCTGTCCGCGACCGACATCCTCACCGCCTACCTGCCGGTGGTGGGCGAGCACCGGGGCATCGCGCCGGCCGTGATCGGCGTGCTGCTCAGCGTCCGTGCCGCGGCCTCCATCGCGTGCCGGCTCGTCCTGACCCCGCTGCTGCGACTGCTCGGCCGGACGGCGCTGCTGTGTGTGACCTGTCTGCTGGCGGCCGTGCTGTGCGCCGGCATCGCGCTGCCGGCGCCGGTCTGGGCGCTGGGCGCGATCCTCGCGGGGCTCGGCTTCTGCCTCGGCGTCGGCCAGCCGCTGTCCATGACGACGGTCGTCCGGGCCGCACCGGAAGGCGCCCGCTCCACCGCCCTGGCGCTGCGGCTCACCGGAAACCGGCTCGGCCAGGTCGCCGCGCCCGCCGCCGCCGGTCTGGTGGCCGGGGTGGCGGGCGTGGCCGCGCCGTTCGTGATGCTGGGTGCGCTGTTGCTGCTGTCGGCGGGGGTGGCCGTACGGTCGTCGGGAGGTCCGCGCGAGGGCGAGGCGGCGGGCGCGGTCCCGCCGGGCCGCCGGTCCGAGGCGGGGTTGCGCCGGTCGAGCGATGTCTGACGGCGCGTCGGGCGGCGCTCCCACAGTCGGGGGCGTCGATGTGAAAGAGAGTCAGGTGCAAGAGCGATTTGTATGAAAATCGTCCTGACTCGGAGGAATGCGCATGTCCAGCTCGACGCTCCCGCCCGCATTCGGCGCCCGCCTCGGCGCCACGGCTCTCACGGTGCTCGCCGCGGCGGGTTTCACCTGCCTCGCGGCGCCGACCGCCGTGGCCGTGGGGGAGGCCGGCGACATCAGGATCCACCGCGAGCAGGTACCCCCCGGCGTCTCCAAGGACGACCCGGTGGCCTGCCGGTTCTACCTCGACGCCGCCAACTTCGGCGAACTGCCGACCGTCGGCTACACCATCAAGGCGCGGCCCCCGGCCCTCGACACCGCCACGGTCACCGGCACCATCACCCTGACCGACGGCGCCGGGCACACCGGCACCCTGGGGCTCGCCGAGGGGTCCTACACGCTGGAATGGACCCTTCCGGCCGCGGCCCCCGGCGCCCCTCCGGCCCCCTCGCCCAAGGTGAAGGTCTTCAAGATCAGCTGCCCCGAGGGACAGCGCGGCGGCAACGAGGGCCCGAACCGGCCGATCACGGACGACGGCCGCGAGGTCGCGGCACAGAACGGCCCGAACGGCGGCGGCCCGAACGGCGGCGGCCAGGGTGGCAACGGACAGAACGGCAACGGACAGGGCGGCGGCTGGAGCGGTGAGAAGGGCAGCGGCCCGGCGGGCGGCGTCCACGCAGGCGGCGGCGGACTCGCCGACACCTCGCAGTCCTTCACCCCGCTCGCGGGGGCCGCGGCCGTCGGCCTGGTGGCCGTCGGCGGCGTCGCCTACTTCCGACTGACCCGCCGGCGCAACCATGGTGCCGCGTAGGCGCGTACGCAGGCCCTGGTACCGGACGCGTGGCTTCCGCCTCACCAGGACGGCCGTGCTGACGGTCGTCCTGGTGACGGTCGGCGTCCGGTGCGGGGGGCACGACGGACCGGCTTCCCCGGCCCGGGCGGGCCGGGCGGCGTCCGACGGCGCCCCGGCCGCCCCGGCCCCCGGGGGTGACGCGGAAGAGGGCCGGACGGAGGGGAAGAAGGGCTCCGAGCGGCCCGAACGGCCGCCACGCCCGCTGACCCGGTCCCCGGCGACCACTCTGCGCGTGCCCTCCCTGGGCATCGACGCGCCGATCGTCCCCCTCCGGGTCGGTCCCGACCGGCACCTGGGGACGCCGCCGGTGGACGACCCCGAGCTCGTCGGCTGGTACGCGGGCGGCCCGACCCCGGGAGAGCGGGGCACGGCGATCGCCGTCGGCCATCGCGACACCAGGACCGGCCCCGCGGTCTTCGCCGGCCTCGCGCGCGTGGCGCGCGGGGCCCGGATCGAAGCACGGCGCGCCGACGGCCGCACCGCCGTCTACACCGTGGACCGGGTGCGGGTCTTCGACAAGGCCACCTTCCCCGACAAGGAGGTCTACGGCCCGAGCAAGCGGCCCGAGCTCAGGGTCCTCACCTGCGGGGGACTCTTCCGCCGCGCGACGGGCTACACCAGCAACGTCGTCGTCTTCGCCCATCTCACGCAGACCCGCTGAACCGGCGCCGGGCCGAGCCCGCCGCCCACGGCCCGCAGTCCCGCGAGCCCGGCGCCCGGTGAACCGGCAGGCCCGGTCTCCCGCCGGTCGGACAGCGGCGTGGCGATCCGGCCCCCTCCTCCCACGGCCTGCACGGTCCGTCAACGCCCCTGACTCGACCGGCGCGCCTGCCGCCTCGGCCGGCCCCGCCCCGGCCGGGCCGGAGGAGTGAGCAGGCGTACTACCGTGTCCCCTGGCGCCGGAAAACTAACGACGCTAGTTTAGGTCGCGGACGACGACGCCCGCCCGGAGGGAACGCGATGAAGGCACACGACGGCATCTACCTCGACGGAGCGTGGCGCCCGGCCGCGGGCCAGGACGTGATCGAGGTCGTCGACCCGGTGGACGAGCAGGTCATCGCCCGGGTCCCGGCCGCCGGGGCCGACGACGTCGACGCCGCGGTGCGCGCCGCCCGGGCCGCACTGCCCGGCTGGTCCGCGACGCCGCCCGCCGGGCGCGCGGCCCGCCTGACCGCGCTGCGGGACGTCCTGGCAGCCCGCAAGGACGAGATCGCCGAGACCGTCACCGCCGAACTCGGCTCCCCCCTGGCCTTCTCGCAGGCGGTCCACGCGGCCGTGCCGATCGCGGTCGCGGCCTCCTACGCCGAACTGGCCGCGACCCACGCCTTCGAGGAGAGGGTCGGCAACTCCACCGTCTTCCACGAGCCGATCGGCGTGGTCGGCGCGATCACCCCCTGGAACTACCCGCTCCACCAGATCGTCGCCAAGGTCGCCCCGGCGCTCGCCGCGGGCTGCACGGTGGTCCTCAAGCCCGCCGAGGACACCCCGCTCACCGCCCAGCTGTTCGCCGAGGCGGTCCACGAGGCGGGCGTCCCGGCCGGAGTGTTCAACCTGGTCACCGGGCTGGGCCCGGTCGCCGGCCAGGCCCTGGCCGAACACCCCGAGGTCGACCTCGTCTCCTTCACCGGCTCCACCGACGTCGGCCGGCGGATCGCGGCGACCGCGGGCGCGGCCGTCAAGAAGGCGGCCCTCGAACTCGGCGGCAAGTCCGCCAACGTCATCCTGCCCAGCGCCGACCTGGCCAGGGCCGTCAACGTGGGCGTCGCCAACGTGATGTCCAACTCGGGCCAGACCTGCAGCGCCTGGACGCGGATGCTCGTCCACCGCGACCGGTACGACGAGGCGGTCGCTCTCGCCGCCGCGGCCGCCGCCAAGTACGCCGACCGCATCGGCCCGGTCGTCAGCGCCCGCCAGCGCGAGCGCGTGCTCGGGTACATCGAGAAGGGCGTGGCGGAGGGGGCCCGGCTGGTGGCAGGTGGCCCCGGATCCCCGCGCGAACAGGGCTACTTCGTCCGCCCCACGGTCTTCGCCGACGTCACCCCCGACATGACGATCGCCCAGGAGGAGATCTTCGGCCCCGTCCTGTGCGTGCTGCGCTACGAGGACGAGGAGGACGCCCTGCGGATCGCCAACGGCACGGTGTACGGACTCGCCGGCGCCGTCTGGGCCGGCGACGAGGCGGAGGCGGTGGCCTTCGCCCGCAGGATGGACACCGGTCAGGTCGACGTCAACGGCGGGCGCTTCAACCCGCTGGCTCCCTTCGGCGGTTACAAGCAGTCGGGCGTCGGCCGCGAGCTCGGCGCGCACGGTCTCGCCGAATACCTCCAGACCAAGTCCCTCCAGTTCTAAGGGAGTCATCGACCATGGCTGTCCGCGCCGCCGTACTCCCCGCCGTCGGGGCCCCGCTGGAGATCACGGAGATCGACCTGCCCGAGCCGGGGCCCGGCCGGGTCCGCGTCCGGCTCGCCGCCGCCGGGGTGTGCCATTCCGACCTGTCCCTGTCCGACGGCACCATGCGGGTGCCGGTGCCCGCCGTGCTCGGACACGAGGGCGCCGGCACCGTCGTCTCCGTCGGCGAGGGCGTCGAGCGTCTCGCCCCGGGCGATCAGGTGGTCCTCAACTGGGCCCCGTCCTGCGGCGCCTGTCACGCCTGCTCCCTCGGCGAGGTCTGGCTGTGCGCCAACGCCCTCGCCGGGGCCGCCGAGGTCTACGCCCGCACGACGCACGGCACGGACCTCCACCCCGGCCTGAACGTCGCCGCCTTCGCCGAGGAGACCGTCGTCCCGGCCTACTGCGCCCTGCCTCTGCCGGACGGCATCCCCCTCACCGACGCGGCCCTGCTCGGCTGCGCCGTCCTCACCGGCTACGGCGCGGTCCACCACTCCGCCCGGGTCCGGTCGGGCGAGACGGTCGCCGTCTTCGGCGTCGGCGGGGTCGGACTCGCCACCCTCCAGGCGGCCCGCATCGCCGGGGCCTCGACGATCGTCGCCGTCGACGTCTCCCCCGAGAAGGAGGCGCTGGCCCGCGCGGCGGGGGCCACGGAGTACGTCGTCGCCTCCGACCGCACGGCCCGCGACATCCGCGGCCTCACCGGCGGCCAGGGAGTCGACGTGGCCGTGGAGTGCGTGGGCCGCGCCGTCACCGTCCGCACCGCGTGGGAGTCCACCCGGCGCGGCGGCCGCACCACCGTCGTCGGCATCGGCGGCAAGGACCAGCAGGTCGTCTTCAACGCACTGGAGCTCTTCCACTGGGGCCGCACCCTCTCGGGCTGCGTCTACGGAAACTCCGACCCGGTGAAGGACCTCCCGGTCCTGGCCGACCACGTCCGGTCCGGCCGCCTCGATCTGAGCGCGCTGGTCACCGAGCGCATCGGGCTGGCGGACATCCCGGCCGCCTTCGACAACATGCTGGCGGGCAAGGGCGGGCGGGCGCTGGTGATCTTCTGACGTCCGTGCGGCGGGCGGCCCCGGCGCCGCTCGCCCGGCGAGCCGGTCGGGGCGACCGGGACCTCCGCCCACGGACCTCCGCCCACGGATCTGCGCCCACGGATCTCCGCCCACGGATCTGCGCCCACGCGCGGTTCCGGTGCCTGCCGAGTGGTCGACGGCGGGGAGAGCAACGGGGAGGACGGCAATACCGTCTCCCCCCGGTCGCGACCGCTCAGGTCCCGGTCTCCACGCCCGCTGCCCCCGCGGTCGTGGCCTCCGCGCCCGCGCTCCCGGCGGACGGGAGCGCTCCGGGCGCAGTCCCCGCGGTCACGGTCCCGGCGTCGGCCCCCACGGCCGGAACCGGCGGCGTCGCGCGCGGTCCGGACCGGGACACGGCCACCCCCGCCAGACACAGCGCCCCGCCCGCCAGGGTGAGCGGGCCCGGCACCTCGCCGAGCGCCAGCCACGACATCCCCACGACCAGCGCGGGCACCGCGTACGTGGTCGCCCCCATGCGGCTGGCCGTCGTCCGGGCCAGCGCGTACGCCCACGTGGTGAACGCCAGCGCGGTCGGGAAGACACCCAGGTAGACCATGTTCAGCGTCGCGGAGAGCGGCGCGTCGGCCGTCTCGTGGACCAGCTGTCCCGCGAACGGCAGACACACCACCGCCCCGACGGCACATCCGAACGTCGTCACCTGCAGCGCGCTCGCCCGGGTCAGGGCCGGCTTCTGCGCGACGACCCCGCCCGCGTAGCCGACGGCGGCGAGCAGACACAGCACCACTCCCAGCACGGACGATCCGCCCCGGCCGGACATCGACAGCCCCACCGCGACCGCGCCCGCGAAGGACACCGCCATCCCCGCCAGCAGCCGCGGCGGCATCGAGTCGCCGAGCAGCCGCGCGCCGAGCAGCGCGATGAGGATCGGCCCGGTGTTGACGACCAGGGCCGCCGTCCCCGCGTCCACCTGCTGCTCGCCCCAGTTGAGCACCACCATGTAGATGCCGAACCACAGCACCCCGGACGCGGCGATCCCGCGCCAGGCGGACCGCGGCGGCCACCCTTCGCGCCGTATCGCGCAGACGACTCCCAGCACGGCCGCGCCGGACAGCAGCCGCCCGAGCGCCAGTGCCCCCGGCGAGTAGGCGTCCCCCGCGCTGCGGATCGAGACGAAGGCGGACGCCCACAGAACGACGCTGACCGCGGCCGCTCCGGCGGCCGCCCATTCCGTACGACGTCCCGCTCGCGGTGCACTGCTCATCATGGTCTCCAGGCTAGGAAGGAAGAGGGCCGGGGTCTCGCGGATTTCGGACGAGGAGCCGACGGCGGAGCGCACGAGCGGGCCTTGCCCGCCTCGCCGTGCCTCGCCGTGCCTCGCCGTGTCGTCGGCGTCGGTCAGCGCAGTGCCGCCGCCTCGATGCCCAGGAGCTCGGCCAGCGCCCGCTCGCCGGCCGGCGTCAGCTTCACCGCCCGCTCCGAGCCGATGCGCACGCACCAGCCCGCGTCGAGGGCGTGCCGGCACAGGGCCGCTCCCGCCGCGCCCGCCAGGTGGGGACGGCGCTCGGTCCAGTCGAGGCAGGCGCGGGCGAGCGGCCGGCGGGTCGTCCGGTCGAGCGCGATGCCGTTGCCCGTGAACCAGCGCACCCCGGCCTCGGTGAGCACGAACCCTGCGGCCCCGTCCTCCCGCCCGCCCGCCCCGCTCAGCAGCCCACGCGCCGTGAACCCGTCGGTGAGGGCGATGCCGAGCCGTCCGGCCAGGTGGTCGTAGCAGGTGCGTCCCCGCGCCATCGCCGAACCGGCCGTCGTCGCCCGCAGGCCGCGCGGTCCGCGGGCGGGGTCCGGGGCGACCTGGGCGGCGAGGTCCTCCAGGAGCTGCGCGACCCGGGTGTCGAGGAGCCGGACGTAGCGGTGCCGCCCTTGCCGTTCCTCGGCCAGCAGCCCGCCCGCGACCAGCTTGCCCAGGTGCTCGCTCAGCGTCGACGCGGCCACGCCCGCGTGCCGGGCCAGCTCACCGGCGGTCCAGGCCCGTCCGTCGAGCAGCGCGAGCAGACAGGCGGCCCGTGTCTCGTCCGCGACCAGCCCGGCGAGCGCGGCCAGTCCCGACGCCCGTGCGTCCCGATGATCACCCGTGTGTGTGTCGCTCACGCGGTCCAGCATGCGTGACGAACGGTTCGGCCCGCACCGAACCGTGCTCGCCGGCCGGGCTAGGGGAGCTGCTCGAACTGCCGGGCGAGCCCCTCCAGCAGGGCCGTCAGGCCGGTGTCGAAGGCCCGCTCGTCGATCTTCTCCTGCTGGTCGGCGAGCAGGTGGGCCTGGCCGAGGTGCGGATAGTCGGCGGGGTCGTACGCGCTCACGTCGTCGACGAAGCCGCCGGCGAACGAGCCGAGCGCGGAGCCCATGACGAAGTACCGCATCAGCGCGCCGATGGACGTGGCCTGCGAGGGCGGCCAGCCGGCGCGGACCATCGCGCCGTACACCGCGTCGGCCAGCCGCAGACCGGCGGGGCGTCGGCCGGGGCCCCGGGCGAGCACCGGGACGATGTTCGGATGGTCGCGCAGTGCGGCCCGGTAGGAGACGGCCCAGTCGTGCAGCGCGGTGCGCCAGTCACGGTCGTCCTCGAACATCGACAGGTCGACCTGAGCGCTCACCGAGTCGGCGACGGCCTCCAGGATCTCGTCCTTCGTGCGGAAGTGGTTGTACAGCGAGGGCCCGCTCACCCCCAGTTCCGCGGCGAGCCGGCGGGTGGAGACGGCCGCGAGCCCCTCCGCGTCCACGAGTGCCCGTGCCGCCTGGACGATCCGGTCGGTGCTGAGGAGGGGCTTGCGCGGTCGGGCCATGGCGCACATAGTAGGGCTGCACCATGTAAACTAGCAGTGCTAATTTAAAGTGTGACTTCGTCGGTGGGGTGATCTCGTGGTGAATCTGGGGCTCAGCGAGGAGCAGGTGGCCGTCCAGCGGCTCGCCAAGGACTTCGTGGACCGTGAGATAGCTCCCCATGTCGTCGCCTGGGACCGGGCGGAGGAGGTCGACCGGTCCATCGTGGCGAAACTCGGCGAAGTCGGATTCCTCGGCCTGACCGTCGACGAGGAGTACGGCGGCTCGGGCGGCGACCATCTCGCCTACTGCCTGGTCACGGAGGAACTGGGACGCGGGGACTCGTCCGTGCGCGGGATCGTGTCCGTCTCCCTGGGCCTGGTCGCCAAGACCGTCGCGGCCTGGGGGAGCGAGGAGCAGAAGCGCCGCTGGCTGCCGGGGCTGACATCGGGCGAGTACGTCGGCTGCTTCGGCCTGACCGAACCCGGCACCGGCTCGGACGCCGGCAACCTCGCCACCCGCGCGGTCCGCGACGGCGACGACTACGTCATCAACGGCGCCAAGACGTTCATCACCAACGGCACCTGGGCCGACGTCGTCCTGCTCTTCGCCCGCTCGACCGACGCCCCGGGCCACAAGGGCGTCTCCGCGTTCCTCGTCCCGACCGACACCCCCGGCCTGAGCCGCCGCGCCATCCACGGCAAGCTGGGACTGCGCGGCCAGGCGACCGCCGAACTGGTACTGGAGGACGTCCGCGTCCCGGCATCCGCGTTGCTGGCGCCCGAGGGCAAGGGGTTCTCGGTCGCGATGTCGGCGCTGGCCAAGGGGCGGATGTCGGTCGCCGCGGGCTGCGTCGGCATCGCGCAGGCCGCCCTGGACGCGGCGGTGCGGTACGCGGGGGAGCGCGAACAGTTCGGCAGGACCATCGCCCACCACCAGCTGATCCAGGAGCTGATCAGCGACATCGCGGTCGACGTGGACGCGGCCCGGCTGCTGACCTGGCGGGTCGCAGACCTGATCGACCGCGGTCTGCCCTTCGCCACCGAGTCCTCCAAGGCCAAGCTCTTCGCCTCGGAGGCCGCCGTGCGCGCCGCCAACAACGCCCTGCAGGTCTTCGGCGGCTACGGCTACATCGACGAGTACCCGGCGGGCAAGCTGCTGCGCGACGCCCGGGTGATGACCCTCTACGAGGGCACGAGCCAGATCCAGAAACTGGTCATCGGGCGTGCGCTGACGGGCGTCTCGGCGTTCTGAGTACGCCCTGAGTACGCGGACGGATGCGGCGCGGGCCCTCCCGCGGCGAGTCTGTCCCCATGAGCGACACACCGGTCAAGCAGAACACCGCCGCCTTCTACGGCCAGGCGGTCGCGTCCTTCGCCGTGGCCATGGCGGCGACCGCCGTCGGCATCTTCAAACTGCACGCCGACGCCTGGGTGCGCGCCTTCCTCGCGATCGCCGTCCTCTACCTCGTCACGTCCGCCTTCACCCTGGCCAAGGTGATCCGGGACAAGCAGGACGGCGCGGCCCGCGCGTACAACCCCTTCGAGAAGCTCTGAACGGGCGCTCTAAGCGAGCGCTCAGTTTCGGCTGTATGGTGTAGCTCCTGCAGCGAGAGGGGCGGACCAGCGATGAGTGCGGCGGAGGAGACGGCCGGCGGCGAGATCGAGCCGTGGGACGAGGTCACCCCTGACGCGGCCCGGCGACTGCTGGTCGCCGCCGTGGAGGCGTTCGCCGAGCGCGGCTACCACGCGACGACGACCCGTGACATCGCGGGCCGTGCGGGCATGAGCCCGGCCGCCCTGTACATCCACTACAAGACCAAGGAAGAGCTGCTCCACCGCATCAGCCGGATCGGCCACGACCGTGCGCTGGACATCCTGCGCACGGCGGCCGCCGGCGAGGGCGACGCCACCCGGCGCCTCGCCGAGGCCGTGAGCTCCTTCGTCCGCTGGCACGCCGGGCGGCGCACCACGGCGCGGGTCGTCCAGTACGAACTGGACGCACTCGGCCCCGAGGCCCGCGCCGAGATCCTCGACCTGCGCCGGCAGGTCGACGCCGAGGTGCGCGGCATCATCGAGGACGGTGTGGCCACGGGCGAGTTCGACGTGCCGGACGTGCACGGCACGACCCTCGCCGTGCTGTCCCTCTGCATCGACGTGGCCCGCTGGTTCAACGTCGACGGCCCGCGCACGCCCGACGAGGTCGGCGCGCTGTACGCCGACCTCGTGCTGCGGATGGTGGGCGCGGCCGAGTAGCCGCGCCGCCGGGGCCGCCGCCCGTGGTCAGAGGTAGTACCGGGACACCGACTCCGCCACGCACACCGGCTTGTCCCCGCCCTCGCGCTCCACGGCGAAGGCGACGGAGACCTGGACGCCCCCGGTGACGTCCTCGACGCCGGTGATCGTCGCGGTCGCGCGCAGACGCGAGCCGACCGGCACGGGAGCCGGGAAACGCACCTTGTTCGTCCCGTAGTTGACGCCCATCTTCACGTTCTCGACCGTGATCAGCTGCGGGCCGAAGAGCGGCAGCAGGGAGAGGGTGAGATAGCCGTGCGCGATGGTCGTGCCGAAGGGGCCGGCGGCGGCCCTCTCCGGGTCGACGTGGATCCACTGGTGGTCGCCGGTGGCCTCCGCGAAGAGGTCGATCCGCTTCTGGTCGACCTCCACCCAGTCGGTGTACCCCAGTTGCTCGCCCACCGCCGCCTTCAGGTCGTCGGCGGACGTGAAGATCCTCGGCTCTGCCATGTCTGCGGCCCTCTCGCGTCACCAGCTGCCCATGTCACCGTGCCATGGGTCTAAGCGACTGCTTAGCATGGTCCGCTGCCGGGACGATGTCAACGGACCCGGCGGCGAGCGGGGTGGGTAGGGTTCGACGGATGCCGCAGATTCCCGAGGAGATCCACGAGCTCACCGTCGGCCAGCTCGCCGCGCGGAGCGGCGCCGCCGTCTCCGCCCTGCACTTCTACGAGTCCAAGGGCCTGATCAGCAGCCGCCGCACAGCCGGCAACCAGCGCCGCTACCACCGTGACGCACTGCGCCGCGTCGCCTTCGTCCGCGCGGCGCAGCGGGTCGGGATCCCCCTGGCCACGATCCGCGACGCCCTGGCCGAGCTCCCCGAGGAGCGGACCCCCACCCGGGAGGACTGGGCCCGCCTCTCCCGGGCCTGGCGCGCGGAACTGGACGAGCGGATCAGGCAGCTCAACCGCCTGAGGGACCACCTCACCGACTGCATCGGCTGCGGCTGCCTGTCCCTGGCGACCTGCGTCCTGTCCAACCCCGACGACGTCTTCGGTCAACGGGCCTCCGGCTCACGGCTGATGGCCGAGCAGAAGGAAGCCGGCGACCACGTTCGCGGGGACCACTGAGCCGTCCCGCCCGGCCCCGCGAGCGGCCCCGCCCGTCCCGCCCGTCAATGAACCGCAGGGTGACACGGCAGCGGGCGACGACTTCGAACGACGGGCGACGGAAGCCGCCCGCGACGGTTACGCCCTGGACGACCAGTTGATCGAACCGGGACTGGTGGCCGTCTCCGTCCCCGTGCGTGATCCCCGCACCGGCCGGATCGCGTGTGTGGCGAGCGTCGTCAGCCACACCAGCCGTCACACCGCGGCCAACCTGCGCGACGCACTGCTGCCCCGTCTGCGGACGGCCGTCGCGACGATGGAGGAGGACCTGCGCCTTGCGCCGCCCCCCGAATCCGGCCCGTCGCGCTCCGGTCTGGCGATCTGGACGGGAGCGTCGAAGCAGGAGCTGGGCCGCGAGTTCGTCGAGTCCCTGGCCCGCGGTCTGACCGTCCTGACGGCGTTCGGCGAGGGCAGGGCGGAACTGACCCTGACGGAGGTCGCGAAGGCGACCGGCCTGGCGAGGGCGACGGCCCGCCGCGCGCTGATCACCTACGAGCACCTGGGGCTGCTGACCCCGGCCGGCGTCACCGGCGAGGGAGCCGCCCACCGCGCCTTCGCCCTCACCCCCCGCGTCCTCTCCCTGGGCTTCCCGCCCCTCTCCCGCACGTCCCTCCCCCAGATCGCGCTTCCGCACCTGCGGACGCTGACGGACGACGTCCAGGAGACGACGTCCCTGGCCGTCCTCACCGAGTCGGGCGACGAGATCCAGTACGTGGCCCGGGTCCCCGCGGGCCACGTCATGAGCGTGGACGTAGGCCTGGGCACACGGCTCCCGGCCGCCGGAACGACGGCAGGCCGCCTCCTGCTGGACGGGCCCCCGGGCCGGACCCCCGCCACCCTCACCGAGCCCATCCCTTACACGTTGACGGACGAGGAGCTGGAGCGGGGCGTGCGCGCGATCGCGGTCCCGATCCGCGACCGGACGGGCCGGGTGATCGCCGCCCTGAACGCGTCCACGCACGTGGCCCGCCGCACGGCCGAGGAGTGCGTCAACGACATACTCCCCGCCCTGAGATCGACCGCCTCCCGCATCGAGACAGACCTCCACACCGCGGCCCGCTTCACCCGCGTCCCCCTGACCTGAGCGCATCTCCTCGTCTTCGGGAACGCGTGGGGAAGTTCCAACGGGCCGGCCCGGTGACGGTGAGGTCCTGGGGCTCTCCGGCAGGGGGGCGCCCCGGCCGTCGGCGTTCCGGGACGTGCTGCGCCCGGATTCGCGCCCTTACCAGGTCACGGGCAGCTCGACGGGCCCGTAGACGTTCATGCGGTGCCTGAACCCCAGTTCCTGAAGGGGCTTGGCGACCGTCAGCCCGGGCAGTCCGCGCACGAGGCCGGCCAGGGCCGACTGCAACTCGACGCGGGCCAGCGGAAGCCCCAGGCACTGGTGGACGCCGAACCCGAAGGCCAGGTGCTGGCGCGGTGGGCGCCGGACGTCCAACTGATCCGGGGCGTCGAAGACGCGCGGGTCGCGGTTGGCGGCCGCGAGCTGGATCAGAACGCCCTCGCCGGCCCGGACGGTGACACCGCCGATCTCCAGGTCCTCCGTCGCCACCCGGGGCAGGCCTGTGTGGATGATGGTCTGGTATCGCAGCAGTTCCTCCACGGCCCCCGGGATCAGGCCGGGGTCCTCGCACAGCGCCGCCCACTGGCCCGGGGTCTCCAGCAGGTTCAGCACACCGATGCCGATCATGTTGGCGGTGGTCTCGTGACCGGCGACCAGGAGGACGGCGGCCATGCCGACGACCTCGTCGTGGGTGAGGTGTCCCGGCGCCTCCTGCTCCGCCACCAGCCGGCTGAGCAGGTCGTCGTCCGGTCGGGCGGCCTTGTCCACGGCCAGCCGGTCGAAGTAGGCGCGCAGTTCCTCGCGGGCGGCGAGGACCTGGTCGATCCCCGCCGTCTGGTCGAGCATCAGACGGCTCTGCTCCTGGAAGAAGTCGTGGTCCTGGTACGGCACACCGAGCAGCCTGCAGATCACGAGGGACGGCAGCGGCAGCGCGAAGGCGCCGACCAGGTCGGCCGACGAGCCGGACCGCGTCATGTCGTCGAGCAGGGACGCCACCAGGGCGTCGACCTCGGGACGCATCCGCTCCATGCGCTTGACGATGAACTCCGGGATGAGCATGCGGCGTTGCCTGGTGTGCTCGGGCGGGTCCATGCGCAGGAAACCTACCGGCAGATCCTGGTTCCGCTGGAGCTTCTGGATCGGGGAGATGAAGGGGAAGCCGGGGTTGTGCAGATCCGCGCTCAGCCTGGGGTCGCGGAGCGCCTGCCGCGAGTCGGCGTAGCGGGTCACCAGCCAGGGTCGGCTGCCGTCCCAGAGCGTGACCCTGGCGACAGGGCGTTCCTCGCGTAACTCCCCCACCAGCGGGGGCAGATCGAACGGGCACCCGGTGCGGACGGTGGGATACGCCGGCGCGGTGTCGGAGTCGGCGGACCGGACGGTACCTGTTTCAGCCATGGGAAGGGTCCTCCAGACCCACTGAACATCGCAGTGACGGGCGGGTGACTCGATGGGAATGCCGTTCGCGCGGGGCTCGTCGGCCGCTCCGGTCTGCCGGGCCAGGAGATGGAGCGGAGCCGGCGCAGCGAATTCGGTGACTGTGACGTGACACCGAAGGGGTTGCGCGGCCGATGCGAAAGTCCCCGTCGTACGGCACCGGCCCCCGCCATGACTCGCCCAGGGATCCATGTGCCGCCGCATGTGCGACAGGCACGTCCTCCACCTTTCCGAGTTTTCCTGGAGGCCGCACGACCGAACGGAAATGAATTCGCGATTCGCGGCGCCTCGACAGGCCGAAACGGCGGAACCCGACCGCCGTAAACACTGGCGGTTTTGCTGAACCCCCGTCCGAGCCGCCGAAAGTAGTTAGGCAGAGGCACGTGAGCCCTGTCAAGGCAATAAAAATGGGCGATTCGCACCTACATGCCCCGTTCATCTTGTTTATTCAAGGATGCTGGTTGCGCACCGCATTGAGATCCTCACCAATTCTTCATGCATAAAGCTGGTCACAGCTGGGCACGCGGGCGGATACACAAGGAGATGTCACCGCGGACCGACCGTCAGGCTTCGCAAGGAAGAGGCGCGGAGGGGGCGGCGGACAGCAGTTGATCCCGCCGGTACGCCCATCGCGGCCGAGATACGTGTTCTGGCCAAAGCGAGAGGGCAAGAGTCGCGTCATTACTCGGGGATGCCGGGTGCGATCCGGCGTCCATGCAGGTCAAGGCATGATCGACGAGGATCGGCAGCGCAGGTTTTCGGCCAGAACACGGGGCCTGCCCCACTGGACCGACCGACTGGTACGGGCCATTGTTCATCTGTTGACTGGGTCGAACGGAATCGGTTACGTTCTCCCCCGTTCGATTTCGTGGGGGTGGACCTGAGGTCCGAAGAGCGAGCAGCGCCAAGCGGCAGTGCACCCCGATATGCGACTCCGGCGAGTCAAATCCGCCGCACGGGATTCCCGACGCTCTATCGAAAATCACACACTGAGGCCTCTGCATAGTTCACACAGATAGGTATCAAGTGCAGTGTTATCTGCCAGGTCGAACCTGACACTCTTACTCGCGCTCAGCATGGGTGCCTTCGCCATTGGCACCGACAGCTTTGTCATCAACGGCCTTCTCGAAGACATCGCAACGGATCTGCGGGTCACGCAGTCCGGCGCCGGCCAGCTCGTCAGCGTCTTCGCTCTCGTCTACGCGTTGAGCGCGCCGGTGCTCGCCGCAATCACCGGCGCCATGCGCCGGAAGCGTCTCCTGCTGATCGCCATGGTCACCTTCGTGGCGGCCAACGCGTTGGGGGCCGTCGCGCCCGACTATCCCGTGCTCATGCTCTCCAGGGTGGTCGCGGCCCTGGGAGCCGGGCTGTACATTCCGTGCGGCATCGCCATCACCATCAGCATCACGCCGGAGGAACGACGTGGCCGCGCGATCGCCCTGGTCGCGGGAGGCATGTCCGCGGCCACCGCGCTCGGCGTGCCGATCGGAACCCTGGTCGGCACCATGGGCAGCTGGCGCACGACGCTCGTTCTGGTGGCCGCTCTGGCGGCGCTGGCGGCGGTCGTCCTGGCCGTGGCCCTGCCCCAGGTGCCGACCCCCGCGGCGGTCACCATGCGCGATCGGCTCCGGGTCGCGGGCCACCCCGGCGTCCTGACGGCCCTGTTGTCGAACTGTCTGGCCTGCGCCGGAGTGTTCACCGTCTTCACGTACATCGCTCCTCTCACCACCACGACCACCCACGTGGGCTCCAGCGGAGTCAGCGCGTTCCTGCTGGTGTGGGGCGTCGCCGCCGTGCTGGGCAGTTCCGTGGGCGGTCGCGCCGCCGACGCCGTCGGCGGTCAGCGCGCCTATCTCATGGCCACCGCGGTCCTGTTGGCCGGTCTGGTCGCCATGGCGCTGCTCACCCTGCCCGAACCGAGCGGCTCCCTCACGAGCCGTGCCCTGTTCGGGCTGGCCCTCGCCGTCATCAGCGTCGCCTGCTGGGCGCTTCCCACGGCCCAGAACCACCGCATCGCGGGGCTGGACAGCCCGGCTCCCACCGTCGCGCTGTCGCTCAACAGCTCCTCCTCGTACCTGGGGGCGGCGATCGGCGGCGCCGTCGGAGGACTCGCTTTGCGGGACGGGTCCATGACCAGCCTTGTGCTGACCGGGAGCGGCATCACGGTGCTGGCCCTCCTGGTGCTCACCGCCACGGCCCGTCTGTTCGGGACCGGACGGTCCGGCACCGCCCGGGGCGCGTCGCCGGCCCGGACGGACCTGCCGTCCGCCGACTGATCCGCCACGGGGTCGTCGCTTTCACCTCATTCCAAGTGGCGCCTCCCCTCGCACTTGCTCCCCATCCGCCCGAGCGTCACACGCCGACCAGGGCGGAATCACCCAGATCATGGAGATGTGTGTGCATCCGATCGAGGATGAGAACGTACAGCAGGCAGCGGCTACCGCCGAGCAGGAACTGAACGCGATCTGGCGGGACGTGCTGTCCCTGGAGCTGATCGACAGGGACGACAGCTTCTTCGAGCTGGGGGGCGACTCCCTGCTGGCCGCTCGGATCGTCACCCTCGTCCGGGAACGGATCGGCGTCGACCTCCCGGTGCGTGACATCTTCGTCCATCCCACACTGCGTGAGCTCGCGGAAGCGGTCCGGCGGGGTCCGGCCGCGGCCGGCCCCCGGGACGCGGTGCCGGCGAACCGACCGGAACCGGACTCGGCGGACGGCTCCTCGTCAGGCGGTCCCGCGCCGGACCGTCCCTCGGCCGACGGTCCCCCGCCGGGACGCCCTTCCGCGGACGCGCCCGTGTCGGTCAACGAGGAACAGATGTGGTTCCTGCACCGGCTCTCCGCCCAGGACCCCGTGTACAACAGCTCCCGGACCGTCCGGGTGCGTGGCGAACTCGATCTCGACCTGCTGGAGCAGGCGTTGACCGAGGTGCACGCCCGGCACGAGATCCTGCGCACCACGTATCGGGAGGAGCTCGGCAGACCCACGCCCGTCGTCCGTCCGCCCGGCCCGGTGAAGGTCGGCCGGGTGGACCTGTCCGGCCTGCCCGCGGTCGAGCAGGAGGCGGAACTGAAGCGGCTGACCGGGGAGGAGCTCGCCCGGCCGTTCGTGCTCTCGGAACTCCCGCTGGAACGGTGGACGGCCTTCACCCTGGGCCCGCAGGACCACGAACTGCTCGCCACGGCCCACCACATCGTGCACGACAGCTGGTCGTTCTCCCTGCTGCTCCGGCAGGTCGAGGAGCTCTACAACGCCCGGCTGCGCGGTGAGCGGCCCCGGGCCGAGGTCCCTGCCCCCTCCTACCGGGCGTACGCCCGAAGCCAGCGGCAGGCGCTGGATTCGCCCGCCATGCGCGAGCACCAGGCCTACTGGCGTGACCAGTTGGCAGGCGTGTCCGGGCTGCTCGGCCTGCCGACGGACAGACCCCGGCCGGCCGTGCGGTCGCACAGCGGCGGCCGGGTGGCGAGCGAGGTGCCGGCCGCACTGATGCCCGCCCTGGACTCGGTCTGCCGCGCGCAGGGCGTCAGCAGCTTCATGGTGCTGTTCGCGTGCTTCGCCGGGATCCTCCACCGCTACAGCGGCGACACCGACCTCTGCGTCGGCAGTCCGTTCGCCAACCGGGGCACCCGGGAAGAACAGGAACTGGTCGGCCTGGTCATGAACACGGCCGCCCTGCGGGCCCGGTTCTCCGAGGACACGACCTTCGAGGCGCTGCTCCGGCAGGCGCGGGAGACCGTGCTGGACGCCGCGGCCCACCAGGCCTGCCCGCTCCCTGTCCTCATCGACGACCTGGGCATCTCCCGGACGGCGGCCCACACGCCGCTGTTCCAGAGCATGATCACCGTTCACGACGACAGCACTCGGGGACCGCGGTTCGGCGACGCCGAGTCGGTCATCGCCGAACCGTTCAACGGGACGTCGAAGTCCGACCTCGGCCTCATCGTCGCCCCCCGCGCCCGGACCCGCGGCGACGGCGCCACGGCGAACGGCCCGCAGGCCGACGGCATCACGCTGATCTGGGAGTACAACGCCGACCTGTTCGACGCCGCGACCGTCGAGGGCATGGCCGCGGCCTTCCTCCGGATGCTGGCCCACGCCCTGGCCGAACCCGGGACCCCGGTGAGCCGGCTCCGGCTGGCCGACGACGAGGGCGTGCGGCGGATCCTTCACGAGTGGAGCGCCCCCTCGGCCCCGGGCGACGACCCGCACGGCGAGGTGTTCCTGCCGGTCCACCGCCGCGTCGAGCTGCGCGCCCGGACACATCCCGGCAAGGCCGCGCTCGTCCAGGCGGACCGCTCGGTGACCTACGGCGAGCTGGAGCGGCACGCCGGCCTCCTCGCCGCCCGGCTGCGACAGGCCGGGGCGCGCGCCGGAACCGTCGTCGGCATCCGTCTGCCTCCGGGACCCGACCTGGTGATCTCCGAGCTGGCGGTCCTCAAGACCGGAGCCGCGTTCCTGCCGATCGACCCCGGGCATCCGCGGGCTCGCGCGGAGGCGATGGCCGAGGACGCCGACGTCGTCGTGGTGATCACCGACGACGAGGGGCGGACCCGGCTCCCGGGCCTGACCTGTCCGACGGTCCGCCCGGCCGACGGGGACGACACGGCCGTCGAACCCCTCCCGGACGCGGCGGACGTCCGCGCCGACGACGTCGCGTACATCATGTTCACCTCCGGCTCGACCGGACGGCCCAAGGGCGTCGAAGTCCCGCATCGCGGGCTGAGCAACCTCGTCTCCTGGTATGTACGCGAGCACGGCCTCAGCGAGGACGACAACGCGACCTGTGCCTTCTCCCCCGGGTTCGACGCCACCCAACTGGAGATCTGGCCGTCCCTGGCGGTCGGCGCCACCCTGCATTTCCCGGACCGGGCCGTGCTGCTCGTGGCAGCCGACTACCAGAGGTGGATGGCGGAGCGCTCCATCACCCTCACCACGCTGCCGGTCACGCTGGCCACGCCGCTGCTGGGCCGGCCCTGGGACCCCGGCACCACGTTGCGGCTGATGGTCACCGGCGGTGAGCGGTTGACCGCCCGTCCGCGTCCCGGAACCCCGTTCCGTCTGATCAACGTCTACGGCCCCACCGAGACGACCGTGCTCACCACCACCGCGACGGTCGCGGCGGAGGGCGAGGCACACGGCGAGCCGTCGATCGGCCGCCCCATCGACGGCGTCGCCGTCTACGTCCTGGACACGGGGCGCCGACCGGTGCCCGCCGGGGTCGTCGGCGAACTCCACATCGGCGGCCGCGGCGTGGCCCGCGGCTACCTGGGACGCCCGGAACTGACCGGGGAACGCTTCACGCCGGACCCGTTCTCGTCCGTCCCCGGTGCGCGCATGTACCGGACCGGGGACCTGGCCAGGTTCCGTGCCGACGGCGAGATCGAGTTCATCGGGCGGCTCGACGAACAGGTGAAGGTACGGGGGTACCGGATCGAGCTCGGTGAGATCGCCTCCGTGCTGCGCGCCCACGACCTGGTGCGCGACACGCACGTGGCGGTGCGTACTCCCCAGGCGCCGCCCTCGTCGGCCGGATCGGCCGGATCGGCCGGATCGGCCGGTCACCAGCTGGTCGCCTACGTGGTCCCGCAGAACGCGGGGACCGGACTCGACCGCGACCTGTTGCGCCGGCACGCGGCCCGGAGTCTGCCGGAGTACATGGTGCCCACCTGGTTCGTGGTGGTGCCCGAGCTGCCGCTCACCCTCAACGGCAAGGTCGACATCGCGAGGCTGCCGGAACCCGGCGGACAGCCGGCCGCCCCGGCGGCAGGGCTGCCCGCCGACACCCTCGAACGCGATATCGCCGCCCTCTGGTGCGACGTCCTTCAGCTGTCCGGGGTCGGTCTTGAGGAGAACTTCTTCGACCTGGGCGGGCACTCCCTGTTGCTCGCCCAGGTACACCACCGCCTGGAGGCAGAACTCGGGGTGGCGGTGCCGCTGATGACCCTGTTCGAGTTCCCGACGGTGTCTTCCCTCGCCGCCCACCTCAGCGGCGCACCGGCCGCGGCACCGCGCGCCGAGGCCCGTGACAGGGACGAGCGCGCGCCGAGCGCGGCGGAGCAGATCGCCGTGGTCGGCATGGCCGGACGGTTCCCCGGCGCCGCCGACGTCGACGCGTTCTGGGAGAACCTCCGCGCGGGCGTCGAGTCCATCACCCCGCTGGGCCCGGTCGGCCCCGACGGAGAGGGACTGACCGCCTTCGGACTGCTGGAGTCCGCCGCGGAGTTCGACGCCGAGTTCTTCGGCTACTCGCCGCGCGACGCGCTCCTCATCGATCCGCAGCAGCGGGTCTTCCTGGAGGTCGTGCACAGCGCGCTGGAGGACGCCGGACTGGTCCCGCGCGCGGACGGTCCGTCCTTCGGCATCTTCGCCGGCGGCAGCATGACCACCTACTACTCCGTGCTGCGCGCCCAGCGCGCCCTGCTGCCGTTCGCCGACGACTGGGAGTTCCGGCTCGCCGCGGGGGCCGACCACCTGACCACGCGGCCCGCCCACAAGCTCGGGCTCAGCGGCCCCGCGGTCACGGTCGCCACCGCCTGCTCCACCTCGCTGACCGCCGTCCACCTCGCTGCCCAGGCCCTCAAGTCCGGCGACTGCGACGTGGCCGTCGCCGGCGGAGCGGGCATCCGGCTGCCGCTGCTGCCGGTGCGCTACAGCGAGGGCGGACCGTTCGCGCAGGAGGGACACGTCCGGGCCTTCGACGCCGACGCCTCGGGGATCGTGGGAGGCAGCGCCGCCGCCGTGGTGGTCCTCAAACGGCTGTCGGACGCGCAGGCCGCCGGCGACCACATCCACGCCGTGATACGCGGCTCGGCCATCAACAACGACGCCGGAGCGAAGATCGGCTTCACCGCGCCGAGCATCGAGGGTCAGGCCCGGGTCGTGCGGGCCGCGCACCTGGCGGCGGGCATCGAGCCGGACTCGGTCGGCTACGTAGAGACCCACGGCACCGGCACGCCCCTGGGCGACCCGATCGAGGTGGCGGGGCTCACCCGGGCCTTCCGGGCCGGCACCGACAAGCGGGGGTTCTGCTACATCGGCTCGGTCAAGACGAACATCGGGCACACGGACTCGGCCGCCGGCGTCGTCGGGTTCATCAAAGCCGTCCTCGCCGTGGAGAGGGGGGAGATCCCGCCCAGCCTCAACTTCGAGAAACCGAACCCGCAGATCGACTTCGACTCCAGCCCGTTCGTGGTCAACACGGAGCTGCGCGAGTGGAAGGCGTCCGAGGGCGTCCGGCGGGCCGGGGTCACCGCGCTGGGCATCGGCGGCACCAACGTGCACGTCGTGCTGGACGAACCGCCCGCGGCACCGTCACCCGCCCCGGCCGTGCCCGAGATGCTGCCGCTGTCCGCCCGGTCCGAGGCCGCCCTGGAGGACCTGACGACGGCAACCGCCGAGCGGCTGGCCGCCGCCTCGGAGCTGCCGGTGTCCGACGTGGCGGCCACCCTCCAGCAGGGCCGTCGCGCCTATCCGCACCGCCGCTTCGTGGTCGCCGGGGACACCGCCGACGCCGCACGGACCCTCGCGGCACGCACACCGCGGCGGGTGCTGACCGCGTCGGCGGCGCCCAGGGAACGCCCGGTGGCCTTCATGTTCCCGGGGCAGGGAGGCCAGCACATCGGCATGGCCCGCGACCTCTACGAGCACCAGCCCGAGTTCCGGCGCCACGTCGACGAGGCCTGCGAGGCCGCCCTCGGCCGACTGGGCCTGGACCTGCGCGCCCTCATCCATCCCGACACACATGACGCGGACTCCGTGACGGAGGCGGAGCGGCGGATCAACTCGATCACGGTCGCGCAGCCGGCGGTGTTCGTCATCGAGTACGCGCTGGCCCGGCTCTGGCGCCACTGGGGCATCGAACCCGGAGCGGTCGTGGGCCACAGTCTGGGCGCGTACGCGGCCGCGTGCGCCGCCGGGGTGTTCTCCCTGGAGGACGGCGTCGGTCTGGTCGGCATGCGGGGGCGGCTGCTGCAGACCGTGCAGCCCGGCGCCATGCTGGCCGTCCGGCGGCCGGAACGAGAGATACTGCCGCTGCTCCCGGACACCGTCACGGTCGCGGCGGTGAACGGTCCCGGACAGGTGACCGTGTCCGGACGCGAGGCCGACATCGACGCGTTCGCCCAGGTCCTGACGGACCGGGGGTTCGACTTCCGCAAGCTGCGCATCTCGGGCGCGGGCCACTCGCCGCTGGTGGAGTCGATCCTCGACGAGTTCCACACGACGGTCGCCGGAATCCGTCTCGCCGAGCCCACGGTTCCCTACGTCTCCGACATGACGGGCACCTGGGCGGAGCCCGGACAGCTGACCGATCCGTCGTACTGGACGGCTCACATGCGCCGGGCGGTCCGCTTCGGGGACGCCGTGTCCACGCTCCTGGCGGACCCCGACCGCATCCTGCTGGAGGTGGGTCCCGGCATGACCCTGACCACCCTGTCCCGGCAGCACCCCGAGCTGACCGAGCATCAGCTCGTCGTGCAGTCCCAGCCGCATCCCACCGACCCCAGCTCCTCACTGGCCGTCGCGCTGGAGGCGCTCGGCAGGCTCTGGCTGACCGGCGCCCCGGTCGACTGGGACCGGGTGCGGCAGGCACGGCCGGGACGGCGGGTCAAACTGCCCGGGCATCCGCTGTACCGGCGGCACTACCTGGTGGAACCGCCCGAGTCCGAGGCTCCGGCCACGGCCGGTCCGGCCGGCGCAGCCAGGTCGACGCCCGACGCGTGGATGGGCCGCGCGCCCCGGCCCGAGGACAGCGGCGAAACCGCCCAGGGCACGCGGTACGGGGGGACCGGCGCCCCGGACGACGGGGCCGAGGACGGCACGCCGACCGCACTGCGCATCACGCGGACCTTCCAGGAACTGCTCGGACTCGACGAGATCGAACCGACCGACAGTCTCTTCGAACTCGGCGGCGACTCGGTCCTGGCCACCCGGCTGGCCGCCTGGTTGCGGAACACCTTCCAGATCCCCCTGGAGACCCGCGAGGTCTTCGTCCACCCCACCGTCGCAGCCCTGGCCGAACTGACGGACCGACGCATCGCGGAGAGTGATCGATGATGGCTGACCGCTCGCCCTGGCTGGTCTGCCGGCGCAAACGACCGGAAGCGCGGCTGCGCCTGTACTGCTTCCCGCACAGCGGTGGTTCGCCCGGCGAGTACGTGCGCTGGGCGGAGGACCTGCCCGACGTGGAGGTGTGGGGCATCCAGTCCCCCGGCCGCGGTTCGCGGATCACGGAGGCGCCGGTCACCTCGATCCAGGAGTTCACCGACGGGCTCCTGAAAAGCACCGAGTTCGTCGCCCCCTTCGTGTTCTTCGGGCACAGCCTGGGCGGTCTGACCTCCTTCGAGACGGCCCGGGCCCTGCGTGCCGCCGGCCGGCCGCTGCCCGAGCGGCTGGTGGTGTCCGCCTACCCGCCGCCGCACGTGTCCCATCCGCGCAGCCCGCTGCACACCCTGGGCGACGACGAACTCCTGGCCGCGATCGACGAGCGCTACGGCGGCCTGCCCGACGCACTGCGCCAGGATCCGGAGCTGGCCCGGCTCGTCGTACCGGGCTACCGCGCGGACTTCACCGTCTTCGAGACCTACGAGCACGATCCCCAGCCGCCCCTCGACATCCCCCTGTCCGTGCTGGGCGGAGAGGACGACCTCGCGACCCCGCTGCTGCCCGAGTGGCGTCGGCACACCAGCACGGACTGCGCCGTGGAGCTGCTCCCGGGCGGACATTTCTATCTGCGGGAACGGCCGCAGGAGTTCATGAACATGCTGCGGAGGCTGATATGACGTCGAACATCTTGCGGGAGATCATCCACGGCCGGCTTCCCTGGGAGGAGCTGCGTTCCGTCCCCCGGCAGCCCGCCGAGGACAGACAGGCCTCCGACGAGGCGATGGCCGTGCTGGAGAAGGTGCTGGACGAACACCTCGACGCACTCGCCCTCGACAGCGGCGGCCGGCTCCCCGACGGCCTGGTCCGCGGGCTCACCGACGCCGGATTCCTGGCCATGTCGCTGGACCGCGAGGACGGCGGCCTCGGCCTGTCCGAGTACGGCGCGTTCCGGGTCTACGAGGCGGCCGCGCACCGCTCGCCCGCCGTCGGCATGCTGCTGTCGGCGCACAACTCGATGGGACCCGGCACCTATCTGCGCGCCCTGCCCGAGGGCCCGTTGCGCGATCTCCTGGCCGAGCACCTGGCCGCCGGCTCACTGTCCGCGATCGCCAGCACCGAACCCGAGGGCGCCGCGAACTCGGACCGGTCCACGACCGCGCGCCTCACCGAGGACGGCAGCGGCTATCTGCTGAACGGCGAGAAGGTGTTCATCAGCAACGGTTCCCTCGCGCGGCTCATCGCCGTGACCGCGACCGTCGAGGACAGCGGCGGTCAGGTCGGCCTCTTCTTCGTCGAGGCGCCCGCGTCCGGTTTCGAAGTGGTCGCCGAACACGAGTACATGGGGCTGCGTGGGGCGCCCTCGGCCCATCTGCGGATGACCGACGTGTTCGTCCCCGTGGGCCACACGGTGTCCGCGCACGCGGAGTGGCGCAGCGCGTCCCCCTTCGCGGAACTGCACACCCTCGCCCGGATCTACCTGATCAGCTCCCCCTCGATGGCCATCGCCCGGCGGTGCCTCGACGGGTCCCGGTCCTTCGTCGCCGGACGCCGTGTCGACGGACGGCCCCTGGCCGAGTACGAGGCCGTGCAACGGATGATCGCCGCGTCGGCCGCGGACGTCTTCGCGATGGACAGCGCGGTACGCCGGGCGCTGATCGGCACCGACGCCGCCGAGTCCCAGTGGGAACGCGACGCGCTGAAGAACATCACCTCCCTGACCGCGTGGCGCGTCGCGGACCGGGCGGTGTCGCTGATGGCCGCCCAGGGCTTCGAGACCGCGCGCAGCAAGGCGGCACGCGGTGTCACGGCCTTCCCCGCGGAGCAGGCCCAGCGGGATCTGCGTGGGCTGAGGGTCGGCGGCGGCGTGGACTTCAACCTCGACCGCGTCCTGGCCGCGCGCATGCTCGCCACGTACTACCGAGGCGCCCCGCAGCCGCGCAGCGAACAGCCGGCGGCCGCCGCCGTCGACACGGGCGCTCTCTCCGAATCCAACCAGGGGCATCTGACGGCCCTCTTCCAGGAGGTACGACGGCTCGGAGAGGTCTGCGCCGACCTCACCGGCAGTGCGCCGGCCCCCGAGCTGCTCCTGCGCCAGGAGACGCTGATCGCCGTCAACCGCATCGCCACCGAAGTGTTCACGATGGCCGTGGTGCTTGCCCGCGCCGCGTGGAGCGATCACGAGGAGCCGCACGCCCAGGACCTGGCCGCGGTCTACTGCCATGGCTCCCGAGGCCGGTTGACGAGCCTGTGGGAGCAGGTCTCGCAGCCGCTTCCGGACGTCTACCGACGGCTGTCCCAGGCCTGGATGACCGAGGAATCGACGGACCTCCTCGCCCCCTGACCGACGCCCTCCGCCCCCTGACCGACGTTCTTCGGTCCCTGCGAAGGGACCGTTCGACTCTCTCGTAAAGGACGCAGATGACCAGCCTCACCGATGCCGTGCTCGCCGGGGCCGACGGCCGGGAACTTGAACGGCACGCCGTCCCCGACCAGTTCCGCGCCGCCTACCTGCGGGTCGAGGACACCGCGATGTTCGCCGGCGTGCGCGACAAGGACGTGCGCAAGTCCCTGCACGTCGGCGCGGTGCCGATGCCGGAACTCGCCCCCGACGAAGTGCTGATCGCCGTCATGGCCAGCGCCATCAACTACAACACCGTCTGGTCGGCCACCTTCGAACCCCTGCCGACCTTCGGTTTCCTGAAGCACCTCGCTGCGAAGGGCGGCTGGCACACCCGCCACGACCAGCCCTATCACGTGCTCGGCTCGGACGCCGCGGGCGTCGTCGTGCGCACCGGGTCGGCCGTCACCGGATGGCAGACGGGCGACCGCGTGGTGGTCGCCACCGCCCACGTCAACGACCAGGAGCCGGCCAGCCACGCCGACAGCATGCTCAGCGACCATCCCCGCGCCTGGGGGTTCGAGACCAACTTCGGCGGGCTCGCGGACTACTCGGTCGTCCGGGCCAGCCAGTTGCTGCCCAAACCCCCGCATCTGACCTGGGAGGAGGCGGCGTGCAACCCACTGTGTGCGGCCACCGCCTACCGCATGCTGGTCAGCGACAAAGGCGCCCGGATGAAGCAGGGCGACGTGGTGTTCATCTGGGGCGCCAGCGGGGGCCTGGGCGCGTACGCCGTGCAGTTGGTGCGCAACGGCGGCGGCACGTCCGTCGGTGTCGTCAGTTCACCGGAGAAGGCCGAGATCGTCCGCAAGCTCGGCTGTGACGTCGTCATCGACCGCAGCGAGGTCGAACAGGGCGCCCCCGGCTCGCTGCAGACCCCGGAAGGTTGGAAGCGGATGGGCAAGGCGATCCGCAAGGGAGTGGGCGAGGACCCGCACATCGTCTTCGAGCACGTCGGCCAGGCCACCTTCCCCGCCTCCGTCTTCCTCGCCCGCCGCGGCGGAACCATCGTCACCTGTGGTTCGAGCACCGGATATCAGCACCAGTTCGACAACCGCTACCTGTGGATGAACCTCAAGCGGATCATCGGCAGCCACGGCGCCAACCTGCAGGAGCAGTGGGAGACCAACCGTCTGATCAGCCAGGGCAGGATCGTGCCCCCGCTGTCCACGGTCTACGGCCTCGACGAGGTGGGCGAGGCCGCGCGCAGCGTCCAGTCCAACCAGCACATCGGCAAGGTCGGTGTCCTGTGCCTGGCTCCCGAGGAGGGACTCGGCATCTCCGACACGGTCACTCGGGAACGCGTCGGCGCCGACCGTCTGAACCTGTTCCGTACCGCGACGAGCGACCGCTGACGGAGTCGACCCTGCGGATCGTCCGGATGAGGCTCCGGTGGCCGTGACGGCCGCCTCGGTCGACCACGACACGGTGTTGGGCGTGGCCTTCGAGCCGGTCGCGACGTCCTCCCGGCACATCGACGCCGTCCACCGCTTCCGCACCGCCGGGTGACACCCACCGCCCGGTCGTGCCCACCGCAGGAGAGCGCCTCCCTCCCCACACGAGACAGCCCGGAGAGCACCGTGAGCGAAACGACGAACGAGCACACGACACCGACGGCGGACGTGTGGTTCACCTGGAACGACGTAACCGCGGAGGAGCCCGCCCCTGAGCCGGTGTACTCCGGAATCCTGTTCGACGAGACGTTACGGGACGGCCTCCAGGCGCCGCACATCCGCAATCCCACCCTGGAGCAGAAGCTCACCATCGTGAACCACATGGCAAGCTCCGGAGTCCGCTCCGCGGACCTGGGCTTCCCCGGCTCGGATCCGACCGCCGCCCGGGAATGCACCGAGCTCGCCAGACACATCGCCGCCGGCGGCCTCGATCTGACGCCCGGCTACGCGGGCCGCACGCACCCGTCCGACATCAACGCGATCTGCGAGGTGGGTCAGCAGGCCGGGATGGCGGTCGAGGCCTACGTCTTCATCGGCGTCAGTCCCATCCGCCAGTACGTGGAGGACTGGGACATCGAGCTGATCAGGTGCGCCATCCGCAAGTCGGCGGCGGAATGCCGGCGCGGGGACGTGGAGTTCGTCCTGGTGCTCGAAGACGCGGTCCGCTGCACTCCACAGGTACTGAGCAGCGTCTACGACGTGGCCGTGGAGACGGGCACCCGGCGGCTGACCCTCTGCGACACGGTGGGCGCCGCGGTGCCGGGCGGCGCCGAGGCCCTGATCCGGTGGACCCAGCGGTACTTCGCCGACCGCGGGCATCCCGTGGAGCTCGAATGGCACGGGCACAACGACCGGGGACTGGCCCTGGCGAACTCGCTCACCGCGCTCGCCCTCGGCTGTGCGCGCGTCCACGGCACGGTCCTGGGCATCGGCGAACGGGCGGGCAACGCCTCTCTCGACCAGCTCATGATCAACTGCCATCTGGACGGCCACCACACCTACGACCTGAGCGCTCTCCGCCAGTACTGCGAGTACGCGGCGCCCGTGCTGGGCGTCGACATCCCGCAGAACTACCCCGCCTTGGGCCGGGACGTCTTCAAGACCAGTGCCGGTGTGCACGCGTCCGCGATCCTCAAGGCGCACGAAAAGGGCAGCACCGAGCTGAAGGACAGCGTGTACGCCGGGGTGCCGGCCGCACTGCTCGGCCGTGAGCAGGAGGTCCTCATCGACATGGCCTCGGGCGCGAACAACGTCAAGTACTGGCTGGCCCGGCACGGATACGTCACCGACGACGCCACCCTGATCAAGAAGGTCCTGGAGCGCGCGAAGACCAGCCGGACACCCCTGACCGACGAAGAGATAGGGCAGATCATTGCAACGGCCGGCTGACACGGCGGGGCACGGCCCCGACCGCACGATCAAGCTCCGCGGCAACGTCCTGGTCCTCACCGAGGACCCCGCACTGCTCGCCGCGCAACTGGACGGCGACAGCGCGCTCACCCCGGAGCAACTGCTGCGCGAACCACTGCGGAACAACATCTCGACGGACGAGATCATCCCCGGCTGGTGCTGCTACTGGTACGACGAGAAGCTCGGCGACTACGCCTATCTGGGCTTGTGCGAAAGGCAGTTCGGCGAGGGCGCGGTGAAGGCGTACGCCCCGCAGATCATCGTCAGCGGTGAGGCGAAGGGCAGCGGCTCATCGCGCGAGCACGCCGTGTACGCCGAGAAGTACTCCGGGACCGAGCTCGTCTTCGCCCGGTCCTTCGAGCGGATCTACCAGCAGAACTGCCGCAACGTCGGCATCGTCACCTGTGACGACTTCGAGGTCCTCGCCGCCCTCCTGGCCGGGGAAGAGCTTCCGCTGGAGGCGTTCACCCGCAAGGCCAACGACATCGAGCGCGCCATCATCGACCTCGGCGGCCTGTTCGGCTTCAACCGCGAGCAGAGCGACGGAACCCGGTCCGCGATCCGGTCCGCGATCCGGCCCGCGTTCGCCGGAAGCGGACCGCTGAACATCGTCGAGAAGATCATCCAGAGTCGGCTCTCGCCCCGGAACCCGCTGCCCGAGGACGCGCGGGTGCGGGTCGGTGAGTCCTACTTCGTCCGGGCCGACGTCAGGTTCTCGCACGAGTACGTCACCCCCATGGCGGCCGGCATGTTCACGCAGCAGTTCGGCGAGGACGCCACGCTCGCCGACCCGGACTCGTGCTACTTCTTCCAGGACCATCTCTCGCTGGCGGAACAGGTGCTCACCCGGCGCCCCCGCGGCCCGGAACTCATCGAACGGGTCCACAACCTCGGCCGTCGGCAACAGGAGTTCGCCGCGCTCGGCGGAGGCCACTTCATCGGTCCGTCCGACACCGGCGGCAGCCGCGCCATCTGCCACAACTACATCGTGGAACACGTCGCCCGGCCCGGGGACGTCATCATCGGCACCGACAGCCACACCTGCACGGCCGGCGCCGTCGGCGCCCTCGCGTTCGGCGTGGGCGCGACCGACATCGCCAACGCCTGGTACAACCGCGAGATCCTGGTGAAGGTCCCCGCCGTCATCCGGATCAACCTGCTGGGCCGACTCCCGCAGGGCGTGTGCGCGAAGGACCTCATGCTGACCCTGCTGGCGCACCCGATGATCGAGGGAAGCCAGACGCTGGGCAAGGTCCTGCTCTTCACCGGTCCGGGATGCGCCCCGCTGAACATGGACGAGCGCGCGACGCTGTGCAACATGGCGGTGGAGGCCGGAGGCATGACCGCCCTGTTCGAACCGGACGACGTGACGCACGCCCATCTCGCCGGACGCCCCGGCACGGATGCCGAGGCGGATGCCGGCGCGGATGCCGGGTCGGCGTCCCTGACGTCGGACGCGGATGCCGTGTACAGCACGGTCGTCGACATCGCACTGGACGACGTCGAGCCCATGGTGGCGCTCCCCGGAGACCCCAGGAACGCCGTCCCCCTCGCCTCCGTCCACGACGCCGTCAAGGTCGACAAGGTCTACGGCGGTTCCTGCACGGGCGGCAAGGCGTACGACATGGACATGTACGCAAGTGTCTTCGAGCTGGCCCGGTCACGTGGCATGTCGGTGCCCGAGGGAGTGCAGGCGTACCTCCAGGTCGGCAGTGAGACCGTCATGAAGTACGCCGTCGAACGCGGCTACGTCACGTTGTTCGAGGACGTCGGCGTGCAGGTGCTCCCGCCCTCCTGCGGAGCATGCATCAACGCCGGCCCGGGCGTCTCGGAGAGCCCGTCCGAGGTCACCGTCAGCGCGCAGAACCGCAACTTCCCCGGACGCTCGGGCCCAGGCCAGGTCTATCTGGCCTCGCCCTACGTGGTGGCCGCCACGGCGATCGCCGGTCGCCTCAGCTCCGTGGAGGCCATGCTGGAGGCTCCGGCGGATCCGGCGTCCGCGCCCCTCCCGGCTCCCTCGGAGGCACGCCCATGAGGATCGCGGTGGTCCCCGGAGACGGGATCGGCCAGGAAGTCGTCCCGGCGACCTTGCCCGCCCTGACGATGCTCAGCGAGGCGTTCGGCCTCGGCATCGACTACGACGTGTTCGACTGGGGGGCCGACCAGTGGCTCGCCACAGGCGTCGGGCTGCCCTCCGGGGCGCTCGATCACCTCGCCCGCGACTACGGAGCCGTCTTCCTCGGCGCGCTGGGCGATCCACGCATCCCGGACATGGCCCATGGCCGCGACATCCTGCTCGGCCTGCGCAAAGGCCTCGACCTCTACGTCAACCACCGCCCCCTCGTGCTGAAGCACGGCGTGGTCGACCTGTACCGCGAGAACACCCAGGGCCTCTACGCGGGCGTCGGCGGTTCGGTCAGCCGGTTCGGAGAGGTCACGGTGGCGATCGACGAATGCGTGTACACGCGGGACACCGTCGAGCGCTTCGTCCGGTTCTGCCTCGGCCGCCTCCGCGAGAACGGCCGTCGCAAGGTGACTCTGGTGCACAAGTCCAACGCCGTGCCGAACACCGGCGCGCTCTGGCAGGACGTGTTCCGGCGCGAGATGAAGGCATTCCCGGAACTGACCGCCTCCGAAGAGTACGTGGACTCGTTCTGCTACAACCTGGTCCGCGATCCGACGCCCTACGAAGGCATCCTCGCGTCGAATCTCTTCGGCGACATCATCAGCGACATCGGCGCCGCCCTGATGGGCGGCCTCGGGCTCGCGTCGAGCGCGAGCATCTGCCCGGAGAGCGGCTTCGCGCTCTTCGAACCCGTTCATGGCAGCGCCCCCGACCTCGTCGGCAAGGGCACGGCCAACCCGTACGCCTCAGCGATGTCGCTGGCGCTGATGTTCGACCACTTCGGCCACGTCGATGCCGCCGCCCTGCTCCGCACCTGCCTGACCGAAGCAGCCGGCAGCGAGGCGGCGACCCCCGACCTCGGCGGGAAGGGAGGGACGCGGCAATTCATGGACCAGGTGATGACCTTGCTGGAGCACAAACTCTCGAAGCGCCGGGGCGCCGCCCTGTGATGCGTGGCACCGCCCGCCGCGGTCACCGCACGCCCACGCCCACGCGCAGGCGCACGCGCAGAGCGAGCATGCGGACTCCTTCGTCGACGACAGGGGAACTGTGACACCCATGGGCATACGTGTTCCGGCCCCCGGCTTGGCGGCCCGAGCGGCCGCGGCGAGCGGATCGGTCATCCGCGAGGCCCTCGCGCTGACCGCCCGGCCCGACGTGATCTCCTTCGCCGGCGGACTGCCGGCCTCGGAATTCCTCGACGTCGACGAGATCCGAGCGGCCTACGACCGGGTGCTGAGGGAATCGCCGCACCGGGTCCTGCAGTACTCCACCACGGAAGGCGACCCGAACCTGCGGAAAGCGATCGCGACCCGCCTGTCGCGGCAGGGCCTGCCCAGTCATGCGGAGAACCTGGTGATCACGACCGGAGCGCAACAGGCTCTGGCTCTGCTGACGACCACGCTTCTCGATCCAGGCGACGTGGTGGTGGTCGAGAACCCCACCTATCTGGCAGCCCTCCAGTGCTTCGGTTACGCCGGCGCGCGCGTCATCGCCGCACCGACGGACGACCAGGGGATCGTGATCGACGCCCTGGCGGACATCGTCGCGAAGGAGAAGCCCCGGCTGCTCTATCTGGTCCCCAACTTCCAGAATCCCACCGGGCACACCCTTCCCGCGGAGCGCCGCCACGCCGTGGCACGTCTCGCCGCGGAACACGGGTTCTGGATCGCCGAGGACGATCCCTACGGCGAACTACGCTTCCACGGCGACCCGGTGCCGCGGATCGCGTCCTACGAGGAGGCGTCGGACCGGACCGTACTCCTGGGGAGTCTGTCCAAGGTCCTCGCCCCAGGCATGAGACTGGGATGGCTCCGTGCTCCGGAAGCACTGTGCCGCTCCTGCGTGTTGGCCAAGCAAGCCCTGGACCTGCACTCCTCGACCGTCGACCAGGCCGCTGCCGCGCAGTACCTGCTGGAACACGATCTGGACGCGCGACTGGCACTCGTCAGAGCCGCCTACAGGGAACGCTGCGAGACCATGCTCACCGCCCTGCCCCAGGTCCTGCCTTCAGGCAGCACCTGGAGCCGCCCTGAGGGTGGCATGTTCATCTGGGTGCGACTGCCCGAGGGGCACGACACGGCCGCTCTGCTGCGCGAGGCCGTCGAGCACGGCGTCGCGTACGTTCCAGGCGCCCCGTTCTTCGCCGGAGCGGCCGACCCCGCCACTTTACGGTTGTCGTTCGCCGGTTACGAGCCAAAAGAGATCAGCAGGGGCATGGAACGGCTCGCCGACGTGTTCCACTCGAACCGGCTTCCCGCAGACCGGGGTTGAGCCGGGAGATCCATCGCCGGCCGCTGCTGAAGAGCCCGTGAACAGTCGGACATCGCACTGGACGAGAGAGTCGAGGACACAGCGTGGGCAGTAGCAGCCTGGAGCGCATCGACTTGGGAGAGGTCCCCTACGCCGAGGCCATGGCCGACATGAGCCGCTGGGTCGACCAACGGCGGGCGGGCGCGATTCCGGACCGGCTCGTCCTGCTGCGGCATCCACCGGTGATCACGTACGGCTCACGCACCGAGCGGCACCACCTCCCCACCGACACGTCGATCCCTCTGGTGGAGGTCGATCGTGGAGGGCAGGCGACGTACCACGGGCCGGGTCAGCTGATCGGCTACCTCGTCATCAATCTCCGCGAGCGAGGACCCGGCGACATCGTGCGCTGGCTGGAGCACGGACTGGTCCAGGCCCTCCAGACCCTCGGCTTCCCGGCCCTGCGCCGCGACACCCCGCGCGGCGCCCAGAGCCTCGTCGGTGTGTGGACCCCCGACCATCAGAAGGTCGCTTCCATCGGCATGCGGATACGGGGCAGCGTGACCAGTCATGGTTTCGCTCTCAACATCGCTCCGGACATGCGGGTGTTCTCCAGTTTCACCGCATGCGGTCTGCCCGAGGTCCAGATGACCTCCCTGGCCGAGATGGCGGCGGACCTGAACGTCCCCGTCCCCACAGAGGAAACGGTGCGCACAGCCGTGGCAGCCGCCCTGGGTGCGGAAAAGAGGTAGCCGAGAGGTAGCGGACCGAGCGGTTTCACCGGCCCCGGCAACGGCCCGTCCCCGCGGGCCTGCGGACAGAGCCCGGCCGGGACCGAGCTGCCACCGGTCTCGCCGGTCCCAGCAGCGGCACGTCCGCGCGGGCCCGCGGACAGAGTCCGGCCGAAGACCGACCGGTTCCAACGACGCAGACGCCGACCCCGCAGACGCCGACCCCGCAGACTCCAGCAACGCGACGAGAAGCCCGCCGAGAAGCCCCGCCGATCATGAAACCGGACCGAGGCATCAGCTCGGCCCCACCACTCCGGCCCGATCCGCTCTCCTGTCAGGAGCCGCCCCGAGCCTGCCTTGTCAGGGCTTCGGGTCGGTGGTGTGGGTGCGCCGGTGGTGGTCGTAGTCGCCGGTGTGCTCTTCGGCCCAGTTCTGAAGGTGTTGCAGTGCGGCGGTGGCGCCGCGGGCGAGGTCGGTCAGGTCGTACCGCACGGTCGGTGGGCGGCTGGTGAGCACGGTGCGGGTGATCAGTCCACCGGTTTCGAGGTCGCGCAGGGTCTGCGCGAGCATCTTGTCGCTGACGCCGCCGGCCCGCCGGCGCAGCTCGGACCAGCGTTGCGGGCCCTCCATGAGATCCACCAGGACCAGGGCGGCCCACCGGGCGGTGACCAGGTCGAACAGCTGCCTGCCGGGACAGGCGGGATCACGGACGTTGCCCCGCGCCATTTCCTGCACGTGCTCACCTCACCTGAAGGTATGTACTTCCCAGGAGAAAGTAACTCGGTGAGAGTGAGTGAGCCAACCCCTGATCGTCAAGGAGTACCTGTGGTAACCGACGTTGCCGTGACCCGCGCCGTGAACACCGTGACGGTGCTCGGCGGCCCCACCGCGCTGATCCACCTGGCCGGCTGGACGCTGCTGACCGACCCGACCTTCGATGCCGCGGGCACCGAGTACCAGGACGGCCCGGTTGCGGTGCGCAAGACCGCCGACCCGGCGCTGAAGCCCTCCCAACTGCCCGCTCTCGACGCCGTCGTGGTCAGCCACACCGGGCATCTGGACAACCTCGACACCGCCGGGCGTACGGTGGCCTCCGGCGCCTCCGAGGTGTTCACCACCGTCGCCGGCGCCGAGGATCTCGGGGGCGCGGCCGTCGGCCTGGAGCCCTGGCAGACCCGGACCCTGTCGAAGCCGGGCCGCACACCGCTGAACATCACCGCGGTCCCCGCCCGACACGGCCCCGTCGGCACCGAGGACCTCACCGGTCCGGTCACCGGCTTCCTCCTGCACACCGACGACGGCTCGGCACCGACGGTGTACGTCTCCGGTGACACCGTCGACCTGGACGCGATGAGCTCCCTGGCCGACCGGTACCGCGTCGACGTGGCGCTGCTCCACCTGGGCGCGGCCGGCTTCGAAGCGTTCGGTGACGTACGGCTGTCGCTGACCGCGACCCAGGCCGTCGAGGCCCGCCGCCTGCTCGGCGGCCCCCTCGTGGTGGCCGTGCACGCCGAGGGCTGGGCCCACTACACCGAAGACCGCGGCCACGTCCAGCAGACCTTCGACGCCGCCGGCGTCCCCCTGCACTGGCCCACCCCGGGCGAGCCCCTCACCCTGCCCGACCCGCACACCCGCTGACCTCACCCAGAGCCGCCGCCGGCGCACCGGCCCGCTCCTTCTACGCCGCCGGAGACACGGGAGCGGCTCCGGTCACCGCACTGCACGAGGACCTCGCCACCGTGCCCACCGGCCGACGGCACACGCACATCGGCCCGTAGCCGACCCGCCCGTCCGCAACGAAGAAGAGAAAAGGAAAGAACATGAAACCGGAAGACGTGCATGAGCGCTTCGCCCAGTACCTCAAGGACCAGGACCTCGACGGACTGGGTTCCCTCTTCGCCGAAGACGCCATGTTCGTACCGGGACCGGGACAGGAGCCCGTCTACGGCAGGGAAGGCATCAAGGAAGCGCTGAAGCCCTACCTCGCCTCGCCCAGCACCATGGAGGTGGAAGCCACGTCGGTCCATCAGAACGGCGACCTGGCGATGGTCCAGCCGTCCTGGCGGATCACGAGCGAGGACGGCATCGTGGAAGGAAAGGCGGTCGAGGTGATGAAGAGGACGGGCGAGGGGGACTGGGTCTACATCATCGACAACCCCTACGGCGTCTGATTCTCGTCACCCCGGCATCACCGTCGGGCGACGGAACCCCGTCACGGCAGCGTCGGCCGTACCCACTTTCTCGATGCGGCCGCCGCTTGCTTTCCGGCGGCGGTGACACGGTCACGATCCGGTGTGGTCCGGGCGCGGTTGGCCGGCGAGGGTACGCAGGTCTTCCTCGATGCAAGCCCCAGGCACCGCAGGTCAGAGGCACTCCAGCTCGCCGCCCCGACCTCCTGCCCCCAGACAGAGGACCCTCACTGGCGCTCATCCGCTAAGCTACCCCTGGTCAGTCGTTGGTGCGTGACGTTGTCTGCTCGGATGACCCAGCGGAGAGCGTTGCACCACGTCTGACCAGCGGGCTTGCGCTCCTCGTCGAAGATCCACACCCTGGGTTTTCAACAAGGTCTTCTACAAGCCCCGCCTTCGTAGCTCAGGGGATAGAGCACCGCTCTCCTAAAGCGGGTGTCGCAGGTTCGAATCCTGCCGGGGGCACACAGCTAAGGGCCAGTTCAGAGGCTTGACCCTCTTGAACTGGCCCTTTCGCATGATCGCGGGCGTGCCACACCCGTGCCACAAGCCGGACTGCTGACAGCGAGGCCGGATGCACCGCCCCTAGAAGGGCGGCCAGTCGGTACCCGGAGGCGGGGCGGGAGAGACTCAGTTGCCGTTCCGCATTTCCAGGGGCCAGCGCGCGTCGATGACCGCGGCCGCCTCGTTGCACGCCTGGCAAGCACGCACCCCATCGGATATCCACAAGTACGGTGACGCGGTGAGACCCTCGTGGGTCAGACCGCACAGCGTCGCACCGAAGCCGCTGACGGAGTACGCGTACGCGACGTCGAACGCGTGGGCGATGTCCTCTGAGAGCTGCGGGGATTCCGCCCGCTCCCACGGTATGTAGCCGTACTGCGGCCGCGAGACCTCGCGCGGGTCGTATCCGAATTCGGTCCAGGCGTAACACCAGGGGCAAAACCAGCGTTCCTTCACCGCCTTGTCCCATGGCATCCGCGGTCGGCGCACCGGGATTCGTCGCATGTCACGGTCGCAGACATCACAGGTCACACCGCATCATGCCTGACCGGTGGCGACTGCACGCATCGGCAGCCGCATCGAGCCGTCTTCTCTGCCCGGAGCAAGGTCCAGAGCCCTCCCCGAGAAAGGGCCTGGGTGTCCGTCTCTCCCCGGGTCTTGCGGATCATCGAACCGAGCCGATCCGCGATCTCTCGGTCGCGACCGCTCCCCACGTGCTGACAGATCAGCGCCGCGCGCGGAGTGCTGTGACCCGTCTCTGTTCGCTTGCCTGGGGCGCGTGGACGTGCGTAGATGAGCGGCATGTCACAAGGGGCGCGGCGGCTGGCCGCCTTCGGTTCGGCGGCGTTGGTGCTTGGGCTCGCGTGTGTCGGGGGAAAGTGGTGGTTGGGCGAGTCCTGGACCACTGTGATCACCACGTGCTGCCTTGAGGTACTGATCATTTCGGTCGCTGTCGGAACCCGGCGAGCGTTGCGGAACCGGTAGAGCCTTCCCACAGGGCCCGACCTTCAGAGCTGGGCGGCGATGGCCTCGGCCATGGGAGCTGGAACGCCGAGGCGGGCACGAAGGGTTGGCGTGCCCTCGGCCCCATGGACCATCGGACGAACCCGAACCCGAACCCGAACCCGACCCCGGTTCCGCCCGACCC
>NZ_JAHHIU010000101.1 GCF_024539815.1 Streptomyces hayashii
ATCCCGCCACTGCACCCCCGTCCGCACCCGGTACAGCACACCGTTGATCACCCGCCGGTGGTCGCTCCACCGGCCCCACGCGCGCCACCACGAGGTAAGAACGACTCCAACCGCTCCCACTCAGCGTTCGTCAGGTCTCCACGTCCCATGCAGTCAGCCTGCCCCAAACACCCCACTCACGAAGTCAGATCCGAGAAACAGCGCCTAGTAGTGGCCCTTCGCCCCGTCAAGCAGCTCCCTCACGATGTCCGCGTGCCCGGCGTGCCGTCCGGTCTCCTCGACGAGATGGATGAGCATCCAGCGGAGATTGGCATTGCTGGAGTAGAAGTCCGGGTGGCGGCCGACGTCGTCCAGGGAGGCCGCGGCCACGATCTCGTTGCTTCGGGCGCACTGGGCCTCGTAATCCGTGAGCAACTGCTTCAGTGAGATGCCGTCGGTACGCCAGTTGGCGTCCTCGTCCGTTTCGTCGAAGGACGGGTTCTGCGTCTTGTCCCCGCCCAGGAACAGCACCTCCAGCCAGAGGTGCTCGACCCACCACATATGGCTGATGAGCCCGGCCATCGTCATCATCGGCGATGTCGGGATGAGGGAGCGGTGCGTGTCAGCCTCGCTCAGGCCCTCGCATTTCCATCTCAGGATCTGCCGTTGCAGGTCCAACCAGCCGACGAGTGCGGTGCGTTCGTCGGCCTGCATAGGGGGACGCTCAAATGAAGGTGCCATGCCTGCACGTTAGGGCGCTCGGTCTCCGACTGCGCCTGATTTACGACTCAAGATGCGCCGGACAGGCCCCCAAGCCTCGGGACCCGAGGCGCGGCGCGGCCAGGTTCAGTCGACCGACTCCCGCCCGGCAACGCCCGTGTGATCCCGGGTGAAGGGTTCGCCCCGACTGTCGGTTTTCGGCGTCTCGTCGCGCTCTCGTGCCACACGTCACGCCACTCGTAGCGTCAGCCCGTGGGGACTCTGTCATGACCCAGCCGACTCAGCCGCCGTCCGAGGGCGGCCCGTTCGCCCAGCCGTCCACCGCCGACACCCCGGACGCCACCGACGGCACCCCCTACGCCCAGCAGCCCGCTACCGCCCTCCCCCTCGCGGCACCGTTCACGCCCTCGCCGTGCCGGCCCGCGGCACCCTCGCCATGGGCCTGTCCATGAACACCGACACCGACGTCGGGGGCGGCCCGGTGCCGTCGGTGGCCGAAACCATCACCTCCGCTATTGATGGGGCTGCTCGACTAGGCTGTCGCAGAGATCGATCGAGGAGCAGGGCACGTGCGAATAGAGCGTCACCAGGTGGGCCAGGACGTCGTGTCGGCGGCGCGCGAGGACTTCACGAACCGCATCGGGAACCATGTGCACTCCATGTCGAGGGCCGGCCGGATGAACACTTACGCATGGCAGTCGATCGCCGACGAATTCCTCGCCTACCTGGGCGCCCTCTCCGTCGAGACTCCCGACCTCGACACGCCGGAGGCCAAGGCCGCCCTCACGGACGCCTCCGAAGCCGCGGCCGGCGCGGTCGCCTATGCCGCGTACCACCCGCACGCAAGCTTCCAGGTCTTCCTGGAGTACGTGGACTTCGGCGTGAGTTACGACCCCGGTGGCGACTGCCCTCCGGAGAGCGTCACGCCCGGGGAGTGGATCGACGCGCTCTGCCTGACGGTCCTCCGGGACAGGGCCAAGTGGCACGGCGAGGCCTTCTGCTTCGCTCGGCAGAAGTTCGCGGAGGAGGTGCAGGGCACGCCCATCGGCGAGCTCGCCACCGCGTTGACGGCCGTGGTTCTGGACGACACCGGCGACGACGAGGAGTATCCGCCGAGCACGCAGGCCAAGCTCACCGCGATCGACGCGGCATCGGACCGCATCCGTGCCCGCGCCGCGGAGACCGGCGAGGCCCTCCTGGACCGGCCGGACAGCGCAGCGCTCCACGCGCTGCGCGCCTTGGTCGCCGGGGACCGGGAGGCCTTCGATGCCGCGCTCTCCGGCCTCCTGACCAGGCACTCCGCCCTGCACGGTTCCTCGGCCTCCCCGAGCGCTCTGCTCCCCCGTGTCCCCATCGCTCTCGCCGCCCTCGCCTACCGGACAGCGGGCTGGGTACCGGCCGTCCGCACGGACTACCTCCCGCTCGCCCTGGTCACCGGCTTCGAGACGCGGGGCCCTCGGGTCGGGGGTTTCGGCCGGAACCCGCGCGCGGACGCGCTCGCCGCGCTCGCCGCGGGCCCGCTGGTGGTGGAACGGCCGGCCTGCGAGCTGGACGGGATCCAGCGGATCGAGGCCATGTACGAGGAACGCCTTCGGCAGGCGTTGACTCCCGTCGCCGGAAAGCCTCTTGACGTGCGGCGGCTCGGCAGCGCCATGGAGGATCAGGAGCGTCTGTTCAAGTGGCGTGCGGGGAACGCCGACGACGTCACGGACGCCCAGCTCGCAACACTTCGGCTGGCCTCACACATGGGTGCGGCCCTGTTCCGCGTCGCGCTGGCCGAGCCGGGCACCGAGGTCGAGGTGACCGTCGGCGGGCGCACACTGCGCTACCCGGCCGAGCGGGGCGAAGCAGCCGGTGCCGGGAACTGGCAGACGGCCGTCGCCTTCGCTCTGATCACCGGCGTACGCGAGGACCTGGCCCCCCTGGTCCTCACCGGCCCCGCCTTCGCCCGCCCCGACGGCTCCGCCTTCACGGCGTACCGCGAAGCCCTCCACTGCTATCTCAAGGCCGCGGATCCCGAAGCGGCCGCACAACGGGCGCTTCAGGAGGTCGAGCAGGCCAGGACCCGGGGCTTCGCGCCGCCGCCCGCCGTGCTGCTGTCGCAGCTCGTGGAGGGGGACGAGGAGAGCTTCAACCTCGCCCTGGCCGACGCGCTCGAAGCCCATCGCGCCTACTACCAGGTGGCCGACCGCGCCGATGGCCCGGATGTCTCCGTCGACCTCGACGTCCTTGCCCTGGCCTGCCACGCCCGCCGCCGTGGCTGGGCTGTCCGTGTGGAGTCCCCCTACCTGCCGCTCGGCGTCCTGCGGACCGCTGAGCCCTTCTAGGGGCTCACGGTCGCGCCGGAGCCGAACCCGGAGCCGCCCCGTGCGGGCGGGCTGCGTGCACTGGGCGGAAGGGGCGAGTCATGTGCGGGCGCCCGAAGAGGCGTAGACCGGTCGGTCGTCACCGGGCGAGGGCGCCCGAGGTAGCCGGATGACCACGGACAGCAGGGCGGCGGCGGCGCAGGCTGCCCCGAGGGCGAGCCAGACGAAGTCGTAGCTGCCGAAGGTGTCGCGGGCGACTCCTCCGAGCAAGGAGGCGCACGCAGCTCCGATCTGGTGGGCTGCGTTGGTCCAGCCGAAGACGATGGCGCTGTCGTCCCCGTAGAAGGTGCGGCACAGGGCGATCACCGGGGGCACGGTCGCGAGGTCGAGCAGGCCGAAGGAGATGACGAAGACCAGCATGGGCGGGCTGACGGTGGCGGTCATGATGAGCGGCAGGCTGACCATGAGCAGGCCCCGCAGGAGGAAGTAGACGGCGAGGAGCCGGCGTGCGTCCATCCGGTCGGTCAGCCACCCGGTGGCGATCGTGCCGACCACGTTGAAGACGCCGATGAACGCCAGCAGGGTCGAGGCCGTGGTGACGGGCATTCCGTGGTCGTGGGCGGCTGGGGTGAAGTGGGTCCACATGATGCCGTTGGTGGATGCGCCGCAGATGGCGAACGCGCCGGCGAGCAGCCAGAAGGGCCCGGTTCGTGCGGCGCCGCGCAGGACGGTCACGGTACGGCGGGCGGCGCCCGGGACGGGTGCGGGGCGGGGGACGAAGGCGGTGCTCCCGTAGGGGCGACGTCCGAGGTCGGCAGGGTGGTCGCGCAGGACGAGGCAGACCAGCGGGACGACCGCCAGGGCGGCGAGGGCGAGGCTGATGAGGGCGGGCCGCCAGTCGTAGCGGGCGATGGTCCAGGACAGAGCGGGCAGGAAGACCATCTGGCCGAGGACGCTGCCCGAGGAGAGGATGCCGGTCACCAGGCCGCGGCGGGCCGTGAACCAGCGGTTGGTGACGGTGGTGCCGAGAGTCATGGACAGCGAGCCGGTGCCCAGCCCGACGAGGAAACCCCAGAAGAGCGTGAACTGCCAGGCTGCGCTCATCACGGTGGTGAGCACGGCTCCGGCGGCGACGGTTCCGAGTGCCGCGACGACGACCCTGCGGATGCCGAACCGGTCCATCAGGGCGGCCGCGTAGGGGGCCGTGAGCCCGTACAGGACCATGTTGACCGAGGCCGCCAGGCTGATGGAGCCCCGGGACCAGTGGAACTCCTGGCGCAGTGGGTCCTGCAGGATGCCCGGCATGGTGGAGAAGGCGCCCGCAACGACGATCGCCACTCCTGCGACGGTGGCCACCCACCATGCGCGGCGCCCGGAACTCTTCGTGTGATGGCCGATCGTGTCATGCATGTACTTCACCTTCGGTGAGACGGGCGTCCGGAACCACTGGCCGTTTGGACATGTAGTGAAAGAATCTGGTCATGACAGTGAGTGATGAACCTCTGCACAGGGTCGTCGTGCTGGTGCGTCCCGGTCTTCTGCCCATGGAACTGGGGATCGTGCACCGGCTGTTCGGGACCGCCGTCGACGACGCCGGGCGGTCGCTGTACTCGGTCGTGACCTGTGCCGCGGAACCGGGCGAGGTATCCACCGACGCCGACTTCACCGTCAACGTGCCGGTGGGGCCGGAGGCGCTCCGTGACGCCGACACCGTGGTCGTGCCCGCCGCGGTCGAGGACTACCGCCCTCAGCAGCGTGGCCGGCTGAGCCCGCTCGTACGCTCCGCCCTCGCGCAAGTGCCGGCGACCGCACGTCTGGCGTCCATCTGCACCGGGTCGTTCGTGCTGGCGGCGGCCGGTCTGCTCGCGGGCCGACGGGCGACGACGCACTGGAAGTCCTGTCCGGAACTGTCCGCCCTGTATCCGGAGATCGACGTGGATCCCGACGTGCTGTACACCGACGACCGCCGGGTCCTGACTTCTGCCGGTGTCGCGGCCGGGATCGACCTGTGCCTGCACATGATCCGCAGTGACCACGGCGCGGACGTCGCCAACACCGTGGCCCGCGGGACGGTCGTCCCCCCGCACCGCGAGGGCGGCCAGGCCCAGTACATCGACCGTCCCGTGCCCGAGCCCGCGGACGACTGCGTCGCCGCCGCCCGCGCCTGGGCCCTGGAGCATCTCGGTGAGACCGTCACTCTTGAGGACCTGGCGCGCCGGGCGGCGACGAGTGTGCGCACGCTGACCCGCAAGTTCCGTCAGGAGACCGGGATACCTCCGATGCAGTGGCTCGGCCAGCAGCGTCTGCAGTACGCTCGTCGGCTCCTGGAACGCACGGACGAGCCCGTGGACCGTGTCGCGGCCGCAGCCGGTTTCGGGACCGGAACCGCGATGCGCCAGCACTTCCGCGAGGCCTTGGGCGTGTCGCCGCGCGCGTACCGCAACACCTTCCGTGGTGCGAAGTGAGGGCACGCGCGCGGTGACACCGTGTCAGGCGGTCGGAGGGGCCGTTCGGTCGGCGGCTGGTTCGATCGGGCCGATCCGGTAGAGCACCTCGTCGTGGTGCTCCTCGGGGAACAGCGAGGCCGGGAACAGCACTTCGGTGTGCACGGAGGCCCGGTAGCGCTTGGCGCACTTCTTCAGCACCATGATGATGGCCTTGTTGTCGGCCGACACGGTCGCCTCGATGTAGCGTGCGCCGTTGCCGACCGCACGATCGGCTGCCCGCTCGAACAACTGCACTCCGAGCATCGGGACTCCGTGCCGCGGCTTCGCGGCCTCCTGCCACACCAGGTAGGTGTCGGGCTGCTCCGGGCGGAAGTAGCCCGTCAGGAAGCCGACGACCTCGTCGCCGAGCTCTGCCACGAGGGAGGTGTCGGCGAAGTCGCGGCACCACAGGGTGTAGTAGTACGGGCTGTTGTCGTCGAGTTCGTCCGACTCGTGCACCATCTGCCACATGGCCCGGGCGTCCTCGACCCGCGGTGTGCGGTACTCGGGGCGGACCCGGCCGGCGGTGGCCGGGGCAGCGAGCGCGGTCATGCGGTGGCCTCCTCGGTGAGCAGCGGGTAGACACCGTTCTCGTCGTGGTCCTCGCGGCCGGCGACCGGCGGGTTGAACACGCAGACGAAGCGGGAGTCCACCTTGGGGCGCAGGGTGTGCTTCTCGTGGCCGTTGAGCAGATACATGGTGCCGGGCGTGATGTGGTGCTTCTCGCCCGTCTCCTCGTTGGTGAGTTCGGTCTCGCCTTCCACGCACAGGACGGCTTCGATGTGGTTGGCGTACCACATGGTCGTCTCGGTTCCGGCGTAGACGGTGGTCTCGTGCAGGGAGAAGCCGACTCCCTCAACGCAGTGGGTGCACCTGCCGGAGAAGTACGGCAACTGGAAGGGCGTCTACAACCCGCTACGGATGTGGGCCGTCGACGGCACCTGGAAGCGGGGGTTCACCGCGCTGATCGCCCAAGCCGACACGGCCGATGACCTCAACTGGGCCGTGCCGGTGGACTCGACCATCGTGCGCGCTCACCAGCACGCCGCCGGGGCCCGCAAAAGGGGGCCCCGGATGGCGAACCGGCAGACCACGCCATCGGCCGGTCCCGCGGCGGACTGACCACGAAGATTCACCTCGCCGCCGACGGCAGCTGCCGGCCCCTGGCCTTCCATCTCACCGCCGGACAGGCCGGCGACGCACCCGCTTTCACGCAGGTGATGGCACGTCTGCGTGTTCCGCGCCGACGCGGACGGCCCCGTACCAGGCCAGACGTTGTCCTGGCGGACAAGGCATACTCCTCACGCGCGGTCCGCGAACACCTACGCAAGCGCGGGACCCGCGCGGTGATCCCCGTCCCGGCAGACCAGCAGGCCCACCGGCAGCGGCGCGGCAGCCACGGCGGCAGGCCACCGGCCTTCGACCGCGACGCCTACAAGCAGCGCAACACCGTCGAGCGGCGCATCAACCGCCTCAAGCAGTGGCGCGGTATTGCCACCCGCTACGAGAAGACAGCGACCAACTACCTGGCCGGACTCCATATCGCGGGCATCTTCATCTGGTCCGCCCGCTGAACTGGAACCGCCTAGCAGCGAGTGAGGCGGGTGAGAGTGACCCCGTTGGGGAAGGCGGTGCGCTCGGCGACGTCGAAGACGGCGGGGTCGAAGGCACCATCGACTACTGAGATTCCAGTGCCGGCAACGACCGGATAGGTCTTGATCAGTAGCTCGTCAATCTCGGGCAACAGGGTGCCCGCAAGCTGGCCGCCCCCGCAGAGCCAGATGTCCAGACTGGCGTCCACTTCGCCTTTGAGCTCGCGGACGAGGGCGAGCGGGTCATTCGGCACGACGGTGACGGCTGGGTCGGTGTCCGACTTGAGGGTGCTGGACACCACGTACTGGCGCAGGTGCGCGTACGGGCTGGTGATCCCGTTGTCGAGGGCTGGGCGGTAGGTACCGAGGCCCATGACGACGGTGTCGAAACGCCGGTTGGGCGCGTCGGCGACGCCGACGGCCACCCGGTAAGCGGTCGGGATGGTCTCCGGGTACAGCGCGTTCATCCAGGTCGTGTAGGCGGCTGCCTGCTGCTCGTTGCCCTGTGGAAAAAAGTCGAACTCGCCGCCGGGGCCGGCGATGCGGCCGTCGAGCGAGACACCGACGTAGTACACGAGCTTTCGCAAAATAGCCCCCCATGCATAGTACTCTGCTTGAAGTGGTTTGAACGTAGTACTACATCCGGAGTGGTGTCAATGGTGAGACGGAACGACCAGCGGCGCGCGGCCCTCGTTGACGCGGCGATCGAAGTGCTGGCCCGAGAAGGCGCACGCGGCCTGACCTTCCGGGCCGTTGATGCCGAGGCCGCCGTTCCCGTCGGTACGGCATCGAACTACTTCGCCAGCCGCGACGATCTCTTCACACAGGCCGGCGCCCGGGTTTACGAGCGACTCCAGCCGGACGAGGCCACGATCGCCCGCCAGCAGGCGGCCGGCCGCGACCGGGAAACCTACGCTGAGCTGATGCGCGAACTCGTCGGCCGCATCGCCTCCTTCCGTACCGGCTACCTCGCGCTGATGGAACTCCGCCTTGAGGCCACCCGCCGCCCCGAACTGTGCAAGGTCCTCACTGAGCGAGTCCGAGCAGACGTCGACGCCAACGTCGCCTATCACGAGGCTTCCGGCCTCCCGGGCGACGCCACGGCCGTCAAGCTGCTCATGCTGACGCTGAACTGGCTGATCGTTGAGCAGCTCACCCTGCCGGACGTCTTCACGGAGGAAGAGCGTGAACAACTGGTGACGGCCGCAGTGGAGCGCATCGTAGCGGCGGAGCAGAAGGCTCGGCCCCAGAAATGACGCCGCCCGGTTGCAGTGGAAGCGGACCGGACCGGCCTCGGCATATACCCGCCCCTGCCTCCCTCCGCTGATCCGGAAGAAACGGCCTAGGCCTGCCACCACCTCTCCCCCAGCGCTCGGGTCACTTCGCCGTCGTACTGATCGGCATCGAAATGGAACGCCGGAGGGCGCACCTGACCAGCGGGCGCCAGCCAATCCGACCACTCGACGATGCCGTCGTACCGCCGCACGAAAACCGACAGGTGGCCGCAGCATCCGGCCGTGCACTCGGCCTCCCCCAGCACCACCCGTCGCCCTTGGCCGGTCGCCCACAGCGGACTGTGACCGTCGGCAGGCAACGCCTCGGCCGCAAACGGGCCGCGGCCTCCCGCGCCGACCGCCCCCGCCACCACGTCCACCCCGTCGACCCGGAAGCGCAGTTGGGCAGCCCATCGGGGGCCCCGCGGCAACACACTGACAACAAGCCGATTGAACACCCGAGCACCTTACGCAGGTACTCAGCCCCGTAGGTCCGGTCACGCCCCCGGATGCGGGCGACTCAGGTCGGCAGAGGACACACGCCGCTTACCGCGGCGCCGACTTCGACGACGGCGATGTTGGCAGGACCGTTGACGCGGAGGATTCACGCTTCTAGCGTCTGACCGATTCACCGAACGGCGTTCGACATATCGATCGACATGCTCTTCCGATCGACGCTCATACCCACCGTGTGAAGGAGTTCCTCATGGCCAAGCCACCGTGGACACACCGCGTCAGACGCGCGCTGCTGGCGGTCGGTGCCACCGCCGCGCTCGCCGCCGGCCTGCTCACCGCGACCGTCACCACCTCGCAGGCCGCCACCCAGGGGCCGTGCGACATCTACGCCGCGGGCAGCACCCCCTGCGTCGCCGCACACAGCACCACCCGCGCTCTGTACGGGGCGTACAACGGCCCGCTGTACCAGGTCAGGCGCGCCTCCGACAACACCGCCCTGAACATCGGCGTGCTCAGCGCGGGCGGATTCGCCGACGCCGCGGCGCAGGACTCCTTCTGCGCCGGGACCAGTTGCGTCATCACCGTCATCTACGACCAGTCCGGCAAGGGCAACAACCTCACCCAGGCGCTCAAGGGCCACTGGTCCGGGCCGGCCGAAGGGGGCAACGACAACCTGGCCAACGCCTTCGAAGCGCCGGTCACCGTCGGCGGGCACAAGGCGTACGGCGTGTACGTGGCCCCCGGCACCGGCTACCGCAACAACAACACCCACGGCATCGCCACCGGAGACCAGCCGGAGGGCATGTACGCGATCTTCGACGGCACGCACTTCAACGGCGGCTGCTGTTTCGACTACGGCAACGCCGAGACGACCGGCAACGATGACGGCAACGGCACCATGGAAGCCCTGTACTTCGGCAACAGCAAGGACTGGGGCTGGGGCAGCGGCCCCGGCCCCTGGGTCATGGCCGACCAGGAGAACGGTCTGTTCTCCGGGGTCAACCGCGGCTTCAACGCGGGCGACCCGACCACCGGCAACCGGTTCCTGACCGCCATGCTGAAGGGCGGCCCGAACCAGTGGGCCATCCGCGGCGGCGACGCACGGTCGGGCAGCCTGTCCACCTACTACAGCGGCGTACGCCCCAACGCCACCGGCTATGACCCGATGAAGAAGCAAGGCGCGATCATCCTCGGCATCGGCGGCGACAACAGCAACAGCGGCTCCGGCACCTTCTACGAAGGCGTCATGACCTCGGGTTACCCCTCGGACGCCACCGAGAACGCCGTACAGGCCAACATCACCGCCGCCGGCTACAACAGCGGCTCGACCAGCACCGGCACACTGACCCCCGGATCCCGGATCTCCCTTCAGGCCACCACCGCGCCCTGCTGCACCTCGCACTACCTCCGCCACGACGACGCCGACACCAAGGTCGTCATCTCCAACATCAGCTCTGCCAGTTCGGCCACCGACAAGGCCGACGCCACCTGGATCGCCCGCGCCGGCCTGGCCAACACCTCCTGTCTGTCCTTCGAGTCCGCGAACAACCCCGGCCAGTTCCTGCGCCACTTCAACTACCAGCTGTACCTGAACACCGATACCGGCGGCAGCTCCTTCGCGAAGGACGCCACCTTCTGCCCCACCGCGGGCAACAGCGGGGTCGGCACGTCTTTCCAGTCCGTCAACTTCCACACCAAATACATCCGCCACTACAACTACACCGCCTACGTAGCCGGCAATGGCGGTTCCAACGCCTGGGACGCCACGAACTCGTGGGCCCAGGACACCAGTTGGCTCACCGCAGCTCCTTGGAGCTGACGAGCGACCGGCCCCGCTGAGCGCCTCCAGCGGCGAGCACGGCAACCCTGCGGAAACACAGGGAGGCCGTGCTCGCTTCCCGGCGGTCCGCCAATCGCTACCGGATGTCACGGGCCTTGCGGCTACGGCACCGGTGTGTCATCGCGGCACTGGCGGAATGCTCGGCCCGGACGCGGCGGCGCCGGCGAGGTCGCCGGTCGCGCCGCCGAACGCCGCGACGTCCTGAACGGGGTCACCGAACCCACACCGCTCACCGGGCACTTCCCGCTCCCGCTGCCTGGCAGCCAAGGCCCTCGCCAGCACCTTCGCCCGGTAGGGGTTCGCCGGATCGAGGGCCTTCGCCACCTCCACAGCCTCGTCCACCAGGGCCGACCGTCGCTCAGGCGAGTCCCGCAACGCAGCCGACGCGCTCGCCTCCACCAGCACGTACGCCAGTTTGGAACCGTACGTCTCCGGCTCGACCCGGGTCAGAAGGCGGTAGATCCACAGCCCCTCTGCACCGCGCACCACCCGCCGGTTGGCGCTCAGCAGCCTGACCCTCGCCAGCACCACCATGTCCTGATCCATCGATCCCCCTTCGTCGCGCCACCCCCCCGGCCGGTGCACGTCACACGGCGAGACGGCACAGCGAGCGCGCCGGCAGCCGAGAACGGCTGCCGACACGTCGGCCGAGGAGTGGATGACGACGAGTCTGGCGGGCGGTACCACCTGCCACAAGGTCGTACGGACGTGCGCTGCGTCCTACCGAAAACCACCCCCGAACAGGCATGATGGACCTGACACACACTTACGTGCGCGCGACCGGATCGTTCGGGTCGTTCCTCCCGGACTGCCGGGAGGAACGGCAGCGGTCGGGTCGGGTCAGGTGCGAAGCTTGGGCAGCAGTGCCCGTGCCGTCTTCACCATGGCCGGCCAGGCCGCCTCGACCTGCTGATCCGTCAGGGGATGCAGGCTCTGCACCTGCACCTCGCATTCCAGATTGCTGTCCCGGACCATCAGCCGGAGGTCGCTGGCGAACGGTGCCGAGTCCTTGACGTTCTCATAGCGGAAAGCCCCTCGGCCCAGTCCCGGTTCCATCACCACCGGGCCCTTGGCCTCGCGTCCCGCGGAGGACAGCCGGAACGAGTGCTGCTTGATCGCGATGGCCACGTTCTTCCAGGCGGAGCAGTAGACGACGGAACGGCCGTCCGCTTTGGTCCCGGCCGCCTTGAAGCCCTGCAGACAGGCCGCGCCGCTGGAGGTCGCCGGGTCCGAGCCGGTCCGTTCCCCCTTCGGCGGGCCTGATCTCGGCGCGATCGCGGCGGTCAGCGGGCCGAAGTCGACGTTCGGGCAGAGGTCCGTCGGCGGACGGTAGTCACCCGGCCCGCCGGTCGGCTCGGCGGACGCGGACGGCGTGCGGGCGGCCCCGGCAGTGGCCTTGCCGTCCTCACCGCTGTTGCCGCACCCGGCCAATGCGGCGAGCACGAGCACCGTGCCCGCCGCCCAACTCGCCGCACCCATGCATCTTCCTGCAAGCCTCACTACGCCCCCATGCTCTATCCCCTCGGCGCCGGTCAGTACCGGGCCGCGGCCAACGGCGTCACCATCCTCGCAAAGCGCGGCGCTGAACGCATCGGGGGAATCACCGAGTCCTGTACTCAGTGCGGACGGTCGGACGGGAGCAGGCAGCGGGCCCGGCGCCGACCGTCAACTGCGGTCGTTCAGCGCACTGTTCGGAGCCCGTCGGCGCGCGTGGGTCGGCGGGTCGCAGGTACGCCGTGTGCCGGCCGGGTCCTCCGCTCTGCCCTGGTTCCGCTCCCGCGCATGGCCGGCTGCCCGACGACCCGATGCCTTTCACCAGGGCTGACAGGGGTGGAAGAGTCGGGCGCAGGGCATGTACTCCAGACCGGACCCACCGGAGGCACAACACGAGGAGGGCGTCATGAATCGTCAGGCCCGGATTCATGTCCGTGTGAGTCGTCGGCCCGCCTCGCCCTCGAAGGACGAGATCGACCGCAGGACGCCGTCGGGGCGGCTCCTGCCGTACTGATCCGGTCAGAATCCGGCCGTGTGCTCGGGGACCGGGCACCGCCGGCCCGCCGCTGCTCTTCTCACTCCTGCGAGTGAGGTGCGAGGGCCCGCCTGCCGGGACACTGAACGGCATGCGAAGCCCACGGATCGCCGACCCGCTGGTGGCGCTGGCCGTCGCCTCGGCCACGGTCGTGCCCGTGCTGCTCGCACCCGGGCGTTGGTGGGTGGTGCTGCTGGCACTGTTCGCTTCGGTACCGGTGCTGTGGCGGCGGCGGGCGCCCGTACCGGTCACCCTGGTCGTCGGTGCGGCGACGAGCGCGCTGGTGCTGTGGCAGAAGCCCCTGCTGCTGCCCTGGGGTCCTCTGGTGGGCGTGTACACGGTTGCGGCGTTGAGCCGTCCCCTGGTGCGGCTGGTGTCGTTGCCGGTCACGGTGGCCGCCGTCTATGTCTCGCTGGCTCTGCCGCGGGAGAACACCGAGGTCTATCCGCTCATGGGGACGGCCTTCTTCGCGGCGTTCGCGCTGGGCACGGCCGAGCACGCGCGCCGTTCGCAAGCGGCGGAGCATGCCGAGCGCGCCCGGCGCCTCGAACAGGAGAGGACCGCAGCGGTGGTGCGTGAACGCGCCCGCATCGCCCGCGACATGCACGACATCGTGACGCACTCGGTCGGTCTGATGGTCGTCCAGGCGGAGGCCGGACCCTTCGCCCGACGGGCCGATTCCGACGCGACGGACCGCCGGGACGCCCAGACGCAGGTCTTCGACCTCATCGCCGACACCGGACGGGCCACCCTGACCCAGTTGCGTGCGCTGCTCGGCGTCCTCAGGGAGATTCCGGCGGGCGTGCTCCAGCCCGGTCTCGACACGCTCGGGGACCTGGTGCGGGCCTTTGAGCTGCCGGTGAGGCTGACAGTGGAGGGCGCTCCCCGCACGGTCCCGCCAGAGGTCGGCGTCGCCGCGTACCGGATCGTTCAGGAGGCGCTGACGAACGTCCGCAAGCACGCCGCAGCCGGCGCCGTGTCCGTGCAGGTCCGCTGGGGCGGCGACCTGGAGATCGAGGTCTCCGACGACGGCCGGGGCGGCACACCGCGTCCGGGGGGCCAGGGGATCATCGGGATGCACGAGCGCGCGAAGACGTGCGGCGGCTCGGTGCGCACCGGGCCGGGACCGCGGGGTTTCACCGTCCTCGCGCGTTTCCCCGTGGAACGAGCCTCATGCTGAGCGTTCTTGTCGCCGACGACCAGGACCTGTTCCGTGCGGCGTTCGCCGCGATCCTGAACGGTCAGGAGGACATGACGGTGGTCGGCGAGGCGGCCGACGGCGCCGCCGCGGTCCGGGCAGCGCACGCACTGCGGCCCGACGTCGTGGTCATGGACGTGCGAATGCCCACCATGAACGGGATCGAGGCCACCGAGCGGATCTGCGCGGCGCTGCCCTCCCGGGTCCTGGTGCTCACCATGTTCGACCTCGACGAGTACGTCTACGACGCCTTGCGGGCGGGGGCCAGCGGCTTCCTGCTGAAGGACATCCGACGGGACGAACTGGCCCGAGCCGTGCGGGTGGTGGCGGCGGGCGACTCACTGCTCGCCCCCGGGGTCACCCGCCGGCTGGTGGAGGACCTGGTCAGGCGACCGAGCCACGGCGTCGTCCCCCGCCTCGCGGCCCGGCTGCGGCAACTCACCGCCCGGGAGGCCGAGACGCTGCGGCTCGTCGCCCGTGGCCTGTCGAACGCCGAGATCGCGGTCGCCCTCGTCGTCACCGAGCACACCGTCAAGACGCACGTGAGCCATGTCCTCACCAAACTCGGCCTGCGCGACCGCGTACAGGCGGTGGTGTTCGCCTACGAGTCCGGTCTTGTCGCCCCGGGCAGCCCGTAGTCCAGGGCTCGTGGCTCATGGCCCGTGGCTCGTGGCCCGTGGCTCGTGGCTCGTGGCTCGTGGCTCGTGGCCCGTGGCTCGTGGCCCGTGGCTCGTGGGAGTGAGGGCCGAAAGCGCTCGCGGGAGGGACGCGCCGGGGCGGCCTCACGGAACACGATCGCCCCATGACCGTCATCGTCTCGACCTTCGTCAGTTCCGTACTGCTGCTGTTCGGCACGGGCCTGCACCCGCTGCCCTGGCTCACCTGGCTCGCGCCCCTGCCGGTTCTGTGGCCGGCCCCGCGGGTGGGTGTGCGCGTCGCCTGCTGCGCGGCGGGGCTCGCCTGGCTCCTCGGACAGAGCAGGATGTGGCCGTACTTCCTCGGCACCCTGGGGATGCCGTTCCCGGCCGCGGGCGCCGTCATACTCGGCCAGGCTCTGGTGTTCGCCCTGCTGACCTGGGCATATCGCCGACTGTTGCTGAGCGGTCGTCCGCTCACCGCCGTCGCTGCCGTTCCTGCGGGCTGGGTCGCACTGGAATACGTCCTGTCGCTGACCCTGCCCCATGGCGCCTGGCTGAGCCTGGCCTACACCCAGACCGACGTGCTGCCGGTGCTCCAGACGGCCTCCCTCACCGGCCCGTGGGGAATCACGTTCCTGGTGATGGGACTCCCGGCCGCCCTCGCCGTGGCGACAACGCCACAGGTGCGGGGCAGGGGCCGGGTTCTGGTGGTGGCCGCCCTCGTCCTCGCCCTGCCGCTCGGCTACGGCATGTGGCGGCTGGGCCAGCCGCACCCCGTCTCCACCGCGCGCGTCGCCCTGCTGGACACCGACCGCCCCGACGACACCGTCGACCTGGCCACCACCGCCGGCCGTCGGCTTCTCGACCGCTACGTCGCGCGGATCCGGGCGCTGCCCCGCTCGACGAACACCGTGGTCCTCCCGGAGAAGACCTTCGCCGCGGACGCGCGGACGCTGCCGATCCTCATCGACGCGATTCGGCGGCCGGCCGTCGAGCACCGCCAGGACATCGTCGTCGGGCTGGTGCTCCATCGCGCCGGGACGTCCTACAACGCCGCTCTCGGGTTCCGCGCGCACGGCGGCGAGCCGGTTCTGTACCTCAAGCACCACCTCATCCCGGGAGCCGAGGAGGAGCTGCGGCCTGGCGGCGGGCTGACGTTCGTCGCCCCCGGACACGGCCTCATCATCTGCAAGGATCTCGACTTCCCGGCCCTGGTCCGCGACTACCGCAGCCATGGCGCCGCTCTCCTGCTCGCACCCGCGTGGGACTTCACCGAGGACGGCCTGCTGCACAGCCGGATGGCCGTCACCCGCGGTGTGGAGAGCGGCCTGACCGTGGCACGCGCAGCGCGCGCCGGAAGGCTGACCGTCAGCGACCCGTACGGTCGGGTGCTCGCCGAGCGGGTCACGGGGCACGACGATTTCACCACGGTCACCGCCGCCCTTCCCGCCCGCGTCGGCGCCACCGTCTACGACCGGTTCGGCGACTGGTTCGCCTGGCTCTGCATGCTGCTGCTCGCCCCCGTGGCCGTCGGTCGGCGGCGCATTGCGCGGGGTCCGCGGCCTCGTGCCACGCAACGTCGACGGGCGTCCGGCGTGGAGGGCGCGAGGGCGGACCCCGTGACTGGAGGGGGCGGGCAGTGCTAGAAAGGCCGAATGGAAGACCGTTTTGCCCGAGATCATCACATATCGCGTCTGAGGTCACTGACGCGGAAGAGCACCCGAACCGTCGCGGGCCAGATGTTCCTCATGCAGGTGACACTGGTGGTGCTGCTCGTGGCATTCGCCGTCTTCGCCCTCGTCCTGCAGTCACAACGGCAGACCAACGCCGAGGCCAGACGCCGATCCATAGCCGTCGCCCAGACGTTCGCGCATTCGCCGGGTGTGCTGTCCGCACTGAAGGCGCCCGATCCCTCGAAGATCCTTCAGCCGCAGACCGAGGCCGGACGCAAGTCCGCTGGCGTCGACTTCATCGTGGTCATGGACACGAGAGGGATCCGCTACACGCACCCCCTGCCGGACCGGATCGGCAAGCGGTTCGTGGGAAAGATCGAACCGGCGCTGGCGGGAAGGGTCTACACCGAAAGCGTGCACGGACCTCTCGGCCAGGAAGTCCAGGCCACCGTGCCCATCCGGGACGCCCGAGGCCACGTCGTGGCCCTCGTCTCCGCCGGGCTGAAGGTCAAGCACGTGACCGGCCTGGTGGAACGGCAGATTCCGATCATTCTCACGGCCGGGGCGGGCGCACTCGGCGCGGCGACCGCCGCCACGGTGCTGGTGAGCCGGCGGCTACGACGGCAGACGCACAGCCTGGCCCCGAACGAGATGACCCGCATCTACGAGCACCACGACGCAGTGCTGCACTCCGTGCGCGAAGGGGTGCTCATCGTCAACGACGGGGGGCGACTGCTCCTGGCGAACGACGAGGCCAAGCGGCTGCTGGAGCTGCCCCCGGAGGCAGAGGGTCAGCACGTGTCCCGGATTTCGCATCTCGAACCCGAGATCATGTCCTTGCTCCGCGCCGGCCGCGAGGCCAATGACGAGGTGCATCCGGCCGGGCCGCGGTTGCTGGTGGTCAACCAGAGGTCCACCGGGCGCGGCGCGGGTCCCAAAGGCACGGTGGTGACTCTGCGCGATTCCACGGAGCTGCGAGCCGTCTCGGGCAGGGCCGAAATCACGGGTGAGCGGCTGAAGCTGCTCTACGACGCCGGACTGGGCATCGGCACCACCCTCGACGTCGTCCAGACGGCCGACGAACTCGCCCGGATCGCCGTCCCCCGCTTCGCCGACTTCGTCACCGTGGATCTGGCCGACGCCGTACTGCACGGCGAGGAGCCGGCCACCACGGCCAAGGGGATGCGCCGTGTCGCCGTGTGCGGCATCCGCGACGATCAGCCCCTCTACGAGAAGGACCGGCTGATCGACTTCCTCCCCTCCACCCCCCAGGCACGCGGTTACGGCACCGGCCGCTCCGAACTGGTGACGGACCTGTCCACGGCGACGGGCTGGCAGCTTCAGGACCCGGAACGCACCGAACAGATCATGGACTACGGCATCCACTCGCTCATCGCGGCTCCGATCCAGGCCCGCGGGGTCGTGCTCGGCATGGTCAACTTCTGGCGCTCCGAGGAGCACGACCCCTTCGACCAGGAAGAGCTCTCGCTGGCGGAGGAACTGGTGGCCCGTGCCGCGGTCAGCATCGACAACGCCCGTCGCTACACGCGCGAACACGCCCTGGCGGTCACCCTCCAGCGCAGCCTGCTGCCGCAGGGGCTGCCGGAGCAGAGCGCCCTCGACGTGGGATACCGGTACCTCCCGGCCCAGTCGGGCGTGAGCGGGGACTGGTTCGACGTGATCCCGCTGCCGGGCAGCCGCGTGGCGCTGGTCGTCGGCGACGTGGTCGGCCACGGTCTGCACGCCGCCGCGACCATGGGGCGGCTGCGGACCGCGGTGCACAACTTCTCCACGCTCGACCTGCCGCCCGACGAGCTGCTGAGTCACCTGGACGACCTCGTCGGGCGTATCGACCAGGACGAGTCGTGCACGGACGACCCCGCCGCCGTCGTGGGCGCCACCTGCCTGTACGCGATCTACGACCCGACGACGCTCCGCTGCACCATGGCGCGCGCGGGTCACCTGGCTCCGGCCTTGGCCGATCCCGACGGAAACGTCACCTTCCCCGACCTGCCGCCGGGTCCGCCCCTGGGTCTGGGCGGCATGCCCTTCCAGACCGCCGAGCTGGACATCGCCGAAGGCTCCCAGCTCGCCCTGTACACCGACGGTCTCATCGAGGACCGCACCCGCGATCTCGACGAAGGGATGGAGCTGCTGCGCAAAGCCCTGGCGGGCCACCCCGAGCGCGCGCCGGAGGAGAGCTGCCGGGTCGTACTGGAATCTCTGCTGCCCGACCACCCCGCCGACGACGTGGCTCTGCTCATCGCCCGTACCCATGCGCTGCCGCCGGACCGGATCGCCGAGTGGGACGTGCCACCCGATCCGGCCGCCGTCGCAGCGGTACGCGCCAGAGCGACCGAGCAACTCGACGAGTGGGGCCTGTCCGAGCTGGCCTTCAGCACGGAACTGGTGCTGAGCGAGCTCGTCACCAACGCCGTCCGCTACGGCTGCGAGCCGATACATCTGCGGCTGATCCACGACCGCACGCTGATCTGCGAGGTGACCGACGGCAGCAGCACCTCACCCCACCTGCGGTACGCCGCGACGACCGACGAAGGCGGCCGGGGTCTTTTCCTGGTGTCGCAGTTGACCGAGCGCTGGGGGACCCGATACACGCCCCAGGGCAAGGTGATCTGGGCTGAGCAGGCGCTGCCGAGACCGTGAGACGCCCTGCGCTTTCGCGCCCGGTCCTGAAGGGAGGCCGCCGGCGGACACGGCGACACGAACGGCCGTTCGCGCCGCGTCACCCCGAGTTCGAGTCCAAGGGCGCGCGCCCGACGAGGAAGGCAGATGTGTTCACCTCCTTTCCGGCACGTGGTGGGGGACGGGAATGTCGTGTGCGGACAGGCCTGGTGTCAGGAAGGGCAGTCCGGTGGGCGTGGGGTGGCACGCGGCGCCCAGGGCGAGCACGACGCCCGCGCCGCCGGTGGCCAGGTCCATGGACAGACGCATCAACTGTTCGCCGGGGAAGGCCAGTCGGCCGTCGAGCCGGCAGGCGTGGCGGGCCAGCCGGCGTATGTGGGCCGCGACCACCGGGTCCCGGGCCGCGGCGGTGCCGGGCGGATGGGTGCGGCTGCGATGCAGGATCATCCCGGCGACGCCGTCGAAGAGCCCGGGTTCGACGTAGAACGACGCCCGGGAGGCCTCACGGATCGCGTGGACGGCGGTCGCGAACTGGTCGTCGGCGCGTTGCTCCAGGAAGTCTTCGAGGACCATGCCGACGCCCACGCTGCCGTCGGCGAGGTAGGGCATGGTGCGGTACCCCTCGTTCACCTCCATGGAGCCTTCCGCGCGGACGACGCAGCGGCGCAGGTCCTGGCGCAGGGCGGTCGCGGCGAGGTCGAGGGACGCCGGGTCGCCGCCGTACTCGTGCAGGCGCAGGAACAGCAGCGCGGGCCCGGACGAGCCGTACAACAGCCCGGCCCTCGGGTGGTCGCCGCCGCTGGTCTCCGGGACGGCGTCGGCGGCGCCCAGCCGGTCGGCGACGGTCGCCGCCACGTCCCGGGCCGCGTCGCGGAAGGCGGCGTCGCCCGTGGCGGCCGCGAAGTGCAGCAGGTTGAGGCCCATGCCGGACAGGCCGCCCTTGAGGTCGAGGGGCAGGTTCTGCCAGCGTTCGCCGAGGCACATGTCGACGATCTTGACGGCCTCCTCCCGGTGACCGAGCCGGTCGAGGACGAACGCGACGCCGTGCAGGCCGTCGTAGAGGCCGAGGTGCGTGCCGGGCGGTGGGTGGAGCGCGTGCCGGATCAGCCAGTCCTCGTGGTCGAGGCGGCGTTCGACGCCCGTCATGTCCAGCGCGTACAACACCCCGGCCGCGCCGTGGGCCAGGCCCAGGCCGCCGCCGGGCGCGGTGAACTGCTCGATGTCGCCCGGGAAGAGCCGGTCGTCGCGCTCGGGTGTGGCGGAGGCGAGGATCGCGGATGTGATCGACTCGCGGGCGCGCAGCCAGCCGCTGTGGTCGGGTTCGAGACGGGGTTCGTCGTCGGCCCCCGGGGTCGTCGAGCCGTCGCCGGTGATCGTGCGCACGGCGTCGTCGAGGAGGCCCTCGGGCACCGGGAACAGCCGGCCGGCCTCCCTGGCCAGCTGGCCCGCCTTGCCGCGATCGAGTTCGATCAGGCCGGTCAGCGGCAGGAACAGGCAGATCTCCAGGCAGGCCAGCGCGTACCGGTCGATGTCGAACCCGGTGGCGCTGCTCGGGGCGTGGAAGCCCGGCGCCGCCAGGACCTGGTGGCGGGCGTGGGCCACGTCCGACGCGCCCTCGAAGTCGATCAGGACGACCGTGCCGTCGGGACGGACCATGACGTTGAAGGTGTGCACGTCACCGATGACGATGCCCCGCTCATGGACCGCCGCCACGGCGTCGCGCACCCGCCGGAGCACGTCCAGGGCCCAGGTGGTGTAGTCGGCGAAGGCGGCCGGGTCCGGGTCCAGCGCGGCGAGCGGACTGCGTTCGACGATCAGTTGGTGCAGGGGCTTTCCCTCGACGAGGTCCTCGACGACGAAGTGGTGCCCACCCAGTTCGAACTGGTCGCGCAGTGCGGGGACGCAGACCAGTCCGCGCAGCCTTTCCAGGGCCTCCGCCTCGCGCCCCAGTCGCGTGACGGCGTCCGCGCCGTCCGGGGTGAGTCCCGCATGGGGCCGGGCCTCCTTGAGTACGACGCGGTCCTGGGTGCGCCGGTCCACCCCGGCGTACAGTCCGCCGCCGTTGGAGAAGTGCAGCGCCCGGTCGATCCGGTAGGGCAGATCGGCGACGGTGGTCCGGCGGCTCGCGGCGAGGTGCGGTTCGAGGAAGCCGGGCAGCTCCACCCACGGCGGCACCTGGAAGGTGGGGCCGCGCACGTCCGGCACCAGGCGCCCCGAGGGGTCCGCCACCGCCTGCTCCACCACCCCGGCGGCCGACACGCAGTAGCGGTCGGCGAAGGCGCCGTACCTGACGTGCAGCGGCCCGTCCCGCCAGCGCAGATCACTGAGGATGTACGGTCCGGGCCGGCCGTCGAGGATGTCGCCCAACTCGGCGAGGACGCGTTCGCACTCGGTCTCGTCCGCCGGATAGACGGTCACGAACTTGCCGCTCGATCCGCGGTGCGCGTACTTGGCGTTGGCCAGGAACAAGGTCTCCAGGTCGGGGAGGAACTTGAACGCGACGCGACGCGGCAGGCAGTAGTCCCACACCTCGTCCAGGACGGACTGCGCGTTGTCCAGGCAGGCCGACACATGGATCTTCCAGCCCTGCGGCGGCAGCCGCGCGCCGACGGGACGCAGGGCCAGCCATTCACCGACTTCCTCGCGCTTCCAGGCACCCGGGAGCGGGCTCCGCGACTGCCGGAACCGGCCGTGCGTCCCGCCGTGCGAGGAGGGAGCGTCATAGAAGTGCGGGTGGGTGAGGCAGTAGATCTCGTACCGCTTGTCCACGGGAGCCTCCGGATCAGGTGCCCTCCTGAGCGGTTGTCCTGGCCTTCCCCACCACGATCGCAGAACGACGGGGCACGGACATCGTTCGTCTGTCACCGGCCCGGCGTGGGTGGCGCACGGCCCGGCCGGTGCACATCGCACACCCCGCCTGTGACCGTCGCACGCACGACCCGGGAGCCTCGCGGGCAGGCCGACGCCGTCCGGCGACACGAGGGGAGCCGTCGCCCCCTCCAGGACGGGCGCCGTCGAGCGTGCCCTTCACCACAATTTGTCGATTTATGGACACAGGCATGTCTATGGTCGCAAAGCTGGTCGCCCTCCTTCGGCGATCAGCGCAGGGATCCAGAGCCAGTGCCATGGGAGAAGCGGTTGATCAGGCTGAGTGAACGACGCACCGGGCTGGTGGCTACGGCCGGCGTACTCGGCGGCGTACTCGCTGTCACGGCCCTCGGCGGTACCAGCAACGCCGCCACGGGCGGTAACGACGCCGGGCGCCACTCGGCGTCGCATGCGCGCGCGACTGCGGCGAGCGCCCAGGAAGCCTCCGAGGCCCGCATAGCGATCACGCCCGGGTCGGGCGCCTACGGCGTCGGGATCCACGATCCGGTCGGCGTCACCGTCAGCGACGGCAAGCTCACCAAGGTGACCATGACCGCCGTCGCGACCGGCGCCGAGGTCCCGGGCGCGCTGTCCGCGGACGGCGCCTCCTGGAAGCCGGAGGGCCGGCTGGAGCGCGCCACCAGGTACCAGATCACCGCGGACGCCGAGGACGCCAAGGGCCGCTCCGCCACCTCCAACGCCACGTTCAGCACGATCTCCCCGGCCAACGACTTCATCGGCCACCTCTCCCCCGAGGACGGCTCGACCGTCGGCGTGGGCATGCCGGTGACGTTCACCTTCGACCGGGCGATCAGCGACAAGGCCGCGGTGCAGTCGGAGATCCAGGTCAGCTCCACCAGCGGCCAGCGGGTCGTCGGCCACTGGTTCAACGGTCACCGCCTGGACTTCCGCCCCGAGAACTACTGGAAGCCCGGCTCCACCGTCACCGTCACGCTCACCCGCCAGGGCATCCAGAAGACGGTCACGTTCACGATCGGCCGGAGCCAGATCAGCACCGTGGACGCGAAGACGAAGCAGATGACGGTCGTCCGGGACGGCAGGACGATCCGCACCGTCCCGATCTCGTCGGGCAGCGCCGAGCACCCGACGTACAACGGTCGGATGGTGATCTCCGAAAAGTTCGGGCACACCCACATGAACGGCGCGAGCGTCGGCCTCACGGAGAAGAACGGCAAGCCCTCGTACGACATCAAGGCCGTGCCGCACGCCATGCGCCTGACCGACTCGGGCACGTTCATCCACGGCAACTACTGGGGCGCCGACTCGGTCTTCGGCAAGGTCAACACCAGCCACGGCTGCATAGGCCTGCGGGATGTCAGGGGCGGCGGTGACAGCAGGCAGCCCGCCGCGTGGTTCTTCGACCACTCGATGATCGGTGACGTCGTGATCGTCAAGAACTCCCAGGACAAGACCACGCTGGCGCCGGGCAACGGTCTCAGCGACTGGAACATGTCGTGGAGCGAGTGGGTCGCGGGCAGCCCGACCGGCTGACCCGAGCCGCACGGGCGCTCCCGGCACATGACCTGGGGGGCCACGGATGCCCGTGACCCCCCTTGTCCACCGGGACCGCGTCAGCGGACGCTGCCCGTCCAGTTCTTCACCGGTGCCTGGAGCGCGGCGCCGGTGCTGCGGAAGGTGAAGAGGCTGTTGAGCCGGCGGCCGTCGGGGGTCTGACCCGCGTCGTAGAGGACTCCGACGTCGGCCTTCTTGTCACCGTTGTAGTCGCCGGACGTCACCTGGCTCTTGTTCCAGCTGAAGCTGCTCGTGCTGGTCCACATCTTCACCGGGGCGCCGAAGACGGCGCCGGTGCTGGTGAAGGTGTAGAGCGAGGTGATGGGCGCGCCGTCGGCCGAGGTGCCGGTGTTGTAGAGGACGCCGGCGTCGTCCTTGCCGTCGCCGTTGTAGTCACCTGACGTGACCTGACTGGCCGCCCAGGTGAACCCGCCGGGAGTGCTCCACGCCTTCGCCGCCGTCATGTCGGTGCCGTTGCTGGTGAAGGTGTAGAGCGCCGACATGGCCTTGCCGTCGGCGGAGGTGCCGCTGTTGTAGAGGACGCCGATGTCGTCCTTGCCGTCGCCGTTGTAGTCGCCCGAAGTGACCTTGCTGGCATCCCAGTTGAACCCACCGGTGGTGGTCCAGGCCTTGTGGACGGTCATGCCGGCGCCGTTGCTGATGAAGGTGTAGACGGAGGACATGGCTCCGGTGGGCGAGGAGCCGCTGTCGTAGAAGACGCCGATGTCGTCCTTGCCGTCACCGTTGTAGTCGCCCGAAGTGACCTTGCTGGCATCCCAGGTGAAGCCGCCGGTGGTGGTCCACACCCGCTTGGGGGCGCCGAAGACGCCGGTGGTGGCGGTGCTCGCGCTGGTGAAGGTGTAGACGGAGGAGATGGCCCCGGTGTCGGAGGACCCGCCGTCGTAGAAGACGCCGATGTCGTCCTTGCCGTCACCGTTGTAGTCGCCCGAGGTCAGCTTGGAGGACCTCCAGGTGAAGCCGCCCGCGGTGCTCCAGGCCAACTGGGGAGCGGCGAAGCCGGCGCCGTTGCTGAGGAAGGTGTAGATCGAGGAGCGGTTCTTGCCCCCGGGTGAGGTCCCGTTGTCGTAGAAGGCGGCGACGTCCTGCTTGCCGTCGCCGTTGAAGTCGCCCGATGTGGTCTGGGACGCCTGGGGCAGCGCGCGGATCTGCTGGATCCAGGAGGCGACGTCGTCCAGGCGGGTTTCGACGGCGCCGGTACGGGTCTCGTCGGAGGCGAAGCAGCCGCCCTGCCAGGACTGGCTGTGCAGCGCGACGAGCTCGACCCTGCCCCCGGTCTCCCGCAGGGCGGGGCCTCCGCTGTCGCCCTTGCAGAGCGCCGAGCCCGCACCCGCGGTGACCGACAGCGTGCCCTGGTCCACCCTGTCGACGCTGAAGGCGCCGGTGTGGAGCTTGTCGGGCACCCACTCGTCCTTGGTGCGGCCGTATCCGGCCACGCGCAGCTGCTCGCCCGCGACGGGAGCGGTGGCGGCGACGACGGCCGGGGCGATGTCCGTGACGCGTGTGGCGAGCTTGGCCATCACCAGGTCGCGGTCGGTGCGCGGGACCAGTTCGGTGACCGCCAGGACATGACCGGCGGTGGAGTTGAGGTCGTTGCTGCCGATCGTCGCGGTCGTCGCGACCTGCGGCGGACCCGGCGTGATCGGGGACCCCATGTGAGAGGGGTCGTCCGCGAAGCAGCTGGCGGCGGTCAGCAACCACTGCGGGTCGACGAGCACAGCCGTGCATCCGGTCCTGTCCCCGACGGTGATCTTCGCTGTGAAGGCGTACGCGTCGTCCGCGGCCACCTCTCCGGTGACGGCCCCCACCGGCGTGGTGAGGGCGCATACTGCGGCGATGCCCGCCAGCAGCCCCGTGGCCCGTACGGCGCGGGTTCTCTTCCCGGGCATGTGATTCCCTTACGAGTAGTTCGGCTGACGCTCCGGCGAGGGGTCTCGCCGAAGCCGTGTGGCACAGGGCCGTCGGGCCCGGTCGTCGCCCGGGGCGATGTGGACGTACGTGCCGGTGTCGCTGCGCCCGGCGATCTTCCCGTCGGCGCGGTGCACGATCGGACGGGCGCGGCCGACAGCGGCGACGCCGGCGAGGTACGGGCGGCCCTGGGCTGCCCGGTCCAGGTGGTCGGACCGGCGGGCGCTCCCATCGGTACCGCCCTCGAAGGGCGTCGTCCGGCGGAGCGCGGCGGCCCCGGCGCGGGGCGCCGGAGGCGGGTTACTTGGAGGTCCGGATCTCCATGAGCATGAACTCGCGCCCCTGCTCGTCCGCGCTCTCCCCCACGGCCGTCCAGGTGTTCTTGGCGACGTCGAAGGACTTCTGCTCGTCGCCGACGGTCATGTCCACCTGTGTCTGGTAGTCGTTGCCCTTCACGACGTAGACGGCGGGGATCTCCAGCGTCAGCCAGCCCGAGTTGCCGACCGTCTTGAAGCAGATCGTCTCCGAGTTCCGGCGGGCCCTGACCTGCAGGAGGCCGGAGTCGTCCGCGCAGTCGGCCAGGGTGATGTGGCCGTCCCCGCGCTTGAGGACGATCCCCTGCTCCCGGAGGATCTTGTCGGCCTGCGGATAGGCGAAGTCCTCGACCGCGTAACCAGGGGCCTCGTCCGCCACAGGGACCGCCGGATCGGCGGTCTCCGGCTGGAGGCCGGACGCCAGTGCGGCCCATGCCAGGCCCCCGGCGACCAGAACGCCCAGCACGGGCGCCATGAGCCTCTTCCGCTGCGGCTTCACCGCAGGGGTGATGCGTACCTTCATCGCAGTCCTAAATTCGCTTTCCTTCGGCCGGATATCCGCTGTCCGGCCCCGTGTTGGGCGTGAAGGCTCCGCAATTCGATAAAGGGGCCCCCAACCCCGGCGGGAATGAGGGACGACAGCCCTTCACCATGCGGACCCCCCGCTTGAGCCTGTCCATGGCATCTCCATCGCCTCCGTCCTGTCCACCGCGCGAACCAGCCCAAAAAAGACGGCAGTTGCAGATGCCGTGTGACATCCGCCACCTCTCGGAAAGGTTGCCCGGACGCATGTGTAGAACATGTGAAGACGTATGACGGCCGCAGAATCCCGAAAACTGTCGATGCGTCAATTTCCTTCGCTGTCAACTGATTTACGGGCCGGTGCACGTTGATATGTTCCCCTCCAGCGCACAGCCCTGCCCTATTCCACCGACCCGACCGCAAGGAAAACGCCCTTATGCAGACGATGTTCTGGAGTCGCAGACGGCTCCTCGGCGCGGTCGCCGCTGTGACGGCCGCCGCTGCCACCCCGCTGTCGTTCACCCCGTCGGCGCGCGCCGCCGACCAGGACACGCCGACCGGCCCGGTCCCGCTGCCCGACACCGACCGGGCCAAGGTGGTCGAGGCGTGGGCCACGGGAGGCAAAGCCACCAAGGCCGCGGCGGCCTACGCGCTCTACGGCACCGACGCCGAGATCACGACGTTCCTCACCGAGACCCTGCCCAAGGTCGCGGCGGAGGACAACCGTGTCGCCGTCCTCAGGTACCTCGTCCGGGCCGGCAAGGGCACGCGCCGTGAGGCCGTGGCCGCCCTCGACAACGGCGACGACGCCATCGCCGCGTTCCTCGCCCGGGGATACCGGCCCGCCCTGCTGGAGGATCTCGGGGTGGCGACCGCCATCGCGTCCTCCACCGGCAACAAGGCCGTCCAGCGGAAGGCTTCGGCCGCCCTGGACGCCGGCACCGCCCAGGCGCTGGAGACGTTCCTCACCGACGGCCAGTACGACGGCGCTCTGGAGGACGCGCAGGTACAGGTGTCGGCCATGCTGGTCGGCGCCGGGCCCGAGGTCCGCAAGTACGCGGACCGCGCGCTGAGCGGCTCCGCGTCGGACGTCCAGTGGTTCCTGGACACCGGCCAGCACATCGCACGGGCCCGGGACCAGGAGTCGGCGACGATCGCCGAACTCGTCGCGGTGGTCGAGCGGGAGGGCAAGCGCGCCCAGGCCGAGACCGACCTGGCCACCGAAGCATCCGCGCGCGCCCAGACCGCCGCCCAGAAGGCCAAGGAGGCAGCCGAGAAGGCCGCCGCCGAGGCCGCGGCGGCCCAGCGGGACGTGCAGAAGTCCGCCGCCGCCGCCCGCAAGGCCGCGAACGCGGCGAAGGGCGCGGCGAACGCGGCCCGCGACGCCATCACCGCCTCCAACGCGGCCGTGACCGCCTCGCGCCGCGCCTCCTACGCGGCCACGGCGGCCTCCCACGCCGCCGCGGCGGCCGGCAACGCCGCTTCCCGCGCCTACAGCGCCGCCATCGCCGCCTCCAAGGACGCCTCCAAGACACAGGCGGCCAAGAACGCCTCCGTCGCCGCCCGCGACGCGGCCGCCAAGGCCCAGTCCGCGGCCAAGGCGGCCGACTACGCCGCGGCCGCCACCGCCCAGTCCGTCAACGCCGGCATCGCGGCCGCGGGCGCCGCCCGCGACTCCGCCGCCGCCGCACGGGCCGCCGCGCAGGCCGCCGAGTCCGCCGGCGCGGCCCAGTCCGAGGCGGCCGAGGCCAAGCGCCAGGCCGCCATCGCGACGGCCGCCGCCAACCGCGCCACCAACTCCGCCTCCACCGCGCAGGCCCTCGCCAACACGGCGGCCGCCGCGGCGCGCGCGGCGCGCGACGCCGCCAACTCCGCGGCCGCGCACGCCCTGAAGTCCGCCGACGCCGCCGACGAGGCGGTGAAGAACGCGGGCAAGGCCATCGACTACGCCAACAAGTCCACCGCGCACGCCGCCGAGGCCGTGAAGGCCGCCGACGTCGCCACCAAGGCCGTAACGGACGCCATGACGGTGGAGCAGGCGGCCCGGGACGCGGAGCTGGCCCGCCTCCAGCAGGACAAGCTCCAGGGCATCGACGAGGCCCGCCTGCTGGCCCAGATCGAGGCCGACGAAGAAGCCGAGTACGAGAACAAGCGCACCCAGGACGCCCAGACCGAGCAGGCTCTCAAGGACGTCATCGCCGCCGCCGAGAAGGCGTTGTGGGAGACCGGGGACCTGGCGCTCGCCGCCACGCTGGGCCGCAAGGCCGCCACCGGGCTGCTGAACGCGAACGGCGCATGGACGCGGCAGGCCGCGCAGTTCGCCCTGGCCGGCAGCGACGACGACGTGCTCTCCTGGGTGGACCTCGACCGGTCCCTCGCCAAGAACCAGGACGACCGCGAGACCGTCCTCTACCTCGCGCAGATATCCAGCCCCGCCATCGCGGAGGCCGCCCACGCCGCCCTGCAGAGCACCAGCTCCACGGCGGTGGGCGACTTCCTCACCTCCGGGGTGATCCGGGCGTCCCAGGACGACAACAAGGTCCAGATCGGCCGCATCCTCAACGACAAGCCCGGCAAGGCCGTCACCAAGGCCGCCAACGACGCGCTCGACGCGGACACCTCCGAGGCGTACCAGGACTTCTTCAACCGCGCCTACCCGGAGGCGGTGCGGGAGGACGACGCGGTGACGACCGTGACGTCGACGGCCACCGGTGGCGAGTACGTGAAGGCGTACGCGGAGGTGGCCCTGGAGGGTCCCACCTGGATGCGCCGCAACTTCGTCCAGCAGGTGCAGTACACGGCGGCGCAGCTCGACCACGACTCCGCCACCCACGTCGCGGCGATCCGCGGGTCGATCGCGGCCGCGGCCAAGATCGCCTACCAGGCGCAGAAGGACGCGGCGGACGCCTCGAAGACGGCCGCCGTCGCCCGCAACGCCGCGGACAAGGCCAAGGAGTGGGGCGACAAGGCGATCGTCGCGGCGGGCAAGGCGAACGGCTACTCCCAGCAGGCCAAGGACAACGCCGACGCCGCCGACCGTTCCGCGGCGGCCGCCCAGGTCTCGGCCGACCAGGCCAAGACGGCGGCCTCGACCGCGCGCCAGGCGTCCCGGTCGGCGAACTACTCCGCCAACAAGGCCATCGACGCGGCTCGTTCGGCGCTCCAGTCCTCGTACAGCGCCCAGTCGTCCGCAGCCGCGGCCCGCCAGTCCGAGCTCCAGGCGGGCCGCGACGCGGCGACCGCGGCCGCCGCCGCGAGCCAGGCGCACCGGATCGTCGCGCAGAAGCGCCAGGCCGAGATCGCCGAGGCTGCCCGCGCGGCCGCCGAGAAGGCCAAGCAGGAGCGGGAGCAGGGCCAGAACCCGGCCGACAACGGCACCCACGACGACGTCCACCCCAACGGCACGGGCTCCGGGCAGGACGAGGACTGGTGGTCGGACGCCGGCTGGTGGGCCGACACCGCCAACAAGGTGAGCGTCGCCTCGGGCCTGATCGCCGCCGGACTCGGCGCGGCCAGCCTGGTCTTCCCGCCGCTCGCGGCAGGCGCGGCGTTCTTCGGTTACGTGTCGCTGGGCGCCGGCGCGCTGGGCGCCCTCTTCACCGGCATCGAACACGGCTTCACCAGCGGTGACTTCATCAGCTCCGCCGGGGAAGCGGCGCTCAACCTGGCCACCTTCGGCCGGGGCAAGCTGGCGAAGCCGCTCGTGAAGAAGGTCGCACCCGTGGTCAACAAGGTCGCGGAGGAAGGCAAGGAGCTGGTGTCCTCGATCACCGGCGGCCTGTCCAACCTCTGGTGACCCGCACCGTCCGCCCGTCGTACGACGGGTGACGCCCCCGCCCCGCCGGTGACCGGCGGGGCGGTCGCATGACGACGTCCCACCGCCGCGCGGAACGGTTCCGCGGCTCGGCCGGCCCCACCGCTCCCTCGCGGCGCACCCCCGGGACGCGTCCCTCGGCTCCCCGCTCACCAGGCCGGCACATCACACCCGAAAGGTAAGTACGACCATGCGACCATCCTCCCTATTCGCGCGGTATCGACGCGCGGCCGTCCCCTTGCTGGCCGTCCTGGCCCTGGGCGCCACCACCGCGATGACGCCGGCGCCCCAGGCTCCGCAGACGTCCCGCCACAAGGTGAGCAGAATCGATTTGGCCGATCTGGCCGGCGCCCCCGCCCCCACCAGGACGCGAGCCGTCCCGGTGGCGCCCGGGGAGCACTGCGAGCCCACGCGCGCCGGCTCCCGCGAGCGCAGGGCCGGCGCCGTCGAGGCCTGTGTCACCACCAGCACCACACCGGTGGCGTCGGCCGGGCGGAAGTCCCTCGCCGCCGTGCGGCCGCCGGCTTCGGCCGCCGACGACGACAACACGGCCAGCTGCCAGATCACGACACCCGGGAAGTGGAACTACAGCCGCTTCGGCTACTGCGTGAGCGGTCTGACCGTGCTGTACGTGCTCAAGGACGGCAACGGCAAGGAGATAGGCACCGGCACGCTGAGCGTCGCGACCAGCGCCCTGCTGCCCGGCGACATCACGAACCCGAAGTGGAACGAATACATCACGGTGACCATGACCGGCGCGACCGGGGCCGTCACGTCCCTGACCGCGAAGCTCAGGTCCGCGTGCTCGACCGGCTGCAAGGCCACCAAGAACGCCCCGTGGTACGGGGGCGATCTGGTCAAGGGCGAGTCCGTCAACGGCTTCGTGACCTACTCCTCCTCCCCGGGCGTCGGGGCGAAGCTTGAGTTCACGACGTCGTACCAGCTGTACGTCACCTCTCCGGGCGCCCAGATCACCGACCCGAACGCCTCCTGGAGCAACCCGGAGAAGATCCGCTGCGACGACGACGTACGGGACACGAGCAGTTCCACCAGCACACCCGGCCGCGGTTGCGTCGTTCCCGCCGTCATGCCGGTCGTCAAGATGAGCGCGGCGTCGCGCTCGGGCGCCGCGGCGGCCGGCTACCTGTGGGCCCAGGAGAACCTCGCCGACGGCTGGGGGCGCGACAAGCCGCTCACCCGGGCGAAGAGCGGCATCGCCGACCGCACGAGTCGCACCTGTGGAAGTGGGGGCTCCGAGCCGTTCCAGGCGCGGACGGACCTCGTCGCGGACGACAGCTGTGGCGAGTTCCCGTTCGCGGCCACCCATGAAGGAGGCACCGACGGCGCCCGGTGCGCCGAGGTCATCCCCAATTACAGCAGCGGAGGGTGGGACGTCTACAAGCTGAACGGCGGGAGCTCCGGCAGGCCCTGCGCACGCGTCCACGCCCCGCTCGCGGACGTCCAGTCCGCCGAGACACAGCTTTCCGAGGGCTTCGCGAGCCAGCGCGTGGTGGAGGCCGACCAGTTCAAGGTGGAGATCGCCGGCCTGACGGCCGAGCCGCAGGGAGACTGCCTGAAGGACACTCCGGACGGGGCGCTCCCTTCCCACGACGGCTGGATCATGAACACCACCGAACGGGTCGCGCACGTCAACAAGACCACCAACCCGCTCGGTGGGGAGGGCACTCGGGCGACCATGGCCCAGGCCTGCCTCGGGAAGAACCTCGGCGAGGGCAGCGATGCCGAGGGGGACATCACCGGCTGGCAGGACGCCCAGGAGTTCGCCCGCGTCAACTCGCCCGGGACCGGGCTCGCCCGCTGTCACCTGATCGCCAACATCCTCGGCGGAAAGGGCGGGCGCCGGGACGGCGGACCGGCCAACCTCGTCCCTTGCTGGCAGTCGGGCATGAACACCGGGACACCCAGCATGCGCACCTACGAGTTCGCGGCGCAGACGGCCGTGGCGAACGCGGCGTTCGGGCCGAACGACGCGATCTTCTACCAGGTCACACCCGATTACCGTGACGACACCAGCACCATCCCCCAGGGGGTCACGATGAGAGCTACGGTCGAGCGGGCCGACGGAACCTCACAGCCGCTGTTCCCCGACGTCTACATCACCAACACCCAGCGCAACACCGGTAAGTTGAACCTCGGAAACTGATCCAAGCTCACTCGCGCCACCGGGAGCCGGAATGAGTCGTACCACCCCGCCGAGGCCGTTCGACGTCACGGCGCTCTTCCCTCGACTGGCCCCGCTGGCACGCACGGCGACCCGGCTGCACCCTCGCGCCGGATCGCCGTCACGGCACGACAGTTCGGTCGGCGGGCCACTGATGTGGCCCGCCGACGAACCGTGGCCGCACTGCACCGACCCGCACACGTCGGACCAGGTGAACGCCGCCTTCTCCCTGGAGGAGGAGCGCGCGGACCGAGGCATCCCGGCGCGTGGGGCCGACCGGCCGCAGCACGGGCCCGACGCGCAGGAGGCCGAGGAACAGGCGGGCGACGACATCGCCGACGCCGACCTGCCGTGGCCCGGCGGCCCGATCGCCATGCTGCCCGTGGCCCAGCTGTACAGGCGCGACGTTCCCCTGCTGCGCCCGCCCGGGCAGGCGGAGGCCGATCTGCTCCAGGTGCTGTGGTGCCCCTTCGATCACCCGGACCACCCCAGAACCGCGCTCTTCTGGCGGTCCTCCGCCGCCATCACCGACGTACTCGACGCACCACCCGAACCTCCCGCGGTCGAGTTCCCCGGCTATCTGCCTCAGCCGTGTCTGCTCTCGCCGGAGGAGGTCACCGAGTACCCCAACTTCATGGAGCTGGGCAAGGAGTTGCAGGAGCAGGTGGCGGACTGGAGCAGGTGGCAGGCGGCCGGAGCCGCCGTGGACAGCTCCTACGCCGTGGCCCCGGAGGAGTTCTACACGAACGCGCTGTCCGTGTCTCCCGGCTGGAAGGCAGGAGGCTGGTCCCGTTGGGGTCTCACCGATCCCGTGCCCCGGATCTGCTCCGCATGCGGCACCGGGATGGACCCGCTGCTGACCATCGCGTCGACGGAGTGGAACGCCGGCACCAAGAGCTGGGCGCCCGAGGGCGACCAGGCCCGCGACCCGCTCCCGCCGGGCACTCCCCCGGCGAACTACACCCGGATCGACCTGGCCGGCGGCTACGGTCTGCAACTCCACGTCTGCCCGGCGTCCGCGGATCATCCGCACCTCGAACTGATCCAGTGAGCGGGCGAGGCGCGGGTGATCGTCCCCTTCGGGGGCCGGGATCCCGCGCCGCCGCCCGGTGAGCACGAACCCGGTCCGGGGAGCCGCGGCCGCAGGCATGATGTGCCACATGACGCACACCCCCCGCCGCATGTTCGAGCTCCTCGAACCGATCTGCCTGGTCACGTACGTCGCGCAGGAATGCAACGAGGAGCTGGCCGCGCTCGGCCACCGCACCTACTGGGACGGCTATTTCGCCAGCCGCGCCGCGCCGCTGGGGCGGGTGCCGGCGCAGGTCGTGCACGCGGCCTTCTACAGCTTCGCCGACGGGGAGGCCGCGCGGCACATCCCGAGCGCGTGGGAGACGATCCCGCCCGAGGCGTCCGTCGCCGCGCGGGAGCGGGGCAGTGCGGTCTCCCTACGGCGGATCCTCGGCGACGAGCAGGCCGGCTCGCCGGGTCTGGTGCGCGCCGCCGACCTGGCCACCAAAGCCGCGACGAGCGCGCCCACACAGGGCCGGGTGATGTTCGCCGGGATGCGCACCCTTCCGGTGCCGGGCGACCCGGTCGCCCGGCTGTGGCATTCCGCGACCATGCTGCGCGAGCACCGCGGGGACGGGCACGTCGCCGCTCTCGTCGGCGCGCGCATCGGCGGCACGGAGGCCCACCTGCTCGACGCGCTGGCGCGGGGCATCGACCCACCCGAGTCGTTCGGGCGCGTCCATCATCTGCCGAAGGCGCGGCTGGCCGCGGCCATGGACGGTCTGCGCGGGCGCGGGCTCGTCGACGCCGAGGACCGCTTCACCGACGCCGGCCGCGAGATCAAACAACGCGTAGAAGCCCTTACCGACGAGCTCGCCGCCCCGCCGTACGACGCTCTGTCTCCCGCCGAACTCGACGAGCTGGTCGCCGAGCTCGAACCCCTCGCCGCGACGCTGGTGGCGGCGGGGTCGCAGTGACGGGCGGCGGGGCGGGAGCGACCGGCGGGACGAGGAGCGGCGCCTCGGTCGACCCCGTCAGGCGGCGAGGAGGTTGAAACCGGTCAGCGGCGGCCCGTAGACCTTCTGGGCGCCCACGCGGTCGAGTTCCGATATGGCGAGCTCGCGCGATCCCACACCACCGCAGAAGTAGTGCATGACCGACTGCGGGTCGTACTGCGTGAGGTCCACCGTTCCGTCGGTGGATTCGTCGGGGCAGACGGCGGGCGCGCCCGAGCGGATGTGTTCGTGCCGGAAGCCGATCGCATGGCCCAACTCGTGCCGCAGTACGCCCACTCGGTCGAAACTGGTGGTCTGGTACGACGGGTCGATGAAGACGCGTCTGCGGTTCTCCGGGTCGTTCGGGAAGAACGCCGCGGCGATGAACTGGCCCCCGGAGTCGAGGTGCCGTACCGGGAAGACGACTTCGGGCGGCCGCAGTGAGTCGCTTTCGTCGGCCGCCTCGACGTGCTCGAACTGCACACCGCAGGTCGCCGACCAGTCGTCGGTGGCTCGCCGCATGTTCTCGACGACCGAGTCGTACCACGCCCGCTCCGGGAAGGTCTTGCGCAGGACGCAGTACTTCAGGACCGTGCCCGGGTCCCAGCGGAGGATCTTGCCGTCCTGCATGATGCCGAGCAGGCCGCTGCTCGGCTGCCCGAGCGGGCTGATGCCGCTGCCTATGGTGCCGACCCCTGTCTGTGCCAGCAGCTGGGCGGCCTCGCGCTGTGCCTGCAACGCCTTCTGCGCCTCGATGTAGACATCGAGTTCGTCGGCGTCGAGCAGCAGGTCGCCCTCCGCCCGGTAGAACACCTGGCCGTCGATGACGACCTCGGGACGCCGCACGTCGGAGCTATCCGTCATTTTGGGTTCCTCCTTCGAGTAGTTGCGGCCGGAACAACCTGATCCACTCGACCATCATCTGGTCGCGATCCATGAGCTGGTCGCCCCGGGCGACCCGGAACGACTCGTCGTCCACGTCGATGAGCGGGAAGCCGTCGTTCCAGGCGATGAAGTCCGGCAGCGACGCGACGGACTCGCGCAGCCCGGGAAACCGGTCCAGCAGGCGGCTTTCCCGGGTCCGCTGTTCGCTTGCACCGTTCTCGTCGGGCACTGTTCGCTCCGGAGGGTGCTGTACTCCATGCTCGGTCACTGCCAGAACACACTGGCCCGTATCTTGATGTCGGAGTCCCACTGGATGGAGCCCACGATCTCCAGGATGCCGTCGTCGTGCGGAACGACGTTGGCGACGCTCATCGTGGCGAGGCCTCGGAACGGGACGTTGTTCCCGTCGACTTCGCAGAGCGACACGAACGCCCGGCTGTAGGACTTGAGATTGGGGCCGCAGACGAGCCGTCTCGCGAAGACGCCGTGCGCGGGAAAGAAGAACGTCGTGTAATCGACGATCCGTTGCTCTCCGCCGGCTTCTTCCTGGCGTTCCAGAAGTTCGTCCCGGACGTCCATCTCGACCTGTCCCGGGGAAGCGTACGAAACCATGTGATGCCCGCTTTCCACAAGCGTCGGCACTTCTTACCCCTGCCCTCGAACCAGGGCACACGGTCGACCGCGCCAAGAAGTTGACGCAGGAACTAGGTGGGTGATGCGGAAAGTGAAGGAATGCCGCACTTCCGCCAGCGCGGTCTGTTTCCAGCCTACGCTCCGACCTGCAATACGGCAGCGCGGACTTCGCCCGCACGCACCGGCGGTGGAACGTCCGTCAGCCCGAGGTCCTCTCAACCGCCCGTCGTGTGGCGATCGGGGTAAGTCCCCTGGCCCGGGCCTGCGTTGAGCGCCTTCCGTGCCGATGGCACGGGCGGCGCCGTACTCGGCGAGGCCCCGGTGACAGCGGCCGTCGACCCGAACCCCGCGGACGCGGACATGGCTCCGGGGAACCCCTCTCCGAGGAGTGGCTGCGCTCATCGGGCCCCTGGAATCGATCATCTAGGCTGGCACGGTGACTGATGAGCAGGAGCGGGTGCGGCCGTCGGGCGTGTGGGCCACGGCGGTGGGGGTCGCCAGGGTGCGGGCGCTGGAGAGCGAGCGGGAGAACGCGCTGTTCCGCGACCCCCTGGCCCAGGCCTTCGCCACCGCCGGCGGCCTGTGGCCCTCCTCGCCGCCACCCGGCGACGAGGCCGCCCGACGCCGCCGGCTGGGCGTGGCGTTCTCCATCGTCATCAGGACGAAGTTCCTCGACGACCTGCTGATGCAGGCCTCCGCGTCCGGGGTCCGGCAGGTCGTGCTGCTCGGCGCCGGCATGGACAGCCGGGCCTTCCGGATGCACTGGCCCGAGGGCACCCGGCTGTTCGAGGTCGACACCGCCGCGCCTTTGGACTTCAAGGCTTCGGTGCTGCGGCAGGAGGGGGCCGTGGCGCGCTGCGAGCGGATCACCGTCGCGGTGGACCTGCGTGAGGACTGGCCGGGCGCGCTGGCCGCCGCGGGCCACGACCCTGCGCTGCCGACCGTGTGGATCGCCGAAGGACTGCTGATCTATCTGCCCGAGGACGCCGTGGAGCTGCTGCTGGCCCGGATCGGCGCGCTGTCGGCGGCCGGCAGCCGGATGGGGCTGACGCTGGGCTCGCGCGGCGTGATCGAGCGCTTCGGCGCGGACGCCGTGCCGGGATCGGCGGCGTCCATGTGGGTGTCGGAGATGCCCGACGACCCGGTGAGCTGGCTGGCCGGGCACGGCTGGGAGGCCGGCAGCCACACCCTGCGCGAGCGCGCTGCCGCCTACGGCCGCCCGGTCGGCACCCCGCCGCGGGGCGACGAGGGGCCCGGCGGGCTGATCTCGGCGATCCGCCGGTAGAGGCGCTTCACAGCCGGGTGGAACGGGCCGCCGCGATCATGGATTTCCAGGATCTGTTGCGCTTGAAGGGCATCTCGAAGACCCGGGAGAAGAGCCATGACCCGAGCACCGACACCGGCAGGGCCACGACGAGCGTGAAGCAGAACGTGGGGAGCCCCGGCGCTACGACATGCGGGGCCACCCGGCGGATCACGACCATGACGATCGGCAGATGGATCAGGTAGAGGCTGTAGGAGAAGTCGCCGAGGCTCCGCAGGGGGCGCGTGGTCAGGAACCGCACGAGGAACGCGGGCCGGCCGGTGGCGACCGCGGCCAGGAGCATCGTCATGGCGGGAGCGACGGCGAGGTCGATCCAGAAATAGTGGTGCACCGTCCACACGGCGCCCAGTCGGTACCCGATGACCAGGACGGGTGCGGCGGCCAGGACGGCGAACCACGCCCACGGCAGGCGCCGGACCCGGTCCGACGCCACGACGATTCCTGCGCCGGCCATGCCTGCGACGAAGACGGGCGCGAGATGAGGAGCGAGCCAGTTGTCGCCCTCCACGGGGTTCGCATGAGCAGCCGTCAGGCCAAGGGCGATCACCGGCAGCGTCACGCAGGCGACCGCGGCGGTCGCGCTGAACCGCCGCCGGACGAGCAGGAGAAGGGGGAAGAGGAGATAGAGTTCGGCCTCCACTCCGATCGACCAGAACGCGCCGTTCGGAGTCGGTGCGTGGACCATGTCCTGAACCACGAGGCCGAACACCACGATCGACGCCCCGGTGGGCGGCCCGAAGTGCGAAGCCGGCACCAGGAGCCAGGAAATGATCAGGCTCATCGCGAGCGCCGCCCAGTACGGCGGCAGAATGCGCCAGGCGCGCCGGCGCAGGAACTCGGCGACGCCGCCCGACCGCCAGCCGTGACAGGCCGGGGATATCGCCAGGGAGAACCCCGACAGGACCAGGAAGAAGACGACGGCGAGACGACCGAACATCAACACGTCCAGCCACGCGGGCGCCGAGCTGTCGGGATAGCCCGGGAAGGTGTACAACCAGCAGTGGAACAGCACGACATACAGTGCCGCCAAGCCGCGGAGGCCGTCGAGACCCAGCACCTGTCGACGGGCGGGCGCACCGCTCGCCCCCTCCTCCCGTCCGGGCGGGGCGGCTACGGCCAGTGCGCTGCTCACCGGACGGATCGAATCCACTGAAATCTTCAACCCTTTCTGCGGACACCGTGTGTCCGAACACTGCCGCCGTCTCGACGGTCGCTGCCGATGCGGTCTGCCCTGCGGCGGGTGCGCACCCGACCGTGTTCTCGGCGGGGCGCCGGGCGTCGCGTTGCGGGCCCACCGTGACTGGTACGTAGCGTCCGGCCCGGCAGTTCAACAGGAATCCGGCGGCCTTCGTCCGCTCCTCGGACGGGTCGCGAACGAACGCACCGGTGTGCAGGAGCAGACGTGCGAGCAGGAGCAGACGTGCGAGCAGGCTATCCGGACGGCGGCCGCAGCCCGTCAGCGGTCGCGCCGCCGCGGGAGCAATACGGGGGCACACGCACGGCGGAGCCGGGCGAGGTGGCTCCCGCCCGGCTCCGCCGCCTGTGTGCGCTGTGATCAGACTCCGGTGAACCGCTCCCACACTCGGTGCGAGCCCAGCAGCTCGGTGACCTGCTCCAGAACGGCGGGGCCGGAGTCGCCCAGGACGACGCCGGGCGCCCGCGCGGGCACGCCGGCCGCCGTCAGCACGTCTTCGCCCAGTGTCCAGGCGCCGATGGCCTTGCCGTGCCGGAACGCCTCCGCCAGGAGCAGCGCCACGCGCGGATCGACGCCCGTCCGCGGTGCGGCGGGGGCGGCCTTCGCGTCGCGGGCACCGAAGGCGTCGTCGCCGACCATGGGTGTTCCGGCGAGCAGGAGGGCGTCGAACTCGACGGAACGCGCCGTGGCGTACGTCCGCTGAACGGTCGGCCCGGCTTCCTCCCCGCCGAGCGTGCCCCCGACCGGGGCGACGATCAGGGGCACCATGCCGCTTTCGAGCACCGACTCCCGTACGGCGCGGATCTCGTCCAGGTCGCCGTTCCGGGCGGCGACGATCCCGATGACCCGCCCGTCGGTGGGCCAGGTGCGGCCGAGCTGCGACAGCGCCGGGCTCGGCCGGACGTCGGCCGGCGGAACGGTGGGTTCGGGCGCCGGCAGACCGAGACCCGAGGCGACCTGACCGCACAGCTCCGGGTCGATGTTGGCGAGAACCTGGAGGGCACGCTCCTTGACGGCCTTCTCGTAGCATTTGCTCAGCTCGAAGGTGTACGCGCCGATGATGTGCTCGCGCTCGACCGGGCTCATGCTGAGCCAGAACCGGCGGGGTTGGCTGAAGTGATCCGCGAAGGACTCGGGCGCCTCCCGGACCTTGGCCGCCTCCGGGACGCGCACCGGCGCCTCGACGAACGCGGCGGTGTCGGCGCCGGCCGTGAAGGGGCAACCGCCGTCCAGGGAGTTCGGCCGGTACGGCGCGACGCCCCGGTGCACGGCCGTCTGGTGCATCCCGTCCCGCAGCATGTCGTTGACCGGCGCGTGCGGGCGGTTGATGGGCAGCTGCGGGAAGTTCGGGCCGCCCAGGCGGGTGATCTGGGTGTCGAGGTAGGAGAACAGGCGCCCCGCGAGCAGCGGGTCGTCGGTGATGTCGATGCCGGGCACGAGGTGCCCCACATGGAAGGCGACCTGCTCGGTCTCGGCGAAGTAGTTGGACGGGTTGCGGTTCAGGGTCAGCAGGCCGACCGGCTGCACGGGGGCGAGTTCCTCGGGGACGAGGTTCGTCGGGTCCAGGAGGTCGATGCCTTCGAAGGTCTGGTCCGGAGTGTCGGGGAAGGCCTGGATGCCCAGTTCCCATTGCGGGTGGGCGCCTGCCTCGATGGCGTCGGCGAGGTCGCGGCGGTGGAAGTCGGGGTCGACGCCGTTGGTGATCTGCGCCTCCTCCCATACGAGGGAGTGCACGCCCAGCTTCGGCTTCCAGTGGAACTTGACCAGTGTCGTGGCGCCGGCGGCGTCGACCAGGCGGAAGGTGTGGACCCCGAAACCCTCCATCATCCGGTAGGAACGCGGGATGCCCCGGTCGGACATGTTCCACAGGGTGTGGTGGGCGGCCTCCGTGTGCAGGGTGACGAAGTCCCAGAACGTGTCGTGAGCGCTCTGCGCCTGCGGGATCTCCCGGTCCGGATGCGGTTTCCCGGCGTGGATGACGTCGGGGAACTTGATGGCGTCCTGGATGAAGAACACCGGCATGTTGTTCCCGACCAGGTCGAAGACGCCCTCGCTCGTGTAGAACTTGGTCGCGAAGCCCCGGGTGTCACGCACCGTGTCGGAGGAGCCTCGCGAGCCCAGCACCGTGGAGAAACGCACGAACACCGGGGTCTCCTCGTCCGCGGCGAGGAACGCGGCTTTGGTGACGCCGGCGGCGCTGCCGTAACTGCGGAACACTCCGTGCGCCGCCGCGCCGCGGGCATGGACCACACGCTCCGGGATGCGCTCGTGGTCGAAGTGCATGACCTTCTCGCGCAGGTGGTGGTCCTGGAGCAGCACGGGTCCGCGGGGCCCCGCCTTGAGCGAGTGGTCGCTGTCGTACAGCCGCGTCCCCTGCGCGTTCGTCAGGAAGCTGCCGGACTGTGCCATACGGGCCTGGTCCGCGCCGGTCGGCTGGCCCGTGGGCGATGCGGTGTCCGGTCCGCTCTGATCCGCCTTCGGCGGCAGGGGTTCCCGGGGCTGCGTCGGCTCCGCGACGGACGGCGACTCGGGACCCGGCTTGCCGGGGATGCCGTCCTCGGGGGTCGCGTCGTCGCCGTGCAGGGTGTCCGTGACCTTCCGAGCTGCTCGCTGGAGGGGGTTGGCCTCGCTCATCGTCACATTCCTTGCTTCTCAACAGTGGGGGGCGAAGTCTGGATGACCTGGTCGAAATGGCTCTCTCGCGGTGGACCTCTCACGTTCGGCGACGGCGTGTCCCGTGCCTCCGGCGAGAGGAGCACCGACGTCGGCCGTCGTGTCGCGGCGCCCCGGACGGCTTGCCCGGGCTCCCGGCGTCGGGCCGACCAGCCGTGTACCCGGACAGCGGCGACCAACCCCTGTGCACGCGCCCGGCGCTGACGAATCGGCCGAGCGCGCGGCGCTCGGCGCTCGGCCGCTGCTACGCTCCGCGATCGCGGTGCGCCCGTGACGTCCCTCGCGTCGAGGGCGGTCCTCGGCCTCTCAGGGAGCCGAAGCGGCTGAACAGCCGGGCGTGTCACCGCGGCAGGGCCCGCTCGACGGCTGGTGGAGGCGGTGCAGAGGGGAGTCGGGGGCCGCATGGTCACTCGCTGCGACGAGGGGGGTGACGTGATGGTCCGGCGGGGTGCTGTCGCCCACGGGCGCCCCGGACGGTCCTAGCCGGTGACGACCTTGAACGCCTGGTAGATCTTCGGTTCGGTGTCGGGGATGCCGGCTTCCCGCAGCAAGGGGGCGAGCTTCTCTCCGAACTGCCGAAACGCGTCCTCGGACTCCCAGACGTCCGTCACGAACCAGCCGGTCGGGCTGGGGCCGGTGGCGTGGGAGATCAGGCCCGGCACGGGCCAGTCAGAAGCCTTCCGGAGACCGCGTCCGCCGGTCATCTTGTCGGTGAGCTCCTCGTACTGGGCCTGGGTGGTGCCCGGGAAGTCGAACGTGATGATGATCGTCATGGTGAGGACCCCTCTCGGTCGATGGCCGTGCTGCTGTCTCCGAGCTGATCAGCACGGGAGGCGGGCTGCCACCGGAGCGGGGCCGTCCGCATGCAGGCGGGCGGCGCCGGAGCCCACGCCCGCCGCGACGCTCAGCGCGGCAGAGGTTGTTCGGCCCAGATGGTCTTGCCCGTGGCGGTGTGACGGCTGCCCCAGCGCTCGGCCACCTGGGCGACGAGCAGCAGCCCGCGTCCGCCCTCGTCGAAGACACGGGCCCGCCGCAGGTGCGGGGCGGTGCTGCTGCCGTCGGAGACTTCGCAGATCAGCACGTCCGCGCGGATGAGCCGCAGCTCGATGGGGGCGTGGCCGTACCGGATGGCGTTGGTGACCAGTTCGCTGACGATCAGCTCGGTGGAGAACTCCAGCTCGCTCAGCCCCCAGGCGGCCAGTTGTCCGCTCGCCGCCCGGCGCGCCCCGGCCACGGCCGCCGGGTCCACAGGCAGCTGCCAGGTGCGCACCTGCTCCGCCCCGAGACCGGACGCACGGGCCAGCAGCAGGACGATGTCGTCGCCCGACGGGTCGGCCCGTACCTTGCGCATCACCTCGTCGCAGACTTCCTCCACGCCTGCGGCCGGCCCGCGCAGCGCTTCCGTCAGCAGGTCCAGTCCGACGTCGACGTCACGGCCGGGGGTCTCGATCAGGCCGTCGGTGTAGAGGGCGAGGAGGCTCCCCTCCCCCATGGTGATCCGGGCGGACTCGAAGGGCAGTCCGCCCAGGCCGAGCGGTGGCCCGGCGGGCAGGTCCAGGACCTCCACGGCGCCGTCGGGGGTCACCAGGACGGGCGGCGGATGACCGGCCCGCGCCAGGTCGCACAGGCCGGCCACGGGGTCGTAGACGGCGTACAGGCAGGTGGCCCCGACCTCTCCCGAGGCCTCCTCCGCCTGCCGGCGCGCATCGGGGCCCTCCTCCCGGTCGAGACGGATGACCAGGTCGTCCAGCCGGGTGAGCAGTTCGTCGGGCGCGAAGTCGGCGTCCGCGAGGGTGCGCACGGCGGTGCGCAGGCGGCCCATCGTCGCCGAGGCGTGCACGCCGTGGCCCACGACGTCGCCCACCACCAGCGCGATCCGTCCTCCCGACAGCGCGATGACGTCGAACCAGTCTCCGCCGATCTCGTCCCCGGAACCGGCGGGAAGATACCGGTAGGCGAGGTCCACCGCCTGCGTCCGTGGCAGCCGCTCGGGCAGCAGGCTGCGCTGGAGGGTGAGCGCGGTGCGGCGCTCGCGCGTGTAGCGGCGGGCGTTGTCGATGCTCACCGCCGCCCTGGCGGCGATCTCCTCGGCGAGCACCAGATCGTCCTGGCCGAAGGCGTCCGCGGTTCGGTGGCGCAGGAGGTGCATCACGCCCAGGGTGATGCCCCGGGCGCGCAGCGGCACCATCATCACCGAATGGATCCTGAACCGTCTGATGCTCTCGGCGCGGGCAGGGGACGACGTCGACCACTCCACGAGCCGCGGGTCGCTCGCGCGGTAGTAGGCGCCGTGGCCGCTGATCAGCGCCTGTGCCGGCGGGGTGCCGGGAGGGTAGACGTCGACGGCGCCCGCCCGCACCACCGATTCCGGGCACCCCGACAGGACCGAGCGTTGCGCGGTACGGCGGCACTGCACCGGTGTGTCGGGCGGCACCGGCTGCGGTTCATGGCCCTGGACGACGGACTCCAGCAGATCCACGGTGACGAAGTCGGCGAACCCCCCGGTCACCGCCACCTCGGCCAGTTCCTCGGTCGTCCGGGTCACGTCCAGGGTGCTGCCGATGCGCGCGCCCGCGTCGTTCAGCACGGCCAGCCGGCGTCGCGCCCAGTACTGCTCGGTGATGTCGATCACCACCGCCGACACGCCGAGCACCTCGCCGGCGCGGCCCTTCAAGGGGGACAGATAGACCGACCACGCGTGATCGCGTACCTCGCCGGAGGCGCGGAAGGGCTGCTCCTCGCGGAAGATCATCTCACCGGTGCGCACGACCTGCCGCTGAAGGCGGTCGATCTCGCCCAGGGGCGGGGCGGGATAGATCTCCCACAGGGTGAGGCCCCTCATCTCCTCCTGGGTGAGCCCCATGGCACGGCTCATGACCTGGTTGCAGGCCACGAACCGGGCCTCGTGGTCGTAGACCGCCACGGGCAGCGGGAGCTGCGCGAGCGTGAGGTCCCACAGCTCCGCCGTCGCCGCGTCGGCCGGCGCGGCGGGGTACGTCGCCGCCGCCGGGGTGACGACCCAGGGGGTGCCGCCGTCCGGGTCCACCAGCGGTGTGCCCCGCAGCTGAACCTTGACGCGGTCTCCGTTCCGTGTCCGCAGCGCCAGGTCACTCGTCCACGGTTCCCCGGCGGCGAGGCGGCGGCGCATCGCGGCGGGCAGCTTCGCGGCGAGCAGGGAGGCGGCGGGCCGGCCGACGATCTCCTGTGACGGGTATCCGAGGAGCCGCTCCGCTCCGGCGCTCCAGGCCATGACCGCGCCGCGGGCGTCGATGACCACGGCGAGGTCCTCGGGAGCCCCCGCGGCCCTCGCTCCAGTGGTCGGATCGGATTCATGGTCCATGGGAGCCATCGCGACGTCGTTCCTCCCGCGCCCGGCCCGGCGCTGCGTCGACCGTCATGGGCGCTGCCTCCAGCATCCTGCCACGGCACACCCCGCTCAACCGGCCGGAGGCCGTCGAATGCTGTAGAGCGAGGCGCGGTCTCCCAGGGGCGAGGCTCGGCAGTGGTCACTTCACGCCCGTGGGCAGGGACGATTTCCCGTCGAGCGGGCCGCCGTCACGCAGCGGCTCTCCCGGGCCGTGCGCGGCGTGCCGGTGCTGCGACCGTCCCGGCCGGACGCCGCAGGGCGGCGGCGTGATCACGGGGCGAGGTGTCGGCGGCGCCGGTCCTCACCGGCGCGTCGGCGTTCCGAAGGGAAGGGGCGCGCCCGAGCGCAGGTGTGCCTTCAGCCACTGCTCGGTGTTGTTCACGTGCAGCAGTGCGGCGGCCTGGCTGAGGGTGGAGTCCCGGGTGGACAGGGCGTGGAAGATCGCCTCGTGCTCGGCGAGGGTGCGCCCCGCGGCCTGCGAGTCGACCAGACCGCGCCAGATCCGGGCGCGCAGGGTGCGACCGGAGATGCCTTCGAGGAGGGTGAGGAGGGTCTCGTTGCCGGTGGCCGCGATGACGGCCCGATGGAACGCGGCGTCGTGGGCGTTGAGCTGTTCGACGTCCTCGCGATCCTCGCGCATCGCGTCCAAGTGCCGCTTCACTTCGGTCAGTTGCTCGTCGGAGATCCGGACGGCGGCCAGGGCCGTGGCGATCGGTTCGAGGAGCCGCCGTACCTCCATGAGGTCCTGGAGGGCGACCGAATCGCCCTGCAGCAGCTCCACCGCGCCGCCGAGCCCCTCCAGCAGCAGGCTGGGCTGCAGGCTGGTCACATACGTGCCGTCGCCCCGCCGGACCTCCAGGACCCGGGCGACGGCCAGCGCCTTGACGGCCTCGCGGGCGAGGTTGCGGGACAGGCCCAGCTGGGCGGCCAGGTCCGGCTCCGGCGGGAGCTTCGACCCCGGGGGCAGCGCTCCGGTCCGGATCAGCTCGCGGAGCTGATCGATGGCCCTGTCCGTCAGAGACACCGCGCGTCCCGCCCGCCGTGGCGCTCCGCGAGCACGTCCGACCGGATCAGCCCCTGAGCGCGGAGATCGTCCCAGAGGGCGTCCGGGACGTGCTGATCGTGGAGTTCCACGTTGCGTACGACCTGTTCCCGAGTCCGCATGCCGAGGGTGACGTTGATGACGCCGGGGTGGGTGTGGGGGAAGGCGATGGCGGCGGCGGGCAGCGTGGTCCCGTGCGCCGCGCAGACGTCGGCGATCGCGAGAGCCCGGGCGACGAGCTCCGGCGGGGCGTCCCGGTAGTCGTACTTCATGCCCTCGGCGGGCCGGTCGCGGGAGAGGAGTCCCGAGTTGAAGACGCCGACCGCGACGACGCTCTTGCCGTGTTCCACCGCGGCGGGCAGGACGTCGTCCAGCGCCGACTGGTCGAGGAGGGTGTAGCGGCCGGCGAGCATGACCACGTCGGCCGGCGTCTCGCGCAGAAAGCGGGCGAGCATGGCCGACCGGTTCATGCCGGCGCCTATCGCGCCGACCACGCCCTGGTCGCGCAGCTCGGCGAGCGCGGGCATGGCCTCGTCGGCCGCCTGACGCCAGTGGTCGTCCGGATCGTGCAGGTAGACGACGTCCAGCCGGTCCAGGCCGGTGCGCTCCAGTGTGTCCTCGATGGAACGCAGGACGCCGTCGCGGCTGAAGTCCCACTGCCGCCGCAGGTCGTCGCGGACGACGAAGCCCTCGCTGTCGACGCCGCGGGGCTCCTCGTTGGGCACCAGCAGCCTGCCCACCTTGGACGAGACGACGTACTCGTCGCGTGGGCGGCCCCGCAGGGCGGCGCCCAGGCGGCGCTCGGAGAGGCCGAGGCCGTAGTGCGGCGCGGTGTCGAAATACCGCAGCCCGGCCTCCCAGGCCGCGTCGACGGCGGCTGCCGCGTCCTCGGCCGGGGTGAGGCGGTAGAGGTTGCCGATCACGGACGCCCCGAAGCCGAGCGCGGTCAGCGCGACGGGCGTGTTGTGGATCTTCCGCTGGTGCAAGACGTGCTCCTACGTGCTCCTGGGATGCTGGTCCGAGCGGGGTGCCGGTCAGCGCCTGACGTGTGCCGATCCGCCCGCGACGAGGGCCTCGACCTCGGCGAGCGAGGCCATGGAGACGTCTCCGGGCGTGGTCATGGTGAGCGCGCCGTGGGCGGTGCCGTAGGCCAGGGCGCGCTCCAGGCCGGCGTTCTGGAGCAGTCCGTGGATGAGGCCGGCGGCGAACGCGTCGCCGGAGCCGATACGGTCCAGGACGTGCAGGGCGGGCATCCGGGGGCCGGTGACGTAGCCCGTTTCTGCGGACCAGGCGGCGGAGGACCAGTCGTTGATCCCGGCGGAGGGCACCTCGCGCAGGGTCGTCGCCAGTACCTGCGCCCCGGGCAGCAGACCGGCCACCTCGGCGAGGGCGTCCGCCACCTCGTCACCCCCGAGACGCGTTCGGCCCGGGTACGTCCCGGCCAGTCCCAGGGCGCCCACCACGACGTCGGCGTGCCGGGCGAGCCGCAGGTCGACCTCGCGGGCGGCGTCCGCGCCGCCGCGGCCGGTCCACAGGCTGGGGCGGTGATTGGGGTCGTAGGAGACGGTCGCGCCGTGCCGCCGCGCGGCCGCCATGGCCTCGTCGGCGACGTCCGGCGTGGTGTCGGACAGGCCGGCGAAGATGCCGCCGGTGTGGAACCAGCGCACCCCGGCCGAGAAGACCGCGTCCCAGTCGACGTCGCCTTCGCGCAGCCGGGAGACGGCGGTGTGCGCGCGGTCGCTGACGCCGAGGGCGCCGCGGATGCCGTAGCCGCGCTCGACGAAGTTGAGGCCGTTGCGGGCGGAGCGGCCGATGCCGTCGTCGGGCGTCCAGCGGATCAGTGCGGTGTCGACGCCGCCCTGGAGGATCAGGTCCTCGACGAGCCGGCCCACCGCGTTGTCGGCGAGCGCGGTGACGACGGCCGTGCGCAGGCCGAAGCAGCGCCGCAGACCCCGGACGACGTTGTACTCGCCGCCTCCCTCCCAGACCTGGAAGGTGCGGGCCGTGCGGATGCGTCCCTCGCCGGGGTCGAAGCGCAGCATCACCTCGCCGAGGGCCAGCACGTCGGTCATGGCGTGCTCCTGTCCACGGCGTCGGCGGTCAGCCGGCGGATCTCGTCGTAGTCGCCGCGTTCCAGGAGGTCGGGGGTGACCGGCCAGCTGCCGCCGACGGCGAGCACCGCCGGGTCGGCGAGGTAGGCCGGCATGCGCGAGGCGTCGATCCCGCCGGTCGGCACGAAGCGCGACTGGGGGAAGGGCGCCGCGAGCGCCCGCAGGGTCCGCAGGCCCCCGATGGCCTCGGCGGGGAAGAGCTTGACGGTGTCGAGGCCGGTGCGCAGGGCGCGCATCAGCTCGGTGGCGGTGGCGACTCCGGGCACGACCGGCACCCCCAACTCCCGGCATTTCGCCAGGACTTCCTCGTCGAGCCCGGGTGAGACGACGAAGCGGGCCCCGGCCGTGACGGCCCGGTCGGCCTGCTCGGGCGTGAGCACCGTGCCGGCGCCCACGGTCAGACCGCCGTGGGCGGCCATCTCCTTGAGCACCCGTTCGGCGTCCCGGGTGCGGAAGGTGACCTCGGCGCAGGTGGCTCCGCCCGCGGCGAGCGCGTCGGCCAGCGGGCCGGCGCTCGCCGGGGACGGAACGGTCAGCACGGGCAGGAAGCGGGCCCCGGCGAGCACGGACGCCAGGCCGACGACCGGGTCGGCGGTCATCGGCCGAGCCATCCGCCGTCGACGGGCAGGACGACGCCGTGGACGTATGCGGCGGCGTCCGAGGCGAGGAAGACCGTGGCGCCGGCGAGGTCGTCGGCGTCCCCCCAGCGTGCGGCCGGGATACGGTCCAGGATGGCCCTGCTGCGGACGGGGTCGGCCTGGAGCGCCTGGGTGTTGTCGGTGGCGATGTAGCCGGGGGCGATGGCGTTGACGTTGACGCCGTGCGGCGCCCACTCGTTGGCCAGCGCCTTGGCCAGTCCGGCGACGCCGTGCTTGGCGGCGGTGTAACCGGGGACGGTGATGCCGCCCTGGAAACTGAGCAGCGACGCCGTGAAGATGATCTTCCCGTGTCCGCGGTGCACCATCGACGCACCCACCGCCCGCGACAGGGCGAACTGCGCGTTCAGATTGACCTGAAGCACCGACTCCCAGTCGGCGTCCGTGTGTTCGGCGGCCGGAGCGCGGCGGATCGTGCCCGCGTTGTTGACCAGGATGTCCACCGGACGTTCCCGCCCGGCCAGGTCCGCGCCCAGGGCCCGTACGGCGGCGGGGTCGGCGAAGTCGGCGCGGACCGCCTCGAAGGTGCGGCCCGCGGCCAGGACGTCCTTCTCCACGTCGCTGCCGGAGGTCTCCAGGTTGGCGCTGACGCCGATCACGTCCGCGCCGGCCCCCGCGAGGGCGCGGGCCATGGCCCGGCCGATGCCACGCCGCGCCCCGGTGACGACGGCGAGCCTCCCGGTGAGGTCGAAGGCGCTCATACGGCCGCTCCCCGGGCGTCGTCGGTGCAGTCCACGAGGATCTTCATCACGTCGCCTCCGCCCTCCAAGGCCTCGAACGCGGCGGGCGCCTGGGTGAGCGGCACGACCTTGCTGATCAGCCGCCCGGCCGGGATCGTGCCGTCCGCGACCAGCGCCACGGCCTTCTCGAAGTCGGTCCGGTCGTACAACCGGGCTCCCACCAGGGTGAGTTCACGCCAGAAGAAGCGGTGCAGGTTCACCTCCCTGGGGCGCGGGTGGATGGCGACCAGGCAGAGCCGACCGCGCACGCCGAGAACGTCGACGGCCGTGTCCACGCCGCCCGCCGCGCCGGACACCTCGAAGGCGACGTCCGCCCCCGCCTCACCCGTCCACTCCCCCACCAGCGCCCGCACATCGTCGACGGCCGGATCCCAGGCCGTCAGTCCCGACTCCACGGCGAGCAGCCGCCGGTGGGCGCTCAGCTCCACCACCCGCACGTCGGCTCCGGCTGCCCGGGCGACCAGCGCGATGAGGATGCCGACCGGGCCGCCGCCGACCACCACGACCTTCTCCCCCTCGGCCACCTCGGCGCGGCCGACGTCGTGCACGGCGACCGCGGTCGGCTCGACGAGCGCGGCCCGGTCCAGGGCCAGCGACTCCGGCAGCCGGATCAGCGTCGAGGCGGGCACCGTCCAGCGCTGCTGCATCGCGCCCGGGGAGTCGATGCCGAGGAAGTCCAGGTGCTGGCAGATGTGCCGATGTCCGGCGAGGCAGGCAGGGCAGGTGTCGTCCCAGCGCAGCGGCATCACCGTGACGGCGTCGCCGGGCGACCAGTCCGCCACTCCCGGGCCGACGCGGGTGACGCGGCCGGACATCTCGTGGCCGAGGACGGCGGGCGTGGACACCCGGGCGTCCATGTCGCCGTGGAAGATGTGCAGATCGGTGCCGCAGATGCCGACGTAGGCGGGGGCCAGCTCCACCTCGCCCGGGCCCGGCGCGGGGGGATCGACGACCGCGGTGTCCAGAGTGCGGGCGGCCTTGTAACGGACGGCGAGTGTCATCGTTTCGTCAGGGTCCCTTCAGCGCGGACGCCGATGGTCAGCAGCAGGTTGGCGTAGGTACGGGTGTCGGCGGTGACGATGGCCAGCGCCAGGTCGGGTGAGCGGGCGGCGTCGTAGAACGCGAAGCGCCCGAGCGTGTCGACCGGGAGGGGCGCCAGCATCGAGCGGTACCCGGCGATGGCGGGCGGCTCCGGTTCGCCCTCGGGCGGCACCATCACGTGGGCGGCCTCCACGGGCAGGGCGCGCAGCAGGACGTCGAGCACGGTCGTGACGTCCAGCAGGCCGGGGGCCAGGTTGAGGTGGACGGTGCGGGCGCGTTCTCCGGTGGCGGTGCTCGCGGGGTAGTGGCCGTCGGCGAGCAGCACGCGGGCGCCGTGGCCGGCGCCGGCCAGGGATTCGAGGATCCCGGGGTGCAGCAGCTCCGTCATGAGCACGGCGTCGTCTCCTTCGTCGTGTCGGGGGTGAGGCGGTAGAAGTCGGTCGCGGTGCCGGCGAGCACCGCGTGGATCTCGGCGCCGGAGCAGCCGTCCAGCAGTTCCTCGACGGCGGCGGCCCAGCGGTTCCATCCGCCCGCCAGGTCGGCGACCGGCCAGTCGGAGCCGAACATCAGCCGGTCGGGGCCGAAGGCGCGGAGCAGGACGTCCCACGCCGGGCGGATGTCGTCGACGGTCCACCGGTCGTGGTCGGCCTCGGTGATCAGTCCCGACACCTTGCAGCGGACCTGGGGATGCCCGGCCAGTGCGCGCACGCTCCGGCTCCAGTCGGTCAGGTCCTGCGCGGCGAGCGGCGGCTTGCCGGCGTGGTCCAGGACGAGCGGCAGTTCGGGGAGCCGTTGCGCGAGACGGATCGCCTGCGGGAGCTGGTGGCTGCGGACCAGGACGTCGTAGCCGAGCCCGCGCTCGCCGAGCGCTCTCAACGCCCACTCGACCTGTGGCCGTTGGAGCCAGTGCGGATCCGACTCGCCCTGCACGACATGGCGTACGGCCCGCAGGTACCGGCCCCCGGGCCCGCTCCGCAGGTCGTCGAGCACGTCGCCGACCGCGGGGGACGTCAGGTCCGCCCAGCCGACGACGGCCCCGACGAGCGGGTCGCCGTCGGCCAGGACGAGGAGGTCGCGTGTCTCGGGCACGGACGCGACGCACTGGACGACCACCGTGCTCGTCAGTCGCCGTCCCGTGATCGGCCTGGTCGCGGCCGCGCGCAGGTCGGCGGTGGCGAAGGTGCGGCGGATCGGTTCGTGGCCGGGCTCGTCCAGCCAGGGCTGCGGTCGGACGCCCAGGTCCCACACATGGTGGTGGGCGTCGACGAGGGGCCGGGCGTCACACACGAGCTGCCCAGACGGGGCCGTCGGGGTAGGTGTACTCCTTGAGGGACTCGGGGTGCATCTGCGCGCTCAGCCCGGGCAGGGTCGGCGCCAGGTAGTGGCCTTCGACGATGCGGACGGGGTCGACGAAGTGCTCGTGGAGGTGGTCCACGTACTCGATGACACGGTCCTCGGTGGTGCCGGAGACGGCGACGTAGTCGAACATCGACAGGTGCTGCACCATCTCGCACAGACCCACGCCGCCCGCGTGCGGGCAGACCGGCACGCCGAACTTCGCGGCGAGCAGCAGGATCGCGATGTTCTCGTTGACGCCGCCGACCCGTGCGGAGTCGATCTGCACGATGTCCACCGCGCCCGCCTGGAGGAGCTGCTTGAAGACGACCCGGTTGGCGATGTGCTCGCCGGTCGCCACCTTGACGGGACCGACCGCCTTGCGCACGGCGGCGTGGCCGAGGATGTCGTCGGGCGAGGTGGGTTCCTCGATCCAGTAGGGCTGGTAGGGGGCCAGGGCGCTCATCCAGTCGATCGCGACCTGGACGTCCCATCGCTGGTTGGCGTCCACGGCGATGCGGATGCCGTCGCCTACGGTCTCGCGGGCGGTGCGCATGCGCCGGATGTCGTCCGCCAGGTCCGCGCCGACCTTCAGCTTGATCTGGGTGAAGCCGTCGGCGACGGCCTCGCGGGCGAGGCGGGCCAGCTTCTCGTCGGAGTAGCCGAGCCAGCCGGGGGTGGTGGTGTAGGCGGGGTAGCCCTGGTCGAGGAGGTGGCCGATGCGCTGTGCGCGGCCCGGCTCGGCGCGGCGCAGGATCTGGAGTGCGTCCTCGGGGGTGAGGGCGTCGCTGAGCCAGCGGAAGTCGACCTGGGCGACCAGGTCCTCGGGCGACATCTCGCCGAGGAAGCGCCACACGGGCTTGCCCGCGCGCTTGGCCGCCAGGTCCCAGGCGGCGTTGACGACGGCGCCGGTGGCCATGTGGATGGCCCCCTTCTCCGGGCCCAGCCAGCGCAGTTGGGGGTCGTGGACGAGGGAGCGGGAGAATCCGCCGAGGTCGCCGCAGACCTCCTCGACGGACCGGCCCACCACATGCGGGGCCAGGGCCGCGATGGCCGCGGCCTGGACGTCGTTGCCGCGGCCCGTGGTGAAGGCCAGGGCGTGGCCTTCGAGTCCGTCGCCGGCGTCGGTGCGCAGGACGACGTAGGCGGCGGAGTAGTCGGGTTCGGGGTTCATAGCGTCCGAGCCGTCCAGGTGCTCGGACGTCGGGAAGCGCACGTCCAGCACGTCCAGGGCGGTGATGCGGGCGGATGAGGGCACGGGGGAGGACATGGCGGCAACTCCTGTGAGGGGAAAGGGGGATCGGTCCCCTTGCGAAGAGACTCGTACGCGGCGCGGGTCGGGCGGCCGCTGGGGCCGCCCGGGTCACTCCTGGACCTTGCCGCCGGTGATGCGGGAGATGGCGAGGGCGACCAGGATGATCAGGCCGTTGAGGGCGCCGATCCACTGGGCCGGGACGCCGCCGAGCGTGAGCACGTTCTGGATCATGAACAGCAGGAGGATGCCGCAGAACGCGCCGAACATGGTGCCTTTGCCGCCGTTGAGGCTGATCCCGCCGATGACGGCGGCGGCGAAGACGGTGAAGATGTATCCGTTGCCCTGTGCCGAGGCGACGGAGGCCAGGCGTCCGGAGAGCAGCAGTCCGGCGAGGGCGGCGAGCACGCTGCCGGTGACGATGACGATCCACAGCACCCTGTCGGTGCGGATGCCGCCCGCCTTCGCGGCGTCGACGTTGCCGCCGATGGCGTACAGCGAGCGTCCGAAGCTGGTCCAGCCGAGGACGACGATGGCGATCGCGAACAGCGCCAGGCAGATCCAGATGGACGCGGGCATGCCGAACCACTGGGCGGTGCCGAGGTAGAGCATCGACTCGGGCAGCTGGAAGAAGGTCTGGCCGCCGGAGATTCCGGTGAGGACGCCGCGCAGCACGATCAGCATGCCGAGGGTGACGATGAACCCGTTGAGTCCGAAGCGGATGATCAGCAGGGCGTTGACCACGCCGACGAGTGCGCCCACGGCGAGGGTGACGAGGACGGCGCTCGCGCCGGGGAGCAGTCCGAGTCCGTGGCCCGCGCCGACGGGCACCACCAGCCAGGCGGCGACGCCGGGCGCGAGGCCCATGGTGGACTCCAGCGACAGGTCCATCTTCTTGACGATCAGGATCATCGTCTGGGCGAGGACCAGCAGGGCCATCTCGGACATGGTCTGCAAAACGTTGATGAGGTTGTCGGCCTGCAGGAAGACCGGGTTGACGATCTGTCCGACGATCGCGATGACCACGATGGCCGGGACGAGCGCGAGATCGCGCAGCCGGGCCAGGGGGATCCGGCCGCCGAGCAGCGCGGTGCGCTTCGCCCCGGGCTCCGGGGCCTTGGCCGCGGCGGTGTCCGCGAGGACGGTTTCAGGCATCGAGGTCCACTCCTTCCATCGCGGCCACGAGGTCGTGGTCGTGCCAGCCGCGGGCGATCTCCGAGGTCACACGGCCCTGGAACATCACCAGGACCCGGTCGCACATGCGCAGGTCGTCGAGTTCGTCGGAGGCGATGAGCACTCCGGTGCCGGCCCGCGCGGTCTCCTCGACCTTGCCGAGGAGGAACTCCTTGGAGCGCACGTCCACGCCCGCGGTCGGGTTGATCAGGACCAGCAGTCTGGGGTCGTCGGCCAGGGCGCGGGCCATGACGACCTTCTGCTGGTTGCCTCCGGACAGGGAGGAGACGGGCAGGTCCGGACCGGGAGTCTTGATCGCGAGGTTCTCGATCATCGCCTCGGCGAGCCGGTCGCGCCGGCCACGGCTCAGGAACCCGTGGGAGCCGAGCCGCTTCGGCACGGACAGCGTGGCGTTGTCCGCGATCGACATTCCGGGGACGAAGCCCTGGTGGTGGCGGTCCTGCGGGACGAATCCGGCGCCGGCGGCGAGCGCCGCGGGCACGCTGCCCGGCCGGGGGCGGCTGCCGGCGATCTCCACGCCGCCCGCCGCCGCGGCCCGCAGTCCCACGACGGTCTCGGCGACCTCCGTGCGTCCGCTGCCGGCGGCGCCCGCGAGGCCGACGATCTCGCCGGCCCCGACCTGGAAGCTGACGTCGTCGTACCCGTCGCCGCGCAGCGTGCGGACGCTCAGCGCGGCCGTGGCGCCGGGGTCGAGGGTGCCGGCGCGTTCCTCGCGCCGGTCGGCCGCCGCCTCGCCGGTCATCGCGGCGACCAGCTCGGTGCGGGGGAGCTCGGTGACCGGCGCGGTCAGGATGTGCCGGGCGTCGCGGAACACCGTCACCATGTCGCAGATCTCGTAGACCTCCTGGAGGTGGTGGCTGATGAACAGGAAGGTGACGCCCTGGCGTTGCAGGTCGCGGATGCGGTCGAAGAGCCGGTTGATGGCCGCCCCGTCGAGCTGGGCGGTCGGCTCGTCGAGGATGATGAACCGCGCGCCGAAGGACAGCGCCCGGGCGATCTCGACGAACTGCCGCTGCTCGACGCTCAGATCGACCGCCGGGGTCTGCGGGTCGACGTCCACGGACCAGGTCGACAGCAGGTCCTGTGCCCGGCGGCGGGTGGCGTGCCAGCTGATCAGGCGGCCGGCTCCGCGGTCGTGCCGGTTCAGGAAGAGGTTCTCGGCGACGGTCAGGGTGGGGATGATCGTCGACTTCTGGTAGACGCACGCCACGCGCTGCCGCCAGGCGTCGCGGTCGCTGAGCCGGGGCGCCGGCTCGCCGCCGAAGGTCACCGTCCCCTCGTCGGCGGCCTGAAGGCCGGTGAGGACCGACACCAGCGTCGACTTGCCGGCTCCGTTGCGGCCGACGAGGGCGTGGGTCTCGCCGGGGTTGATGGTGATCCGGGCGCCGTTCAGCGCCACCGTCGGACCGAATCGTTTGACTATGCCCGTCGCCTCGACGACGGGCGGGTCCGCGGGCGCCCGTCCGCCGCCCGCCGGGGCGGGCACGGGGGTGACTGCTCGCTCCCCTTCGCTCATCTCAACCGCCTTGTTCTCGTGAGCCGTTGCCATTACCGGTGGGAAAGGCCGAAGGAATCAGCCGAGGTTGTTGCCCCACAGCGACTTGTCGTCGCTCTTCACGCTGGGCACACCGCCGTAGGTGCCGCCGTCGGCGGTGACGAGCGGGGCGGAGAGCTGGTCCTCCAGGACGCCGTCGCGGACCTGGATGATGGTGCTGTCGTGGTCGGTCTTGCCGGGCTTGAACGTCTTTCCGTCGATCGCGGCCTTGAGGTAGTACAGGGCGTACTTGGCGTAGAGATCGGCCGGCTGGGAGACCGTGGCGTCGATCTTGCCCGCGGCGATGGACTTGAGCTCCTCGGGAATGCCGTCGTTGGAGACGACGAAGACGTGCTTGTCGTCCTTCGGGTCGACGAGCAGACCCTTCTGCTTGAGGACTTGGAGTGTGCCGGACAGGGCGAAGCTGGCCTCCATGTAGACGCCCTTGATGTCCGGGTTGGCGGTCAGGTCCGTCTGCAGCTTCTGGGCGGCGACGGCGCCGTCCCAGTTGGTGGCCTCGCCGAACACCTTGATGTTCGGGTAGTCCTTCTTCATGCAGTCGTTGAACGCCTGGGTGCGGTCACGGCCGTTGATGGAGTCCAGGCCGCCCTCCAGCATGACGACCTTGCCCTTGCCGCCGAGCTTGGTGCCGAGGTACTGGCATGCCTTCTCGCCGTAGGCGCGGTTGTCGGCGCGCACGACCATGAAGACGTTGCCGCTGTCGGGACGGGTGTCGACGGTGACGACCGGGATCTTCTTCGCCTCCAGCTGCGCGAGGGTGGGCGCGATGGCGGCGGTGTCCTGCGGGGCCATCGCGAATCCCTTGACGCCCTGGCTGATCAACGTCTGGGCGTTGGCCGTGAGCTTGGCGACGTCGTTCTGGGAGTTGGTGGTCTTCAGGTCCAGGCCCAGCTCCTTGCCGTACTGGGGCGTGTACTTGATGTAGGAGTTCCAGAAGTCGGTGTCGGAGCGGGGGTAGTCGACGCCGACCAGCGGCTCGTCGCCCGACGACCCCGAGGTGGTGGAACCGCTGCCGCACGCGGTGAGCAGAGCCAGTGCGGACAGAGCGGAGACGGCTGAACAGAGGGTGGTTCTGACTCTCATCGGTGCTTCCTCGCGCCGGTCCCGTAGCGGGAGATGTTTAGCCGCGACGACATGTGCGTGCCACCGCGGACTAGAGATGGGATGTTTATAGAGGGGTCCACGGCGCGCTGTCCAGACCTTCGCCCGAATCCCCAGGAACCAGCAGCTCACGAATGGGCCTTACGGAGGGAGCAATGTCCACCGAGGAAGATCCATCCCATCAATCAACATCACATGGTGGCCCGCATCCACCGAGCAGCGTCCGCGAGACATGCCATGTTTAGCCGGTGGCAATAGGGTGTAAATCCCCGTAAAGCAGTCAACTAGCGGGACTGGTCGGCCACTTTCATCCCTGCACCCCGGTTGACATCCCCAGGAGACATGCCGGACCTTCATGCGTAACAGGCGGCGCTCTGTGCACAGCAGCCACGCCGCCCCGTCTCCCCCGCACACTCCCCTGCCCCCTCTGTACCAGGGATGTCTCCATGTCGAGTTCGATCAACAGACGCCACTTCCTGGCCGGCGCCACCTGCGTGGCAGCGGCGGCCGTCGCCGGAGGCCTGTTCGGCGCCGGCAGCGCGCAGGCGGCGCCCGGCGCGTACACCCCCGACTGGAACTCGGTCGACCAGCACCCACCGGCTCCGGAGTGGTTCCAGGACGCGAAGTTCGGGATCTACTTCCACTGGGGCGTCTTCAGCGTCCCGGCCTTCGGCAACGAGTGGTATCCGCGCACCATGTACCAGGCCGGCGACGCGGTCAACCGGCACCACATCGCGACCTACGGCCAGCCCTCGGCATGGCCGTACCACAACTTCATCAACGGAGCACAGGACCTGGCGGGCAACTTCGTCAAGTTCGCGCCGAAGCTGAAGTCGGCCGGCGGCAACTTCGACCCCGCCGAGTGGGCACAGCTCTTCGTGGACGCCGGCGCGAAGTTCGCCGGCCCCGTGGCCGAGCACCACGACGGCTTCTCCATGTGGGACAGCCAGGTCAACGAGTGGAACTCGGTGGACAAGGGCCCGGGGCTGAACCTGCTGCAGCTGTTCTCCACGGCCATCCGCGCCAAGGGCCTCAAGCTGCTGGTCGCCATGCACCACGCGTACCACTTCAACGGCTTCTACGAGTACGCCCCCGCCCAGACGGACCCGAGCCTGAAGAAGCTCTACGGGCAGCTGGGCGCGGCGGCGGAGAACCAGCTCTGGTACGACAAGCTCAAGGAGGTCATCGACCGGGCCCAGCCCGACATCCTCTGGCAGGACTTCAAGCTGGACGCCGTCGACGAGACGCAGCGCCTGAACTTCCTGTCGTACTACTACAACCAGGCCAACAGCTGGGGCCGTGAGGTGGTCGCCACCTACAAGGACGGCATGAACGGCAAGGGCGAGGTCTTCGACTACGAGCGCGGCGGCCCGGGCGACCTCACCACCCCGTACTGGCTGACCGACGACAGCATCTCCAGCAGCAGTTGGTGCTACACGCAGGGCATCGGCTACTACAGCACCCAGCAGATGCTGCACTCGTTCCTCGACCGGGTGAGCAAGAACGGCAACGTGCTGCTGAACATCGCGCCGATGGCGGACGGCACCATCCCCCAGGCGCAGAAGGACATCCTGCTCGGCATGGGCGACTACCTGAAGCGCTTCGGCGAGTCGGTGTACTCGACCCGCGCCTGGACGGTGTACGGCGAGGGCCCGACGAAGATGGGCGGCGGCTCCTTCACCACGCCGACGGCCGGCACCGCGCAGGACATCCGCTTCACCCGGAACAAGGCCGGCACCGTCCTGTACGCCACCGTCCTCGGCTGGCCCGGCAGCTCGCTGACGATCAAGACGCTCGGCTCGGACCGGATCAACCTCTCGTCGCTGACCGCGGTGAAGCTGCTCGGCTCCACCGCGGGCACGTACACCGACCTGCCCACACCGGTCCAGAACTCCTCCGGACTCACGGTCACCCTGCCGTCCTCGGCGCCGCACAGCGCGGGCGCCTACGTCCTGAAGCTCACGTTCTCCGGCGCGATCCCCGGTCTGCTGCCGCCGTCCGGCGCCATCGCCTTCCAGGACGTCGGCTACACGGGCGGCTCCGCCCCGCTCCCCCTCGGCGACTACACCGCGGCCGGCCTCAGCGCGGCCGGACTGGGCGCACGCACGATCTCCTCCCTCCGGCCGGCCCCCGGCTACCAGGTGGTCGGCTACTCGGGAGACGACTTCACCGGCACCTCCTGGACCTTCACCGCCGACAACCCCGACCTCAGAGTCACCGGCAACAACGACCAGATCACCTCACTGAGGGTCCAGTTCAACCCGGCCGCGTACCTCCGGATCAGCAACGTCACCGACGGACTCGCGCTGGACAGCGGCGGCAACGTCGCCTCCGGGTCCAACCTCAAGCAGTGGACCTGGGACAGCAGCACCAACCTCCAGTGGCGCGCGGAGCCCCTCGCAGGGGGCTACTACCGACTGGTCAACCGCACGAACGGCATGGTCGCCGACGGCTGGGGCGACGGCAGCGGCTCCGCCGCCAGACAGGCTGCGTGGAACAGCGGCAACAACAACCAGCAGTGGACGATCACCCACCGCGGCGACGGCCGCTTCTCGATCGCCAACCGCGCCACCGGTCTGGTCCTGGACGGCGGCGGCAACGTCCCCTCCGGCTCCGTCACCAAGCAGTGGACCTACGGCAGCAGCACCAATCTGCTGTGGACCTTCACGGCCGTCTGATCCCCGGGACGTACGAGCGACTGCGGCGGCGTGGTCCGTCCACGCGGCCGCAGCCGCCGTCCCGCCGCCCGGCCGGGCTCGCCCCACGGGGGGCGGGACGGCGGCGGACCCCGTTCGCCGCATCCGCCTCCCCCGCCCCGCATCCGCTTCCCGCGTCCCGCGTCCGCCGAAGGCGACCTGCGCCGGCCCGGAGCGCCGAGGGGCGTGGAGCGATCTAGCCTGGAAGCAACCGCCGGGAACCAGCGCCGGCGGACACCGCCGTCCGGACGGAGGCCTGGCGCGTGGAAATGGCCGGCAAGGAGGACGCCCCCACTGCCGCTGTCGTGGTGGACCCGGACGGCTTGGTGAGCGGTTGGAGCGAGGGAGGGCGTCTGCTGCTGGGCTGGACGTCCCGAGACGTCCTCGGGCGGCCCGTGACCGATCTGATGGCCGATCCCCCGCCGCCCGGCTCCCCCGAGGGCCAGGACGCCGCCGACCCCCCGGGGTTCAGGGTGGTGCGTCACCGCGACGGTTACGCGGTGGATGCCGTGGTGACGGCGCACCCGCTGGTCGGCGCCGACGGGCGCGCTCAGGGCCGGGTGATGACGGTGCAGCGCTGGGACCGACGCCCGGTGATCGCGGACCGGGCCTTCGAGCAGTGCCCTTTCGCGCTGGGCGTCTACGACCCCGAGCTGCGGTTCCTGTGGATCAACGCCTCCTCGGGCCGGGTCATCGCCCACTCCGAGGAACAGGTGCTCGGCAGGAAGTACCGCGAGGTGTTGCCCGAGTTCGACCGCTCGCTGTTTCCCGAACGGGACGACAAGCCCTACACCGACCAGCTCTCCGAGGTGGCGAGGACGGGCGTGCCCGCGCGCCTCATCACCGTCTTCCAGCCGCTGGGCAGCAACTACGCCAATGCCTGGGCCACCAGCATATGGCCCGTCCGGGACGCCGAGGGCAAGGTGCGCGCCGTCGCCAACTGGGGCTTCGACATGAGCGCCGAGTACTGGGCCCGGCAGCGCCTGCTCATCCTCAACGAGGCCGGACGCGACATCGGCCGGACGCTCGACGTGGTCGGAACGGCCCAGGAGCTGGCCGAGAGCTCCGTGCCGGGATTCGCCGACCTGGTCACCGTGGATCTCTTCGCCGAGGTGCTGGGCGGCGAGGAACCGCCCTCCCCGCCCGCGATCGCCCTCGACCGCACGGTCACGCTCAGCCGTGCCGCCCAGCACGGTACGCGAACGGACGACGCACTGGCTTCCGGGGACCCGGCGCGCGTCGGTCACGCACCCGATTCCGTCTTCACCCGCTGCATGGCCACCGGACGCTCCATGGTCGAGCTGGCCGCCGAGCCCGGGCCCGGGGGCGAGTGGGCCTTCGGCCCCGGGCTCGCCGCCGACCCGGCCCACTGGCCGCCGGACAACCCGCGGATCGACGAGTCCATCGCCGAGGACGGGCTGACCGGCCGGATCACCGTGCCGCTCCGCGCGCGGGGCGCGCTGCTCGGCGTCGTCGCGTTCTCCCGCTGCGACCGGCCCGAGGCCTTCACCGCCGACGACCTGATCCTCGCCGAGGAGCTGACCGCCAAGGCCGCCGTCGCCATCGACAACGCCCGCCGGTACTCGCGCGAGCGCACGACCGCGCTGACCCTGCAACGCAGCCTGCTGCCCCAGAGGCTGCCGAGCCCGGAAGCCGTCGAGGTGGCATCGCGTTACCTGCCCGCCGGGACCGGCGCGGAGGTGGGCGGCGACTGGTTCGACGTGATCCCGCTGTCCGGCGCGCGGGTCGCCCTGGTCGTCGGCGACGTGGTCGGCCACGGTCTGCACGCGTCGGCCAGCATGGGCCGGCTGCGCACCGCGGTGCGCACCCTCGCCGACGTGGACCTGCCGCCGGACGAACTGCTCACCCACCTGGACGACCTCGTCATCCACCTCGCCGGCGACCTGCGTCCCGACGGTCACTTCCAGCCGACCGGCGAGTCCGGCGCCACCTGTCTGTACGCCGTCTACGACCCCGTCTCCCGCCGCCTGACCCTGGCGAGCGCCGGCCACCCGCTCCCGCTGATCATCGCCCCGGACGGCGCCGCGATCCCGGCGCCCGCACAGCCGGGGCCCCCGCTCGGCATCGGCGGGCTGCCGTTCGAGGCGAGCGAGCTCGTGGTGCCCGAGGGCAGTCTGCTCGCCCTGTACACCGACGGGCTGGTGGAGAGCCGCGAGCGCGACGCCGACCGCGGGACCGACGATCTGCTGCGGGTCCTGAACGACGACTCGGGCACGTCGCTGGAATCGCTGTGCGACAGGGTGATGGAGGCCGTGCTCCCCCGACGACGCTCCGACGACGCCGCCCTGCTGCTCGCCCGCACTCACGCGCTGAATCCCGAGCACGTCGCCGACTGGGACGTCGAACCCGACTTCGCGCAGGTGCCGCGGGTCAGGAAGCTCGCCGTCGACCAGGTGGACGCCTGGGGCCTGGAGGAGGCGGCGTTCGTCACCGAACTGGTCGTCAGCGAGCTGGTCACCAACGCCATCCGGTACGGCGAGCCCCCGATCCGGCTCCGGCTCATTCGCGACACCGCCCTGATCTGCGAGGTCTCCGACTCCAGCAACACCGCCCCGCACCTGCGCCGGGCCCGCGCCTTCGACGAGGGCGGCCGGGGCCTGCTGCTGGTCGCCCAGCTCACGCAGGGCTGGGGCACCCGGCACACCACCGAGGGCAAGACCATCTGGTGCGCCCAGACCCTCCCCCCGGCCCGGCCGCACTGAGGACCCGGGCCTCGCGGCCTCGGAACTCACCGGCGACGGTGGCGGCCGGGGCGCCGCACGCCCCGCCCCCGGTTGCTGCGCCAGGTCGGACGGCGTCCGGTCGGGCAGGTCGGCAACCGCGCGTCGCCGAAGGCTGGCACCACCAGGTACCTGATAGGTACCCTGCTCGTATGCCATCACTGAATGTGACCTTCACCGAAGAGGAAATGGAAGGCGTGCGTACGGCTGCCGCGGCCGAGGGCAAGAGCCTGAAGCAGTACATGCACGACCTCGGCGTCCGCGAGATGCACCGCAAGCAGTTCCTCGCCGGAGCCGCCTCGTGGGCCGACAGGCTCCGTGCCGAGTTCGACGAGGCGTTCCCCGACGAGGTCCCCCCGTCGCAGCGCGGCCAGGGAGCTGCTGCCGCCTGATGAGCGACATCCTCTACATCGACGTCCCCTGGCTCCTGGACGTCCAGGAGGCCGCCCTCGGCAACGACGACGTGTCCGTCACCGACTACTCGGCGCTGGTGGCGGCCGTCGCGCGGCACCGGACGCGGATGCCGACGCTCGCGGCCTCCGACCCCGACGCCGCATGGCGCGCGGCCGCCCTTCTGCACACCGTCGTGCGCCTGGAGCCGCTGCCGCACCGCAACAGCCTGTTCGCCGCGTTCGTCGCGGGTCAGTACATGGACCAGTCGGGGGAGGGAATCGATCCCCCTTACGGAGGCTTCTCCGACCTCGTCAGAAAGATCCGCGAGACCCGGCTGACGATCTACGCCGTCGCGGACGTCCTGCGCTCCTGGCGCGTCTGACGCCGCCGGCCGGTCCCGGGTCCGGACGCGTCAGGTCGGGCCGGTCAGGTCCGGCCGAAGCGTTGCCGCAGGATGCGGCGGGCCCCTCCGGAGCGCAGGCACGCACCGACGGTGACCGCGACCGCCGCACAGCCGTAGGCCCATGCCTGGAGGGGAAATCCGGGAAGCAGACGGCCGCCGATGTACAGGGCGGTGCCGGCGAGGGTGACGGTCAGCCACTCCCAGCGTCCGTCCATGGCCACGAGGGCGATCACCAGCAGGGAGTACCAGGGATAGCTCGGCGAGAAGAGGAGCAGCGCGGTGCCGGTGACCAGAAGAGCGCCGCGCCAGGGGCGAGCCGGGTCTCCCCGCCACCACACGTACAGCGCGGCCAGGGCGAGCAGCAGGGCCGCGGTCACCCCTGCGGCCGCGTCGGGCAACAGGAGCCGCAGCAGGGCGAAGCGGCGTACGTGACCGGGTTCGTAGCCCTCTTCGTGGAGGTAGCCGGGGAGGTAGCCCAGGACGCCCGCGCCGGAGCTCACGACGTAGGGCAGGTAGGCGAGCGCCACCGCGGCGACGGCCGCGACGACGACCTTCAGGACGCGCAGCGGCCCGCGCTGCCCGGACAGTGCGCCGGGCAGGACGAGGACGGGCAGGAGCTTGACGGCGATCGCCGCGCCGAGCAGCGCGCCCCGGCGGGCGCCGGCGGTGGCGGTGCCGAGGGCGAGCACGACGAACAGCACGCCCAGGGTGTCGATGTGGGCGTTGTTGACCGCTTCCAGGGCGACGGCGGGGCACCATGCCCACAGCGCGGCCCGGGCCGGGGCGCGCTGCGGGTCGCCGCGTCGGCGCAGGACGGCCAGCAGGGCCAGCGTGGTGCCGAAGGCGAGGACCGCTCCACCGGCCTGGAGCGGCTTGTGCCGGCTGTCGGAGGGGGAGACGGTGTGCACCGCGAAGAACCAGCCCTCGGCCACCGGCGGGTAGATCGTGGGGACGGCGGGCCGGTTGATGCGGACGCAGAGGCCCTGGGCCGTGTGGGTCAGCCCCCATCCCTCGCAGACGGCCCGGGTGGGGAACAGCCAGTCGTCGCGCAGGGGGGCGAGTTCCGGCGCGGCCGGCGGGTGGGCGTAGGGCGAGATGCCTGCGGCCTGGACCCGGCCGTCCCAGGCGTAGCGGTACATGTCGTTGCTGGTGCGGGGCTGCGCCGTGAGTCCGGCCAGGGCGATCGCGGCCGCGCCTGCGAGGACGAGGACGGTCGCGGCGCGGACCGGGACCTTGCGCACGGTCCACACGGCTGCGGCGAACAGCGCCCAGGCGAGGGCGTATCCGCCGAGCAGACGGCCCGGGGTGCTTTCGTGGTCGCCCTTGTGGAGGGTGCCCGCGATGGTGACGGCGACGGCGACGAGAAGGACCGCGGTCACCGCGATGCGGGTCCGGGCGTTCCGTGGGGAGGCCGGTGCGGCGGGGCCCGGGGGCGCCGGCGGGGCG
>NZ_JAHHIU010000102.1 GCF_024539815.1 Streptomyces hayashii
GTCCCAGTCCCAGTCCCAGTCCCAGTCCCAGTCCCAGTCCCAGTACCAGTACCACCCTCATCCCTATACGCAGCCGATCGCCGCCCGGGGAGATCGGGACTGGCTCAACCGCGGCGCCCTCTCCTTCCTCGCCGAGGCGTCCGACCTGCTCGCCGGGCAGCTGGACGAGGACCTGGTGGCGGCGCTGACCGGCCAGCTGCTCGTGCCGAGGCTCGCCGACTGGTGCGCGGTGTGGCTGGAGGACGAGGTCAGCGGGCGCGGTGAGTGGGCCGGCGGCCCGGGACCGCGGCTGGCCCGGGTCTGGCACGCCAGCGAGAACCGCATCGAGGAGCTGCGCGGGACCCTGGAGAAGGATCCGCCCTGTCCGCCCGACGGCGGTCCGCGTTCCGGGCCCGAGCCGTTTCCGTGGCCCGGCGCGGGGCTCGGCCCGCACGGCGCGTCGCTGGCCTACCGGCTGATCGCCGGCGGCCGTCCGCTGGGCACGCTGGTGATCGGGCGCGCCGGACCGGGCGTCTTCCCCGACGAGGTCACCGGGCTCGTCGAGGACCTCGGCCGCCGGGTGGCGCTGGCCATCGGAGCGGCCCGTCAGTACGCCCGCCAGGCCACCATCAGCGCCGTCCTCCAGCGCGGGCTGCTGCCCGGCGCGGTCGCCGAGATCCCCGGCGTGCGCAGCGCGCTCGTCTACGAGCCGCGGGATCAGGGCGGGCCGAGCGGTGACTTCTACGACCTGTTCCCGGCGGGGGACGGCCGCTGGTGCTTCGCGGTGGGCGATGTGCAGGGCAAGGGGCCGGAGGCGGCCGTGGTCATCGGCCTGGCCCGGCCCTGGCTGCGGCTGCTGGCCCGCGAGGGCTACGGCGTGGCCGACGTGCTGGACCGGCTCAACCAGCTGCTCCTCGACGACGCGACCGAGGCCGCCGACGCCGCCGCCCGGGCCTTCGTCGGGCCCGCTGTTCCGGGGGAGGGACCGCAGACCCGCTTCCTCTCGCTCCTCTACGGCGAGCTGGCCCCCTTCGAGGGCGGCGTGCGCTGCACCCTCGCCTCCGCCGGACACCCGCTGCCGCTGGTGCTCGGCCCGGACGGCTCGGTCGCCACGGCCGGGCACCCGCAGACGCTGCTGGGGGTCATCGAGGACGTCGCCTACACGTGCGACAGCCTGCGGCTGCGGCCCGGCGACACCCTGTTGTGCGTCACGGACGGAGTCACCGAACGGCGGTCGGGCCTGCGCCAGTTCGACGACGAGGCGGGGCTCGCCGCAGCGCTGGCGGGCTGTGTGGGCCTCGACGCGGACCTGATCGCGGAGCGGATCCGGGGCCTGGTCCACGCGTTCGGCGAACAGCCTCCCGAGGACGACCTGGCCCTGCTGGTGCTCCAGGCGGAGTAGAGCTCGACCCCGCGGCCGCGGGGACGGGCGGGGGAGAACGGATGCCCGGCCCTGCGGATGTATCGTCCGGTTCGTGCCGAAGGCAACGAATATCCCTGTCGACGCGCCCTTGCGCCGAAGCGTCCTGATCGCCGGCGCGGGGCTCGGGCTCACCGCGACCGCCTGCACCCGTGCGGCCGGTCCGCCGCACCGGGGCGCCCCCGGACCAGGTTCCGGCTCCGGTCCCGGTCGCCCCGGCGTCCGCCAGGCCGGCGTGACGACGCCCCGGCAGGCCACCGCGCTGCTCCTGGCCTACGATCTCGATCCCGCCGTGCGCGGGACGGCCGGCGCGCGGGCGCTGAAGGAGGTGCTGGGGGCCTGGACCGACGCGCTCGCCGAGACCGGGGAAACGGACGGCTCCCAGGAGGCGCGGCTCACCGCCACGGTCGGCGTCGGCCCTCTCCTGCCCGCCCGCCTCGGCGTGTCCGCCCCCGCGGCCCTGCGCGAGCTGCCCTCGTTCCCCGGCGATCGCCTCGACCCCGCCCGCTGCGGCGGTGACGTGCTGGTGCAGCTGTGCGCCGACGACTCCGACGCATGCGAGGAGACGGCCGAGTCCCTCACCCGGCTGGCCGGGGAGACACTGCGTCCGCGCTGGCGGCAGTCCGGCTTCCTGCCGCCGTCCCCGGACGGCGGCGGCACCCCGCGCGACCTGCTCGGCTTCAAGAACGGCAGTGCCAACCCGAGCCCTGAGGAGTGCGAGCGCTGGGTGTGGTCGGACGACGCCACCTATCTCGTCGTCCGGCGCGTCCATCTGCGGGTGGAGGACTTCGCGCGGCTGGGCGTGCACCGGCAGGAGGAGATCGTCGGCCGCCGCCGCTCGACGGGCGGCCCCCTGCCGGGCGGCCCCGAGCACGCCGAGGTCGACGTCTTCGCCAAGTCCCCGAAGGGCCGGTACCTCACCCCCGCGCGCTCCCACGTCGCAGTGGTCAGCTCCCGGCACGACGGCGGGGCCCGGATGCTGCGCCGCGGCTACTCCTACGCCGACGGCCCCACCGACCAGGGCCTGCTGTTCCTCGGGTTCATGCGGGACCCGGCGCTGTTCACCCGCGTGCAGCGGCGGATGGCGACCCGCGACGAGCTCAGCGGGTTCACCGAGACGCGGGGCTCGGCGCTGGCCTACGTCCTGCCGGGCGCCGCTCCCGGACGGCCGCTGGGCGCGGAACTGCTGGCCTGAGAGCGCCCGGCCCCCCGGCGCCCCACGCACGAACGGACGCCCCGCACGTGAGCCGAAGCCGTCGCGGATCGCCCGGCACGTGAGCCGAAGCCGTCGCGGATCGCCCGGCACGTGAGCCGAGGTCGCCACGGATCGCCAGGGACGTGAGCCCACGCCGTCGCGGATCGCCTCGGCACGTGATCCGACGCCGTCGCGGATCGCCCCGGGCGGGGGCCCGTGGCGCCCTCGACCGGCTCGGACATGGATCGGTGCGGACGTACGGGACAATGGACGACATGCCTTCCGCACTTCCCGACGGCGAGCCGGTACCCGGCGACGGCGCGCTCCCGGAGCACGCGCTCGCCGGCGCCGCCGACCGCCCCCTCGGGTTCTACCTGCACGTCCCGTACTGCGCGACCCGCTGCGGGTACTGCGACTTCAACACCTACACCGCGACCGAGCTGCGCGGCACCGGCGGCGTCCTCGCCTCCCGGGAGAACTACGCGGACACCCTGATCGACGAGATCCGGCTGGCCCGCAAGGTCCTCGGCGACGACCCGCGCGAGGTCCGCACGGTCTTCGTCGGCGGCGGCACCCCGACCCTGCTGGGGGCGTCCGACCTGGTGCGGATGCTGGGCTCGATCCGCGACGAGTTCGGGCTGGCGGCCGACGCGGAGGTGACGACCGAGGCGAACCCGGAGTCCGTGGACCCGGCGTATCTGGCGACTCTGCGCGCGGGCGGCTTCAACCGGGTCTCCTTCGGCATGCAGAGCGCCCGGCAGCACGTCCTGAAGGTCCTCGACCGCACGCACACCCCGGGCCGCCCCGAGGCCTGCGTGGCGGAGGCCCGGGCCGCGGGCTTCGAGCACGTCAACCTCGACCTGATCTACGGCACCCCGGGCGAGACGGACGACGACTGGCGGGCGTCCCTGGACGCGGCGCTGGGCGCGGGCCCCGACCATGTCTCGGCGTACGCCCTGATCGTCGAGGAGGGCACCCAGCTCGCCCGCCGCATCCGCCGCGGCGAGGTGCCGATGACCGACGACGACGTCCACGCGGACCGCTATCTGATCGCCGACGAGGTGATGTCGGCGGCGGGCTACGACTGGTACGAGGTCTCCAACTGGGCGACCTCGGAGGCGGGCCGGTGCCTCCACAACGAGCTGTACTGGCGCGGCGCCGACTGGTGGGGCGCCGGACCGGGAGCGCACTCGCACGTGGGCGGGGTGCGCTGGTGGAACGTCAAGCATCCCGGTGCGTACGCGGCGGCCCTCGCGGGCGGGCGCTCGCCGGGCGCCGGACGTGAGGTGCTCTCGGACGAGGACCGCCGGGTCGAGCGGATCCTGCTGGAGCTGCGGCTGCGGGAGGGGGCGCCGCTCGCTCTGCTGCGGCCGGAGGGGCTCGCGGCGTCCCGGCGGGCGCTCGGCGAGGGCCTGCTCCAGCCGGGCCCCTACGAAGCGGGGCGGGCGGCGCTGACCCTGCGCGGGCGACTGCTGGCCGACGCGGTGGTGCGGGACCTGGTGGACTAGGACCCGCCCGGGTGTGCCCCGGTGTGCTCCGGGCAGTCGCGGGCGGTGGGCGTCAGGCGGCGGGCGGCGGCGTCAGGCGGGGGCGGTGACGAAGTCGATCAGTTCTTCCACCCGGCCCAGCAGCTCCGGCTCCAGGTCCTTGTAGGAGCCCACCCGCTTCAGGATCGCCTGCCACACCGCGCCCGTGTTCTCCGACGGCCAGCCCAGCGCCCGGCACACCCCCGTCTTCCAGTCCTGCCCGTGCGGCACGCGCGGCCAGGACTCGATGCCCAGGGAGGCCGGTTTCACCGCCTCCCAGACGTCGATGTACGGGTGGCCGACCACCAGGGCGTGTTCGCTGGTCACCGACCGGGCGATGCGCCACTCCTTGGTGCCGGGCACGAGGTGGTCGACCAGGACCCCGAGCCGGGCGTCCGGTCCCGGGGCGAACTCCGCGACGATCGACGGCAGGTCGTCGACGCCCTCCAGGTACTCCACGACGACGCCCTCGACGCGCAGGTCGTCGCCCCACACCTTCTCCACCAGCTCGGCGTCGTGCCGGCCCTCGACGTAGATGCGTCCGGCGCGGGCGACCCGGGCGCGGGCGCCGGGGACGGCGACCGAGCCGGAGGCGGTGCGGGAGAGGCGTGCCGGACCCGAGGAGGGCCTGACGAGGGTGACCGTGCGGCCCTCCAGCAGGAAGCCCCCCGGCTCCAGCGGGAACACCCGGTGCTTGCCGAAGCGGTCCTCCAGGGTCACTGTGCCCACCTCGCATCCGATCACCGCCCCGCAGAACCCGGTGCCGGGCTCCTCCACGACCAGGCCGGGGTCCGCCGGGACCTCGGGGACGGGCTTCGGCTTCTTCCAGGGAGGGGTCAGGTCGGTGGAGTACGCACGGGGGCGCGGGCCCGGAGGGACCCCGTCGGAAGGGCGGTGGCGGGAGACGGGTGGGCGCATTCGGATGACGATAGGAGAATCCGCGGGGCGAGGGACGCACGATCAGCGCGACACGCCGAAACGGGTTGCCAGGGCGTCGCGTTGGGCCCGCACGAACGCGGCGTCCACCGCCGCCCCGTGGCCGGGCACGTACACGGCGTCCTCGCCGCCGAGGTCCAGCAGACGGTCGAGGGCGGCCGGCCAGCGGCCGGGGACGGCGTCGGGTCCGGCCTGCGGTTCGCCGGACTCCTCGACCAGGTCGCCGCAGAACACCACCTCCGGTGAGCCGGCGGCTCCGGGGACGAGGACCACGAGGTCGTGGGCGGTATGGGCGGGGCCGAGGTTGGCCAGCAGGACCTGCCGGCCGTCGCCCAGGTCGAGGGTCCACTCGCCGCAGACCGGATGGCGGGGCCGGACGAGCGTGTCGACGGCCTCGGTCGCCGCCGTCTCGTCGAGGCCGTTGCGCACCGCGTCCGCCCGCAGCTCCTCGGCCGGCACCGAGTCCGAGCCCACCGCCCCGAAGACCTCCGCGCCCGCGAACGCCGCCGCACCGAACACATGGTCGAAATGGGGGTGGGTGAGCGCGAGATGAGTCACACGCGCGCCGGTGAGCTCCTCGGCCTGGGCCCGCAGCCGGGCCCCCTCCGCCAGGCTGGATCCCGCGTCCACCATCAGGGCCGCGCCCGTGCCCACGACCAGCCCCGCCGTGCAGTCCCAGCCCGGCAGCCGCACCCGGCCGACCCCCGTCGCGAGCCGCTCCCATCCGAGCTCTTCCCAAGTCACCGTCATACCGCGACGCTAGCTGGACAACGCCCCGGGAAGGGCCGACCTTGCCCTGGGTGTACCCCACAGCCGTACACTGGGCCGGGGATGCTGGCACTCGGATGTGAAGAGTGCCAGCCGGGACGCCCAGGGGACTGGGGGACGAGATTCTTGGAGGTGCGCGCGGATGCTGAGTGAACGCAGGCTCCAGGTCCTGCGCGCCATCGTCCAGGACTACGTCGGCACCGAGGAGCCCGTGGGGTCCAAGGCGCTCACCGAGCGTCACAACCTCGGCGTGTCCCCGGCGACGGTCCGCAACGACATGGCCGCCCTGGAGGACGAGGGGTACATCGCCCAGCCGCACACCAGCGCCGGGCGCATCCCCACGGACAAGGGCTACCGGCTGTTCGTCGACAAGCTGGCCGGCGTCAAGCCGATGACCGGCCCCGAGCGGCGGGCCATCCAGAACTTCCTCGACGGCGCGGTCGACCTCGACGACGTCGTGGCCCGGACGGTACGGCTGCTCGCGCAGCTCACCCGCCAGGTCGCCGTCGTGCAGTACCCGTCCCTGACCCGTTCGACCGTGCGGCACGTGGAGCTTCTCTCGCTCGCGCCCGCGCGCCTGATGCTCGTGCTGATCACGGACACCGGGCGGGTCGAGCAGCGGATGGTGGACTGCCCGGCGCCCTTCGGGGAGTCCTCGCTGGCGGATCTGCGCGCACGGCTGAACAGCCGGGTCGCGGGCCGCCGGTTCTCCGACGTGCCGCGTCTGGTGGAGGATCTGCCGGACGCCTTCGAGGCGGAGGACCGCGGCACGGTCACGACGGTGCTCTCCACCCTGCTGGAGACGCTCGTCGAGGAGAACGAGGAGCGGTTGATGATCGGCGGCACCGCCAATCTCACCCGCTTCGGACATGACTTTCCCCTCACCATCCGGCCCGTCCTGGAGGCCCTGGAGGAGCAGGTCGTGCTCCTCAAGCTCCTTGGCGAGGCGGGGGATTCGGGCATGACCGTACGCATCGGTCACGAGATCGCCCACGAGGGACTCAACTCCACTTCCGTGGTGTCGGTCGGTTACGGTTCGGGCAGCGAGGCAGTCGCCAAACTGGGCGTGGTCGGACCGACCCGCATGGATTACCCGGGAACGATGGGAGCGGTACGAGCGGTGGCACGGTACGTCGGACAGATCCTGGCGGAGTCGTAAGTGGCCACGGACTACTACGCCGTTCTCGGCGTGCGCCGCGATGCGTCGCAGGAAGAGATCAAGAAGGCCTTCCGTCGGCTCGCGCGCGAGCTGCACCCGGACGTCAACCCGGATCCGAAGACCCAGGAGCGGTTCAAGGAGATCAACGCCGCTTACGAGGTGTTGTCGGACCCGCAGAAGAAGCAGGTCTACGACCTCGGCGGCGATCCGCTCTCCCAGTCGGGCGGCGGCGGGGCCGGCGGCTTCGGGGCCGGTGGCTTCGGGAACTTCTCCGACATCATGGACGCGTTCTTCGGCACGGCGTCCCAGCGCGGTCCGCGCTCGCGCACCCGCCGCGGCCAGGACGCGATGATCCGGCTGGAGATCGACCTCGAAGAGGCGGCCTTCGGCACGACCAAGGACATCCAGGTCGACACGGCGATCGTCTGCACCACCTGCAGCGGCGAGGGCGCGGCCCCGGGCACCACGGCCCAGACCTGTGACATGTGCCGCGGCCGCGGCGAGGTGTCGCAGGTGACCCGGTCCTTCCTGGGCCAGGTCATGACCTCGCGGCCGTGCCCGCAGTGCCAGGGCTTCGGCACCGTCGTCCCGACCCCGTGCCCGGAGTGCGCGGGCGACGGGCGGATCCGCTCGCGTCGCACGCTCACGGTGAAGATCCCGGCCGGCGTCGACAACGGCACCCGCATCCAGCTGGCGGGCGAGGGCGAGGTCGGCCCCGGCGGCGGCCCCGCCGGCGACCTGTACGTGGAGATCCACGAGCTGCCGCACGCGCAGTTCCAGCGGCGCGGCGACGACCTGCACTGCACGGTGACCCTCCCGATGACGGCGGCTTCGCTCGGCACGAAGGTGCCGCTGGAGACGCTGGACGGCCTGGAGGAGGTCGACATCCGGCCCGGCACCCAGTCCGGGCAGTCGATCCCGCTGCACGCCCGGGGCGTCACGCATCTGCGGGGCGGCGGCCGCGGCGACCTCATCGTGCACGTCGAGGTCCAGACGCCGACGAAGCTCGACCCGGAGCAGGAGCGGCTGCTGCGCGAGCTGGCCAAGCTGCGCGGCGAGGAGCGGCCCACGGGTCAGTTCCAGCCCGGCCAGCAGGGTCTGTTCTCGCGTCTGAAGGACGCGTTCAACGGGCGCTGAGCGGTGCCGGGGGGCGGCCCCCGGCGCCCGTCGGGCACGGGGAAGGGCCGATTCGGACTTGTTCGGAGGACGTGACAACATGCCGTCATGTCCTCCGCGCTGACCGATCTCTTCCCGCACCCGATCGTGCAGGCCCCCATGGCGGGCGGTGTCTCCGTGCCTCAGCTCACCGCCGCCGTGGCCGAGGCAGGCGGGCTCGGTTTCCTCGCGGCCGGGTACAAGACGGCCGACGGCATGTACCAGGAGATCAAGCAGCTGCGGAGCCTGACCGGCCGCCCCTTCGGCGTGAACCTCTTCATGCCGCAGCCCGAGTATCCCGGGGCGGGCCCCGGCTCCTCCGGAGCGGCAGGCGCCGCGCTCCCCGCCGCGGGCGCCATAGAGGTCTACGCCCACCAGCTCGCCGGTGAGGCCGCCTGGTACGAGACCGAGCTCGGCGACCCGGACAGCGGCCGCGACGACGGCTACGACGCCAAACTCGCGGTGCTGCTGGACAACCCGGTGCCGGTCGTCTCCTTCCACTTCGGCGTCCCCGGCAGTGACGCGCTGGAGTCCCTGCGGCGCTCGGGAACCTTCACCCTCGTCACGGCGACCACCGCCGAGGAGGCCGTCGCGGTGGAGCGGGCCGGCGCGGACGCGGTGATCGTGCAGGGCGTGGAGGCCGGCGGCCACCAGGGCGCCCACCGCGACAACCCGGAGACGGACGGCTGCGGCATCGGGCTGCTCTCCCTGGTCGCCCAGGTCCGCGAGTCGGTGCGGCTGCCGATCGTCGCCGCCGGCGGTCTCATGCGCGGCAGTCAGATCGCCGCCGTCCTCGCGGCGGGCGCGAGCGCGGCCCAGCTGGGCACCGCGTTCCTCGCCACGCCGGAATCCGGCGCGCACGCCGTGCACAAGCAGGCCCTGACCAACCCCCTCTTCGTGCGCACCGAGCTGACCCGCGCCTTCTCCGGCCGCCCCGCCCGCGCCCTGGTCAACCGCTTCCTGCGCGAGCACGGCCCGTACGCGCCCGCCGCCTACCCGGAGGTCCACCACCTGACCTCGCCGCTGCGCAAGGCGGCCGCCAAGGCGGGCGACGCACAGGGCATGGCGCTGTGGGCCGGGCAGGGGCACCGGATGGCCCGTGAGCTGCCCGCCGGACAGCTCGTCGAGGTCCTGCTCGCCGAACTCGCCGAAGCGCGGACAGCGTTGTCGCGGTTCCCGGCCGGTGACGGAGGCCTGTCATGACCGCCCCCGTCTTCGTCGTCGACGAACTCCCGGACTCCCGCTCCCCGTTCGTCCTGGACGGCCCCGAGGGCCGGCACGCCGTCTCCGTGAAGCGGCTGCACACCGGCGAGGAGGTCGTCCTCACCGACGGCGCCGGACGCTGGGCGCGGGGCGAGGTCGTCACGACCGAGGGCAGGGACCGACTGGTGCTGAACCTGGGGGAGGTGATCGAGGAGCCCGCCGAGTCGCCCCGGATCACCGTCGTCCAGGCGCTGCCCAAGGGCGACCGTGGCGAGCTGGCCGTCGAGACGATGAGCGAGACCGGCGTCGACGCGATCGTGCCCTGGGCGGCCTCGCGCTGCATCACGCAGTGGAAGGGCGAGCGCGGGCTGAAGGCGCTCGCCAAGTGGCGGGCCACCGCCCGCGAAGCCGGCAAGCAGTCGCGCCGGGTCCGCTTCCCCGGGATCGCCGAGGCGGCGACGACCAAGCAGGTGGCGGCCCTCCTGGCCCGGGCCGACTTCGCCGCCGTCCTGCACGAGGACCGCGCCTACCCCAGCGAGCCCCTGGCGACCGCCGAACTCCCCTCCTCGGGTGAGATCGTGCTGGTCGTGGGACCCGAAGGCGGGGTGTCCCCCGAGGAGTTGGCCCTCTTCGAGGAGGCGGGCGCGAAAGCTCACCGCCTCGGCCGTAGCGTGTTGCGCACGTCGACCGCCGGCACGGCGGCGACCGCCCTGCTGCTCGGCCGCACCGGCCGCTGGTCCTGACCTCCGGGGGACACCGTGGAACTCGCCCAAGTCCGGCTGCTGGTCACCGACTTCGCCGCCTGCTACCGCTTCTACGCCGACACCCTCGGCCTCAAGCCCCAGTCGGGCGCGGCGGACGGGCCGTACGAGAAGTTCAGCCCCGCCGCCGGCTCGGCCGGCATCGCCCTGCAGGACCGCGCGATGATGGCCGCCGTCCTCGGCGAACTGGGCGACGCGGCGAGCGGGCACCGCTCCCTGGTGGTGCTGCGCGTCGACGACCTGGACGCGTACTGCGCGCAGATCGTCGCCCGGGGCGCGGTCCTGCTGCGGGGCCCGGCGCCGATGACCGACCGGATGCGCGTCGCCCACCTCAAGGACCCGGAGGGCAATCTGGTGGAGCTTCAGCAGTGGCTGCTGCTGCGCGGCTGAGCGCCACCGCCCGCACGACCGCCGGGAACAGCTCCCAGCCGTCCAACTCCCCGTCACGCTCAAGCAGTTCCCGCTTGGCGGCCTCGTCGACGAAGGCGCGCACCACGCCGGGCTCATGCAGGTTGAGGTAGTGCTCGCGGTCGCTCACCCCGCCGCTGTGCCCGTACCCGCCGCCCCCCGAGGAGCGCCCCTCGCCGTCGCGGAAGACGATGCGGATGCGGGCGCCGTCCCGGCCGAGGGTGAGGATCTCCCGGCACGGCTGCCCGTCCCCGTGGCGGTGGCGGACCGTCCACACGTAGGACGTCGTCGCGTCCACGACGAGGATTCTGCGGCGGCGCTGGTCGCTCATGCCGTCCACGGTAGGCGTCGCGCCGAACACCGCGGAACACGGGGGAACATGACCGCATACGGGCTACCGGACCGTCTGCCGGAGTGGCACGCTGCCCTCCATGGGGGCTTTGAGGCGTATTCGGCTTCTCCTGGCGGCCGCCGTGGCCGCGCTGGGCGTCGTGGCGTGCGAGCCGGGCGGACTGAGCAGCATGTCGATCGCGTACACCACCGACCAGGCGGCGACCGCGGAGATCCAGCGACGGGACGTGAACGTGCGCTGGCTGACCTGCACGGCGCGCGACGAGGGCCAGGGCAGGGCAGGGGCCGCGGTCTCGGTCGACTGCCGGGGCAAGACCGGCGACGGCCGCGACATCACCGTCACCGGAAAGGTCACCCGGGCGGTCGACGGGGCCTGTGTGCGCGGGGACCTGGCCGCCGTCGTGGGCAGGAAGCAGCTGTTCCGGGTGAGCGGGCTCGGCGACTGCAGGTCCGCGACTCCGTCCCCGGTGGGCCGGGCGCCGGGCAGGCCCGCCGGCACGGCGCGCCCGGACGTCCGGCCGACGGTCACCGTGACGGTGACCGTCACCGAGACCGTGCACGCGGGCGCCGCGGGGAAGTGATCGAAACCCCTGACCAGCCGCCCCGCCGTTGCCTACAGTGATGCGGTGACCCAGCCCGCGACGCCTGCCGCGTACCTCAGATTCCCGCACCTGCACGGCGAGTCGGTGGCCTTCGCCGCCGAGGACGACGTGTGGCTCGCGCCCCTCGACGGCGGCCGGGCCTGGCGGGTCAGCGCCGACAACGTGCCGGTCTCCTGGCCGCGCATCTCGCCCGACGGCTCGACCGTCGCCTGGACCTCCACCCGCGACGGCGCGCCCGAGGTGCACATCGCCCCCCTCGACGGCGGCCCCTCCACCCGGCTGACGTACTGGGGGAGCTGGCAGACCCGGGTGCGCGGCTGGACCCCGGACGGCCGGGTCCTCGCCGTCAGCAGCCACGACCAGGCCACCCTGCGCCGCACCTGGGCCCGCGCCGTCCCCGTCGACGGCGGCCCGGCGACGACCCTGCCCTACGGGCCCGTCGGCACCGTCGCCCACGGTCCGCACACCGTTCTGCTGTCCGCGCCGATGGGCCGCGAAGCCGCCCACTGGAAGCGCTACCGAGGCGGCACGGCGGGCAAGCTGTGGATCGACCGGGACGGCGAGGGGGAGTTCGTCCGGCTCCACGACGACCTCGACGGCAACATCGAGTGCCCGGTGTGGGCGGGCGACCGGCTCGCGTTCCTCTCCGACCACGAGGGCACGGGAGCCCTGTACTCCTCCCTCGCCGACGGCTCCGACCTGCGCCGGCACACCCCGCTCGGGGACGCCTCCCCTTCGAGCGAAGCCGGGAGCGGGGGAGGCTTCTACGCTCGCCAGGCCGCCGGCGACGGCACCCGCATCGTGTACATGTCCGCGGGCGAGCTGTGGCTGCTCGACGACCTGGACGGCGCCGAACCGCGCCGGCTCGACGTCCGCCTCGGCGGCCAGCGCGCCGACCGCCGTCCCCACCCGGTCGCCGCCTCCCGCTGGCTGGGCGGGGCGGCGCCCGACCACACCGCGCGCGGCAGCGTCGTCGAGGTGCGCGGGGCCGTCCACTGGATCACCCACCGCAACGGGCCCGCCCGTGCGCTCGCCGCCGAACCCGGCGTCCGCGCCCGGCTGCCGCGCGCCTTCCGCACCGAGGGCGAGGAGTGGGCGGTCTGGGTGACCGACGCGGAGGGCGAGGACGCGCTGGAGTTCGCCCCCGCCACCGGACAGACCCCCGGCGCCACACCGCGCCGGCTCGCCGCCGGACGGCTCGGCCGGGTCCTGGAGCTCGCCATGGCGCCCGACGGCAGCCGGGCCGCCGTCGCCGCGCACGACGGACGGCTGCTGCTCGTCGAGCGGGAGACCGGCGAGGTCCGGGAGGTCGACGCCAGCCCCGACGGAGAGGTGTCGGGCCTGGTCTTCTCGCCCGACTCGGCCTGGCTGGCCTGGTCGCACCCCGGCCCGCGCCCGCTCAGTCAGCTCAAGCTCGCCAACGTCACCGACCTGTCGGTCACCGAGGCCACCCCGCTGCGCTTCCGGGACTACGCGCCCGCCTTCACCCTCGACGGCAGACACCTCGCGTTCCTCTCCACCCGCGCCTTCGACCCGGTCTACGACCAGCACGTCTTCGACCTCTCCTTCGTGGCCGGCGCCCGCCCGCACCTGATCACCCTCGCGGCGACGACCCCGTCCCCGTTCGGCCCGCAGCGGCACGGCAGGCCGTTCGAGGCGCCCGACAAGGAGGAGACGCCCGACAGCGAGGGAACCCCGAGCACACGGATCGACCTCGAAGGCCTCGCCGACCGGATAGTCCCCTTCCCGGTCGAGGCCGGCCGCTACTCCGGGCTCGCCGCGGCCAGGGACGGCGTGCTGTGGCTGCGCCACCCCGTGCGCGGTGTCCTCGGCGCCTCCCGGGCCACCCCGGACGACCCCGACCCGCACACCGAGCTGGAGCGCTACGACCTCGCCCAGCAGCGCATCGAGCACCTCGCCGCGGACGCCGACGGCTTCGAGGTCAGCGGCGACGGCAAACGCCTGCTGCTGAGGACCGACGGCAAGCTCAAGGTCGTCCCCAGCGACCGGCGCGCCTCCGGCGACGAGGACGGCGACAGCAACGTCACCGTCGACCTCGGCCGGATCCGCCGGGTCGTCGACCCCACCGCCGAGTGGCGGCAGATGTACGACGAGAACGGCCGGATCATGCGGGACAACTTCTGGCGGCCCGATCTCGGCGGCGTCGACTGGGACGGCGTCCTGGACCGCTACCGGCCCGTGCTGGAACGGGTCGCGACCCACGACGACCTCGTCGACCTGCTCTGGGAGGTGCACGGCGAGCTCGGCACCTCGCACGCCTACGTCATGCCGGGCGGCGGCCACGGCCGCGGCGCCCGGCAGGGGCTGCTGGGCGCGGACGTCTCCCGGCACGAGGACGGCAGTTGGCGCATCGACCGCGTCCTGCCCTCGGAGACCTCCGACCCCGACGCCCGCTCCCCGCTCGCCGCACCCGGCGTGGCCGTGCGGGCGGGCGACGCGATCCTCGCCGTCGGCGGACAGCCGGTCGACCCGGTCACCGGGCCAGGGCCGCTGCTCGTCGGCGCCGCGGGCAAGGTCGTGGAGCTGACGATCTCGCCGTCGGGCGGGGGCGAGCCCCGGCATGCCGTGGTCGTGCCCGTCGCTGACGAGGAGGCGCTGCGCTATCACGCGTGGGTCTGCGACCGGCGGGCGTATGTGCACGAGGCCTCGGGCGGCCGGCTGGGGTATCTGCACGTGCCCGACATGCAGGCGCCGGGATGGGCTCAGATCCACCGGGACCTGCGCATCGAGGTCGCCCGCGAGGGACTGATCGTGGACGTACGGGAGAACCGGGGCGGGCACACCTCCCAGCTCGTCGTGGAGAAGCTGGCCCGGCGGATCGTCGGCTGGGACGTGCCGCGCGGGGTGCGGCCCTCCAGCTACCCGGAGGACGCGCCCCGGGGGCCCGTCGTCGCCGTCGCCAACGAGTTCTCCGGGTCCGACGGGGACATCGTCAACGCGGCGATCAAGGCGCTCGGGATCGGGCCGGTGGTCGGCACCCGCACCTGGGGCGGGACGGTCGGGATCGACAGCCGCTACCGGCTGGTCGACGGGACGCTCGTCACCCAGCCCAAGTACGCGATCTGGCTGGAGGGATACGGGTGGGGCGTGGAGAACCACGGCGTCGATCCGGACGTCGAGGTGGTCTGCGCTCCCCAGGACCACGCGGCCGGCCGGGACGTCCAGTTGGACGAGGCGGTGTCGCTCGCGTTGGCCGCCCTGGAGTCGACGCCGGCCAGGACGCCCCCCGCGCTGCCCTGACCGTCCGCGGCCCGACCCGGTGGGCACGAAAGTGAGCGGCCCGCGGCGGCGGCCCCCGGATACGATGCCCCCGTACTGATCGACTTCGTCAGAGGAGGACCCGCATGGCAGGGGAACCGCAGGACGACTGCCTGTTCTGCAAGGTCGTCTCGGGGACGATCCCCGCGACGATCGTGCGGGAGACCGAGACGACCGTCGCCTTCCGGGACATCAACCCGCAGGCGCCCACCCACGTCCTGGTGATCCCGAAGGCGCACTACCAGGACGCCGCGGCCCTCGCCGCCGGGGCGCCGGAGCTCGCCGCCGACGTCCTGCGCGAGACGCGGGCGGTCGCGGAGGAGGAGAAGCTGGAGAGCTACCGCACCGTCTTCAACACCGGCGCCGGCGCGGGCCAGACGGTGTGGCACGCCCACGCCCACGTCCTCGGCGGCCGCGGCCTGCACTGGCCCCCCGGATAGGCCGTCGTGTCCGTACGCGAACTGGTGGTGCTCGGCACCGCCAGCCAGGTCCCCACCCGGCATCGCAACCACAACGGCTACTTCCTGCGCTGGGACGGCGAGGGCGTCCTCTTCGACCCGGGGGAGGGCACCCAGCGCCAGATGGTGCGCGCCGGGGTCGCCGCGCACGACATCCACCGGATCTGCGTCACCCACTTCCACGGGGACCACTCCCTCGGCCTGGCCGGCGTCATCCAGCGGATCAACCTCGACCAGGTCCCGCATCCGGTCACCGCGCACTATCCGCGCTCCGGACAGCGCTTCTTCGACCGGCTGCGCTACTCCACCGCCTACCGCGAGACCGTGGGCGTCACGGAGGCTCCCGTGGACACGGACGGCGTCCTGGCGACCGCCTCCTCCTACCGGCTGGAAGCCGCCCTGCTCTCGCACCCCGTCGAGTCCTACGGCTACCGGCTCGTCGAGCCCGACGGGCGGCGCATGCTGCCCGAGCTGCTGGCCGCGCACGGCGTGCAAGGGCCGGACGTGGGCCGCATCCAGCGGGAGGGCTCCGTCGGCGGGGTGTCGCTGGACGACGTCAGCGAGGTGCGCCGCGGACAGCGGTTCGCGTTCGTCATGGACACCCGGTTGTGCGAGGGGGTGCACGCCCTCGCCGAGGGCGCCGACCTGCTCGTCATCGAGTCGACCTTCCTCGACGAGGACGAGCGGCTCGCCGTCGACCACGGGCATCTGACCGCCGGTCAGGCCGCGCGCGCGGCACGGGACGCGGGGGTGCGGCATCTGGTCCTCACGCACTTCAGCCAGCGCTACTCCGAGCCCGCCGAGTTCGAACGGCAGGCGCGCGCGGCCGGGTTCGAGGGCGAGCTGACCGTGGCGCACGACCTCCAGCGGGTGCCGGTTCCGAAACGGCAGCACAGTGCCGTTGCGGGGGACGGCCCCCGGACCCTCAGCGGCGGAGCAGGTCAGCAGGAGTGATCGGCCCAGACGGCGCAAGGCGAGATCCGAGCGGGAGCAGCCGTACGATGCTTTGATGTCCATCCCCAAAGCTGAACTGCACCTGCACATCGAAGGCACCCTGGAGCCCGAGCTGGCTTTCGAGCTCGCCGCCCGCAACGGGGTCGAACTGCCGTACGCCGACACCGAGGCGCTCCGTGAGGCGTACCGGTTCGAGGACCTTCAGTCCTTCCTGAACCTGTACTACGAGCTGATGGCGGTCCTGCGCACCGAGCGGGACTTCGAGGACCTCGCGAACGCCTACCTCGCCCGGGCTGCCGCGCAGGGCGTGCGGCACGCGGAGATCTTCTTCGACCCGCAGGCCCACCTCGCGCGGGGCGTCGACATGGGCACGGTCGTGGAGGGGCTGTGGCGGGCGCTGGGCAGCAGCGAGGACGTCCACGGCGTCTCCACCCGGCTGATCCTCTGCTTCCTGCGCGACGAGTCCGCCGAGTCGGCCCTGGAGACGCTGGACGCGGCCAAGCCCTACCTCGACCGGATCATCGGCATCGGGCTGGACTCCGCCGAGGTCGGGCATCCGCCGGCGAAGTTCCGCGAGGTGTACGAGGCCGCGGCCGCGCTCGGGCTGCGGCGGGTGGCGCACGCGGGTGAGGAGGGGCCGCCGCAGTACATCGTCGAGGCGCTGGACGTTCTCGGCGTCGAGCGCGTCGACCACGGCCTGCGCTGCATGGAGGACCCGGCGCTGGTGGAGCGGCTGGTGCGGGAGCGGATCCCGCTGACCCTGTGCCCGCTGTCCAACGTACGGCTGCGCACCGTCGACGCCCTCGCCGAGCACCCGCTGCCGGCCATGCTCGACGCGGGGCTCGTGTGCACCGTCAACTCCGACGACCCCGCCTACTTCGGCGGCTACGCGGGAGACAACTTCGACGCCGTGCGCGCGAGCCTCGGCCTGAGCGAGGAGCGGCTGCGCGAGCTGGCCCGCAACTCGTTCGTCGCCTCCTTCCTGGAGGACGACGAGGAGCGGCGGGCGCGGTGTCTCGCCGAGGTGGACGCCTACACCTTCTGACCGGGCCGTCGCCTCGTCGACCGGTCCGCGTTTCCGACCGGTCGACGAGGCGACGTGCGACGGCCGTCCGCCGTCAGACCCCGGAACCGGGCCCGGATCCGGGGGCGGCGCCCGCCGGGCGGGGGCCCGCGGTGTCGTAGGCGTCCCGGCGGGGCAGGGCCGCGGCCTCCACCGGGATCTCGACCACCTCGACCGGCGGCTGCTCCGCCGCGCCGCCCCGCCGCAGCACCCCGCCGGCGAGCAGCGGCCGGCCGCCCGTGTGCAGGGCGACGGCCGTCATCGGCACGGCGACGACGAGCAGTCCCGCCGCCAGCACCAGCCCCATCACCGGGAACCCGGCCTGCGCGGACAGCACGCTCCCGGTCAGCGGCCCGGCCGCCGTCCCGAGCGAGGACGCCGATCCGACCAGCACCGCCCAGCGGCCGCGGCGGTCCAGCGAGGCGGCGAGCCCGAGCAGATACGACAGCACGATCGGGTAGAGGACGTTCCAGGCGATCTCGCCGGCCGCGAAGCTCAGCGGCCCGGTCGCCGACGCGGCGGCGACGACGCATCCCGCGATCAGCACGGTCCCGACGCCGATGGGCGCCGCCCGTCCCAGCCGCGTGCCGAGCGCGCTCGCGCCCAGCACGCCCATGAGCCCGGCCCCCAGGGCCACGGCGAAGACGACGCCGACGGCGGCCTCCGACAGATGGGCCTGGGTCAGGCCGATGCGTCCGCTGACGCCCCAGAGGGAGTTCTGGACCAGCGACCAGCAGGGCATCGCGGCGGCCAGGACGAGGCCGGAGCGCAGGTGGGGAAGGCGGGGGCGGTCCTCGGCGCGGGTGTGCGCGTGCGCCGTGCGGTCCGGCAGCCGCCCGGTCAGCGGCCACACCGCCAGTGCGGTGAGCGCGATCGCGGCCAGTGGCTGCCCGTGCCCCGCGCCCAGGTGCGGGACCGTCAGATAGACGGCGCCCGCGAGCGCGGAGACCGCGAGCAGGCCCAGCGTGGAGGTGCGGTGCGGGTCGGGCTGGGCGGCGATCCGGGTGGCGGCGACGGTGGTGACGGTGCCGGAGCCGATCCCGCCGAGGACCGCGCCCGCGACGACGGCCGGCACGTCGCCGACGAGGGCGGCGCCGCCGTATCCGAGCACGGCCAGGACCAGACCGAGGCGGGCCAGGGTGCGCGCGCCGATCCGCTCCACGCGGGAGGCGAGCAGGAAGCCGGCGCAGGCCGAGCCGAGCAGCAGCGCGCTGCCGACGGCGCCGGCCTGGGTGGCGGACAACGGGAGGCCGGCGTCGAGCCGGCCGACCACGGTCGGCAGCAGATAGGGGGCGAGGTACCCGGCCGCGAAAAGGGCGACGACGGGCCAGGGCACGGTGGTGCGAGGGGCGAACACGGGCGTTCCAGGGCATGCGAAAGGGGCAGCGTGAAGAGGGGGTTGGGCGCCGACCGTCGACGGACAGGAACGCGCGGGCAATTTGTATCAAGCACGCGGTTCGAGAAGAAGCCCGGGGTGGGTGATCTGGATCACCTTGTGTTTGGAGCGGGGATCTCCGGGTAGAAGAGCGCGCTATCGCCAGTCGGCGCCGCCGCCGGAGCCGGGCGCCGTCGCCTCGATCTTGGCCCTGATCTCCCGCATCACCACGACGATCCGCGCCTCGTGCTCCGGCGTCAGCCGGGCCACCGGCACCGAGCAGCTGATCGCGTCCTGTGCGGGGACGTCGTAGCGCAAGGCGAAGCCGAAGCCCACGATGCCGAGGACGCCCTCCTCGCGGTCCACGGAGTGGCCGCGTGCCCGCACCTCGGCGAGATCGGCCAGCAGCGCCTTCCGGCTGGTGCGGGTGTGCGGGGTGAGCGCCTCGTAGGGGCCGTCGGGCAGTTCGCCGTCCGGCCGTCCCGCGAGCAGCGCCTTGCCGAGCGCGCCGGCGTGCGCGGGCAGCCGCCGCCCCACCCGGCTGATCGTGCGCAGGTATTCGTGCGACTCGCGCGTCGCCAGATAGGCCACGCTCCGGCCGTCGAGCCGTCCCAGGTGGATCGTCTCGCCCAGCGCCTCGGACGCCTCGTCGAGATAGGGCCGCACCAGGCGGACGCGTGGGTCGGAGTCGAGGTAGCCGGTGCCGGTCAGCAGGGCGTGGATGCCGATGCCGTAGAGGGAGCCGGTGACGTCCGTGCGCACCCAGCCCCGGCTGATCAGGGTCTGGAGCAGCGCGTACATCGAGCTGCGCGGCACCCCCAGCTCGTCGGCCAGCTCCTGGAGCCGGGCCGGCCGGTCCGCGCGCGCCGCGAGCAGTTCGAGCAGCTCGACCGTGCGCGCCGCGGACTTCACCTCGCGGACGCCCCCTGTCTCCGACATGTGCCGATCGTAAGGGCCGGGGCGGCCGCATTGACGGGCGGCGTTCGTGTATCTAACCTCCATCTTCATACATGGATGACGTCTACATAGGGAGATGGACGCGGGTGGGACTCGACGAAGACGCGACGCGGGACACGGTTCGGGACGCCGTGGGGGACCCCACCGGGGGAGCGACGGGCGACACCGTCCGGCGCCTGCGGGACGGCATGGCCCGAGGAGTGCTGTCCTTCCCGCTCACCAGCTTCCACGACGACGGCTCCCTCGACCCCGGCGGCTTCCGCGCCCATGTCGCGGCCCAGATCGCCACCGCGCCCGGCGCCCTCTTCCCCGCCTGCGGCACCGGCGAGTTCTTCTCCCTCGACGAGGACGAGTACCGGCAGACCGTGACGATCGCCGTCGAGGAGGCCGCCGGCCGCCTGCCCGTCGTCGCCGGCATCGGCTACGGCTGGGCCCAGGCCGCCCGCTTCGCCCGCATCGCCGAGCAGGCCGGCGCCGACGCCCTCCTCGTCCTGCCGCACTACCTCGTCGCCGCCCCGCAGGACGGACTCGTCGCCCAGCTGGAGCAGATCGCCGTTCGCACCCGGCTGCCGCTCATCGCCTACCAGCGCGGTCAAGTCGCCTTCACCGCCGCGTCCTTGAGACGCATCGCCCGCATCCCGAACGTCATCGGCCTCAAGGACGGTCACAGCGACCTCGACCGCCTCCAGCGCCTCACGCTCGCCGCCCCCGAGGACTTCCTCTTCTTCAACGGGGCCGCCACCGCCGAGATCCAGGCCCGCGCCTACGCCACCGTCGGCGTCCCGGCCTACTCCTCCGCCGTCCACGCCTTCGCCCCCGAGATCGCGACCGCCTTCTTCACCGCCCTGCGCGACGGCGACGGCACGGACGGCACGGACGGCAAAACGGTGGAACGGCTCCTGCGCGACTTCTACGTCCCGTTCGTCGAACTCCGCGACCGCGTGCCGGGCTACGCCGTCTCCCTGGTCAAGGCCGCGGCCCGGCTGCGCGGCCGCCCCGTCGGGCCGGTCCGCGCCCCGCTCACCGAGCCCTCGCCCGCCGACCTGGCCGACCTCACGACCCTGCTGACCGCCGGCCTCGACCTCGTAGGAGCCGCCCTGTGAGCCCCGACCTCACGATCACGCACGTCCGCCTGACCCCGATCCTCGTCGCCGATCCGCCCCTGCTCAACACCCAGGGCGTCCACCAGCCGTACACCCCCCGGCTGATCGTGGAGATCGAGACCGCGGACGGGATCACCGGCGTCGGCGAGACCTACGGCGACACCAAGTACCTGGAACTCGCCCGCCCCTTCGCCGACCGGCTGACCGGCCGCCAGGTCAGTGATCTGAACGCCCTGTTCACGATCGCCGACGACGTGTCCGTCGACGGCTCCCGGATCTCCTCCCAGGTGGACGTGGGCGGACTGCGCGGCGTGCAGACCGCCGACAAACTGCGCCTGTCCGTCGTCTCCGCCTTCGAGGTCGCCTGCCTGGACGCCCTCGGCAAGGCGCTCGGCCTGCCCGTGCACGCTCTGCTCGGCGGCAAGGTGCGCGACGCCGTCGAGTACAGCGCCTACCTCTTCTACAAGTGGGCCGACCACCCGGAGGGCGTTGCGGCCGAGAAGGACGACTGGGGCGCAGCGCTCGACCCGGCCTCCGTGGTCGAGCAGGCCCGTCGCTTCAAGGAGCGCTACGGCTTCACCTCCTTCAAGCTCAAGGGCGGCGTCTTCCCGCCCGACGAGGAGATCGCCGCCGTCCGGGCCCTCGCCGAGGCCTTCCCCGGACACCCCCTGCGGCTCGACCCCAACGGCGCCTGGTCCGTGCCCACCTCGCTGAGGGTCGCCGGCGAGATCGGCGGCCTCCTCGAATACCTGGAGGACCCGGCCCTCGGCACCCCGGCCATGGCCGAGGTCGCCGCGCGGACCGGCGTGCCGCTCGCCACCAACATGTGCGTGACCACCTTCGCCGAGATCAAGGAGGCCTTCGCCCGCGACGCCGTGCAGGTCGTCCTCTCCGACCACCACTACTGGGGCGGACTGCGCAACACCCGCGAACTGGCCGCCGTCTGCCGCACGTTCGGGGTGGGCGTCTCCATGCACTCCAACACCCACCTCGGGATCTCCCTGGCCGCGATGACCCACGTCGCCGCCACCGTCCCCGACCTCCACCACGCCTGTGACTCCCACTACCCCTGGCAGTCCGAGGACGTCCTCACCGAACGGCTCACCTTCGACGACGGCAAGGTGACCGTCCCCGACACTCCCGGCCTCGGCGTCGAACTCGACCGGGACAGACTGGACTTCCTCCACCGGCGCTGGCTGGACGACGACGGCGCGCTGCGCGAGCGCGACGACGCGGCCGCCATGCGCGTCGCCGAACCCGGGTGGGTCACGCCGTCGGTTCCCCGCTGGTGACCCGCCGGAGCGCTCCCTCGCCGTGACACGGTGACGCCGGCCGACGTGACGCCGGCCGACGTGACGCATGCCGCCGCGGCCCCTGCCGCCGTCGCCCCTGCCGCCGGGGGCACCGGGTCCGAAGCCGCGGCGCCCCCGGCGTGACGCACCGCCCGTCGTCGGTGGCGTGGTGCACACTGGCGAGATCGGCACCACGTCAGGGAGCACACCGTGACCGCGTCATACGCGTCCGTCGGAGAGGGACACCACCGCCGCACCGGCCAGAACCGCCCGGCCGCCCGGGTCGACCCCCTGGCCGACCGGCGCGCCCCCGACGATCCGCCCTGGGACGTCTACCTCACCGGGGACGTCTTCCTCGACATCGTCTTCACCGGGCTCGACTCCGCCCCGGTGCGCGGCACCGAGTCCTGGGCGCGCGGCATGGGGTCGAGCCCCGGCGGCGTCGCCAACATGGCCACCGCGCTCGCCCGGCTCGGCCTGCGCACCTCCCTCGCCGCCGCCTTCGGCGACGACCACTACGGCGAGTACTGCTGGGACGCCCTCGAACACGGCGAGGGCATCGACCTCAGCACCTCGCGCACGGTCCCCGGCTGGCACTCCTCGGTCACCGTCTCCATGGCGTACGAGGGGGAGCGCACCATGGTCTCCCACGGCCACGAGCCGCCCCCCGAGGAACCGGCGCCCGAGTTCCCCCCGCACGCCCGCGCCGCCGTCGCCTCCCTCACCCCCGGCAGAAGCGCCCCCTGGATCGTCCAGGCCGCGAGCCGGGGCACCCGCGTCTTCGCCGACGTCGGCTGGGACGACACCGGCGCCTGGGACCTGGCCGGCCTCACCGACCTGGAGCACTGCGAGGCCTTCCTGCCGAACGCCGAGGAGGCCATGCGCTACACCGGCGCCGACTGTCCCCGCGCCGCCGCCCACGCCCTCACCGCGCACGTGCCGCTCGCGGTCGTCACACTCGGCGCGGAGGGCGCGTACGCGGTCGACCGGCGTACCGGCGAGTCCGCCGAGGTCCCGGCCATCGCCGTCGAGGCCCTCGACCCCACCGGCGCGGGGGACGTCTTCGTGGCCGGCTTCGTCACCGGCACCCTGGCGGACTGGCCGCTCGCCGACCGGCTCGCCTTCGCCGGCCTCACCGCGGCCCTCTCCGTCCAGGAGTTCGGCGGCTCGCTCTCCGCGCCCGGCTGGTCCGAGATCGCCGCCTGGTGGCGCAAGGTCCAGTCCGTGCGGGGCCAGGACCCGGAGGCGCTGCGGCGGTACGCGTTCCTGGAGCGGCTGCTGCCCGCGCTGCTCCCGGAGGCGCAGGACGCGGCCCCGTGGCCCCTGCGCAGGGCCGTTCCGACGATCGGTTTCGGCCGTTCGGCATAGTCGCCGGGACGGTCGCCGGGGCATGACAAAACCACTACGGCGTTGTCAGTGCCCTGGCGTACCCTTGGACTCGCCAGGCCGCCCTCGTGGCAGGCGAGACGCATCCGGGAGGACGTAAAGGCCCTCGGGCCGGTCTATGACTGAGACACCCACAGCTCAGACGCCCGCGCAGGGCAAGGCGAGAGCACACTTCACCGTTCCCGCCCAGCACCCCATGGTGACCGTGCTGGGATCCGGCGACTCTCTTCTGCGCGTGATCGAGACGGCCTTCCCGGCGGCCGACATCCACGTCCGGGGCAATGAGATCAGCGCGACCGGCGAGGCGCGGGAAGTCGCCCTCGTCCAGCGACTGTTCGACGAGATGATGCTGGTGCTCCGCACCGGACAGCCGATGACGGAGGACGCGGTGGAACGCTCGATCGCCATGCTGCGGGCGAGTGAGAACGGGACGAGCGACGGCCAGGAGACCCCGGCCGAGGTTCTGACGCAGAACATCCTGTCCTCGCGCGGCCGCACCATCAGACCCAAGACCCTCAACCAGAAGCGGTACGTCGACGCGATCGACAAGCACACGATCGTCTTCGGCATCGGCCCGGCGGGCACCGGCAAGACCTACCTGGCCATGGCCAAGGCGGTCCAGGCGCTCCAGTCCAAGCAGGTCAACCGCATCATCCTGACCCGCCCGGCGGTCGAGGCCGGAGAACGCCTCGGCTTCCTCCCCGGCACCCTCTACGAGAAGATCGACCCCTACCTGCGCCCCCTGTACGACGCCCTGCACGACATGCTGGACCCGGACTCGATCCCGAAGCTGATGGCGGCGGGAACCATCGAGGTCGCGCCGCTGGCCTACATGCGGGGAAGAACGCTCAACGACGCCTTCATCATCCTGGACGAGGCCCAGAACACGAGTCCCGAGCAGATGAAGATGTTCCTCACCCGGCTCGGCTTCGACTCGAAGATCGTGATCACGGGTGACGTGACGCAGGTCGACCTGCCGGGCGGCACCAAGTCGGGTCTGCGGCAGGTTCAGGACATCCTCGAAGGCGTCGACGACGTGTACTTCTCCCGCCTGTCGTCCCAGGACGTCGTCCGGCACAAGCTGGTCGGCCGTATCGTCGACGCGTACGAGAAGTACGACAGCGATAACGGTACGGAGAACGGCACCCGCCAGGGCGGCCGCAACAAGCGGAAGTAGACAAGCCAGCACCATGTCGATCGACGTCAACAACGAGTCCGGAACCGAGGTCGACGAGCAGGCGATCCTCGACATCGCCCGCTACGCGCTCGCGCGGATGCGCATCCACCCGCTCTCCGAGCTCTCGGTGATCGTCGTGGACGCCGACGCCATGGAGCAGCTGCACATCCAGTGGATGGACCTGCCCGGCCCGACGGATGTCATGTCCTTCCCGATGGACGAGCTGCGGCCCCCGTCCAAGGACGACGACGAGCCCCCGCAGGGCCTCCTCGGCGACATCGTGCTGTGTCCCGAGGTCGCCGAGCGGCAGGGCAAGGAAGCGCCCACGCAGCACTCCATGGACGAGGAGCTCCAACTCCTCACCGTCCACGGGGTGCTGCACCTGCTCGGGTACGACCACGAGGAGCCCGACGAGAAGGCCGAGATGTTCGGCCTTCAGGCCGCCATCGTGGACGGCTGGCGTGCGGAGAAGGGCCTGACCGGTCCCTCCCCGGCTCCGACCGTCTCATGAGTCCCACCCTCGTCGCCGGGGCGATCGCCCTGGTCGTCGTCGCCTGGCTCGCCGCCTGCGCGGAGGCGGGCCTCGCTCGCGTCTCCAGCTTCCGCGCCGAGGAAGCCGTGCGCTCCGGGCGGCGGGGAAGCGCCAAACTCGCGCAGATCGCCGCCGACCCGACGCGCTATCTCAACGTGGCGCTGCTGGTCCGGGTGGCCTGCGAGATGGCGGCCGCGGCGCTGGTCACCTACGCGTGCCTCCGGCAGATCGACGGCACGGCGCCGGCGCTGTTCGCGGCGATCGGCGTGATGGTCCTGGTGTCGTACGTCGCCGTCGGCGTGTCCCCGCGGACCATCGGCCGGCAGCACCCGCTGAACACGGCGACGGCGGCCGCGTACGTGCTGCTCCCGCTGGCCCGGATCATGGGCCCGATCCCGTCGCTGCTGATCCTCATCGGCAATGCGCTGACCCCCGGCAAGGGCTTCCGCCGCGGCCCCTTCGCCTCGGAGGCGGAGCTGCGCGCGCTCGTCGACCTCGCCGAGAAGGAGTCGCTGATCGAGGACGACGAGCGCCGCATGGTGCACTCCGTCTTCGAGCTGGGCGACACCCTCGTGCGGGAGGTCATGGTCCCGCGGACCGACCTCGTCGTCATCGAGCGCTACAAGACCATCCGCCAGGCCCTGACCCTCGCCCTGCGCTCCGGGTTCTCCCGCATACCCGTGACCGGCGAGAACGAGGACGACATCGTCGGCATCGTGTATCTGAAGGACCTGGTCCGCAAGACGCACATCAGCCGCGACGCCGAGGGCGAGCTGGTGTCGACGGCCATGCGGCCCGCCGCGTTCGTGCCCGACACGAAGAACGCAGGCGACCTGCTGCGGGAGATGCAGCGGGACCGCAACCACGTCGCCGTCGTCATCGACGAGTACGGCGGCACGGCCGGCATCGTCACCATCGAGGACATCCTGGAGGAGATCGTCGGCGAGATCACCGACGAGTACGACCGCGAGCTGCCGCCCGTGGAGGAGCTCGGCGACGACCGCTACCGGGTCACCGCCCGTCTCGACATCACCGACCTGGGCGAGCTGTACGGCCTGGAGGAGTACGACGACGAGGACGTGGAGACCGTCGGCGGTCTGCTCGCCAAGGCGCTGGGCCGGGTGCCCATCGCCGGGGCCTCCTCCGAGGTCGAGCTGCCCGACGGACGCAAGCTGCGGCTGACGGCGGAGGCCGCGGCCGGCCGCCGCAACAAGATCGTGACGGTGCTGGTGGAGCCGGTGGACCCGGCGGATCCGCCGGGGGAGGAGACGAGTCCCGAGTGACGCCTCAGCAGCTGCGCGCCTTCTGCCTGTCCTTCAACGCGGTGACCGAGGAGTTCCCCTTCCGGCCGGAGATCTCGGTGTTCAAGGTCCTGGGCAAGATGTTCGCGCTGACCTGGACCGGCGAGCAGCCCCTGAAGGTCAACCTCAAGTGCGACCCCCAGGACGCGGTCCGGCTGCGCGCGGACCATCCGGGCCTGATCGATCCCGGCTACCACATGAACAAGCGTCACTGGAACACGGTCACGGTGGACGGCGACCTCCCGGACCGGCTGGTCAGGGAGCTGATCGAGGACTCCTACGACCTGGTGGTGGCGGGTCTGCCGCGCGCCGAGCGGCTGCGCCTGGACCGGCCGTGACGCGGCACCGCCCGCTCCGCAGGGACCTACCCCTCGTCCGGGCGGGCGGGCCGGTTCTTCGTATGCTCGGGGCATGACCGACAGCAACGCGCTCGACCCCGAGGACCGCAAGATCGTCACCCTGGCCCGTTCCGCGCGGGCCCGCAACGGTGTGCCGGAGGGCGCCGCCGTACGGGACGACACGGGACGCACCTACGTCGCCGCGACGGTGGAGCTGCCGTCGCTGCGGCTGAGCGCGCTGCGGACGGCGGTGGCGATGGCGGTGGCGTCCGGCGCGCGGTCGCTGGAGGCGGCGGCGGTGGTGACGTCGTCGGAGGGGGCCGCCGAGGACGATCTCGCCGCCGTGCGGGATCTCGGCGGGCCGGAGACGCCGGTGCTGCTGGCTTCGCCGGACGGCACGGTCCGGCTGACCCTCACCGCGGGCTGACCCCCACCGCGGGCTGACCCCGCCGCGGCTGACCCCCGTCGCGGCGGGGCCTCTGCGCCTGCCGGCCCCTTCCGCCGGGCGAGCGCCGTAAGTAGGCCGGAATTCGGCCTTGCCGTGCCCGGGTCCGTGCCGCATCAATGAGACCGTAAGTTCCGACGGACCGTCAGATCCACCCCCCACCGGCACCGGTGTCCGCACCCACCCGTCCCGTTTTCGGCCGTCCGTCTCCCCACATCCGGGAAGGAGCCGGAAACACATGAGAGGCAAACGAATCGGATCAGGTGCGGCACTGCTGGCCGGGGCCCTCGCGGTCACCGGGCTGGCGTTCGCGCCCTCTGCCGCCGCCGTCACACCGACGACGGCGACCACGACCGCGAACTGCGGTCTGTTCGGTGGCGGCGCCGCCACCCTCACGGCCACCCAGAGCGGCACCGCGGCCACCCTCACTCTCTCCTCCACCGCGATCACCGCGCCGATCCCGATCGGCGCGAACAGCATCAGCTCGACGCTCACAATGGCGAACTCGACCGGCGCCGCCCGCGTGTTCAGCGGCACCGTGAACCCCGCCATGGCCACCGGCGCCCCGATCGTGGTCGGGCCGCTCAACGGGACCGTGGCCGCCGGTGACAGCCTCGACTTCTACAAGGGCTCCATGAAGATGGTCGTCTTCGGGATCACCGTCACCTGTACGGCCTCCGGGGCCCAGTCGCCCGGACCGTTCGTGTTCTGACCGATAGCTCCCGGGAACAGTGCCAACGGACCGTCAGTTCTTCTGCTCAGCAGGAAGCTGACGGTCCATCAGTTGACCTCGCCGTCTCCATTGACTTCTCGTGCGATCGGCATCTCAATGCCCCCTGTCGGCGCAGAAGAGCCGCTGCGCCCGCACTCCCCGGAGGAGGGGGCAACCATGGCTTCACCCCGAAGGTCCCGAAGTTCCCGAAGACGGCGCTGGGCATCGCTGCTCGGGGTCACCGTGCTCGCGGTCACCGCGGGCGGCGCGCTGGCGTGCCCCGCCGGCGCCGCGACCGACGTCAGCTTCCCCACGCACTGCATCCCGCCGGCGATCGCGGGCCTCCCGCCGATCGACGGCACCACCACCGCGAAGATCACCGCGGACAACACCAGCCCCAAGGTCGGCGACACCGTCACCGTCACGTACACGGTGGTCACGCCCGCCGCCAACAACCCCACCGACCTGGCCCTGCCGGCCGACATCATGACGCCGACGGGCAAGGTCACCCTCGGCGGAGCGCAGAGCGGCAGCGTCACCGTCACGGGCCCGAAGAAGAACGACCCGGTGCCCGGCAAGGGCGTCTTCCCGTCGTTCTCCATGACCGGCACCTTCACGGTCACCACGCCCGGCGCGATCACCCTCTCGCCCGGCGACTACAACATCCACACCAGCTACATCCTGGAACTGGACACGCCCTGCACGGTGACCAACCCGCCGGCCCCGGTGTCGGAGACGGTCACGGCGGCCGACAACCCGCCGGCCAACACCCGTGCCATCTCGCTGGGTTCGGCCTCCGGCAGTCAGGGCGCGGCCGTCGCCGTCACCGGCAGCGGCTTCACCGCGGGCGCGTCGGTGACGCTCGCCGGGCGCTCCGCGTCCGCCCAGACCGCGGACACGGCCACCGTGACCGCGGACGCCCAGGGCAGGATCTCCGGCTCGCTCGTCGTCAACGACCTCACCACCACCGGTGTGGTGGCGTACGAGGGCGGCGCCTGGAGCTCGGACCTCGGCGCAGGGCCGGTCGCGTACGTCGTGATCGACGACCATCCCGTGCCGGCGGGCAGCCAGAAGGTGACCACCACGGTCCGGGCGGGCACGCTGTCGATGTCCCAGGCCGGGGACGCCGTCCAGCTGTCCGCGGTCCAGTTCGGCCAGGGCGGCGCCTCGACCGGCGCCCTGCAGACCGTCACCGTCAAGGACTTCCGCGGCGGACCCGCGGGCTGGTCCCTGACCGGCAAGGTCACCGACTTCAGCGGCCCCGGCGCCAAGATCGACGCCGGCAAGCTGAGCTGGACGCCCGCGTGCACGACCAAGGCGGGCAGCCCGAGCACCTGTCAGGCCGGCTCGGCGGGCACCGTCGGCGCCTCCGGGGCGACCCTGGCGTCCACGCCCGACGGCACGGCCACCGGCGGCGAGTTCACCGCCGACGCGCAACTGTCCCTCGACGTACCGGCGTTCACGCCCGCGGGCAGCTACGCCGGTGTCCTGACCCTCACGCTCACCTGAGCGTACGCATCACGTCCACCGGTGGCCGGGCGTCCACCCCGCAGGGGTCCGCACCCGCCCGTCCGCCCAGTCCGTGAGGGGTCCGCACCCATGCGCAAGCCGTACGTCCTCCTCCTGCCCCTCCTGCTCTGCCTGCTGACCGCCGGGCCGGCCCGGGCCGCCGACAACGGCAGCTGGTCCGTCTACCCCGTCTCCTCGGCCGTCGCCGCTCGGCCGTACTTCTACGTCTCCGCCGACCCGGGGCAGACGATCGAGGACAAGGTCGTCGTCGCCAACAAGACGGACCGGCCCCTGACGTTCCGGCTGTACGCGGCCGACGCCTACAACACCGCGCGCGACGGCGGGTTCGCCGTGAAGTCGCAGGGCGAGCGGATGCGGGGCGTCGGCGCGTGGGCGAAGCTCCCGCGGGACCGGGTCACCGTCCCCGGCCACCGGACCGTCACCGTGCCGTTCACCGTCGCGGTGCCCGAGGGCGCCGAACCCGGCGACCACCCGGGGGCGATCGTCGCCCTCGACGAACGGGTCGACAACGGCGGCGGCTCCCTGGCGCTCGGCGTGCAGCGAGCGGTCGGCGCCCGCGTCTACCTCCAGGTCGGAGGGCCCACGCTGCCCGCCCTCGCCGTCGAGAACGTGCGGGTCAGCCACCGCCAGCCCCTGATTCCCGGCCTCGGCGACAGCACGGCGACGATCTCCTACACGCTGCACAACACGGGCAACGTCACCCTGGAACCGAAGGTGCGGCTGACGGCGAACGGCCTGTTCGGGCGCACCCTGCTCACCCGCGACCTGAACAAGCTCCCCTCCCAGCTGCTCCCGGGCCAGCGGGTCCGCCTCACGGAGCGCTGGGCCGGCGCCCCCCAGCTCGACCGGGCGCACGTCACCCTGACGGCGAGCGCCGACAGGACGACGGAGTCGGCGACCGCGTCGTTCCTGGCCGTGCCGTGGCCGGCGGTGGGGACGCTGACGGCGGTGATCGCGGCAGCCGTGTGGCTCCTGATCAGACGCCGGCGAGGGCGCGCAGGGGCGCGGGGAACCGCGCGACCGGCCCCCACGGACCCGCGGCCGGAACTCAGCCGAACCGCCGGAGGCTAGAGCGCGTCCGGCCCCCGCTCGCCCGTCCGCACCCGCACGACCGTCTCGACCGGCACCGCCCAGACCTTCCCGTCGCCGATCTTGCCGGTCTGCGCGGCGCGCACGATCGCGTCGATCACGGTCTCGGAGTCGGCGTCCTCGACGACGACCTCGATACGGACCTTGGGCACGAGGTCGACCTGGTACTCGGCGCCCCGGTACACCTCGGTGTGGCCGCGCTGCCGGCCGTAGCCGCTGGCCTCGGTCACGGTCAGACCGTGCACGCCGAGCTCCTGCAGGGCCGTCTTGACCTCGTCGAGGCGGTAGGGCTTGACGATCGCGGTGATGAGCTTCATTCCTGTGGCTTGACCTTCTGGGCGGAGAGGAGGGAGTGCGCGGAGACCGGGGCGCCATGGCCCAGGACGCCGTGATCGTATGCCGTCTCGGCGTGCACCGTAAGGTCCAGCCCGGTGTGCTCGTGGTCCTCGTCCGCCCGCAGCCCGATCACCGCGTCGAGCAGCTTGCCGATGCCGAACGTCACGGTGAAGGCGTACGCCGCCACGACGGCCACGGCGACCAGCTGCCTGCCGAGCTGGGCGAGCCCGCCCCCGTACAGCAGGCCCTGTGCGCCGCCGGTCATGTTGTCCACCGCGAAGACGCCGATCAGAAGCGTGCCGATGACCCCGCCGACCAGGTGCACGCCGACCACGTCGAGGGAGTCGTCGTAGTTCAGCTTGAACTTCCAGCCCACGGCGTACGAGCAGACGACGCCGGCGGCCAGGCCCACGACCAGCGCGCCGAGCAGCGAGACGGACCCGCAGGACGGGGTGATCGCCACCAGGCCCGCGACGGCTCCCGAGGCCGCGCCCAGCGTCGTCGGGTGGCCGTCGCGCTTCTGCTCGACGAAGAGCCAGCCCAGCAGGCCGGTGCAGCCGGCGGCCAGGGTGTTGAGGAAGGCGGCGGCCGCCAGGCCGTTCGCGCCCAGGGCGGACCCCGCGTTGAAGCCGAACCAGCCGAACCAGAGCAGTCCCGCGCCCAGCATCACCATGGGCAGGTTGTGCGGACGCATCGCGTCCTTCTTGAAGCCCAGGCGCGGGCCGAGGACCAGGCACAGCGCCAGACCGGAGGCGCCGGAGGTGATCTCGACCGGGAGTCCGCCGGCGAAATCCAGCGCTCCGAGCCGGTCCAGGATCCAGCCGCCGGGGCCCCAGACCCAGTGCGCGACGGGAACGTATACGAGGAGCGCCCAGACCGGCACGAAGACCAGCCACGCCCCGAATTTCGCCCGGTCCGCGATCGCGCCGCTGATCAGCGCGGCCGTGATGATCGCGAAGGTGAGCTGGAAGGTGGCGAACAGCAGGGTAGGGACGGTGCCCTGGACGCTGTCCGGGCCCAGCCCCGCCATGCCGGCGTGGTCCAGGCCGCCGATGAGTCCGCCGGCGACGTCGTCGCCGAAGGCGAGGGAGTAGCCGGCCGCCAGCCACACCACGGTGACCAGCGCGATCGACACAAAGCTCATCATGAGCATGTTGAGGACGCTCTTCGTGCGGACCATGCCGCCGTAGAAGAGGGCCAGGCCCGGGGTCATCAGCAGGACGAGGGCGGTGGCGGCGAGCAGCCAGGCGGTGTCGCCGGTGTTCGCGTGGGCGGCGGCCAGAGTCACGGGATCTCCAACGATGCGGGGGCTCGTCAGAGGTTCACCGCCCCGCGTTTCCGGTTGTGCACGGCCGTGTTTCCGTCACGTTTCATTGCGTGGAGGTTTCCGGGAGCTCACCGGGGAGGGTCCTGCCGCTCGTGTGTACGGCGGGGCCTCGTGAATCAGGGAGAATGGGGCCATGAGCGTTCGCAACCTGTCATCCGAGCAGTCGGCCGAGTCCGCCCACCGTGCCGGCTTCGCCTGCTTCGTGGGCCGCCCCAACGCGGGCAAGTCCACCCTCACGAACGCTCTGGTCGGGAAGAAGGTGGCGATCACCTCGAACCGTCCGCAGACCACCCGGCACACGGTCCGGGGCATCGTGCACCGCCCCGAGGCCCAGCTGATCCTGGTGGACACCCCCGGGCTGCACAAGCCGCGCACGCTGCTCGGCGAGCGGCTGAACGACGTCGTGCGCACCACCTGGGCCGAGGTCGACGTCATCGGCTTCTGTCTGCCCGCCGACGAGAAGCTGGGCCCCGGCGACCGGTTCATCGCCAAGGAGCTCGCCGGGATCAAGCGCACGCCGAAGATCGCGGTCGTCACCAAGACCGACCTCGTGGACTCCAAGGCGCTCGCCGAGCAGCTCATCGCCATCGACCAGCTCGGCAAGGAGCTGGGCATCGAGTGGGCGCAGATCGTGCCGGTCTCCGCGGTCGCCGGCGAGCAGGTCGAGCTGCTCGCCGACCTGCTCATCCCGATGATGCCGGACAGCCCGCCGCTGTACCCCGAGGGCGACCTGACGGACGAGCCCGAGCAGGTGATGGTCGCCGAGCTGATCCGCGAGGCGGCGCTGGAGGGCGTCCGCGACGAGCTGCCGCACTCCATCGCGGTCGTCGTCGAGGAGATGCTCCCGCGCGAGGACCGTCCCGCCGACAAGCCGCTGCTGGACGTCCACGCCAACATCTACATCGAGCGCCCCAGCCAGAAGGGCATCATCATCGGCCCCAAGGGCAAGCGCCTGAAGGACGTCGGCATCAAGTCCCGCAAACAGATCGAGGCCCTGCTCGGCACGCCCGTCTTCCTCGACCTGCACGTGAAGGTCGCCAAGGACTGGCAGCGGGACCCGAAGCAGCTGCGCAAGCTGGGGTTCTAGACGGTCTGCGGGGACATGTCCTGGAGCCCCACCACGCGCAGCAGCCGCAGCCGTTCGTAGGACTCCGTGTCCGGGCGGGCCGAGTGGACGACCAGGAGCTGGTGGTGCTCGTGGCTGAGCAGCACCTCGCAGTCCAGGTCGAGCAGTCCGACCACCGGGTGCAGGAAGCGTTTGGTCGCCTTGTGCCGCAGGGACACCTCGTGTGCGTCCCAGAGGCGGGCGAACTCCTCGCTCCCGGCGCGCAGTTCGGCCACGAGCGCGGCCGGTTCCGGGTCGTCGGGCCGGGCGGCGGTCACCGCGCGCAGATTGGCCACGTGGGCGCGGGCGTGGTCGGGGCGGTCCTCCGGCGGGAACAGGCCGCGCGCGTCGGGGAAGAGGAAGTACAGACGCACGAGGTTGCGCTCGGGCCGGGGCCGGGACATCACATCGTGGGTCAGCGCCCTGGCCATCGCGTTCTGCGCCAGGACCTCGCCGCAGTCGGTCAGCACCTGCGCCGGCGTGTCGGTCAGCCGGTCCAGGATCAGCATCAGCCCGGGCGACACGTGCGTCGACGCCGTCTCCCGGCGCGGGGGCTCCTCGCCGACCAGGTGGAAGAGGTGGTCGCGCTCGTCGGCGGTCAGACGCAGGGCGCGGGCCAGCGCCGACAGCATCTGCCGCGAGGGACGGGGGCCCCGGCGCTGTTCCAGCCGCGTGTAGTAGTCCACCGACATGCCGGCCAGCTGCGCCACCTCCTCCCGGCGCAGGCCCGGCGTACGGCGACGGGCGCCCGGGGCCAGACCGACGTCCGAGGGGCTCAGGCGGGCGCGCCCGCGGCGCAGGAAGTCGGCGAGTTCGGTGCGGTTCACCCCTCAAGACTGCGGCACATCGCCCGGCTCAGCCAGGGACCGCCGGTCCCCCGATCCACAGGTCTCTCCCGCTGCGCACGCCCCGGTCCGAGGGTGGTGGCACCAACCGAACAGGCCAACGGGCCGAACAGGCCGAACAGGCCGAACAGGCCGATCGGGCCAAGAGGAGCGGACGACGATGCTGACACTGGTGACGGGCACGACGGGACAGGTCGGACGCAGGTTCGTGCCGAGGCTGCTGGCGCAGACCGGGCCGGGGGAGAAGGTGCGGATCCTGGTGCGTGACGCGGCCCGCGCGGAGCGCTTCGCGGAGCTCGGCGCCGAGGTCGTGACCGGCGATCTGCGGGACGCGGAGGCACTCGGCAAGGCCGTGGCCGGGGTGGACGCGGTGGTGAACGTCGCGGCGTCCTTCCGCGGCGTCCCGGACGAGGAGGCGTGGGCCGTCAACCGGGATGCGGCGGTGGCGCTGGGGCACGCCGCCCGCACGGCGGGCGTGCAGCGGTTCGTGCAGGTCAGCACGGGCCTGGTGTACGGGCTCGGGCGGGGCCGCCCGCTGACGGAGGACGACGAGATCCGACCCGGCGGCGAGATGTGGGGCGCCTACACCGAGTCGAAGGCGGCCGCCGAGCGGGAGCTGCTCGCGCTCGACGGCCTGGACGTGCGGATCGCCCGCCTCGTCTTCGTCTACGGCGAGGGCGATCCCCACCTCGCCCAGTCCCTGATGTGGGCCGGCGGGTGGGCGTCGGCACAACGGCTTCAGATGGTCCACCACGCGGACGTCGCCCAGGGACTGCTGCGGCTGCTGCACGCGCCGGGAGCCGCCGGCCGGATCTACAACATCGCCGACGACGCTCCCGTGACGGCGCTCGACCTGCATCAGCTGAACGGAGCCGGGCTCCCCGCCGGGATGGCGGACCGCACCGACCCCGACCCGTGGTCCGGGATCACCTCCACCGGACGCATCCGCCGGGAGCTCGGCTACCGTCCGCTGTATCCCACGGTGTGGGCCGCGCGGGACGCCGGGGCGCTGTGACGTCTACTCGACGCCCCGGATCCGGCCCACCAGCACCGCCCCCGCCAGCCCGATGACGGCGGCGACCAGGTACAGCATCCGGTAGCCGCCCAGATACGTCACGATCGGCGCGGCGAGGGCGGGGGCGGCCACCTGGGGGAGGGAGTTGGCCACGTTGATGATGCCGAGGTCCTTGCCGCGGTCCCCGGCCGTCGGTAGCACGTCCGTCATCAGCGCGAAGTCGACCGAGGTGAACACGCCGAAGCCGACGCCCAGCACCGCCGCCGCGACGATCGCGCCCGGCCAGGTCTGCCAGACCGCCAGTCCGGCCGTCGCCACCGCCATCAGCACCCCGGACCAGATCACGAACGGCTTGCGGCGCCCCACCCGGTCCGACCAGACGCCGCCGACGACGACCGTGGCCAGCAGCGTCAGCCCGTTCACCGCCGTCAGGATCAGCACGCCCTGCTCGGGGTCGGCGTGGTGCAGACGGTCACGCAGGTAGTACAGGAGGTACAGCAGCACCAGCGCGTTGCTCAGGTTCATCAGGAAGCGGGTCAGCCAGGCCCACCCGAGGTCGGGGTGGCGGCGCGGGCTCAGCCAGAAGCCGGCCGCGAACCCCCGCCAGGACCAGGCCGGCCGGTCCGCCTCCGCCAGCCGCAGATCCTCGTACCGCACGACGTACGGCAGTACGCCGACCACCGTGAACACCGCGCAGGCCGCGTACCCCGCCCCGACGCCTCCGGCGACCGTCGCGAGTCCCGTCCCGCCCACCACGCCCAGGATCTGCGCGGCGCCCAGCCAACCGCCCACCGAGCCCCGCTGGAGGCGGGGCACCTGGTCGGGGACGGCCGCCGTCACCGCCGCGAAGGCCGCGTTCAGGGTCAGCTGGACCAGACACCAGCCCAGCGCCATCGTCCACAGGCCGCCCGCGCCCGCGAGCAGCAGCAGCGACAGCGCGCCGCCCGCCGCCCCGGCCACGATCCACGGCGTGCGCCGGCCCCGGCCGGACGTCGTCCGGTCGGACAGGGCGCCGAAGAGCGGGTTGGCGGCCAGCGAGGCCACCGCGCCGACGCCCGTCACCCAGGCCAGCATCGTCTCCTTCGACATGCCCGAGCCGGGCGCGAAGTCCTCGGCCTGGGAGGCGAGCAGGATCTGCAGCGGGCCGTACCAGCCCACCCAGATCGCCCCGTTGGCCAGCGACAGGGCCGACGTCCAGCCCCCTCCGACCCGTTCGACGGGCTCGGCCAGCGCGGCCGCCGGGGCCCTGTCCGCCGTCGTCATCCCCGTGCCCGCGCTCTCTGCGCCGCCAGCACGTCCCGCAGCCAGGCGTACGACGCCTTCGGGGTCCGGGTCTGCGTGGCGAAGTCGACGTGGACCAGGCCGAAGCGACGCGCGTACCCCTCCGCCCACTCGAAGTTGTCCAGCAGCGACCACACGAAGTAGCCGCGCACGTCGACGCCCGCCTCCAGCGCCCGGTGCAGGGCGCGGATGTGGCCGTCCAGGTAGGCGATGCGGGCCTGGTCGTCCAGGCCCTCGTAGGAGCAGCCGTTCTCGGTGATGACGACCGGGGGCAGACGGTCGCCGTAGCGGTCCTTGAAGGCCGTCAGCAGCTCGGTCAGGCCCTCGGGGACCACCGGCCAGCCGAAGTCCGTCACCGGCACGCCCTCGATCTCGCGGACGGAGAAGGGGAGTTCGGCCGGCATGGTGATCCCGCCGAACTCGATCTCGGTGCCCTGCGGCGCGCCCACCCTGGTCGGGGCGTAGTAGTTGACCCCGTACCAGTCGAGCGGCTCGGAGATCACCTTCAGGTCGGCGGCCACGTCGCCCGGCATCAGGTCGCCGAGGCCCTCCGGGTACTCGCCCAGCAGCAGGGGTTCGGCGAACAGACGGTTCAGCAGGACGTCGTAGAAGGCCGCCGCCTCCAGGTCGGCCGGCTCCTGGGACGCGGGCCAGGTCGGACCGTGGGAGTTGGCGATGCCGATGTCGCCGGCGCCGGCCGCGCGCAGCGCCTGCACGGCCAGCCCATGGGCCAGGAGCTGGTGGTGGGCGACCGGCAGCGCGTCGAAGAGCAGTTGCTTGCCGGGGGCGTGGGTGCCGAGGGCATGGCCGAGCAGGGTGTGCTCGGCGGGCTCGTTGAGGGTGATCCACTTCTTGACGCGGTCGCCGAGGCGGTCCACGACCACCGAGGCGTACTCCGCGAAACGCGACGCCGTGTCCCGTTCCAGCCAGTCCAGGCCGGCCGGCAGGTCCCAGTGGAAGAGGGTGGGGACCGGGCGTACGCCCGCGGCCAGCAGTTCGTCGACGAGGCGGTCGTAGAAGTCCGGTCCGCCGGGGGAGTTCACCCTCGGCCAGGAGACCGAGAAGCGGTACGCGTCCACGCCGAGCCCCGACAGGAGCGCCACGTCCTCCGTGTGGCGGTGGTAGTGGTCGCAGGCCACCGCCGCCGTCGAGCCGTCCTTGACCCGCCCCGGCTCGGCGGTGAAGGCGTCCCAGACGGACGGTTCGCGTTCGTCGACCGCGCCTTCGATCTGATGGGCGGAGGTGGACACGCCCCAGAGGAAGCCTGCCGGGAACGGGGGGATCGGGTGGGCCGCGGCACGCGGATCGTTCGCCATGGGCGGGATCATCCTTACCGCTGGGTAAGGAAGTCAACGCCCCAGCGTGAACTGGCAGTTCGGACGGGGCGTCAGGGACAGCTCACGCCCCCTCCTTCAGCACCCGCGAGATCAGCGTCCGCTGCTCCGCGGTGAGCCGGGGATCGGCCGCGTAGACCCGCTCCCCGTCCACCGTGATCTCGTAGCTGAAGCCGTCCGGAACCCCCGGCGGGGGCGCGCCCCCGCCGCCGGCCACCACCTGCTCGGCGAGGGCGTGCCATTCGCCGGCGTCGGGCCGCCCCGCCGTGTCCACCTCGGCCTGCCGCTCGATGCCCGCGAACCCGCCCGTGCGCCTCACCTGAATACGCATGGGTCCCTGTGTAGTACGGAACTACAGGATCCGCACCCCGACCTTCTCCCAGGCCTTCTTCACGGCCTGCGACTCGTCGCCGCCGTCGCCGAACCGCTCGCGTGCGGCCTTCACGGTGAGCGTCGCGAAGTCGGTGAAGAAGGCCTTCTCCTCAAGCTCGCCGCCGGTCAGCACGTCGTACCAGATCTGGCCCGCCTTCTCCCATGCGTGGCCGCCCAGGGCGGTGGCCACGAGGTAGAACGCGTGGTTGGGGATGCCGGAGTTGATGTGGACGCCGCCGTTGTCGCGGCCGGTGCGGACGTAGTGGTCCATCGTCGCGGGCTGCGGGTCCCTGCCGAGGACGTCGTCGTCGTAGGCGGTGCCCGGGGCCTTCATCGAGCGCAGGGCGGCGCCGGTGACGTTCGGGGCGAGCAGGCCCGCGCCGATCAGCCAGTCGGCCTCGGCGGCGGTCTGGCCGAGCGAGTACTGCTTGATGAGCGAGCCGAACACGTCGGACATCGACTCGTTGAGCGCACCCGGCTGGCCGAAGTAGGTCAGGTTCGCCGTGTACTGCGTGACGCCGTGGGTGAGCTCGTGTCCGATCACGTCGACGGAGCTGGTGAAGTCGAGGAAGATCTCGCCGTCGCCGTCGCCGAACACCATCTGCTCGCCGTTCCAGAAGGCGTTGTTGTAGCCCTCGTCGTAGTGGACGCTGGCGTCCAGGGGCAGGCCGTCGCCGTCGATGGAGTGGCGCTGGTAGGCCTTGAGGTAGAGGTCGAAGGTGGCGCCGAGACCGGAGTAGGCGCGGTCGACGGTGGCGTCCTGGCCGGGGCCCTGGCCCTCGGAGCGGACCTTGCCGCCGGGGAGGTCGGTGCCGTGCGCGCAGTCGTAGACGGTCCGCAGCGGCTGGTCCGACGGCGCTTTCGTCGCCGGCGCGGCGGCCAGGCGGAACTCGGTGGTCACCCGGCGGCGGGCGCGCAGCTCGCTGTCGCGCATCAGGGTGCGCTGGGCGGGACCGGAGAGTGCGGGGTCGTCGTTGCGCGCCAGCCGGTCGAGGACGTGCGGCGGTACGACGGTGCAGAAGACGGGCTCGGAGCCCCCGTGAGTCGTCATGCCTCGCACCTTTGCACTGTGTGACTCAACTGTCACTACAAGCAACCTTGATCGGTGAAAAACAGTGACAAACACGGGAGATGCCGTGTTTGGAGTGGTATAGCGCACGTTTCATCCCTTTTTAGCCAAGTTCTCTGTCATCGCTCCCCGCGGTCCCGCATACTGATACGGACCCGCGCGACCAGAGCGGCTCGGCTAGGCTGCGGAGCACTATGCGTTTCGGGCTGCTTCTCCTTAGCTGCCGCGGCGAGGGCCTGTAGTCGAGGCCGACCCCCTCCCCGCGGTGCTTGGTGTTGCGCGTCGGCCGTCCTTCCGTCCGGAGACCCTCCGGTCACCCCGAGGAGCCAACGCCCCATGGCGAACCGCCAGCAGCCCAGCCAGATGCCGATCCACAAGTACGGGCAGTACGACCAGGTCGACATCCCCGACCGCACCTGGCCGAACAACCGGATCACCGCCGCCCCGCGCTGGCTCTCCACCGACCTGCGCGACGGCAACCAGTCCCTGATCGACCCCATGTCGCCCGAGCGCAAGCGCCGGATGTTCGACCAGCTGGTCAAGATGGGCTACAAGGAGATCGAGGTCGGGTTCCCCGCCTCCGGTCAGACCGACTTCGACTTCGTGCGCTCGATCATCGAGGAAGAGGGCGCGATCCCGGACGACGTCACGATCTCCGTGCTGACCCAGGCCCGTGAGGACCTGATCGAGCGGACCGTGGAGTCCCTGAAGGGCGCCAGGCGGGTGACCGTCCACCTGTACAACGCCACGGCCCCCGTCTTCCGCCGCGTGGTCTTCCGCGGCTCCAAGGACGACATCAAGCAGATCGCCGTCGACGGCACCCGCCTGGTGATGGAGTACGCCGAGAAACTGCTGGGCCCCGAAACGGAGTTCGGCTACCAGTACAGCCCCGAGATCTTCACCGACACCGAGCTGGACTTCGCCCTGGAGGTCTGCGAGGCGGTCATGGACGTCTACCAGCCCGGCCCGGGCCGCGAGATCATCCTGAACCTGCCGGCCACCGTCGAGCGTTCCACCCCCTCCACCCACGCCGACCGCTTCGAGTGGATGAGCCGCAACCTCTCCCGCCGCGAGCACGTCTGCGTCTCGGTCCACCCGCACAACGACCGCGGGACCGCCGTCGCCGCCGCCGAGCTGGCGCTGATGGCCGGCGCCGACCGCATCGAGGGCTGTCTGTTCGGACAGGGCGAGCGCACCGGCAACGTCGACCTGGTCACCCTGGGCATGAACCTGTTCTCCCAGGGCGTCGACCCGCAGATCGACTTCTCCGACATCGACGAGATCCGTCGTACGTGGGAGTACTGCAACCAGATGGAGGTCCACCCGCGCCACCCGTACGTGGGCGACCTGGTCTACACGTCCTTCTCCGGCTCCCACCAGGACGCCATCAAGAAGGGCTTCGACGCCATGGAGGCCGACGCGGCCGCGAAGGGCGTCACCGTCGACGACATCGAGTGGGCGGTCCCGTACCTGCCGATCGACCCGAAGGACGTCGGCCGCTCCTACGAGGCCGTCATCCGCGTCAACTCGCAGTCCGGCAAGGGCGGTATCGCCTACGTCCTGAAGAACGACCACAAGCTGGACCTGCCGCGCCGGATGCAGATCGAGTTCTCGAAGATCATCCAGGCCAAGACGGACGCCGAGGGCGGCGAGGTCACCGGCGGCGCCATCTGGTCGGTCTTCCAGGACGAGTACCTGCCGAACCCCGAGAACCCGTGGGGCCGCATCCAGGTCAGGAACGGTCAGTCGACCACCGACACCGACGGAGTGGACACCCTCAAGGTCGAGGCCACCGTCGACGGCGAGGACACCGTGCTGACCGGCTCGGGCAATGGTCCGATCTCGGCCTTCTTCGACGCCCTTCAGTCCGTCGGCATCGACGTGCGGCTGCTGGACTACCAGGAGCACACGATGAGCGAGGGCGCCTCCGCGCAGGCCGCCTCCTACATCGAGTGCGCGATCGGCGACAAGGTCCTGTGGGGCATCGGCATCGACGCGAACACGACGCGTGCGTCGCTGAAGGCGGTCGTCTCGGCCGTCAACCGCGCGACGCGCTGACCATCCTGACCGGCGGTTTGCGGGCCCCGTTCGTCGAAGGCGACGAGCGGGGCCCCGCCGTTTTCGGCCACTGTTCCGTGGAGGTCACGGAAAGGTCTCGTCCTGGGTGCTGACTACACCTCTCCCCTGTGGCTAACATCACGCAGACGTGGCGATGTTGCCACGGGGTTACGGAGGTGCGACGTGCTGCCAGAACGGGGACGAGACGGCCGTGTCACCAGGCTTGCCCACATCCTGGGCACCCGCACCGCGTGGACGCCCGTCGGCGACGGCGAGTTCTTCTGCCCGGGCTGCGGCGGGGACCGCAACTACCTGCGGCTGACCGGACAGCGCCGCTTCACCGTCCTCGGCGTGCCGCTCGTGCCGCGCGGCGAGACCGGCCCGGTCGTCGAGTGCGCCGCCTGCCGCCGCCACTTCGGCACCGACGTCCTCGACCACCCCACCACCGTGCGCTTCTCGGCGATGCTGCGCGACGCCGTCCACACCGTCGCCCTCGCGGTCCTCTCCGCGGGCGGCGCCTGTTCCCGTACGTCGCTGGAGATCGCGGCGGGCGCGGTGCGCGCGGCCGGCTTCACCGACTGCACCGAGGAACAGCTCTGCGCCCTCGTCGACGCCCTCGCCTCCGACACCGGCCGCAGCTACGGCGAGTCCTACGGCCCCGGCCTCGCCATAGAGCTCCACGAGGCCCTCGACCCGCTCGCCGCCCACCTCGCCCCGGCCGGCCGCGAATCGATCCTGCTGCAGGGCGCCCGCATCGCCCTCGCCGACGGCCCGTACACCCCGGCCGAGCGGGAGGTCCTCGCCACGGTGGGCGCGGCCCTGACGATCTGCGCGGACGACGTGACACGCCTGCTGGCCGCCGCGGGAACCCCGTCCTGAGGACCGCCGACGGTCCGGCGGCCCACGGCCTCCGCGGGCTGCGGCGACGGACCCCGGTGGGCTACGGCAGCGTCCGCTCGTACGAGCTGTCCGTGTCGGAGTCGTAGACGAGCTTGCCGGCCGCGTCGTAGCCCTTGATGTGCGGGGCGAGGGTGACCTGCCGGTTCAGCATGCCCGCGGCGACGAACCAGCGCCCGTCCAGGGTGGCCGTCACGTCACCGCCCCCGTAGGACACGGTCACCTTGGCGACCGAGGGCTCGACCGTGCCGACGACCCCCCAGCGGAACGGCAGCTTCCAGTGCCCCTTGTCGATGAACGACTGCTGGTACAGCTTGTCGCCGTTGAAGTCGGGCACGACCGGGCCCGCGTTCGGCGGACCGGCGTCGCTCGCACTGGTGCCGATGCCGGAGGCCACGCCCTTCCCGTCGAGGGAGCAGACCACCCGGAAGCCCGCCGGCCGCTCCTTCACGGCGACCACGTGGATTCCGTCTCCGGCGGTGTTGGAGTCGCCGGTGCGCCGGGCCGCCAGGATGATCCGGTAGTCCTCGGCCCTGCCGAGGTCGCCGGCGCTGCCGGCGGGCCCGCCCTCGGCCCTCAGGCACTCCCTCAGTCCGGCCGCCGCCTGCCCGAAGGTGATCCCGTCGAGCAACTGCCCCGGCGTCGCGGGCCGCGCGGGCCCGGCCGGCGACGCCGAGGCGCTCCCGGCCGGACCGCGCGAGGCCCCGGCCGACGGACCGGGCGCCGCCGTGTCGGCGCCGTGCCCGCCGCCCTCGCCGTTCACCGCATAGGCCCCCACGGGCAGCGCGGCCAGCGCGAGCAGCGCCGCCCCGGTCACCGCGACGCGCCGCCGCCGCTCGGCCAGTCCCTGCCGCCGGATCGCCGGATAGGGCGCCGGCGAGGGCCGCACCGTGTACGCGTCCTGCGCGAGCAGCTCACGCATCCACTCCTCCAGGTCCCCTCGGAATTCCCGCTCGTTCATCTGCCGACCCCCTGTCCCTGTTCCTGAGCCCGACTGCCGGACACCGTGCGGCCGGTGGCCAGGCCCGGATGCGCGCGCAACTTCGCCAGTCCCTTCGACGCCTGGCTCTTGACCGTGCCCGGCGAGCAGCCGAGCGTCTCGGCCACCTCCGCCTCGGACAGGTCCTCCCAGTACCGGAGCACCACCACCGCCCGTTGCCTGGGCGGGAGTTGGGCCAGTCCGGCCAGCAGGGAGCCCCGCTCCTCCACCCGTCCGGCGCCCTCGTCGCGCCCCGCCCGCTCGGGCGGCGCCGCGGTCAGCGCCTCGACGACCCGCCGCTTGCGGAACCGGTCGCTGTTGCAGCTGACCAGCATCCGGCGGACGTACGCCTCCGGGTTGTCGCTGCGCGATATCCGCCGCCACGACCGGTACGCCTTGGCCAGCGCGGTCTGCGTCAGGTCCTCCGCGTGGTGGACGTCGCCGGTGAGCAGATAGGCGGTCCGTACGAGCCGGGACCACCGGGCTCTGACGAACTCCTGGAACCGCTCCTCTTGTTCGGCCTGCATCAAGCACCCTCCTCGCCCCACAGACCACCGATCGCGCGGAATCGGTTGCCCGCACCGCGCGCTCGCGTTCGAATGAAGCGATGGAGAACGATGCGTGGGCCTGGTCGGCCGCAGACCCCGGAGTGCTCGAACTGCCGTCGGGGCGGCTGATCCGCGGCCGCGGCCTGCGCCGCCCGCCGGACCCCGCGGCGCCGGTTCCCGCCTACGGCCTCTACCTGCTGGGCGCTCGGCCCCCGCAACCCCCCTGGGAGTCCCGCTGGGTCCGCTGGCCCGACTTCCGCCTCCCCGCCGACCGCCGCGACGCCCGCGCGGCCCTCGTCGATGCGTGGCGCCGCGCGGCCGACTCCCGCGTGGAGATCGCCTGCGCCGGCGGCCGGGGCCGCACCGGCACGGCCCTGGCCTGCCTGGCGGTACTGGACGGAGTGCCCGCGGACGACGCGGTGCGTTACGTCCGCGCCCACTACGACCGCCGGGCCGTGGAGACGCCCTGGCAGCGGGGGTACGTGCGCCGGTTCACCCCCGCCGGCCCCGCCGACTGAGCCGCGCCCGCCGACACGGCGGACCCCGCCGGCCCCGCGGACGACGCCGGGGGCCGGACCCAGGGCGACCGCGGCGGCCTCAGCCGAGCGCCTCCGCCAGCACGCCCGCCGTCTCCACGATCAGGGCGTGGTCGTAGGGGGCCTCGCGGTCGGGCTTGGTGAGCTGGACCGCGAGGACGACCGGGGCGCCGTCCGGGGTCCAGGCGATGCCGGCGTCGTTGTTCGCGCCGTACCAGCCGCCGCCGGTCTTGTCGGCGATGGTCCAGGTCGCCGGGAGTCCGGCGCGGAAGCGGTTGGCGCTGGTGACCGTGCCGAGCATCCAGTCGGTCAGACGGCGCCGGTCGGGGGCGGACAGCGCGTCGCCGAGGACCAGCCGGGCGTAGGAGCGCGCGATCGCGTACGGGCTCGTGGTGTCCGTGATCCGCCCGGGCTCGGCCGAGTTGAGCTCCGGCTCCCAGCGGTCGAGGCGGGTGACGCGGTCGCCGACGGACCTGGCGAAGCGGGTGATCGCGGCGGGGCCGCCCAGCTCGCGCAGCAGCAGGTTGCCCGCCGTGTTGTCGCTGTGCTGGATCGCCGCGGCGGACAGCTCGGCGATCGTCATGCCGTCGGCCACGTGGTTCTTGGTGATCTCCGAGTTCTCCACCACGTCGTCGGCCGTGTAGTGGATGCGCCGGTCCAGTGCCGACGCGGGCAGATCCCGCAGCACGGCTCCCACCGCCAGGGTCTTGAACAGCGAGCAGACCGGGAAGAGCTCGTCGGCGCGGTGCCGGACCCGGCGGCGGGTGCGGACGTTGTAGGCGAACACGCCGAGCCGGGCGCCGTGGCGGGACTCCAGGTCGCGCAGGCGGGCGGTGACGGGGTCGGCGGCGGCCCGTGCGGGGCCGGCGGCGAGCAGGGCCGCGCCGGCGCCCGCGCCGGCGGTGAGCAGGGTGCGGCGGGTGGTCGAGGCTGAGATCGTTCTCTCCGTCCGTCGGGAACCGAAGTCGTTTCCGCATACACGGACGCTCCGGCGCGCATCCCCGGTTGCGGGCGCCCGCCCCGGGAACCGCCGCGGGCGGGCACACCACCCGCTCGGCGTAGGCGAGAATGGGGTCATGAGCCTGTTCCGCGACGACGGCATCGTGCTGCGCCCCCGAGAGCCGGGGAAGGCAGGGCGCGTCACGCCGCGGCCCGGCGGCGGACGGGCGGCCCGGCGGGCCCCCGGCGGTGGTGTGCGATGAGTCTCTTCCGGGACGACGGCATCGTCCTGCGGACCCAGAAGCTGGGCGAGGCGGACCGCATCATCACGCTGCTGACGCGCGGCCACGGGCGGGTGCGGGCCGTGGCGCGGGGGGTGCGGCGGACCAAGTCCAAGTTCGGGGCCCGTCTCGAACCCTTCTCCCACGTCGACGTGCAGTTCTTCGCACGGGGCAGCAGCGAACTCGTCGGACGCGGGCTGCCGCTGTGCACGCAGAGCGAGATCATCGCCCCCTACGGCGGCGGCATCGTGACCGACTACGCCCGCTACACGGCGGGGACGGCCATGCTGGAGACCGCCGAGCGGTTCACCGACCACGAGGGCGAACCGGCCGTGCAGCAGTACCTGCTGCTCGTGGGGGCGCTGCGGACCCTGGCCCGCGGCGAGCACGCCCCGCACCTCGTCCTGGACGCGTTCCTGCTGCGCTCGCTGGCCGTCAACGGCTACGCGCCCAGCTTCGGCGACTGCGCCAAGTGCGGAATGCCCGGACCCAACCGGTTCTTCTCCGTCGCCGCCGGCGGCTCCGTCTGCGTCGACTGCCGGGTGGCCGGCAGCGTCGTACCCTCGCCGCAGACCCTGGTCCTGCTCGGCGCGCTGCTCACGGGAGACTGGGAGACGGCGGACGCGTGCGAGCCGCGCCACGTCCGGGAGGGCAGCGGACTGGTGTCCGCCTATCTGCACTGGCATCTGGAGCGCGGGCTGCGCTCCCTTCGGTATGTGGAAAAGTGAAGGAGACGAGAGGCACATGGTCGTACGCGGGTTCCTGGGGCGGCAGCGTCGGGAGTACAGGACGCCCGAGCCGCATCCGTCCGGCGCTCGTCCGCCCAAGCTCCCCGGTGAGCTGGTCCCGGAACACGTGGCGATCGTCATGGACGGCAACGGCCGCTGGGCCAAGGAGCGCGGGCTGCCGCGCACCGAGGGGCACAAGGTCGGCGCCGAGCAGGTCCTCGACGTGCTTCAGGGCGCGGTCGAGATGGGCGTGCGCAACATCTCGCTGTACGCCTTCTCCACCGAGAACTGGAAGCGTTCGCCGGACGAGGTCCGCTTCCTGATGAACTTCAACCGCGACTTCATCCGCAAGACCCGCGACACCCTCGACGCGCTCGGCATCCGGGTCCGCTGGGTGGGCCGGATGCCCAAGCTGTGGAAGTCGGTCGCCAAGGAGCTCCAGATCGCCCAGGAGCAGACCAAGGACAACGACCGCCTCACCCTGTACTTCTGCATGAACTACGGCGGGCGGGCGGAGATCGCGGACGCCGCGCAGGCGCTGGCCGAGGACGTGAAGGCGGGGCGGCTCGACCCGTCCAAGGTCACCGAGAAGACCCTCGCGAAGTACCTGTACTACCCGGACATGCCGGACGTCGACCTGTTCCTGCGGCCGAGCGGCGAGCAGCGCACCTCCAACTACCTGATCTGGCAGAGCGCGTACGCGGAGATGGTCTTCCAGGACGTCCTGTGGCCGGATTTCGACCGCCGTGACCTGTGGCGGGCGTGCGTGGAGTTCGCCTCCCGGGACCGCCGTTTCGGCGGCGCCACCCCGAACGAGGTGCTGCTGTCCCTGGAGGGGAGCACTCCGGCGCAGGAGTCCGGCTCCTGAAGCCGGCGGGGCATCACGTCGGCGGGCGGGCGTCCGGCCCGCGCCGCCCGGCCGTTACGATCACGGCTCGTCAGCGTGGGACCGGGGAGGGGCCGTGGGCGAGGAACAGGGTGTCGCAGTGCGCGAGGACGCGGTGGTGCTGGAGTACGAGCACCGCCTCGCGGACATGGAGGACGCCGTCCGGCTGGTCTCCCGCAAGAACGGCCGGGTGGGACTGATCCACCGGCCGGTCTTCCTGGCGTGCGTCGCGCTGGCCGGGGTGGCGCTGCTCGCCGTGAGCGTGCGCGCCGCCGACGGGACCGCGATGTCGTTCGGCGTGATGTTCACGGTGTGGCCGGTGCTGATGTACTTCGCGCCGCGGCCGGCGGCCGCCCAGCTGCTGAAGGCGAACCGGCACCACGGCCGGATCCAGATGTCCGTCGGCCCGGAGGGCGTGCGCACGGTGAGCGCGCCCGCCGATCTGCGCATGGACTGGGCCAACTACGGCAGTTACGCGGAGTCGAAGGCGGTCTTCGCCCTGCGCAGTCCGGACAGGGCCGGCCACTGCGCGATCGTCCTGGTCAAGCGGGGCGCCCGCACCCCCGAGGACGTCGACCGGCGTCGGGCCGTGCTGGACGGCCGGCTGCGGCGCGTCTGACCGCCCGGCGCGCCCGTGTCCACGGGCGGGACCGGCGCCGCCCGGCGGCTCAGCCCGCGGCGGCCGCCGCGCAGTCCGCGCAGGTGCCGAAGATCTCCACCGTGTGGGCCACGTTCACATAGCCGTGTTCCGCGGCGATGGCCTCGGCCCACTTCTCGACCGCCGGGCCCTCCACCTCCACGGCCTTGCCGCAGACGCGGCACACGAGGTGGTGGTGGTGCTCGCCGGTGGAGCAGCGGCGGTACACGGACTCGCCGTCCGACGTGCGCAGGACGTCGACCTCGCCCGCGTCGGCGAGGGACTGCAGGGTGCGGTAGACGGTGGTCAGGCCGACCGAGTCGCCCTTGTGCTTCAGCATGTCGTGCAGATCCTGCGCGCTGCGGAACTCGTCCACCTCGTCGAGCGCCGCCGCCACGGCGGCACGCTGCCGGGTGGAGCGGCCCTTCACGGGCGGTCCAGCGGTCGTCACCGTTGTCTCCTCACGTCTGCGGCTTGCCGGGCCATTGTGCCAGCCCGGCCTGTGCGCGGTCAGACGCCGACTTCGTCGCCCGGGGCGCGGGTGGCCGGAATCGCGCACTCCGCGGGGTCGCCCGCGGGCTGCGCCGCCGCCACCGCGCGGGCGCGGCGGCGGGCCAGCGGGGCGGCCAGCACGCTCAGCGCGACGAACGCGGCGATGGTCAGCAGCACGATCGTCGCGCCGGGCGGGACGTCCTGGTAGTACGAGGTGACCGTGCCGCCGATGGTCACGGTCACGCCGATGGCCACCGCGATCGCGAAGGTCGCGGCGAAGCTGCGGCTGAGCTGCTGGGCCGCGGCCACCGGGACGACCATCAGGGCCGACACCAGCAGCAGGCCCACCACGCGCATCGCCACGGTCACCGTCACCGCCGCGGTGACCGCGGTCAGCAGGTTCAGGGCGCGCACCGGCAGGCCGGTCACCCGCGCGAACTCCTCGTCCTGGCTGACCGCGAACAACTGGCGGCGCAGGCCGAGGGTGACCAGGACGACGAAGGCCGCGAGCAGACAGATCGCCGTCACGTCCGACTCCGACACCGTCGACAGCGAGCCGAAGAGGTACGAGGTCAGGTTGGCGTTGGAGCCGCCCGGCGCGAGGTTGATGAACATCACGCCGCCGGCCATGCCGCCGTAGAAGAGCATGGCGAGGGCGATGTCGCCGCGGGTCTTGCCGTACCAGCGGATGAGTTCCATGATCACCGCGCCCAGGACGGAGACGGCCGTGGCCATCCAGACCGGGGACCAGGAGAGCAGGAAGCCGAGGCCGACGCCGGTCATGGCGACGTGGCCGATGCCGTCGCCCATGAGGGCCTGGCGGCGCTGGACGAGGTAGATGCCGACGGCGGGGGCGGTGATCCCGACCAGGACCGCGGCGAGCAGCGCCCGCTGCATGAAGGCGTAGTTCAGGAGGTCCATCAGCTCAGCAGTCCCGTGCGGATCGGTTCGGCGCCCGCGGGTGCGTGCGGGTGCACATGGTCGTGGCCGGGGAGGGCGTGCTGCCCCACGGCCCGCGGAGGCGGACCGTCGTGCAGCACGCAGCCGTCGCGCAGGACGACCGCCCGGTCGATGAGGGGCTCCAGGGGGCCCAGTTCGTGCAGGACCAGCAGGACGGTCGTGCCGGCCGCGACCTGTTCGCGCAGGGTGTGCGCCAGCACTTCCTGGCTGGCCAGGTCGACGCCGGCCATCGGCTCGTCCATGATCAGCAGTTCGGGTTCGGCGGCGAGCGCGCGGGCGATCAGCACGCGCTGGTGCTGACCGCCGGAGAGCGCGTCGACGCTGTCCTTGGCCCGGTCCGCCATGCCGACCAGCTCCAGGGCGTGCCGGACGGCCGCGTGGTCGGCCTTGCGGAAGACGCCGAAGCGGGTGCGCGAGAGGCGGCCCGAGGAGACGACCTCGGTCACCGTGGCCGGGACCCCGCCCGCGGCCGTGGTGCGCTGCGGGACGTATCCGATCCGCGCCCAGTCCCGGAACCGGCGGTGCGGGGCGCCGAACAGCTCGATCTCACCGGCGGCGATCGCCACCTGTCCGATGACGCTGCGCACGGCCGTCGACTTGCCGGAGCCGTTCGCGCCGAGCAGGGCGACGACCTCGCCGCGCCGCACGGTGAGGTCGACGCCCCGCAGAACGGGGCGCGAGCCCAGCTCGGCGCGGACGCCGCGCAGTGAGATGACGGGCTCGGCCTTCGCGTCCATGACGCCCTCCGTGGTGGTCACTTGGTTCCCAGGGCCGTCTGCAGCGCCTTGAGGTTGGCTTGCTGGACCGCGAAGTAGTCCTTGCCGCGGGACTTCTTCGTGATGCCCTCGATCGGGTCGAGGACGTCGGTCCTGAGGTGCGCGTCGGAGGCGATGGTCTTCGCGGTCCTGTCGCTGACGAGCGTCTCGTAGAACACGGTCGTGACGCCGTCCGCCTTCGTCATCTTCTCAAGCTCCTTCACGCGGGCGGCGCTGGGCTCCGACTCGGGGTCGAGGCCGTTGATGGCCTCCTCGGTCAGGCCGTAGCGCTCGGCGAGGTAGCCGAAGGCGGCGTGGGTGGTGACGAAGACCTTCGTCCTCGTGTTCGCGAGGCCCTTCTCGAACTCGGTGTTCAGATCGCAGAGTTGCTTCACCAGGGCCGCGGTGTTGGCCTTGTAGTCGGCCGCGTGGTCCGGGTCGGCCTTCTCGAAGGCCTTGCCGACGCCCTCGGCGACCTGGGAGTACCGCACGGGGTCGAGCCAGATGTGCGGGTCGAGGCCGGACAGCTCCTCGTTCTGGTGGTCGTCGTGCTCGGCCGCGTGGCCGCCGACCTCGTTGCCGTGCTTCTCCAGCGTGGTGAGGGAGGCGGCGTCGATCTTCGTCTTGAGCCCGGACTGGGCGACCGCGTCGTCGACGGAGGGCTGAAGGTTCTTGAGGTAGAGCACCGCGTCGGACTCCTGGAGCGCGGCCGTCTGCTTGGCGCTGATCTCCAGGTCGTGGGGTTCCTGGCCGGGCTGGGTGAGGCTGGTGACGTGCACGTGGTCCCCGCCGATCCGCTCGGCGAGGAAGGCCATCGGGTAGAACGACGCGACGACGTCGAACTTGTCCGTGTTGGCCGCGGCCGCGCTGTCGGAGGAGCAGGCGGAGAGAGAGCCGAGGCCGAGGGCGGTGGCCGCCGCGACGGCCGTGCCGGATATGAGTCGCCGTACGTTCATGACACTCATTTTCAACAAATATGGAAACCGTTGTCAACAAGCTGAGGGGCAAGGGAGCGGTAAGGGCCCGGTAAGCCCGAAGGGCTGCGGTATGGCCCCGGTGAGCGGGGGCCCGATTTGGTTGAGGGGGAGTCCCCGCCGGTACCCTGAAGTCTTCGCTGGAAGCACCTCGCTTCGTCGCCCGTCGTCGTTATGAAGAGAGCACCGTGGCCGCCGACAAGATCGACACCATCGTCAGCCTGAGCAAGCGCCGTGGCTTCGTATTCCCCTGCAGTGAGATCTACGGCGGCCAGAAAGCCGCCTGGGACTACGGACCGCTGGGTGTCGAGCTCAAGGAGAACCTGAAGCGCCAGTGGTGGCGCTACATGGTGACGTCGCGCGAGGACGTGGTCGGCATCGACTCGTCCGTCATCCTGGCCCCCGAGGTCTGGGTGGCCTCCGGTCACGTCGCCACCTTCTCCGACCCGCTGACCGAGTGCACCTCCTGCCACAAGCGGTTCCGCGCGGACCACCTGGAAGAGGCGTACGAGGCCAAGCACAACCGCCCGCCGGCCAACGGCCTCGCGGACGTGAACTGCCCCAACTGCGGCAACAAGGGCCAGTTCACCGAGCCCAAGCAGTTCTCGGGTCTGCTCTCCACCCACCTCGGCCCCACGCAGGACACCGGCTCCATCGCCTACCTGCGCCCCGAGACCGCCCAGGGCATCTTCACCAACTTCGCCCAGGTGCAGACCACTTCGCGCCGCAAGCCGCCGTTCGGCATCGCCCAGATGGGCAAGTCCTTCCGCAACGAGATCACGCCCGGCAACTTCATCTTCCGCACCCGCGAGTTCGAGCAGATGGAGATGGAGTTCTTCGTCAAGCCGGGCGAGGACGAGAAGTGGCAGGAGTACTGGATGGAGCAGCGCTGGAACTGGTACACCGGCCTGGGCATGCGCGAGGAGAACATGCGGTGGTACGACCACCCGAAGGAGAAGCTCTCCCACTACTCCAAGCGCACCGCTGACATCGAGTACCGCTTCCAGTTCGGCGGCAACGAGTGGGGCGAGCTGGAGGGCGTCGCCAACCGCACCGACTACGACCTCTCCGCCCACGCCAAGGCCTCCGGCCAGGACCTCTCCTACTTCGACCAGGAGGCCGGCGAGCGCTGGACGCCGTACGTCATCGAGCCCGCGGCCGGCGTCGGCCGCGCGATGCTGGCGTTCCTCCTCGACGCCTACATCGAGGACGAGGCCCCCAACGCCAAGGGCAAGCTGGAGAAGCGCACGGTGCTGCGCCTCGACCACCGCCTCGCCCCGGTGAAGGTCGCGGTCCTGCCGCTCTCCCGCAACCCCGAGCTGTCGCCGAAGGCCAAGGGCCTCGCCGCCGCGCTGCGCCAGAACTGGAACATCGAGTTCGACGACGCCGGCGCCATCGGCCGCCGCTACCGCCGCCAGGACGAGATCGGCACGCCGTTCTGCGTCACCGTCGACTTCGACACCCTCGACGACAACGCGGTCACCGTCCGCGAGCGCGACTCGATGAAGCAGGAGCGCGTCTCCCTCGACCAGATCGAGGGCTACCTGGCCGCCCGCCTCATCGGCGCCTAGCAGCCCACGGCACTCAGCGGCAGACCGAGGCCGGCCCCGACGGAATCCCGTCGGGGCCGGCCTCGCGCTATGCGGCGGGGTGCCGCTCCCGCAGATGGGCCCGGAGCAGGACGTCGGCGTCGGTCTCCGCGCTGTAGTCGTGCACCGCACGCGCCTGCTCGCGTCGCGACGCGAGCTCGGCGCACTCCGGGCAGTCCGGGACCGGCCGGGGCGGACGGCGCAGGCCCAGCATGAACGGCCCGTCGGTGCGCGCCCGCGCGTTCGCCGCCCGCACCCCCGCCCGCAGTCGCTCGCGCTCGGTCGCGGGCCGCAGCCCGGCCGGATCGGCCTGCCACTCCCGGCCGCCGCCGACCGGCCGCAGCATCGCGTAGGGGCCGGAGCGGTCCTGGTACTCGCCGACCTTGTCCGTGGCCGGGTCGTAGAGGAGGGTGCCGGGTTCGTGCTCCATGTCGTCCGCTCCTTTTACCCAACTTCCTTGCTGAATGTGAAGGTTGGGATACTGTGGGTGGTGGGGGGTTGACGTCAGGATGCCTTCCGGACGGGGCGGACATGCCGTCGGCGAGGGGTTCGTGGTCGTTCGGCGGTGCAAATTCCACAAATGCGGAAAGGGCGGGACGGGATGCCGGCGAGGCGGGTGGTCACGGGGCGGAGCCAGGAACCCCGGCGGCGGTTCGCGGAGGAGCTGCGCCTGCTGCGGGCGGCCAGGGGGGACAGCCTGCGGCAGCTGGAGGAGGTGCTCGGCTGGACCGCGTCCACCTTCGGCAAGATGGAGGGCGGCCAGAGCCTGGGCAGCCCGGAGGTCGTGGAGGCCCTGGACCAGCACTACGGGACGGGCTCGATGCTGCTCACGCTGTGGGAGCTGGCGGTCGCCGACCCTTCGCAGTTCAAGGAGCAGTATCGGCGGTACATGGCGCTGGAGGCGGAGGCATTGAGCCTCTGGCAGTACTCGGTAAGCAGGCCCCCAGGCCTACTTCAGACGCCGGGGTACGCGCGGGAGGCGCTTGCTGCGGGCGGGCTCGAAGGCGAGGCGTTGGAACAGCAGGTCGAGGCACGCATCGGACGCCGGAAAGTACTGGAGAGCGCCGATGCTCCGCCATTCCGCGTGATCCTCTCGGAGGCCGTACTGCGCAATGCGCTGCGCGACAAGGCGGAGTGGCGCGGGCAGTTGGAGTTTCTGGCGCAGGTCGCCGAACGCCCGAAGATCAGCCTTCATGTGCTGCCGTTCGGCGCGGGGCTACACGGCCTCGACAGTACCGACACCATGTTCCTGCGGCTCCCGCCGGGTCATATGGTCGCTTACGTCGAAAACGATGCGCGGGGTGAACTCATCGAGGAAACGGGCCAGGTTGAGCACCTGCACCGCACATATGATGCGGTACGTGACCTGGCGCTGAGCCCTGCCGAGTCGCGGACGTTCATCTTGCGGATGTGGGAGGAAATGCCGTGCGAGCCATCGACCTGAGCAACGTGACGTGGCGCAAGAGCAGCTACAGCAACTCGGACGGCGGCAATTGCCTCGAAGTCGCCGACAACGTGGCCTCCGTCGTCCCCGTCCGGGACAGCAAGGATCCCGGACGGGGTGTGCTGGTGTTCGGTGCGCAGGCGTGGGGCCGGTTCGTCGGGGCCTACAGGTCGACGTCCATGTAGAGCGCCGCGTGGTCGGAGGCCGCGTCGATCGGGGAGGTCACGGTGTCGAAGGGCTTGATGCCGTCCGCGAAGATGCCGCGGGTCTCCAGGCCGACGTGCTGCACCTCCTGCCACACCTGCGGCGACAGCAGCAGGTAGTCGATCTTGTCCCGCTCGCTCATGCACGGTTTGAACGTGCCCGGCAGTCCGCGGTAGGAGCGGTGGCTCATCGCGTCCCGCAGTCCGGCGCCCTCCAGAGCCGCCACCGAGTCGCTGGAGGGGAAGTCGTTGAGGTCGCCGGCGACGACGACATGAGGGGTGCGCTCCAGTGCGGCCCGGTAGATCTCCGCGACGCGTCTGGCCTGGGCCAGCCGCAGCTCCGGATCGTCGTTGGACTTGCTCTTCAGGTGGTTGCCGAGGATCACCAGGGGTGTGCCGTTGAGCCGGATCTCGAACTCGGGGCAGTCGCGGCTGAAGAGGCGCTCGTCGGGACGGTCCGGGTTGGTCTCGAAGATATGAGTCCGCAGGGACGTGATCGGGTACCGGCTGAAGATCCCGATGTCGATGCCCCGGCTGTCGTTGCCGTCGATCAGCAGGGCGTAGGGGTAGGGCCGTCTGCCGAGCGCTCCGGCCAGCACCTGCGAGTTGAAGCGCTCCAGGGCGAGACGGTCCTCGACTTCGACGGTGAGCAGGATGTCGGCGTCGACCTCCGAGACCACCCGGCCGGTGTTGCGCACGGTGTCCAGGTCGAGGTCGTCCTGCCCCAGTTCGACCCAGCCGGCCCAGGAGGAACGCCCGTCGGCGGTCACCTCGATGTGAGGGTGCCTGCCCCGACCCGGCGGCTTGAACAGTCCGGAGTCCTTGCCCGGGCGGGACTGGTTCACGTAGATGGGCGGCGGGTCCTCCGGGTCGATCGCGTAAGCCCGGTGCTTCTCGATGAGCCCGGCGATCTTCGCCTTGTCGTCGGCCGTGTACACCGGCAGGTCGAGGAGAGCGCCCAGGGCGGCGAAGTCGTCGAGGACTTCCTTGCGCGCGACCGGGTCGTCGAGCCGGAAGGCCGTGGGTCGGCGGAAGAGGTTCTCCATGTTGAAGGTGGCGATGCGGATGCTCATGGCAGCCTCCATGGCGGCGCGGAAGGGCCGCTCGGCCGGTGGCAGGCGCCGCCGGGGTGACTGCGCACCGACATATCCCATTGTCCTCACCCCGCCCGCCGCGTCGACCGGACGGATGACGCAGAAGGAGGGACGCGCACCGAGCCCTCCGTGTCAGTCCGCGTCCTTCTGGGCGACGAGCTGCACCCGGATGTCGTCCCCGTAGGGCAGCACGACCGTCTGGTCCAGGCCGGCGTGCCAGTCCGGCGTCACCAGGAACAGCCGGCCGCCGGACGCCATCAGCATCCGGAAGCCCCGGTAGCGGTAGAGGTACGTCCGGCCGTCCTTACCGGCCGCCCCCAGCCGGCGCGTGGTCACCCCCGCCGGCACACCGTCGAGCGGCTCCTTGGTGTCGACGACGACCTCGGGACGCTTGCGGAGACCGTGCGCGTCCTCCTCGCCCCGCCCCTTCCCGTACGCCCACGCCAGCTGCGTCGACCCCCAGAACAGTCCGAAGACGCCCAACGCGATCGCGCACATGACGCCGTTGCGGGCGAGACGCGTCGACAGCACCGGACGTCCGCGCTGGCGGCCGTAGATCCAGACGCCGTACGCCACCGCCGCCGGGCCGAAGGCCAGTGACAGCGGGGTGGTGCCGAACACCACGCTGACGTCCGAGCTCTGGACGAAGATGCCGATCAACGCCCTGCCGATCAGCAGGACGCCGACGAGGACGAAGCCGTACGCGAGGAAGGCGGCGGCCGAGGTCTCGTCCCCGGTGTTCGCGTCGCGGGAGAGGACCCACAGGGTCAGGGCGTGGATCGCGACGAGCAGCATGACGCCGAGGAAGATCATCGCCGCCGGCACGAAGACGACCTCCATGCCGTCCAGCATCAGGTCCTGGTTGGACCGGCCGGTCATGTCGACGGGGACGCCGAAGTACGCGTACCGCGCGCGGGTGGCGATGTAGCCGAAGTACAGCAGCAGCGCGGTCGCGAGGGTCGCGGGCCCCAGCGCCTCGGCCAGCCGCCGCAACCGCGCCGGAACGGCCGACGCGTCGTCGGCGGGAGGCGCGGGGGGCGCGGGGGGCTCGCGTTCCGGCGGCGGTTCGCCCGTCATCCCTCCCCCGAGGCGGAGGAGGAGCCGTCGTCCGGCGGCTGGGACCCGGGGGAGACGTCCGGCGGCGGCGAAACCCCGTCGTGCGGGGAGGGGCTCTTCGAGGAGGGGGAGTCGTCGGGTGGTTCGGAGTCGGGACCCTTGACCACGATCGTCGCCCGCAGGGGCGACCCGGAGGTCCCCGAGCCGCGGACGTCCACGGGGGCCTTCTTGGTGGGCGGCCGACCGCCCCAGTCCTTGACGTAGTTGCAGGGATCGATCTTGTCGTTGTCGCACCGGAACCTGGTGTGCACGACTGCCTCGACCGTGTACTCGCCGGGCTTCGCGTTCGACGCGAGGACCGCGCCGGTCAGGCACTGATCGCCCTCGATCAGCTTGAGACCCTGGCAGGGAGGACCGGGCTTCTCGTCCCCCGGCTCGTTGAAGCAGTGCGCGCCGTTGTCGGAGTGCACGGCCGTCCCGCCGTGCCCGTCGACGATGACGAAGGAAATGCTCTCGATGACTGCCGGGGTGGACGTCTTGTTGATGACGGTCACGCAGCCGTCACGGTCTCCGTTGCCCTGGAGGTTGACGCCGTTGGGGACGTAGGGGCCGTTCTTGTGCTTCTCGCCCTGGCTCGACGACTTGGTGCCGCCGCCGTCCGCGCCGTTCGACGCCTCCCCGGGGCGGGATCTTCCGCCGTTTGCCGTGACGTCGCCGTCCCCGTCCCCCGAGGCGTTCGACCTCGCGTCGGCGGAGCCGGTCGTGCTGTCGCTGCCGGCCGAGCTCTGGTTGTCCGTCGTGGCCGAGCGGACCAGCCACACCACCCCGAGTACCGCCACCAGACCGAGGAGCGTCGCCATGATGCCGAGCTGGGCACGTGAAGGCTGCATATTCGGAGCGTAGGACGACCTTCCGCGCCTTTCCTCCGGGATTACTCCAATTACCCCGGCTTACCCCGGAGCGCCCCGCTACCCCGCCGTGCACCGCCAGAAGTCCCGCATCAGCGGGGTCGGGGTCGGGTTCGCCATCGCGGTCTGGGTGAGGAGGATCGTGACCGTGCCCGTCTGCGGGACGATGTGCGCCGTGGTCCCCGTGCCGCCGACCCAGCCGTAGCGGCCCGGGACGTTCCACGGGTCGAGCGGGTCGACGTCGACGCCGCCGCCGTAGCCCCAGCCCTGGCCCTCCAGGAACAGGGCGCCGATCTCGCGCTGGGCCGCCGACAGATGGTTGGCGGTCATCCGGCTCACCGAGGTCGGCGACAGCACGCGGTGACCGTCGGCCTCGCCGCCGTTCAGCAGCATGCGGGCGAACGCCAGCCAGTCGTCGGCCGTGCCCGCGAGGCCCCCGCCGCCCGACGGGAACCCGGGCACGCTGCTCCACTCGCCGTCCGGGGCGTCCGCGAGCGCCAGTCCGCCCGTGCCGTCGGGACGGTACGCGGTGGTGAAACGGTCCCGCTTCTCCTTCGGCACCTCGAACGCCGTGTCCCGCATGCCCAGCGGCTCGAAGATCCGCTCCGCCAGGAACTCGGGGAGCGTGCGGCCCGAGGCCCGCGCGATCAGCACGCCCTGAAGATCGGACGCGGTGCCGTAGAGCCAGGCCTCGCCCGGCTGATACAGCAGGGGGACGCGGGCCAGGTCGGCCAGCCAGGCGCCCGGCTCGGGGAACGCCTGCGGGGCGCGGCCGTCCTTCTGCACGTCGAAGAGGGCCTGGACGGCGGGCAGGGAGAAGTCCGACGGGAAGCCCCAGCCGGGCCGCGAGCTCAGCAGGTCCTCCACCGTGATCGGACGGGCCGCCGGGACCACGTCGTCGACGGGCGCGGACGGTGTGCGGACCGCCATCGGCTCCGCCAGCTCGGGCAGCCACTCGGCGACCGGCGAGTCGAGACCGACCGTGCCCTCCTCGACCAGCGTCAGCAGCGCCGCCGCCGTGACCGGCTTGGTGATCGAGGCGATCCGGAACAGGGAGTCCCGGGTCATCGGGGCCGTGCCGTCGGCGTCCCGGGAACCGACGCTCACGGCCTCCACCTCGTCGCCGCGGGCCACCAGGCCCACCGCTCCGGGCACGGCGCCGTCGTCGACGTATCGCTGGAGGGTCTCGCGCAGCGCGCTCATGGGCCGGCCTTCCGGTGGGTTCGATGCTTCTCGTGCACGGACACGACTCACCGATACGACCGCCCCGGCGCCGAAAAGTCATCGCGACGCGCGGCCGCCTCCCTCGCCCCCGACGCTTCCGCGGGGATCCACGGTCGCCTGGTGCTCCTCGGCGAGATGCTGCTCCGCCTTCAGCCAGGGCAGGAACTGCGCCCCCTGACGCCAGCCGCAGGTGTCACAGCTGATGGTCCGCTGCACGCCCGCGCGCTCCACCCGGACGACGTGCTGCCGGCCGTGCTGGTCGAAGCGGCTCACCCTGCTCGCGTTGTTCTCCGGCATGACGCCTCCAGCGTCCGAGGACATCGCGGCTGCCCGCGCAGCAAGGAGTGTGCAGCATGGCCGGCGGCGACAGCAGCCCCGGGGGCACGTCCCGGCCGAACCGGCTCCGCGCTCACCCCACCTTCCGGGGCAGCCGCAGGCTGAGCAGACCCGTCAGGACCACCCCGGCCAACTGCACGACCAGCGTGACGACCAGGGCGTCCCGCATGCCCGAACCCGGGACCAGGGACAGGAACAGGGTTCCGAGCGTGGCCACGCCCAGGGCCAGGGAGGCCTGTTGGGTGGTCACCATCACACCGCTGCCGACGCCCGCCCGCGCCGCCGGCACCTCGGACATCACGATCCGCATGACGACGGGCAGTTGGAGCGCCTGCCCCGCGCCGGCGACCGCCGTGCCCGGCAGCAGCTCGACGAGGCCGACGTGCGGCCAGTCGGCGCGCACCGCCAGCACGATGAGCACGACGCCCACGCCCTGCAGGACCGCGCCGGCGGTCACCACCCGTGCCCCGAACCGGGTCACCAGACGCGGCCCGGCGAGCGAGGCGAGGAAGAACATCAGGGCCATCGGCGCGAGGGCGAGACCGGCCCGTACCGGGCCCAGCCCGGCCCCGCCCTGAAGGGCCACGGCGATGACGAACATGAATCCGCTGAAGCCGACCGCGAGCGGCCCCATGATCGTCAGTCCGCGCCGCAGCGTGGTGAGCGCGAACAGGCTCGGCGGCACCAGCGGTGTCCGGCCCTGCCGGTCGGCCCGTCGCTCCACCGCGTAGAAGGCCACCGTGACCAGCGGGAACGCGGCCAGCGACAGCCACGTCCACAGCGGCCAGCCCGCGGCCCGGCCCTCGGTGAGCGGGGCGAGCAGGGTCAGCAGCGCGGCGGCGAGGAGCACGGTGCCGGGTCCGTCCACGGGCTCCGGACGCTGTGAGCGGGTCTCCGGGACGCTACGGACGGCCAGGAGCAGTCCGACGGCCACGAAGGGGACGTTGACCAGGAACACGGACCGCCAGCCGCTGCCGGCGATGTCGGCCGCGACGAGCACGCCGCCCAGGATCTGGCCCGCCACCATGGACAGTCCGGCGGTCGCGCCGTACAGGCTCATCGCCTTGGCGCGGCGCGCGCCCGCCGTGGCGGACTGGATGGTGGCCAGCACCTGCGGGACCATCGCGGCCGCCGACGCGCCCTGCGCGACGCGGGCCGCCACCAGCGACCAGGCGTCGGGCGCGAGCCCGCAGGCCAGCGAGGTCAGACCGAAGGCCGCCATCCCGCCCAGGAAGAGCCGGCGCCGGCCGAAGAGGTCCCCGAGCCGGCCGCCGAGGACGAGGAGCACGGCGTACGCGACCCCGTACCCGGCGACGACGAGTTCGAGGACGGACTCGCTCGCGGCGAGGTCGCGGCCCATGGTGGGCAGGGCGACATTGACGATGAAGAAGTCGATGAGGGGCAGCGCCGCGCCGAGCAGCACCGTGAACAGGCCCAGAGGGCCGAGGGTGTGGGACGGCTCCGCGGTGCGGGCGCCCCGCGGCACGGAGGCCGAGGTCGTGGTGGCAGTCGTGGTGGTGGTCGTGGTTGTCTGTGTCACGCTGCCGAGCCTGCGCCGCCCCTCAAACGGGTACCAGAGTCTCCTTATCCTGGTACAAGGAGTACCTGGCAACAGGATCCGCGGGGCGGCAGGCTGGAGGCATGACGACGATGGCCCAGCAGACGCCGCCTGTCGCGACGACCGCGGCGGCGGGCGGCTCGGAGATCAGGCGGCACGAACTGGCCGCCTTCCTGCGCAGCCGCCGCGAGCGCATCACGCCCGAGCAGGTGGGACTCCCGCGCGGAGCGCGCCGCCGCACCCCGGGGCTGCGCCGCGAGGAGGTCGCCCATCTCTCCGCGGTCGGCGTCACCTGGTACACCTGGCTCGAACAGTCGCGGGACATCCACGTCTCGGTGCAGGTCCTGGACGCCCTCGCCCGCACCCTGATGCTCGACCCGAGCGAGCGGGCCCACCTCTTCCAGCTGGCCGGCGCGACCGACCCGACCCCCGCGTCGTCCTGCGCCGGCGTCACCGACGCCATGCGCGAGCTGCTCGACCAGCTCGACCCGCTTCCCGCCTGCGTCCAGAACAGCCGCTACGACATCCTGGCGTACAACCGCACCTACGCCCACCTGCTGTGCGACCTCGACGCGATCCCGCCCGAGGACCGCAACTGCATGGTGCTCATCCACACCCATCCGCAGTGGCGCGAGTCGGTCGTCCACCTCGACGAGTCGATGCGTCTGATGGCCGCCAAGCTCCGCGCCTCCATGGCCGGTCACCTCACCGAACCGGCCTGGAAGATGCTGGTCAAGCGACTGCAGACCGAGTCGCCGGAGTTCCGTGAGAACTGGGAGCGCTACGAGGTCGTCGTGGGCCGCAGCAAGGTCAAGGAGTTCCGCAACCCGCACGTCGGCCTCCTCACCCTCACCCACACCGACCTGTGGCTGAACCCGGAACACGGGGCCCGCATGGTGACCTACGCACCGGAGGACGCGCAGACCCGGGAGCGGCTGGAGAGGCTGTACGCGTACGCCCGGAGCGTCGCCGCCCGCCCGTCGGCGCGGTGACTTCGGGGCGTTTCGCGGCGTACGGCGCTGTGCTACTTTCGCAAGTGAGTTGGGTGCAAGGCGACTTGGCCAACTCCTCTGGGAACTGCGTCGGTTGACGCGGGGGGACGGGGGAGCACATGTCATCTGCCTACGCGGGTGGCTGGTCGAGGCCCTTCCGCTCTCACCGGCCGCCTTCTCCAGAAGAAGGAGCACCGGTGAGCGCCAACCACAAGAGGCTCATCGCCATCGCGTTCTGCGTCCTGATCTCGCTCTTGCTGGGCTTCGTCTGCGGACTGACCGCGGCCGTCCTCGGCGCGTCCCCGCTCGCGGCCGTCTCCGGCGGCGGGGGAGCCACGGTGTCACTGCTCGGCGTCGGAGTGGCCGCCGTCGCCCTCTTCGACTTCGCCGACGGCGGCGCGAGCGCCTCCACGCCTCCGGGCGGCGCCGCCGCCCACGCCGGGGTCAGGCGCTGACGCCCGCGGCCTCCCGGACGTCCGGCGCCTCCAGCCGCTCGGCGGTCCGCTCCGCCGTGCGCCTGGCCCACGAGCCGGTGGTCACGGCGCCCAGGACGAGGACGATCAGGCCGCAGCCGGTGAGGATCCACCAGCCGGGCACCGCCGCGGAGACGAAGGTGTCGCGGTACGACGACGCGTTCACGCCCGCCGCCAGGACCGCGCCGATCACCGCGACACCCAGCGTCTGGCCCAGCTGCCGGCTGGTGGAGGCGACCGCCGCCGCCACCCCGGCCTGGCTGCGCGGCATGCCCGAGACGGCCGTGTTGGTGATCGGCGCGTTCACGAACCCGAAGCCCACGCCGAACAGCGCGTACCCGAGGAACAGCGTCCCGTTCGACGTCTCGGCGTCGAACGCGGCGAACAGCACCCCGCTCGTCGTCATCGCGAGGCCGGCGATCAGCAGCGGCAGCCGCGGGCCCCGGCTGCCCACGAGGCGGCCGGACAGCGGCGCGCACAGGAACGTCGGCACGGCCATGGGCAGCATCCACAGCCCGGCGTGCAGGGCGTCCAGGCCGCGCACGTTCTGCAGGTAGAGGGTCGACAGGAAGAGGAAGCCGCCGAGCGCCGCGAACGCGCTGATCGCCACCACCGTCGCGCCACTGAACGGCGCCGAGCGGAAGAACCGCAGGTCGATGAGGGGCTCGGCGCGCCGGGGCTCGTACCACAGCAGGCCGAGCAGGGCGGCGAGCGCCACGGCGGCGAAGGGACCGCTGGTCGCCGCGCCCGCCTCAGGCGCCTCGATGATGGCGTAGGTCAGGGAGCCGAACAGGGCGATGACCAGCAGCTGGCCGACCGGGTCGGGTCGCCGCGCCCTCGGCGCGCGGGACTCGGGGACGAAGCGCAGGGTCGCCAGCAGGGCCACCAGGCCGACGGGCAGGTTGAGCCAGAAGATCGAGCGCCAGCCCACGGACTCCACCAGCAGTCCGCCCAGCAGCGGGCCCGCGGCCATCGATATGCCCACGACCGCGCCCCACACCCCGATCGCCCGGGCGCGCTCGCGCGGGTCGGTGAAGGTGTTGGTGATGATCGACATGGCGACCGGGTTCAGCATCGAGCCGCCCACGGCCTGGACCATGCGGGCTGCGATCAGCAGGTCCAGGTTCGGGGCGAGGGAGCACAGCAGGGAACCCGCCGCGAAGACGACCAGGCCGGCCATGAAGACCTTCTTGCGGCCGATCCGGTCGGCGGTCGAGCCCGCGAGCATCAGCAGCGAGGCCAGGACCAGCGTGTAGGCGTCGATCGTCCACTGGAGGCCGGACGTCGACGCGTGCAGGTCGCTCTGCATCGACGGCAGGGCGACATTGAGGACGGTGACGTCGAGGCTCACGATCAGCAGGCTCATGCAGCAGATCGCAAGGACCAGGAGACGTCGGCGAGGGCTGAGCTCGGGCATGGGTTTCATCGTACGCCGGTATCAATAGTGCGTCTAACTAATGAGTGCTACATGATCCACCGCGGAGTCCGGGAGCCCGGGAGTCGGGGAGTCCGGGGAGCCGGGGGAGTGCGGGAGCCCGGGAGTGCGGGGAGC
>NZ_JAHHIU010000103.1 GCF_024539815.1 Streptomyces hayashii
AACCCCACCCCTTCGGCTCCACATGCTCCTGCCGACGCCCCCGAGCATGATCATCAAGATTCTAGAAGGACCGGACCGCCGAGGCCCGTGCCGACCGTCATCCGGACGGCCCCGCCGGCAGCGGCGACGCGTCCGCCGTCGTCACGAGCGAGGCAGGGCTGTCGCCAGACGGCGGATCGTGGCCTCCTCCAGCGCCGGGTTGGCCGCGGCGTGATGGACCAGCTCCTCGTCGTCGAGCAGCCGCGCCAGCCGCGGCCGCGGGAGGCGGGGATGGCGCGCGAAGGCGGCCCGTACGGCGGGATCCGGGTCCCGGGTGAGCCGTTCCACCGTCCGCGGCGCGGTCCGGGGATCGCGAGCGGCGAGCCGGCGGACGGCCGGATCCCCGTCGTCGGCGTGGACGGCGAGACCCTCGCCCGGGAAGCCGGGTCGCGTCAGGAGATGCTCGCGTTCGCGGCCGGTGTATTCGAGGAAGCTGCGCAGCAGCAGGTCGGCGGGGGCGTCCGGGTGATTCTGGGCGAGGAGAACGCGTACGCCCAGGTCGTCGTCGGCGGCCAGCCGGGTCACCAGGTCCGGTGGCAGCGTGTGTTCCCGCGCGGCTTCGCGGCGCAGCATCGGGTGTGCGGAGAGCGCGTCGCGGCGCACGGCCGCCGGGTCACGCGGCGTCGGGGGAGGCCGGTGGTGGACGAAGTCGCCGTCCACCCGCACCTCGTAGTCGATGGCGGACCGTTCCTCCTCGCTCCACGCCGGGTGGAGGGAGACCGCCAGTCGCACCTGCGGATCGGCGTCCGCGGCGAGGGCGGCGCGCTCCTCGGGGCCGAGGTCGCGGCGCCGGGCCACCGTGCGGCGCACCGAGGGGTCACGGTCCCGGGCGAGGGCACGGCGTTCGGCGGTCCTGAGGTCCTGTCGGCGCGCGATCTCCCGGCGGACCTCCGGATCGGGGTCGGCGGTCAGAAGGACCACGACGTCGGGCGGCAGACCGGCGCTGGACGCGATCATCGCCCGGTCTTCGGGACCGGCCGGGGCGGTGAGGACGCTCTCCACGACGGCCCTGCTGAGCGCCTGGTGGAGCAGGGCGTCGGTGCGGGCGTGACAGGAGTGCGGGGGCAGGTAGCGCTCCACCAGTGCCGGATCCTCCTCCCGTGCGTTGCGCTCGGCCCTCGCGCGCACCTCGTCGTCGGGATCGGCCAGCAGGGCGGCCCGCGTCTCGGCGGAGAGCCCCCGCCACGAACCGGTTCCCCAGAGGCGGACCTTCGCCACCGGGTGCGTCGGCATGGCCCGCCGCAGCCCGGCGGATATCTGCCCGTGGAAGGAACCGCCGAGGTGCTCGTCCTCGTACGCGGTGATCATGTGGACGACGGCGTCGTCGGGCAGAGGCCGGACACCCGCGGGACCGGTCGGCCGGGGACCGTCGGCGAGATGGGCGCGGACGAACCAGTCCGGGTCCTTCAGCAGCCGTGCCCGTTGGCGCGGATCGACATGGGGGTTGCGGGCGAAGAAGCTGCGCGTGCGGGCGTCGGGATGCGCGATCACCGCGTCCACGACGGTGTCGGGCAGGACCCGGTCCCGGCACAGCACCATCCGTACTGCGGGCGGAGCGTCGGCCAGCAGCCGGTGCAGTACGTCGAGCGGGGTGGTCGGATTGAGCGCGAGCCCGGCGAGGCGTCGGGTCGGCAGATCGGCGTCGGCCCAGATCCCTTCGGGCGTGGGCATGCGCGGGACCCCCGGGGCATAGGCATGGGCCCCCTGCGGTGGCAGGGGGCCCATGACCCTATCCGCCCGGCGCGACCACGCGCCAGGCTCGTTCTCTAGCGGTGGCGCAGCCCGACCGTGATCACACCGGCGATCCTGGTCATGACGCCCGTGTCGTGGACGACCGTTCCGCCGGACGTCTTCCAGATCTTGATGTGGAAGGTGTCCGGACCGTCGGTGGCGGTGACGCGGAAGCTGTAGCCGCTCTTGCCGTTGACGGTGCCGGAGCCCTGCAGCACGGCCCGGTTGCCGGACACCACGAGCCAGTCGAGGTGGCCGGACCGGAACTTCAGGGACTTCGGCTTCAGGGTGAAGGTGACCGCGCCGGCCGGGGCGGTGGCCCCCGGCAGGTACCCGGCCGAGACGGAGAAGAACGGCTTGCCCTGGGACGCGGAGAGGCCCGCGCCCACCACCGGCCCGGCCGCCCGGTTGTACACGATCACCTCGGACAGGGTCGTGGCGGCCGTCGCGCCGTCGTCGTCCTTGACGGTGATCACCGGACGGAAGAGGCCCGCCGCGGTGTAGACGTGCTCGGCGCGGCAGCCGGCCGCGGTGACCTTGCCGGCGGTCGGCCGGCCGCCGTCCTTCCAGTCGACGGTGCAGGTGTGGGTGTCACCGGCGCCCGGGTCGGCGATCCGGGCGGTGACGACCGCCGGCCGGCCGACCGGGACCGGGGAGGACGGACCGGCGGCGGAGGCGATCGAGGGCGCCGCGTTGGCCACCGTGACGACGGCCGTGTCGGTGCTGCGGCCGCCGGTCAGGGTGAGGGTGAAGACGCCGTTGTCGGTGCAGGTGACCGACGTGCGGGCCGCGGTCGGGGCCGCGACCGTGCAGGGCGCGCCCTGCTGCACGGTCCACTTGGCGCCGCCCGCCCCCGAGAGGGTGCCGTTCAGGGCGATCGCGGAGCCCTCCACACCCTGGGCGTCCGGCCCGGCGTGCACGACGGTGACCGGGTCGACGCCGGTGAGCGTGGGCACGACCTTCTTGATCAGGCCGTCGGCGTCGAACTCCAGTTTGTCGACGGTGGTCTCACGGTGGGTGCCGTCACCGCCGGGGATCGCGAAGCGGTGGTAGGCGATGTACCAGTCGTCCGTGCCCGGCACCTGGACCACCGAGTGGTGGCCGGTGCCCTTGATGCCCAGGGAGAGGTCCTTCTCCAGGATCACGCCCCGCTTGGTCCACGGACCGGTGGGGGAGGGGCCGGTGGCGTAGGCGACCCGGTAGTTCTCGTCCCGGGTGTCGTTCTCCGACCACATGAAGTAGTAGACGCCCTTGCGCTTGACGACGAACGCGCCCTCGTTGAATCCGCTCGGGGTGATGTCCTTGACCTTCGCGGTGTCGATCGAGGTCATGTCGGCGTTCAGCGGCACGACGTACCCGTGTCCGTTGCCGAAGTACAGGTAGGACTGGCCGTCGTCGTCCGTGAAGGCGGCCGGGTCGATCATCTGGCCGGGGAACTGGCCCGCCTTCAGCAGGGGCTTGCCGAGGGCGTCCTTGAAGGGGCCGGTGGGGGAGTCGGAGACGGCGACGCCGATGTTGGCGTCGGCGCAGAAGTAGAAGTAGTACTTGCCGTTCTTCTCGGCGATCGTCGGCGCCCAGGCCCTGCTGTCCGCCCAGCTCACGTCCGGCCCCAGGTCGAGGATGACGCCGTGGTCGGTCCAGTGCACCAGGTCGGTGGAGGAGTAGACCTTGAACTGCGTGCCGCTCCAGCCGTCGAAGCCGTCGGTCGTCGGGTAGATGTAGAAGGTGTCGCCGAAGCGGACGATGTTCGGGTCGGCGTTGAGCCCCGGCAGGACCGGGCTCTTCATGATCAGCGCCGACACGGTCCAGGTGCGCTTCTTGCCGTCGGAGCCGGTCACTTCATAGGTCAGCGGCTTGCTGAAGTCGCGCAGGGTGCCGGAGGCGGGGCTGATGCCGGCGCCGTGGGCGAGGGTGAACTGCGGGGCCAGGGCCCTGACGTCGCTGCCCTCGGTCAGCGGCAGGACGATCGTGCTGTCCTTGTCGTTGATCAGCGCGTCCACCTTGAGCGCCGGGTGGGTCGCCGCCGCGATGCCGGTGGTGTTGCCGGCGAGCTCCAGAACCTCGGCGGGCGTCAGGGCCCGGTTGTAGATCCGGAAGTCGTCGACCTCGCCGGCGAAGTACGGGTCCGGGGAGTACAGGGACTTGCCGATGTAGCCCGAGGCGTCCTTGGCCGAGTCGTACAGTTCGGACGGCTTGACGGTGACGCCGTTCACGCGGGCGACTTCGGCGCCGTCCACGTAGAGGACCGCCGTCTGGGTCGCTCCGTCCAGGGTGACGGTGAGGTGCTTCCACTCGCCCGGGGTGAGCTGCGAGCCGCCGATCATCTGCTTCTCGCCGGACCAGGTGGCCTTGGTGATCGCGGAGAACAGCTTGCCGCCGCCGTTGGAGGGAGTGGCGAACAGGTACTTGTCGCTGTCGGGGCCCAGCCCGAACAGCCACTGGAAGTTGTCGCCCCCCTTCCACTTGACGTAGGTGGAGACGGTGACGCTGTTCACGTCCTTGAGCACCCCGTTGGGGATCTTCACGTACGGCGAGTCGGAGGTGCTGGAACCGCCGGACATCTTGAACGAGCCGCCGTCGACGCCGGTCCCGAAGGCGGGCGTGCGGACGTAGGTGCCGTGGAAGCCGTGGCCGCTGGAGTCACGGACGATGCTGCCGCCGCTCTCGTCGAAGCCGTAGTGCAGGAGCAGGTCGGCGGGGACGTCCGGGCCCTCCGCGGAGACCGTGACCGCGGCGTGGACCTCGATCGCCGCGTCGCCCGGCAGGTCGCCCTTCACGGTGAAGGACCCGGCCTGCGCGTACTGCGACGGCGCCACGTCCTGCCAGGTGACGGTGACGGGCCGCTTCGCGCCGTCGGCGTAGGTGGCGATCACGGTGGCCGGCAGAACGGGCGCCTCGCCGATCCGCGTCTTCACGGACACGTCCTCGACGCCCGTGACGATCTGGTCCGGCTGGTAGGCGCGCAGCAGCCGGTCGTACTCGGCCTGCGTCACCGGCAGGACGGTTCCGTGACGCGGCTTCGACGGGAGGTCGTAGCCGGTGGACGGGGTCCAGACGCCGGAGGCGAGGTCCTTCGTCTCGAACGGGATGTAGCCGCGCCCGCCGAACTCGTCGAGGAAGGCGTACCACTTGTCCTCGGTGTTGGACTTGAAGACCAGCGGTCCCTCGGCCGCGTTCATCGCGCCCTTGCCGATGCCCTCGGCGACCGGGTCCCAGGAGAGGTTCAGCAGCGAGTCGCTCTTCTCCTCGAAGATGAACTTGCTGTTGGGGGTGGAGGAGGTGTTGTTGCGCTCGTCCTTCGACAGGCGGAAGTACGTGCCGTCGTGCTGGATCACCGTGGAGTCGATGACCGAGTAGCCGCGGTCGATCCAGACCTTGGGCTCGCTGAACGTGTAGAAGTCGCGCGTGGTGGCGTACATCATCCGGTTGTAGGTGTCACCGGAGTGCGCGGGGTTGTCGTACAGCTTCGACGCCCAGAACACCACGTACTGGCCCAGCTTGGAGTCGTAGTAGGCCTCCGGGGCCCAGGTGTTGCCGGCGCTGTCGGGGGAGATCTTCACCAGGCGCTGGTTCGTCCAGTGGACGAGGTCGGTGGACTCCCACACCATGATGGACTTGCTGCCGCTGCGCTGCGAGCGGTCCCAGTCGCCGTTGCCGTAGATCCTCAGGTCGGTGGCGATCTGGTAGAACTTGTCGCCCTCGGGGGAGCGGATGATGAACGGGTCGCGCAGGCCCTTCTCGCCGAGGGTGGAGGTCAGCACGGGCTTGCCGTCGTTGAGCTCCCGCCACTTCAGCGGGTCGTCGCCCTTGCTGAGGGCCGCGTAGAGCTGCTCGCCGTCCGCGGTGCCCTCGCCGGTGAAGTAGCTGAACATGTAGCCCTTGAGGGCTTCCTTCACGGGGAGTTCGGGGACCTTCGCGGTGAACGTGCGGGTCGTCCTCGCGTCGCCCTTGGCGACGGTCGCGGTCAGGTCGGCCGTGGTGGCGCCGGCGCCGTGCGCGGGACGGTGGACCACGCCGTCGGAGGAGACGACGTCCTCCTTCGCGGAGGACCACGTCACCGTGGTGCCGTACGCGCCCGTCGCGGGAAGGGTGAGGTTGCCGCGGGCGTCGTCGAGGTTGTGGACGGTGAGGGCCTCGGCGGCCTGCGCGGTGGCGGCCTTGTCGTCGAGGGCCGGCAGGACCGTGACGTCGAAGGACCGGGTGGCGGAGACGGACCCCTTCTTCAGGGTCGCGGTGAGGGTGGCGTGGCCCTCGGGCTCGCCCGAGGCGGGCCGGGTCACCTTGCCCGTGTCGGACACGACGTCGGTGTGGTCGCTGGCCCAGGTGATGACGGAGCCGCCGGCCGGGCCGGTCGTCGGCAGGCTCAGGTCGGCGGTGACGGCGCTCGTGTCGCCGAGCGTCAGGGCCGCCTTGTCGTCCGCGACGCCCTGCGTGGCGACGGGCAGGGAGAGCTGTGCCACCTCGCCTGCGTCCAGTGCGCGGTCGTACACGCGGAAGTCGCGCATGCTGCCCTTGAAGAGCCGGTCGCCCGAGTAGACGGACTTGCCGATGGCGTTGGCCGTCGTCGTGCCGGAGCCGATCGCGCCGGGAGTGATGGTCACCGAGGTGTTGCGGGCGACCTCCACGCCGTCCTCGTACAGCACGCCCGTGGTGCCGGTCTGGGTGTACGCGAGGTGCTTCCACACCCCGCGGCTCAGGTTGTGGGAGTCGGCGGGCTTGGTGTTCTGCTCGGTCGACCAGTTGCCGGTCGCGATCGAGGTGCGCAGGGAGTTGCCCGTGGCGAACAGGTAACCGTTGCCGTTGCCCGCGCTGGTGTTGCCGAAGCCGTACAGGAAGTACGGGGTGGCCTGGGCGGCGTCCATCTTGACGTCCATGGCGACGCTGATCGACGTCATGCCCTTCATCACGTCGTTGGGCACCTTGACGTAGGTGTCCGAGCCGTTGAAGGAGAGACCCTGGCCGGACGAGGACCAGTCGGCGGCGCCGTTGACCGAGCCGTTCAGGCCGTGGCCGGACGCGTCGGGGACCGTCGTGCCGGAGGCGTTGTCGAGCTTGTACCACAGGGCCAGCCCGTCGGTGACGTCGGCGGCCTCCGTGGCGCCGGCGGGGATCGCCGTCCCGGCCAGCCCCACGAGCAGGGACACGGCGGTCAATGCGGCCAGTTGGCCCGCCCCCTGTCGCATGCGGCCGCGGAGTCGATGTCTGTGCGCCATGGGGGGACCGCCGTTTCAACCGTGTGACGTGATGTTGCAGGAGTGTCAAACGGTGTGCATGGCCGCGTCAAGACTTCTCGAACGATGTCCGACAGGCCGAACAGTTGAAGGGTGGTGGGCCCTTGCGCGGCGTGGCCGGGCCCTCGCGCGTGTCTCGGCCCGCAGCGATCGGACCAAGGTCTCCATCTGCCGTGTCCGCAGCGCATGAAGGGAGGGTCTTGAACCGGCGTGCGGCCGAGCACGGGGCAGGCGCGCGGCGCCCGCGAACCCGCCGCAGACGGTCCGATCGAGCGAGACATGCGGTGAGTGGCCCGACTCACATGGCCAACACCGTCACTCACCACCACGATGGGTCAGGTCACCGGCAGGCTGAAGGGGTCCACGATGTTCCGCAAGGTGCTGGTCGCCAACCGTGGTGAGATCGCGATCCGTGCGTTTCGCGCCGGCTTTGAGCTGGGCGCGCGCACGGTCGCCGTCTTCCCGCACGAGGACCGCAATTCGCTGCACCGGCTCAAAGCCGACGAGGCGTACGAGATCGGAGAGCAGGGGCACCCCGTCCGCGCCTATCTCTCCGTCGAGGAGATCGTCGGCGCCGCCCGACGGGCGGGCGCGGACGCCGTGTACCCGGGCTACGGGTTCCTCTCCGAGAACCCCGAACTCGCCCGCGCCTGCGAGGAAGCGGGCATCACCTTCGTGGGCCCCGACGCCCGCACCCTCGAACTGACGGGCAACAAGGCCAGCGCCGTGGCCGCGGCCCGCTCGGCCGGCGTGCCCGTCCTCGGCTCCTCCGCGCCCTCCAACGACGTCGACGAACTGGTCCGGGCCGCCGAGGACATCGGCTTCCCCGTGTTCGTGAAGGCGGTCGCCGGCGGCGGCGGACGCGGCATGCGCCGGGTCGAGGACCCGGCCGCGCTGCGCGAGTCCATCGAGGCGGCCTCCCGCGAGGCGGCCTCCGCGTTCGGCGACCCCACCGTCTTCCTGGAGAAGGCCGTCGTCGACCCCCGTCACATCGAGGTGCAGATCCTCGCCGACGGCGAGGGCAACGTCATCCATCTCTTCGAGCGGGACTGCTCGCTGCAGCGCCGCCACCAGAAGGTCATCGAGATGGCGCCCGCGCCGAATCTCGACCCGGAACTGCGCGAGCGGATCTGCGCCGACGCGGTGCGCTTCGCCCGCCAGATCGGCTACCGCAACGCCGGCACCGTCGAGTTCCTCCTCGACCCCGCCGGCAACCACGTCTTCATCGAGATGAACCCCCGTATCCAGGTCGAGCACACGGTGACCGAGGAGGTCACCGACGTCGACCTGGTCCAGGCCCAGCTGCGCATCGCCGCCGGCGAGACCCTCGCCGACCTCGGCCTGTCGCAGGAGACGGTCACCCTGCACGGCGCGGCCCTGCAGTGCCGTATCACCACCGAGGACCCCGCCAACGGGTTCCGCCCCGACACCGGCCGGATCAGCGCCTACCGCTCCCCGGGCGGCTCCGGCATCCGCCTCGACGGCGGCACCACCCACGCGGGCACGGAGATCAGCGCCCACTTCGACTCGATGCTGGTCAAACTCACCTGCCGGGGCCGAGACTTCCCGACCGCGATCGGCCGGGCCCGGCGCGCCGTCGCCGAGTTCCGCATCCGCGGCGTGGCGACCAACATCCCGTTCCTGCAGGCCGTCCTCGACGACGCCGACTTCCAGGCCGGGCGCGTCACCACGTCGTTCATCGAGCGGCGGCCCCATCTGCTGACCGCACGCACGTCGGCCGACCGCGGCACCAAGCTGCTCACCTACCTCGCCGACGTCACGGTGAACAAGCCGCACGGCGAGCGGCCCGAGCTGATCGACCCGACCGCCAAGCTGCCCGAGACGCCGGCAGGCGAGCCGCCCGCGGGATCCCGCCAGCGCCTGGTCCACCTCGGACCCGAGGGCTTCGCCCGCTGGCTGCGCGAGTCGCCGACCATCGGCGTCACCGACACCACCTTCCGCGACGCCCATCAGTCCCTGCTCGCCACCCGGGTGCGCACCAAGGACCTGCTCGCCTCGGCCCCGCTGGTCGCCCGCACCCTGCCACAGCTGCTGTCCCTGGAGTGCTGGGGCGGCGCCACCTACGACGTCGCCCTGCGCTTCCTCGCCGAGGACCCGTGGGAGCGGCTGGCCGCTCTGCGCGAGGCCGTCCCCAACATCTGCCTCCAGATGCTGCTGCGCGGCCGCAACACCGTCGGCTACACCCCTTACCCGACCGAGGTGACCGACGCGTTCGTGCAGGAGGCCGCGGCCACCGGCATCGACGTCTTCCGCGTCTTCGACGCGCTCAACGACGTCGGCCAGATGCGGCCCGCCATCGACGCCGTGCGGGAGACGGGCACGGCGATCGCCGAGGTGGCCCTGTGCTACACCTCCGACCTGTCCGACCCGAACGAGCGCCTCTACACCCTCGACTACTACCTGCGGCTCGCCGAGCAGATCGTCGAGGCCGGCGCACACGTCCTGGCCGTCAAGGACATGGCGGGCCTGCTGCGGGCCCCGGCCGCCGCGAAGCTCGTCTCGGCCCTGCGCCGCGAGTTCGACCTGCCGGTGCACCTGCACACCCACGACACGGCGGGCGGCCAGCTCGCCACCTACCTCGCCGCTATCCAGGCGGGCGCGGACGCCGTCGACGGCGCCGTGGCCTCCATGGCGGGCACGACCTCGCAGCCCTCGCTCTCCGCGATCGTCGCCGCGACCGACCACTCCGAACGGCCCACCGGCCTCGACCTCCAAGCCGTCGGCGACCTGGAACCGTACTGGGAGGGCGTCCGCCGGATCTACGCCCCCTTCGAAGCGGGCCTCGCCTCCCCGACCGGGCGCGTCTACCACCACGAGATCCCCGGCGGACAGCTCTCCAACCTGCGCACCCAGGCCGTCGCGCTCGGCCTCGGCGACCGGTTCGAGGACATCGAGGCGATGTACGCGGCCGCCGACCGCATCCTCGGCCATCTGGTCAAGGTCACCCCGTCCTCCAAGGTGGTCGGCGACCTCGCCCTGCACCTCGTCGGCGCGGGCGTGTCGCCCGAGGACTTCGAGGCGGCGCCCGACCGCTACGACATCCCCGACTCCGTCATCGGCTTCCTGCGCGGCGAACTCGGCACCCCGCCCGGCGGCTGGCCCGAGCCGTTCCGCAGCAAGGCGCTCCAGGGCCGCGCGGACGCCAAGCCCGTCCAGGAGCTGAGCACCGAGGACCGCGAGGGCCTGGAGAAGACCCGCCGCGCCACCCTCAACCGGCTGCTCTTCCCCGGCCCCACGCGTGACTTCGACAACCACCGTCAGGCCTACGGCGACACCAGCGTGCTCGACAGCAAGGACTTCTTCTACGGCCTGCGCCCGGGCACGGAGTACGCCGTCGACCTGGAGCCGGGCGTGCGGCTCCTGATCGAGCTCCAGGCCGTCGGCGAGGCCGACGAACGGGGCATGCGCACCGTGATGTCGTCCCTCAACGGCCAGCTGCGGCCCATCCAGGTCCGGGACAAGGCAGCCGCCTCCGACGTCCCGGTCACCGAGAAGGCCGACCGGGGCAACGCCGGGCATGTCGCCGCGCCGTTCGCCGGCGTCGTCACGCTCGCGGTCGCCGAGGGCGACGAGGTGGAGGTCGGCGCGACGATCGCCACCATCGAGGCGATGAAGATGGAGGCCACGATCACCGCACCGAAGGCCGGCCGGGTCGGCAGGCTCGCCATCAACCGCATCCAGCAGGTGGAGGGCGGCGACCTGCTGGTCGTCGTGGACTGAGCCGAGCGCCGCCGGCGATCACTCGCCGGCGGCGCCGCACCGCCGATTGCCGTCCGCCCGGACCGGCTGCTCCGCAACGGCTGTTGCCCGCAGGGGCAGCAGGTCTGCCCCCGCGTCCGGTGACGTGCGGCGGGTCCGCGGCTACCGTCCGCTCGTGAACAAGCGCACTCTCCCGCAGCGGCCGGCGACCGGTCGGCAGGACCACACCGCATGAGCGACGACCAGGCAGTCGAGGCACCTTCTCAACCGGCCGTGAGCACTTCGCGACCGGTCGCCCCGCAGCCCCGCCGACGCGGTCCCGGTCTCTTCACCGTCGTGATCCTGCCCGCGCTGCTCACGCTCTCCACCGTGGCCGGCTTCCTCGCGCTGACCGGTGGGATCCCCGGCGACGAGGACGCGGGGCCGAACCCCCAGGACGACGCCGCGGGCGGCGTCAACGCGACCTACGGCCCCTGGCTGCGCAGGTCCGCCGAGGCCTGCTCGGTCGTCACCCCCTCCCTCCTCGCCGCCCAGATCGACCAGCTCACCGGCTTCAGCGACGAGACCACCGCCTCCGGCCAGCAGGGCATCGCCGCCTTCACCGCCGCCGGCTGGCGCGCGTGGGGCAAGGACGACGACGGCAGCGGGCACTCCTCACCGCACGATCCCGCCGACGCGATCATGGCCCTCGGCCGCCAGGACTGCTCCCTGGCCCGGAGGATCACCGAGCTCAGGACCGACGGCAAGGTCAACGGCGACCTCGTGGACCTCACCCTCGCCGCCTACGCGGTCGGCACGGACGCCGTCGCCGACGCGGGCAAGGTCCCTGCCGCCGCCGGGACGTACCTCGGTGAGGTGAAGTCCCGGTTCGCGACCTACGCGGGCTTCGACAGGGAGGACCCGAGCGGCGGCTCCGCCCCGGCGAACGCGATCCTCGCGGCGCCCACCACCACCCTCACCGTCACCTCGCCCTTCGGTTCCCGCAAGCACCCGCTCACCGGCGTCACCAAACTCCACACCGGAACGGACTTCGGCGCGCCCCGCGGCGCCCAGGTGTCCGCCGCCCGCGACGGCCGGGTGGTGTTCGCGGCCATGACCAAGGCGTACGGCAACCGCGTCGTCGTCGACCACGGCCTCATCGACGGAAAACGCCTGGAGACGACGTACAGCCACCTCTCCCTGCTACAGGTCACGGCCGGGCAGGCGGTGCGGACCGGCGCCCCGATCGGGCGGGTCGGCTCCACCGGCCTGTCCACCGGCCCGCATCTGCACTTCGAGGTGATCTACGACGGGTACTACACCGATCCGCAGCCCTGGCTGGCGCCGAACGGCTGACGGCGGCGAGGCGGGAGCCGGGCGCCGGCGAGGCGAGGAGCGGGTCTCGGCGAGGGGCGAGGCCCGTCGGGCGCCCGAAACGCGGGGCGGCCTCTCGATGCGTGGCTCGGCGCGGCGTGGAGCACCGGGCGCCGGACCCGGCCGCCCGCGCCGCGACACCCCATGGCGCCCGGTGCGGCCATGAGCCCTGTATGCGCCCCCGCGCGGCTGGGCAGAATCCGTCCTGCCATTGATCACGCGGGACGGACACGGGCGAGGTCCTCCCCGAACACCCAGGGAAGGCAGGTCGGTCGTCGTGCAGTTGCGTCTTCCCTCCTCGGTATCCGAAGCGCAGCGATGTCTGGCCGAGGGAGCGGTGCCGATAGGCGGCGCCACACTGGTGTGGGCCGGCTGGCAGCGGGACGGCTTCCCCGAGCAGGCCGTGTCGCTGCGGGACCTGCCCGAGGCCAACACGGTCGGCCCCGAGGAGCTGGGCGGGGCCGTGCCGCTGCACCGCGTCGACGCGACCGTGCCCGAGGCGCTCCACCGGGCGGCCTCCGGCGTGGGCACGGGCGCGGTGCGCCGGGCGGCCACGGTCGGCGGCAACATCGTCGGCAGCACCCTGCGCTGTCTGCTCCCGGCAGCCCTCGTCCTCGACGCCCGCGCCACCGTCCTGACGGCCGACGGCGTGTACGAGACCGACCTGACCGAGCTGGTGGCGAAACGCCCTGTGCTGCTCGCCCTGCGCTGGCGCGCGCCGCTGGCCAGCGGCTACCGCAAACTCGACAGCGAGCCCGGCGGCCCCCCGCCGCTCGTCGTCGCCGTGGCCGTGCACGCCGGCGGCGACGCCCCCGGCACGGTGCGCGTGGCCGTGCGCGACGGCTACGAGGTGTTCAGCGGGAGCACGCCGTACCGGGCCGACGCCGAACAGGTCCTGCGGAGCCTGGCGGCGCAGGGGTCGGCCGCCCTGCCCGCCCCGGCGCAGGACGCCCTCCGCCGCGAGGTCACCGACGTGCTGGCCCGCGCAGCCGTCCGAGGCGGCCCCGCGTGACGCTCCGAGCCGTCATGTCTGCACCAGGGGCGCGTACGCCTCCGCCGCCAGCCCGAACGTCCAGGCGACCCCCGCCCGCGCCGTACGGGTCGACGGCGGCACCCGCAGCCAGTAGGTGCGCCGCGTCCCGTCCGGCTCCGGCGTCGAGTTGAGGACCTCCACCATGACGACGGCCTCGTCGTCGGCCAGTTCGACGCGCCACAGCGTGCCCGTCTCGTCCCGGTGGACGGGGCGGGCGTCGGAGTCCGACAGATAGCGGTCGTACCCGTAGTACTCCAGCATGACCCGCCGCAGCTCCGCGTTCTCCTCGCCCCGGATCCGCTCCGGAGTGAGCCCGGGCAGTTCCGCGAGGAATCCGGCCGGCACCGGCATGCCGCGCCAGGCGCACAGGGCGAAGCCGTCGGGAAAGGCCAGCGCCGGGCCGTCGCCGTGGTCCAGCCGGCCCGCCTCGTCGCGGTGCAGGGCGACGGGCCGTTCGCACACCACGGCCACGCGCGTGAACGGCCACCACCAGCCGGCGCTGCGCCCGACAGCGGCCAGCCCTTCGAGCGGGCCCCCGTCGGTCGGGAACGCGGCGAGCCACGGCGCGTCGTGCTGACCGAGAACGGCGTCCAGCAGCACCAGCCGGACCTGCGCGGCCGCGCTCCCGGTGTCCCCGCCGGCGAGCTCCTCCAGCACCCCGGCCCGGATCCGGTCGACGAGCGCCTGCGTCGAGTCCCACAGCCGGCCGCCGGTCGCCGCCCAGTGCGCCGCCCAGCCGGCCGCGCCCAACTCGGCACGCAGCCGCTCCCGTTCCCGCGCCCACGGAAGACTCCGGACCGTGTCGCGCACACTGGCGCCCAGGTCCCGTGACGCCCGGATCAGCGTGACCGCCTCGCACGGCGAACCGGCCCACACCACCTCCTGCGGCTCGTCGAGCCCCGCCTGCCGGTAGGCCCGGCGCACGCCCGCCTCGGCGGCGGCGCGGTCGGCCGCGCCGACGGACGCCGCACACGCGCGCCACGCCCGGACGCTCTCCTCTTCGGAGACCGCGGTCTCCTTCATGCCCGTCGTCGTCATCCGCCCCTCGCTCACCCTCGGTTCAGTCCGCAACGATCCGCACCGACCCCGGCACGTACTCCCGCTGCCGGATCACCCGGTACCACCCCTTGGGCAGCGCGATCGCCGCGTGCTCCTCGTGGACCACCCGGCCGCCCTGGGGCAGATGCAGCAGCAGCGGACCGAACGGCCCCGGCTCCCGCACCAGATCACCCGGTCCGACGACCGCGTGGGCGTGCCCGGTGACCTCGCCCAGGGCCAGCACCAGCCGACCCCGCGCGTCCCGCCGCTCCCGCGGAGCCGCGGCGACATGCGACGGCACCGCCCCCTCGGCGACGGGCACGATCAGCACGTCTCCCTGCCGGTACATGGCTCTCCCCTCCCCGCCGGGTGCACCGCGCACCGGCCCCATGACCACGACCGTACGGGCCGGCACTGACAACGCCCCCGAACCGGCCCCCCGCCGACGGGCGGTGTCAGTGCCTGTTGGTAGAACTGCGGACACCTCACGGACCGCACACATTTCCTCCTCGGGAGCAGCCGTATGACCATCGGCCACCACCTCGACGCGCTGCACGGGCTGCCCGCGTACACGTTCCCCGGCGTCAAGCACCAGCCCCGGCCGGTCGAACCGGACGCCGTGGCCTGGCGCGTCACCGGCGACGTCTACGACGCCGACGAGGACTGGACGGACGCGTTCACCCGCTTCTGCGCCACCGTCGACACCACCCGCGTGCGGGCCCTGATAGTCGGCGCCTGGGAGGAGGCCTACGACACGGACCCGTCCGCCGTCATCGAGGCCCTCACGGCCGCCCGGGACCGCTTCCCCGGACTGCGGGCGCTGTTCCTCGGCGACATGGTGATGGAGGAGTGCGAGATCTCCTGGATCAACCAGACCGACGTCACCCCCCTCCTGGCCGCCTTCCCCCGGTTGGAGGAGCTGGGCGTGCGCGGCGGATCCGGGCTGCGGTTCCCCGCCCTGAGCCACGGCGCGCTGCGCAGACTCGTGATCGAGACCGGAGGGCTGCCCGCGGAGGTCGTGCGCGGGGTCGGCGGAAGCGACCTGCCCGCGCTGGAGCACCTCGACCTGTGGCTGGGCACCCCGGAGTACGGCGGTGACAGCGAGGCGGCCGACCTGGAGCCGATCCTGTCCGGAGCCCGGCTGCCGAACCTGCGCCATCTGGCCCTGCGCAACAGCGAGATGCAGGACGCCGTGGCCGCGGCCGTGGCGTCCGCGCCGGTGGTGGCGCGGCTGGAGGTGCTCGACCTCTCCATGGGCGTCCTGACCGACGAGGGCGCGGCCGCCCTGCTCGGCGGGCAGCCGCTCACCCACCTCAAGAAGCTCGACCTGCACCACCACTACCTGAGCGAGCCCCTCCTGGAGCGTGTCCGCCGGACCCTGGAACCGGCCGGGGTCGAGGTCGGTCTCGACCGCGGCGACGCGGAGGAGGACGCCGACGGCGACGGCACCGTGTGGCGGTATGTCGCCGTCGGTGAGTGACACGGGGCCGCGTTTCGCGGTGGTCGGCAATCCCGAGAACCGCCGGACGGCCCTCTTCGCGGACGCGGTGCGCGCGGCCGGGCTCCCCGCCCCGCGCGTGGTGGCCTGGACCGACGTGCTCCGCGCCCGGGGCGCCGACTTCGACGGCGACGAGATCGTCCGGATCGACTCACCCGGCGAGAACGGCGAGGTCGACCGGATGCTGCGCGGCGCGCAGGACCCCACCAGGGTCGAGGGCTCGGCCCGCTGGTACGCCCGCTTCACGGCGGCGCTGCGCGGGCTGCGCGGCGGTGTCCGCCTGGACGATCCCGACGACCTGGCCGTGCTGTTCGACAAGCGGCTCTGTCACGGCGTCCTCGACGCCGCGGGCGTCCCGGTCCCCGCCTCGCCCACCTCGGGCCCGCGGGGCATCGCGGTGCGCGGCTGGGACGACGTGCGCGCGGCGATGCGCGAGCACCGGATGTCCCGGCTGTTCGTGAAGCCCGCCCACGGGTCCTCCGCGTCGGGCGTGCTGGCCGTCGAATCGGGTGGCGGCGGCCGCATCAGGGCCACGACCTCCGTGGAACGCGCCGCCGACGGCAGCCTGTACAACTCCCTCAGAGTGCGCCGTTACGAACGCGAACAGGAAATCGCCGCCGTCGTCGACGCTCTCGCCCCGGACGGACTGCACCTCGAACGCTGGCTGCCGAAGGCGTCCCAGGACGGCCGGGCCGCCGACCTCAGGGTCGTGGTGGTGGCGGGCCGGGCCACTCACGCGGTCGTCCGCACCAGCCGTTCGCCGCTCACCAACCTCCATCTGGGCGGCCGTCGGGGAGACCTGCGGGCCGCACGTCGGGCGGTGGAGGAGGCGGGCGCCGACTGGGCCGACGTGCTGGGCGTGTGCGAGCGGGCCGCGGCCTGTTTCCCGCGCACCCTGTGCGTCGGCGTCGACCTGCTGCCGGCGGTCGGCTGGCGCAGCGCCGCGGTGGGCGAGGTCAACGCCTTCGGCGACCTGCTGCCCCGGCTCACGGGCCTGCCCGGCAGCGGAGCCGAGGGCCTCGACACCTACGGCGCGCAGGTGGCCGCCGTACTGCACGACCGGGTACCGCACGACCGGAACGACAGAGGAACACCCCATGCCTGAGCCCGACATGAACGAGGTCGTGGGCCGCCACGACATCCTCCTGGTCACCCTCGACACCCTGCGCCACGACGTGGCCGAGGAACTCGCGGAGGCGGGCCGCATCCCCCGTCTGGCCCGTCACCTCCCCGGCGGCCGCTGGGAGCGGCGGCATGCCCCGGGCAGCTTCACGTACGCCTCCCACCAGGCGATCTTCGCCGGTTTCCTGCCGACCCCGGCCGCTCCCGGACCGCATCCGCGGCTGTTCGCGGCGAGCTTCGCGGGCAGTGAGACCACGGCGCACGGCACCTACGTCTACGACACCCCCGATGTCGTCTCGGGCCTGGCCCGGGACGGCTACCACACCGTGTGCGTCGGGGGAGTGGGCTTCTTCAACCGGCAGAGCCCCCTGGGCTCGGTGCTGCCCGGCCTGTTCCACGAGTCGCACTGGGAACCGGAGTTCGGCGTCACCTCGCCCCACTCCTTCGAGAACCAGATCGACCGCGTCGAGGAGGTCGTACGGCGACTCCCGGACGAGCGGAAGCTGTTCCTCTTCGTGAACGTTTCCGCGCTGCATCAGCCGAACTGGTTCCATCTGCCCGGCGCCACCCGTGAGGCGGGCGACAGCCGCGCGACGCACGCCGCCGCGCTGGAGTACGTGGACCGGCACATCGGGCGGCTCTTCGCCGCCGCGAGCAGCAGACGCCGCTGCTTCGCGATCGTCTGCTCCGACCACGGCACCGCCTACGGGGACGACGGCTACACCGGGCACCGGCTCGGACACGAGTCCGTGTGGACCGTCCCGTACGCCCACTTCTTCCTCGACTCCGCGCGCGACTGCCTCGACTCCGCGCCCGATGAGTCCGCGTGCGAGGACTGCGCGCCCGACGACCCCGCTCCCCGCCCGACGGAGGCCGCCCGATGACCACCGCCGAGCCGCTCGCCCCCGAGCCTTTGACCGGCGTCAGCCCGTACCAGCACTACGTCTACGCCTACCCCCACAAGACCGCCTACCGCCCGCTCCCCGCACGTCCGCTCCTGAGCGACCTGTGGGCGGCAGAGCCCAAGGACGCGCTCTCGCTCTATCTGCACATACCGTTCTGCGAGGTCCGCTGCGGCTTCTGCAACCTCTTCACCCGCATCGGCGCGCCCGACGGTCTCACCGGCGCCTACCTGGACGCGCTGGAACGGCAGGCGACGACCGTGCGCGACGCGCTCGGGGAGTCGGACCGGGTCCGGTTCGCCACCGCGGCCTTCGGCGGCGGCACGCCCACCTTCCTCACCGCCGGTGAGCTGGAGCGCCTCTGCGACATCGCCGAGCACCGCATGGGCGCCGACCTGCGCGCGGTCCCGCTCTCCGTCGAGGCCTCGCCCGCCACGGCCACCGCCGACCGTCTCGCCGTCCTGGCCGAGCGCGGCGCCACCCGGCTCAGCCTGGGCGTGCAGAGCTTCGTCGGGACCGAGGCCAGAGCCGCCGTACGACCGCAGCGCCGCGCCGACGTCGAGACCGCGCTCGGCCGCATCCGCGACGCGCGCATCCCGGTCCTCAACATCGACCTCATCTACGGCATCGACGGCCAGAGCGAGCAGAGCTGGCTGCACTCCCTGGACGCGGCTCTCGCCTGGCGACCCGAGGAGCTCTACCTCTACCCGCTCTACGTCCGCCCCCTGACCGGCCTCGACCGACGGGCCTCGGCGGGCGGCTCCGACCGGGCCTGGGACGAACAGCGCCTGACCCTGTACCGGACCGGTCGCGACCACCTCCTCGCGCACGGCTACCGCCAGCAGTCCATGCGGATGTTCCGCCGGGCCGACGCGCCGCCCCAGGGCGCCGACGACCACGCCTGCCAGACCGACGGCATGATCGGCCTCGGCTGCGGCGCCCGCTCCTACACGGCCGCACTGCACTACTCCTTCGACTACGCGGTCGGCATGCACGAGATCCGCGGCATCATCGACGACTACGTCCGCGGCGGCCCGGCCGACTTCGCCCGCGCCCAGGTCGGCTTCCGCATGGACCCGCGCGAGGCGCGCCGCCGCCACCTCCTGCAGTCCCTGCTCCAGGCCGAGGGGCTGCGCCTCGACGACTACCGGGCCCGGTTCGGCGGCGCGCCCGCCGACGATTTCGGACCCGAACTCGGGCGCCTCGCCGACCGCGGCTGGCTCACGGACGCCGACCCGACGGCCCTACGGCTCACCCCCGAAGGGCTCGCCCACTCCGACGCCGTCGGCCCCGACCTGTTCTCGCCGGCCGTGCGGACCGCCATGGCCGCCTACGAACGCAAGTGAGGCGGCCGCCATGGACCTGACCCTCCTCTACCGCGGTCCGCTCGCCTCCTGCGACTACGACTGCCCGTACTGCCCGTTCGCCAAGCGACGCGACTCGACCGCGCAACTGCGCGCCGACCGGGCCGCGCTCGAACGGTTCGCCGCCTGGGCCGCGGCCCGGACCGAGGACCGGCTCTCCCTCCTTTTCACCCCGTGGGGCGAGGGCCTGGTCCGGTCCTGGTACCGGCGCACGCTGGCCGACCTCTCCCGCCTCCCGCACATCCGCCGCGTCGCGATCCAGACCAACCTCAGCTGCCGCACCGACTGGCTCGCCGAGGCCGACCCCGCCACGCTGGCGCTGTGGTGCACCTTCCACCCGGGCCAGACGCCGTACGAGCGGTTCCTTGCCAAGTGCCGGGACCTGACGGACCGGGGCATCCGCTTCAGCGTCGGCGTCGTCGGCCTCCCCGAGCACCTCGAAGCGGCCCGTCGGCTGCGCGCCGACCTGCCCGCACACGTCTACCTGTGGATCAACGCCGCCGAGGGGCACGTCTACGACGACGCCGAAGCCGACCGGTGGACCGTCCTCGACCCGCTCTTCCCGTACAGCCGCCACCCGCACGCCAGCGCGGGCCTGCCCTGCCGCACCGGCGAGTCCGTGGTCTCGGTCGACGGGGACGGCACGGTCCGCCGCTGCCATTTCGTCCGCGCCGAACTCGGCAACCTCTACGACGGCTCGTACCGCACCGCCCTGCGCCCGAGGGTCTGCCCGCTCGCCGTCTGCGACTGCCACATCGGCTATGTGCACCTGGAGACGCTCCCGCTGTACGACGTGTTCGCGGGCGGCGTGCTGGAACGCGTCCCGGCCGTGTCGCCGCCCGCCGGCGCCGCTTCCGCACAGCGCTCCGCCCGTGTCGCGACGATCGCGACACGGGCGGAGGCGGCGGACCGGCAGGATGCTACGGGGTCACGTCCGTGACCCTCCAGCGCTGGTTGGAGCCGGAGTTGGCCTGCCAGGTCGTCACCGCGGCGCCCTCGTTCGTCGCCTGGCCGCCGACTTCGAGGAGCCGTCCGGTGGCCGCGTTCACCAGGGTCCACGTGCCGTCACCGGTGGTCGACATGATCCACTCGGTGGCGGGGTCACGCTTGCCGGTGTCGGGCTCGACCACCGGCACGTCGTCGCGCACGGCGAGGCGCTTGCCCTCGGCCGGGTTGGCGAAGACGTAACGCTGGCGCGCGCCCTTGTCACCGTGGCGGGCGTCCAGCTGCCACTGCTGCGCCGTGCTGCCGTTGGCCGAACCGATCACCAGGCTCTTGCCGTTGGCGGCGACGGTGACCGCCTTGCCGCTCTGCACGCCGGTCAGCGTGTAGGAGTGACCCTTGCTGAACAGGCCGGCGTTCTTCGCGACGCCCGAGACGCCCTTGACGGCGAAGGAGGTCACGGACTGGGCGGGGACGGTGTAGGTGGCCTTGCCGTCCACGACCTCGACCGGGGCCTGCTGCTGGAGCTTGCCGTCGGCGCTGGTCACCGTCGGCGTGACGGTCGCGTTGCGCTTGACGCTGCGGAACCTGGACAGGTCGATGGTGACCGTGCGGGCCGCGGTGGTGGAGTTGACGTGGACGAGTGAGACGCCCTTGCCGTCCTTGGTCACGGCCGCGGCGCTGGAGGTGTCGTCCACCTTGATCAGCTTGTCGCCGGGCTTGATGAAGTGCGTGAAGTTGCGGGCCGTGTCGAACTTGGTGTTGGTGAAGATCGGGCAGGACTTCAGGGTGTCCGTCTTGGTGCAGCTGAACGGCAGCTGGATCTCGCCCCAGTTGCCGCCCTTGGCGGACTCGCCGCCCGGCTTCATGTTGTCGTAGTCCTCGACGGGCTGCCAGAACACCCAGGCGCTGGGCTCCAGTTCACGCAGGTCGTTCACCATCTGCTGGGCCAGCCCGAGGCCCGGACGCATGTCGGTGAAGCTCTGCCCGTCGCCCCAGTCGCCTTCGACCTCGCTCATCCACAGCGGCTTGTCGGCGGCCTTGGCGAGGTCGCGCACGGTGGTGCGCTGCCCCGTGCCGTAGGTGTGGACGTTCATCTGGTCCACGAGGTCCTTGGAAGCCTGCGAGTAGGAGTTCCAGTTGGTGGCGAAGATGGACGGGTTGGTCTCGTCCATCGCCGATATCCCGGCCTTGACCTTGGCCTTCTTCAGCGCGGGCGCCAGCGCGGCGAGCACCTTCTGCTGGAGCTCGGGGCCGATGTGGGCGCCCTCCTGGCGGCCGGCGACGGGCTGGCCGTTCGCGTCGAGCCGGGTGCCCCAGTAGCCGGTGTTGGGCTCGTTGAACGGGTCGATCGTGTCGACCTTGATGCCCTCGCCCTTCTCCAGCCGCTTCGTCGCACCCGCCAGATAGGCGGCGAAGTCGTCGACGGAGTCGGCCTTCAGCTGGTCGGTGTTGGCGTTGAACCCGCCGGACACGTACCCGCTCTCCGTCATGAACCACGGCGGGGAGTTGCTGAACGCCTCCCAGTGGGTGATGTCCTTCTTGATGCGGTTCACCCACCAGCGCTGGGTGGCGTCGGCCTTGGGGTTCCAGTCGGCCGGGTCGTCCGCGCTCCACCAGTCGGTGTCCTCGCGGGTGGTGCCCGCGGGCGCCTTCCACCAGCCCTGCACGGCGCCGCCGGCCCGCAGGTAGTCCTTGACGTCCGGAGCGTTGCCGCCGCCGATGTTGTAACGGGCGATGTTCAGCGCCAGGCCGTCGTCACCGAAGAGCAGCTTGGCGAGCTTCTCGCGGACCGCCGGGGGATAGTCGCCGGTGGCGTTCGCGAACCAGACCAGGCTGGTTCCCCAGCCCTCGAACTTCTCCTGCTGGTACGAGGGGTCCGGCGTCACCGTGACGGCGGCCTCGGCGTGCGCCTGCACGGGGACGCTCAGGAGCGCGGCCCCGGTGGCCAGTGCGGTGAGTGCGGCGGCCCCGAGGGTCCGTCTGCTGCGGGTACGGAGTGCCATGTGAGCTCCCAACTGCGGTGCGGTCGCTGTGGTGGGCCCCCTCCTGCCGCGAGGGCGGGAGGGGATGGCCCCCGGGCACGGGTCAGGCCGTGCCCGGGGAGTCGTGGGGTGCGGGCGGGGACGTCAGGCGGCGGGCCGGCGCAGGACGACGACCTCCCGGGGACCGAGGACGAGGGAGCCCTCCGCGTCGCGCGTGCCGAGCAGGGCCTCGCCGTCGAGGCCGGGGATCAGCACCGTGTCGTCGGTCCGGTTGACCAGGAACAGGAACCGTCCCTCGGGGCCGCGCCGTACGGTCAGTTCGACCGATCCGCGTGCCTGCGACGGAAGTTCGCTGCTCACGCCGGCCGGTTCCAGCAGTCGCGGCAGCAGCGAGCGCAGCCCGTCGACGCCGAGCCGGGTCGAGACGTACGAGGCCGAGCCCTCGCCGGTGGCCCGGCGGGTGACCGCGGGACGTCCGGCGTGCACCCCGCTGCGGTAGTGCGTCAGGACCTCCGTGTCGCCGTCGGCGACGGTGATCCGGTCGGTCCACAGACTGCCGCGGGTGGAGTCGTCCAGCTCCACGCTCTCCCCGGCGAGCAGCGGGCCGAACTCCTCGATGCGGATGCCGAGCAGTTCGCGCAGCGCGCCGGGGTAACCGCCGAGCCACACATGGTCGTTCTCGTCGACGATCCCGGAGAAGTACGTGGTGACCAGGTGGCCGCCCCGCTCGACGTAGCGCGTGAGGTCCTTGGCCAGCTCGGCCGGCACCATGTGCAGCACGGGCGCGATGAGGACCTGGTGGCGGGAGAGGTCGGCGCCGGTGGTCACGAGGTCGGTGCGGACGCCGAGAGCGAGGAGCGCCGAGTACCAGTCGAGCGCCTCCTGCCGGTAGTCCAGCAGGGCGGTGGGGTGGGAGTCCTGCTCACTGGCCCACCACGACTGCCAGTCGTAGAGGATGCCGACGGCCGCGGGCTCGCGCTCCGAACCCGCCACCGGGGCGAGGGCCTTGAGCGTGGCGCCGAGGTCGGCGACCGCGCGGAACAGGTCGCTGTCCGCGCCGGCGTGCGGGACCATCGCCGAGTGGTACTTCTCGGCGCCGGCCGCGGACTGCCGCCACTGGAAGAAGCAGACCGCGTCCGCGCCGTGCGCCACGTGCAGCAGCGAGTCGCGGGCCAGGTCGCCCGGTCGCTTCGCCACGTTGACGGGCTGCCAGTTGACCGCGCTGGTGGAGTGCTCCATCAGGAACCACGGCCGGCCGCTCGCGATGCCGCTGACCAGGTTCGCGGAGAAGGACAGCTCGTCGCGGTCCTGCGGGCCGGGATGCACGTAGTGGTCGTTGGAGACGAAGTCGATCTCGGCGGCCCAGTCCGGGTAGTTCATGCCCTTCGTGCCGCCCATCACCATGAAGTTGGTGGTGACCGGGATCTCGGGGGTGATCTCCCGCAGGATCTCCCGCTCGGCCACGAGGTGGTCCTTGAGGGCGTCCGAGGAGAACCGCTTGAAGTCCAGCTGCTGGGTGGGGTTGGGGTGCGAGGCGGCCAGCCGGGGCGGCAGGATCTGCTCCCAGTCGCTGTAGCGCTGCGACCAGAAGGCCGTGCCCCAGGCGTGGTTGAGGGCGTCGAGCGTGCCGTAGCGGGCGCGCAGCCAGACACGGAAGGCGCGGGCCGCGTCGTCGGAGTGGTCGTAGACGTTGTGGCAGCCGAGCTCGTTGGAGACGTGCCAGGCGACCAGCGCCGGGTGGTCCTTGTAGCGGGAGGCGATCTCGCGGACCAGGCGCAGGGCGTGCTCACGGAAGACGGGCGACGTGGGCCGCCAGTGCTGCCGGGCGCCCGGCCAGAGCGTGTCGCCGTTCGCCGTGACCGGCAGGATCTCCGGGTGGACGGTGGTGAGCCACGGCGGCGGGGAGGCGGTGGCGGTGGCCAGGTCGACGCCTATCCCGCCCGCGTGCAGCAGATCCATGACCTCGTCGAGCCAGCCGAAGTCCCAGGTGTCCGGGCCCGGCTGGATGCGGGCCCAGGAGAAGATCCCCACGGAGACGACGGTGACGCCGGCCTCCTGCATCAGCCGGACGTCCTCCTCCCACACGTCCCGGGGCCACTGCTCGGGGTTGTAGTCGGCGCCGTAGGCCAGTCGCGGGGCGGGGTCACCGTCCGCCCCGCGCAGCATGCGGGACTGGAGGGTGGAGATCATGGCGGTCCTTCCGAAGGTGGTGCACGGGGGCGGCGCGGCCCGGGAGCCGCGCCGCCCGGCGTTTCACTGCATGAGGATCAATGGGTACTGATCACTGCGTACCGACTGCTTCCGACTACTTCTCGATCGTGAAGCCCTGCTCCTGGCCGTACTTGATCGAGGCGTCCTGCCAGGACTTCAGACCGTCCGCCAGCTTGGTGCCGGAGACGTAGGCCTTGCCGACCGTGTCGTTGAAGATCGAGTTCGCGTACGGCTGGAACGGGAGGTACGACCAGTCGCTCGCCACGTTGGCGGCGGAGTCGGCGAAGATCTTGTTGGCTTCCTGGCCGCCGAAGTAGTCGAACTTCTTGCTCTGGAACGCGGGGGACTCAAGCTCCGCCTTGGTGGCGGGGAAGGCGCCCTCGCCGACGCGGGTGGCGACGCCGGCGCCGGAGTTGGCGTACTCCGTGAAGGCGTAGGCGAGTTCCTTGTTCTTGGCCAGCGCCGGGACGGCCAGCGAGCTGCCGCCGTTCTCCGCGCTCGCCTTGTCGCCCTTGGTCCAGGCCGGCATGGGCGCCGCGCGCCACTGGCCCTTGGCGTTCGGGACGCCGGTGGCGAAGTTGGCGGGCATCCAGGCGCCGGTGGGCAGGGTGGCGATGGTGCCGTCGCCCAGGCCCTTGTACCAGTCGTCGGTCCAGCCGTTGACCGGGGCGACCAGCTTCTCGCTGATCAGCTGCTGCCAGACCGTCTCGTACTTCTTGGCGCCCGCGTCGTCGAAGTTGACGCCCAGCTTGGTGCCGTCGACCTTGTAGGGGCGCGAACCGGCCTGCCACAGCAGGGAGGTGGTGAGGCCCGCGTCACCGAGGTCGCTGGTGATGTAGGCCTTCGGGTCGGCCTTGTGGAGCTTGCGGGCCGCGTCCAGGTACTCGTCCCAGGTGGTCGGGACGGCGATCTTGTACTTGTCGAAGACCGTCTTGTTGTAGAACAGCGCCATCGGACCCGAGTCCATCGGCAGGCCGTAGACCTTGTCGCCGTCGCTGACCGCGTTCCACGGGCCGGGCGTGTACTTGGAGGCGAGCTTGGAGGCGCCGTACGGGGCCAGGTCGGTCAGACCCTTGGTCAGCGAGTACTGGCCGAGGGCGAAGTACTCGATCTGGGCGACGTCCGGGACGCCCTTGCCGGCCGAGATCGCGTTGGACAGCGCGGTGTAGTGCTTGTCCCCGGAGCGCTCGCTGACCAGGTTGACCTTGACCTTCGGGTACTTCTTCTGGAAGTCGGCGGCCACCGTCTTCAGCGTGGGCTCCCAGGCCCACACCGTGATGTCGCCGCCCTTGTCCAGGGCAGCCTGGATGTCGCCGGCGGAGACGGCCTTCGTGTCGGAGTCGTCGTCCGAGCCGCCGCAGGCGGTCACGCCCAGGGCCAGGGTGGAGACGAGGGCGATGCCGCGCAGGATGCGGCTCGTTGTTCTGCGCATGGTGCTTCCACTTCTACGTGGGTGGGACAGGTGAGGGTGGGGGTGAGGCTGTGCTGCTCACATGTGGGGCTCGGGGGGAGCCGCCCGTGTCACTCCTTGACGCTTCCGGCGGCGAGGCCGGACTGCCAGTACTTCTGGAGGAACAGGAAGGCGGCGATGAGGGGGAGGATCGTGAGCAGGGATCCGGTGATCACCAGGTTGAAGATGACGTCACCGCCGATGGTCTGTGCCTGGGAGCTCCAGGCGCTCAGACCGAGCGTCAGCGGGTACCAGTCCGGGTCCTTGAGCATGATCAGCGGGAGGAAGTAGTTGTTCCAGGTGGCGACCGTGGTGAACAGCAGTACGGTCACGATCCCGGGGGCGAGCAGCGGCAGCGCGACCTGGAAGAAGGTCCGCACCTCGCTCGCCCCGTCCATCCGGGCCGCCTCCAGCAGCTCGGTCGGGATCGCCTCTGCGGCGAACACCCACATCAGGTAGAGCCCGAACGGCGACACCAGTGACGGGATGATGACCGCCCAGGGGGTGTCGGTCAGCCCCATCTTGCTGAACATCAGGAAGGTCGGCACGGCCAGCGCCGTGGCGGGCACGGCGACCGCGCCGATCACGACGGCGAAGATCGCCCGCTTGCCGGGGAACTGGAACTTCGCCAGCGCGTACCCGCCGAGCACGGCCAGCAGGGTCGCGCCGCCCGCGCCGAGCACCACGTAGAGCAGGGTGTTCAGCAGCCAGCGGCCGAAGATGCCGTCGTGGTAGGTGAAGGTGTCCCGGATGTTGTCCCACAGGGCGAAGTCGTGGGCGAACCACAGGCCGTTGGAGGCGGCGAGCCCGGACTGGGTCTTCGTGGAGTTGATGACCAGCCAGATCAGCGGCACCACGGTGTAGAGGACCATCAGGGCCATCAGCACCGTCAGCAGCACATTGCGCTTCGGCTTGCCCGGGGTGTGCTTCTTGCGAGGGGTCCGCAGTCTCGGTGCGCTGCTCTTCGCGGGGGAAGCGGTGACAGAGGTGCTCATCGGGTCACGCTCCCTTGCGCATGCCGCGCAGCTGGACGGCGTAGGCGACGATCATCGTGATGACGCCCATGATGATGGCCACCGTCGCGGAGTAGTTGTGCTGCTGGCCGTTGAAGGACAGCGAGTACGTGTAGAAGTTCGGCGTGAAGTCCGTGGTGATCGAGTTCAGCGCCAGCGGGCGCAGGATGCTCGGCTCGTTGAAGAGCTGGAAACTGCCGATGATCGAGAAGATCGTCGCGATGACGAGCGCGCCCCGGATCGCGGGCAGCTTGATCGAGCCGATGATCCGCCACTGGCCCGCGCCGTCGATCTCCGCCGCCTCGTACAACGAGGTCGGGACGACGCGCAGCGCCGAGTAGAAGATCAGCATGTTGTACCCGACGAACTCCCAGGTCACGATGTTGCCGATGGACGCGAGCACCCAGTCGGGGGAGAGCAGGTCGGGCAGGGTGACACCGAACGCGGAGTTGATGTCGCCCACCAGGCCGTACTTGGTCCCGTACATGAAGCCCCACATGAGGGTGGCGACCACGGCGGGCACGGCGTAGGGCAGGAAGATCGTGATCCGGAAGAAGCCCTTGCCGTAGAGGCGGCCGCTGTCCAGGGCCAGCGCCACCAGCAGGGCGATGCCCAGCATGATCGGCACCTGGACCACCAGGAAGAGCGCCACCCGTCCGACGGCCGACCAGAACGCGTCGTCCTGCAGGGCCCGCGTGTAGTTGTCCAGGCCGACGAACTGGTTTCCGCCGATGAGCTGGTCGCGGAAGAGGCTCAGGTAGATCGAGTACCCGATCGGGGCCAGGAAGACCAGTGCGAAGACCACCACGAAGGGACCGATGAAACCCCACCCTGTCCAGGAGCGGCGGTCCCGTTTCGCCGGAGGAGGTGCCGGCCGCGGCTCGGCGGCCACCGGCGGTTGCAGCGTCGTCATGTCGTTCCTCGCTCGTCCAGAACTGGAGCACGCGGTGTGGCGCGGAGATTTCCGAACGCCTCACCGCCACCATGATGTTTACGTAAACATCGGCCACGCAAGGGGCTGGGCAAGCTGTTATGTTTACGTAAACATCTGATGGCGGCATGTCTACACTGCCCCGATAACGATGGTCAAGGGTCGTCTGGGGACCGTGGCACCTTCGCCGACAGAGAGGTGGGGACACCGAGTGGACATGGTTCGAAGAACACCGGCCGACGTGCCGAGACGCGTCCGGGCCACCGCCTCCATGGCCGACGTCGCCCGGCTCGCCGGCGTGTCGTCGCAGACCGTCTCGCGTGTCTCCAACGGTTACGCGGGCGTGAACGAGGAGACCCGGCAGCAGGTCCTCGCCGCCATGGCCGAACTCGGCTACCGGCCCAACAGCGCGGCCCGCGCCCTCAAGCGCGGCGAGTTCCGCACGATCGGCGTCATCACGTTCACGCTCTCCACCACGGGCAACGTGCGGACCCTGGAGGCGATCGCCACCTCGGCGGCCGAGGAAGGCTACGCGGTGACCCTGCTCCCGGTGGCGGTGCCCACCACCGACGAGGTGCGCGGCGCGTTCTCCCGGCTGGAGGAACTGGCCGTCGACGCGGTCATCGTGATCATGGAAGTGCACCTGCTGGACGCGGCAACCGTCAAACTGCCGCCGCACGTCCAGGTCGTGGTGGTCGACTCCGACGCCGGCGACCACTACACCGTCGTCGACACCGACCAGGCGGGCGGCACCCGGACCGCCGTCCAGCATCTCCTCGACCTCGGACACCGGACCGTCTGGCACCTGGGCGGGCCCGAGGGCTCGTTCGCCGCCCAGCGCCGCGCGGACGCCTGGCGCGCCGCCCTGACCGAGGCGGGCCGGACGCCCCCGCCCCTCGTCCGCGGCGACTGGTCGGCGGAGTCCGGCTACCGGACCGGCCTCGAACTCGCGGCCCGCGAGGAGTGCACCGCCGTCTTCGCGGCCAACGACCAGATGGCCCTCGGCCTGCTGCGCGCCCTGCACGAACGCGGTCGCCGGGTACCCGAGGACGTCAGCGTCATCGGCTTCGACGACATCCCCGAGGCGAGCTCCTTCCTGCCGCCGCTCACCACCCTGCACCAGGACTTCGCCCAGGTCGGCCGCCTGTGCGTCCAGGCCGTGCTGCGCAAGATGCGCCCGGACGGTTCCGAGCACGGCACGACGCTCGTGCCCACCCGGCTGGTCCTGCGCGACAGCACGGCCCCGCCGCCCGCCGAGGGCTGAGGCCTGTCGTTCGGATCAGGCCGCAGGGCATCGGCGGGCCTGTCGACGTCGGGAGTGCGCGCTCCTGTCCTCGGGCCCATGGGGCGCCCGACGGGAGCGCATGCGAGTGGCCCGGGGTCGTGCGGCGGGCGACCCGGTGCGGGCGGGGTGGTCACCTCGGGTGTTCGCCCACGGCGCGGGCCGCGGTCCGCCAGGCCGTGGTGACGGCGAGCCGGGCCGCCGTCGTGCCGCGCTCCGTCTCCGAGGGCAGGCGCAGTGGTGCGCCGAGGTGGACGTGGCAGTGCGGTCGGCGCACGGGCGCGGTGAGCGTGCCCGCCAGCTGCCTGGCGGCCGACCCCGAGGCGATGCGCCGGGCGCCCGCGTGCCCCACGGGCACGACCAGCGAACCGGTCGCCTGCGCCAGCCGGGCGAGTCCCGTGCGGAAGGGCTCGGGCGCCGAGGCCCCCGCGTCCTTGCGGCGCGGCAGACCGCCCTCGCCGTAGAGCAGCACGTGGCGTCCCCCGGCCAGCGCCTCGGCGGCGGCGTCGAGAGCCAGCGCGGCGCGCGCCGAACGACGGTGGACCGGGATGTGTCCCTCACGCGTCAGAGCCCTGCCCAGCAGCGGGACGCGCCACAGCCCGGCGGTCGCCATCACCACCGGCTCCAGTTCGAACCGCCGCAGGGCGGTCATGACGACGGCGGGGTCGGCCATCGAGTCGTGGTTGGCCACGAATATGGTGCCCGCGGGCAGCCGCAGCTTGATCTCGCTGGTGACGGTGAGCCGCCCGAAGAGCGGCGTCAGGGCGTAGACGGCACGGCTGAACACGAGGGGCCTCCGGGCTGGGCGATCGGAGCCCCAGTCTCCCGGCGGCGGTACGACCGCGCCTGAGTACGGCTACTCAGATACCGGCCCCGCGCCGAACACCGGTGAAACGGCCCGGTGTTCGACGGGCGGTCGGGGGCATTCGGAGAACAGCCACATCGCAGGGACGACGACACCGGATCGACACCCGACCCGAACAACACACACCGAAGCACTACATGTCGCAGCACCGCGCACGGCAGCGGTACGTCGCATCCCTGCACCGGAACAACGCAGCGCAACGACGGGCCGGAACACGGACGGGCCGGAACGCCGACCCGCCGGAACGACCCGCCTGTATGACCCGCTGGAACAAGACGCCCCTTTGCCTCGCCCTTCGCCCCTCCGGGCGACCGGCGAAGTCCCCACCCCCGAAAGGACGGACCCCGTGCTCGGCATCGTCTCGGCAGTGCTGTTTTTCATCGCCTTCCTGATCAACGCGGCGGACATCTCCACCAACGACACCTTCACCTCCACGAACTTCATGCTGATCGGGCTGGCCCTGCTCGCCCTCCACGTCGCGGGCATCGGCAGCGGCTGGGCGGTCCGCGGCCGCCGGCGCTGACCCCGTCCCGACCGCACCCGGCGCGGCTGTCGCACCACGCATCCGTCGCACGCAGCCGATCGCGGCACGGGCCGGACGGACCGGACCGGGCGCACCCCGGAGACGGCCGGCCGGCCCGTGGTCGCGGGCAGGCGGTCCCACAAGGAAAGATGGGTCCGCAAGCCAATGGCCAACCGATGTGGAGGAGCGGGCACATGCAGCACGAGCGAGCGGGCCGGACGGCCGGCCCCGAAGATCTCGTCGACGTCGCCCGGCTGGTCACCGCGTACTACGCGCTGCACCCGGACCCGGCCGATCCGGCCCAGCGCGTGGCGTTCGGCACCTCGGGGCACCGTGGATCCTCGCTGAACACGGCGTTCAACGAGGATCACATCGCCGCGACCAGCCAGGCGATCTGCGAGTACCGCGCGGCCCAGGGCACCGACGGCCCCCTTTTCCTCGGCGCCGACAGCCACGCCCTGTCCGAGCCCGCGCGGGTCACGGCGCTGGAGGTGTTCGCGGCCAACGGCGTGAGCGTGCTGATCGACGACGCCGACGGCTACACGCCCACGCCCGCCGTCTCCCACGCCATCCTCACCCACAACAGGGGCCGCACGACCGGCCTCGCCGACGGAGTGGTGGTCACTCCCTCGCACAACCCGCCCGCCGACGGCGGCTTCAAGTACAACCCGCCGAGCGGCGGTCCGGCCGGCTCGGACGCCACCTCCTGGATCCAGGACCGCGCCAACGACGTGATCGCGGCCGGCCTCAAGGACGTACGGCGCATCCCGTACACGAGGGCTCTCGCCGCCTCCACCACCGGTCGCCACGACTTCCTCGGCGCGTACGTCGCGGACCTGCCGAACGTCGTCGACCTGGACGCGATCCGCGCCGCCGGCGTGCGCATCGGCGCGGACCCGCTGGGCGGAGCGTCGGTCGCCTACTGGGGCCGGATCGCCGAGCAGCACCGGATCGACCTGACCGTCGTCAACCCGCTCACCGACCCGACGTGGCGTTTCATGACGCTCGACTGGGACGGCAAGATCCGCATGGACTGCTCGTCGCCGTACGCGATGGCTTCGCTCATCGACCAGCGCGACCGCTTCCGGATCGCGACGGGCAACGACGCGGACGCCGACCGGCACGGCATCGTCACACCGGACGCGGGCCTGATGAACCCCAACCACTACCTGGCCGCCGCCATCGGCTACCTCTACGCGCACCGCGAGCAGTGGCCCGCCGACGCGGGCATCGGCAAGACGCTGGTGTCGTCCTCGATGATCGACCGGGTCGCCGCCGATCTCGGGCGCCGACTGGTCGAGGTGCCGGTGGGCTTCAAGTGGTTCGTGGACGGCCTGGTCGACGGCTCGCTGGGCTTCGGCGGGGAGGAGTCGGCCGGGGCGTCGTTCCTGCGCCGCGACGGATCCGTCTGGACCACGGACAAGGACGGCATCATCCTGGCGCTGCTGGCCTCCGAGATCACGGCGGTCACCGGAAAGACCCCGTCCGAGCACTACGCCGCGCTGACGGAACGCTTCGGCGCGCCCGCCTACGCCCGTATCGACGCGCCGGCCACCCGCGAGGAGAAGGCGCTGCTCGCCAGACTCTCACCCGCGCAGGTCACCGCCGACACCCTGGCCGGCGAGGCCGTCACCGGTGTGCTCACCGAGGCCCCGGGCAACGGCGCGGCCATCGGCGGCATCAAGGTGACCACCGCCAACGCCTGGTTCGCCGCCCGGCCGTCGGGCACGGAGGACGTCTACAAGATCTACGGCGAGTCCTTCCTCGGCCCGGACCACCTGCGCCGGGTGCAGGAGGAGGCCAAGCAGGTCGTGGACGCGGCGCTGGCCGGCTGAGCCCCGGGCAACTCCGTCCCCGCGCGCTCAGCGGGACGTGACGCTCTCCTCCCGGGCGGGGCGCCGCCCGCTTGAGCGGCGGCCCGGGCGGCGGGCGGGGCGGTGCGCGGACAACCGGCCGGCCCGCAGGCTTGTCCGCAGGGTCGCGGCACAAGGGCAGCTATCATCCTATAAAGGTAAAATGTGAGGTTTTGAGTGGGGGAACCTTGCGAAAGCGTTCTCCCCCCTTTTCTCCCGATGAGCCGCCGTCCCGCCGGAGTGATCGATGTCCCGCAAGCGCCGCACGGACGACGGCGACGAGCTGCTGGCCAGGCTCGGTTCGCTGACCGCCCAGGCGCGCGAGCGGGCGGAGCTGCAACGCTCCCGCGTCGAGCTGGCCCTGGCGCTGCAGCGCGGCATGCTGCCCAGGGACCTGCCGGCGGCCCCCGGATTCCGCCTCGCGGTGAAGTACGCCCCCGCCTGCCACGGCCTCAACGTGGGCGGCGACTGGTACGACGCCTTCACCATGCCGGACGGCCGCATCGGCCTGTCGATCGGCGACGTCCAGGGGCACAACATAGAGGCGACCGCGTTCATGGGACAGGTCCGCGTCGGTCTGCGCGCACTGGCCTCCGTCACCGGAGAGCCGGGCGAGCTCCTCGCCCGGACCAACGAGCTGCTCCTCTCGCTCGGCAGCGACCTCTTCGCCACCTGTACGTTCATGCGCCTCGACCCCGCCACCGGCGTCCTGGAGAGCGCGCGCGCCGGGCACATCCCGTGTGTGTGGGCCACCGCCGACGGCAAGTCCGGCGTCGCCGAGGACGAGGGCGGACCGCCGCTCGGCGTCCAGGACGGCATGGACTACCCCGTGACCCGCTACCGCCTCACCAAGGGCGGAGTCTTCGTACTGCTCACCGACGGGGTGGTGGAGGGGCCGACGCTCAGCGTCGAGGAGGGCCTCGACCAGGTGGTGCGGCTCGCGGGGATCGCGGCCGTCGCGGGCATGGAGGCGGACTCGCTCGCCGCCGCGGTCATCAAGCGCGCCGAGCGCGTCGGCCACGAGGACGACGCGGCGGTCCTCGTCGTCGGCCACGACGGACTGACGCGACCGGAACGTCCCCGGATTCAGCCATAGGGCCGGTAGCCGCGTCCCTCGCCTCGCCGACCGCGCTCCGCCGGTGTCTCATGACTGCTGTGGTGGGTACCCCCGATCTGCGCCGAACGGCCGTCTTCGTCATCGAGACGCTCGCGGTCGCCCTGTGCTACTACGCGTCCGGGCGGCTCGGCCTGGTGCGGGAGCTCGTCGTCGAGGGCGCGGTCTTCACCCCCATCTGGCCGCCCACGGGTGTGGCGGTGGCCTGTCTGCTGATCCTCGGGATCCGCTCCTGGGCGGGCATCGCGCTCGGGGCCCTCCTCGTCATCATGTCCCTGACGTCGCTGCGGCCCGCGGTGATCGGCAACCTGGCCGGCAACACCGCGGCCCCCGTCTGCGCGTATCTCATGCTCCGCAAGGTGGGCTTCCGCACCGACCTGGCCCGATTACGGGACGGCCTCGCGCTGGTCTTCCTGGGGGCCCTCACCGCCATGCTGATCAGCTCGACCGTCGGCGTGGGCATCCTGCTCCTCACCGACAAGATCGACGCGCACAGCTTCTGGGCCGTCTGGCTGGCCTGGTGGGTCGGCGACGCGATGGGCGTGCTCATCGTCACGCCGGTCCTCCTGGTGCTGTACACGCTCCGCCGGCCCCTGCACCTCTCCCGCTGGAAGGAGGGCGCGGGCCTGGCGCTCATCGCCTGCGCCGTCGTTCCGCTGGCCACCCGCAGCCATGTCAGCCTGCTGTTTCTCGTCTACCCCCTGCTGATCTGGGCTGCGCTGCGGTTCCAGCTCGGGGGGAGCATGCTGTGCGCCCTGTTCACCTCCGTCCTCGCCACCGTCGCCGCCACCGACGGGGCGGGGCCCTTCGTGCGGCTGACCCGTATCGAGGTGATGCTCAAGCTCCAGGCCTTCAACGGGACGATGGCCCTCACGGCGCTGCTGCTCTCCGCGGTGATCGCGGAGCAGCGCAGCACCAGACGCTCCGTGGAACGGGCCTGCCAGGAACTGGTCGAGGTCCTGGAACACCTCACCGCCGGGGACGTCCCACCGGGGCGGCCCACGAAGGACGACGACTCCTGAGGGGTCGTGCCGTCGGCCGATCCGGACGCCGTCACACGCGTGTGCGATAGTCGGAGGCCATGGTCCCCGTGGACGACACGCACAAGAGGCGACTGAAGCGCGGCGGTCTCGTCGTGCTCGCCCTGCTGCTCCTCGCCGGATCCGCGGAGTCACGGGGAGCGCCGCCCCCACGGCCGGGCGAGCCGTCCGCCGTCACCGCGTGTCTCACTCCGGCAGGGGAGTTGACGGCCGACCTGAACGCCGACGGCTACCCGGACCGCATGTCCGACCCGTCCCGCGTCGGCGCCCGGCTGACGATCGCCTTCGGCGTCGGCTCGGCCCGTGAGACGACCGCCGGGGTGCGCGCGCTCGCCGACCGTGCGGGGGAGCACCAGCCGATCGCGCGCGCCGCCGTCGCGGACTTCGACGGCGACGGCTGGAGCGACCTCCTCGTCGTCGCCGGCGCCGCACAGCGCGGGGACGACCCCGTCCGCCCCAAGGTCTCCGAGCTGAGACTGGGACCCTTCTCCGACACGGGCCGCGGGCAGCGGACGATCCCGCTCGACCTGGGGGCGGTGAAGGACATCGCCGTCATCGACATCGATCACGACCGCTACCCGGACCTGCTGGCGCACGTGTACAGCGGGGACGGCCTGTACGAGACGCGCATCCACCTGGGCGAGGGCGACGGGGGACTCAGGGAGGCTCCCCGCCGACACGACGGCACCACGGACGACACCGGCCGCGGCATCGCGGACGACTTCCTCCACGCCGGCCTCGAACCCTTCTATCCGAGCTGCGCGGCCGACGCCCCGGCCGGGTCGCCGGACTCCGCCCGACGAGCGCGGCCGGGGCTTCGCCCGACGTGATTGTCAGTGCCTGCGCCTACGGTTTCGGCAGTGGGATCCGCCGGAACGGCCGCGGGTCCGCCCTGGGGAGGGGTGTGTCATGACTACGGGGTCCAGCAGCGTGTCGACGACGTATCTGGAGCTGTCGCAGGACGACGGCGGTGCGCACAAGTTCTACGAAGTGGCCGTCGACGGCACGGTGGTGACGGTCCGCTACGGCAGGATCGGCGCCTCCGGCCAGGTGCAGACGACCACGTTCCCCACCGCCGACAAGGCACGGGCGGCCGCCGCGAAGAAGGTCGGGGAGAAGGTACGCAAGGGATACGCCCCGGCCGTCGCGGGACAGCGCGCCCCGCGTGCGGTGACCCGCCGTCAGGTGACCTCGGCCCCGTCCACCGCGCGCGCCGTGGCTCCGGTGCTGTGGCGGTTCCGCACCGGCTCCTCGGCCTTCGGCATCCACGTCGACGACGACCGCTGCTGGGTCGGCAACCAGTCCGGCGACGTGTACACGTTGGACCACGACGGCGGCGTCCTCGCCCGCTTCAACCTGCCGGACGGCGTGAAGTGCCTGGTCGCCGACGACTTCTGGATCTACGCCGGCTGTGACGACGGCAAGGTCTACGACCTGTCCTCGAAGCTGCCCTTCGCCGCGTACGACATCACGGCCGACGTGGACATCTTCTGGCTGGACATCCACGAGGGGATCCTCAACGTCTCGGACCGGGGCGGCCGGCTGACCGTCATCGACCACGAGGACGAGCACCAGTGGGCCCGGCGCAGTCAGGGCGAGCACGCGTGGATGGTGCGCGCCGACGACCGGGCCGTCTACCACGGTCACCACCGGGGCGTCACCGCCTACGCGCCCGACGGCGGCGGCGAGCTCTGGCACACGCCCACCCGGGGCGGCGTCCTGTTCGGCTGGCAGGAGGAGGACGCCGTGTACGCGGGGACCGCTCACCGGGTGGTCCAGCGGCTGTCGAAGGCCACCGGGGCGGTCGAGGCCACGTACGGCTGCGACAGCGCGGTGTACTCCTGCGCCACCTCGCCGAACGGGCGGTTCGTGTTCGCGGGCGACGCGTCGTCGTCCGTCTACTGCTTCGACCGGGACGGCACCCGGCTGTGGAAGCTCGGCACCGGCGGCGGATCCGCCCTGTCGATGCAGTACCGCGACGAACGGCTGTACCTGGTGACCACGGACGGCTCGCTGGTGTGCGTGGACGCGAGCGAGGCCGCCGTCGAGGCCGCCCAGCAGGGCACGGTTCCGGTGGCGCGGGACGTCAAGCTCGCCGCCGCCCTGCCGACCTACGCTCCGGCCACGGCGCCGAGCGCGGTGGCCACCGTGGCGCAGGCCCCCGCCGGCGCGATCGTCGTCGAGTGCGTCCAGCGGTCCGGACGTGTGCGGGTGCACGTGGTCTCCGACGGCTATGACGCGTCCTGGAACGTGCAGTTCCCGCGTGAGATACGGGAGCCCGGTGCGCGCTACGTCGTCGACGCCCTGCACCCGGCCGCCGGTGGCTTCTACCGGGTCCGCGGCGACATCCGGCGACTGCTGTGACGGCGGGCGCGTCGTCGCTCCGTCGGGCGCCCCGCCCGCCTGCTCTCGCGCCCGCCCGCCTGCTGCCGCGCCGTCCCCGACGCCGCGTCGGGGACGGGCGTCGGGGGGCGTGGCGTGGCCTGCGGTCACGGCTTGCGTCTCAACGACCCCGTTCCGTACAACAGTTCACCTATCCGGTCGCCTCCAACGGCCCCTACGCGTGAACGACCGCGATCAGTGGCCGCCGGCGGGGGGCTCGCAGTCGGTGCCGTCGGGGTAGCCGCCGAAGGCATCCGCCCGGGTCTTCTCGCGGTCGATGCCGCCTTCCAGGCACAGAGGGTGGGCGACGACGAGGAAACTCACCCCGGTCGGGCCGTTCTGGGACGACTGCACGTCCCCGTCCGCGTATCCCAGACCGGTGAGCGCGGCGCGAGTGCTCTGCGGGCTGAAGTCGCCGCGTTCACGCAGCGGTTCGAGCGCCCGCTCGATCCGTCGGGCGGCCGCCAGCCCCTCGCAGCGGCTCCGGCCGTGCAACTGGAGTGGGACCAAGAAGCCGTGGTTCTCGGCGTAGTGGTCGGTGGGCGGCGTGGCGGGATCCGAGGCCGCCGCACTCGGACTGGGCGTCGGCGCCGCGCTCTCACCGGGGCACCGGAAGTCCACCGGCTTGCTGGGCGTCGCCACGCCGGCCCGCGACGGGCCGCCGCCCCCGGCCTCCTGCCCCGCCCGCTGAGTTCCGCACCCCGCCGTCAGCAGAGTGACCGCGGCCAGCAGAGGTGCGGCGCGCAGTATTTCCCGGTGTCCGATCTTCGTCATGCGCCGATCCTCGCGCGTACGGACGATCCGCGCCATGAGTTGCCGTACTCAGAGACCGACGGCGTCGGTAGGGTGTCCGCCGTGACTGTGGGAGCCCCGGACACCCGGTTGATCGTGCTGCGCGGCAACAGCGCCTCCGGCAAGTCGTCGGTGGCGGCAGGACTGCGCGAGCGGTTCGGCCGGGGCCTGGCCCTGGTCGCGCAGGACAACCTCCGCCGGATCGTGCTGCGCGAGCGCGACCGGCCCGGCGCGGCGAACATCGGCCTGATCGACACCGTCGCCCGCTATGCCCTGGACGCCGGCTACCACGTCGTCCTCGAAGGCATCCTGTACGCCGACCGATACGGCGCCATGCTCGCGCGGCTGCGCGCCGACCACCGGGGCCCGACCCACGCCTACTACCTGAACGTGCCGTTCGAGGAGACCCTCGCACGGCACGCGGGAAAGCCGATCGCCGACGAGGTCGGCGAGGCGGACCTGCGCGACTGGTACCGGGAGCTCGACCTGCTGCCGAGCGGCGCCGAGACCGTCATCGGCGAGGGCAGCAGTCTCACGGAGACCGTCGACCGCATCATGCGCGAGACCGGCCTCGACCGCCTTCCGGCCCGCGAGGACCGAGCCCGCCCGGGCCACGAGGGAGCGACGCGGCCGTCATCGCACGGTCTCCAGGGTCCGCGCCAGGCGTGAGACGACGCTCAGCTTCGGCAGACGGCCCAGAGCGGCGACGACCTGACCGCTCGCGAACTCGCGCTGCGCCCGCGTCACCGTCGGATCGATCGCGGACTCGGCCTGGACCCGGACATAGTTCAGGGCCGTCGCGAACAGCGTCGAGAACGACTCCAGCCCCCGTACGACCGGACCGCCGCCGGCGTCCCGATACGCCCGCACCAGCCGCAGAGCCCGGTCGGCCTCGAAGTCGTTGCCGCCGGACCACACCCAGACGGCCTGGGCCAGCTCCCGTCCCGGTGAGATCGGCCCGGCGTTGTCCCAGTCCAGAAGCACCGCACCGGTCGCACCGACCAGGACGTTCTGCGGCTGCACGTCGAGATGCGAGGTGACGACGTCACCGGCGCCGGACGGGCTCACCTGCCGCGCGAGTTCCTTCGCCGACGTCGCGACGAACCGGCCCAGCTCGTCCGCCCACGGCGTCCCGCGGCGGCGCACCTCCCCGAGCAGCCGCGCCCACTCTTCCTCACCGGGGCACCGCTCGTACCAGGGATCGGGCGCCGAGCCCTTGCCCGCCCCGGCCGTGTGCAGGACGGCCAGCGTGCGGCCGCACCAGCTCAGGACGTCCGGATCGGACACGTCCGGCCGAGCGCCGTCGATCCACTCGTAGACCTTCACCCAGGACCCCTCGGGCCCGGGGGCGAGTTGCGAGGCGAAGGCGCCGTGACGGTTGGAGAACAGCCGCGGCGAGACGACCCCCAGCCTCTCCGCGGCGGCCCGCAGCTCCGACTCCGCGAGCACCTGCCCTTCGTCGCACCCGAAGAGCATCTCCTTGACCGCCCAGGAGGAGCCCCGCCCGGACAGTTTCCAGATCTGCCCCAGCGCGCCCCGGGCGACGGGCCGTACGGTCCACGGCCCCTCACCGAGGCCGTACAGGTCCGCGATGCGGGCGGACATGGTCTCCATGCGCGTGCCTTCCGGGGTGCGGTGGGGAGGGGACGGGGTCTCGGCTACGGCTTGATCCCCACTCCGGTCCACAGGCTGACCTCGGCGTCCGTCGCCTCGACCGGACCGTCCGGACGCCAGCGGTGGCCGACCGTGACGCCGGGGTCGAGCAGCTCCAGTCCGTCGAAGAAGCGGGCTACGTCGTCCTGCGAGCGGAACTGCACAGGTGTGCCGGCCCCGGTGTAGATGTCGGTGACCTTCTGCCAGGTCGACGGGTCGAAGTCGGGCGTGCAGTGGCTCAGGGCCAGGGCGCTGCCCGAGGGGACCACGTCCAGCAGACGCGTCACTATGCCGTAGGGGTCCTGCGCGTCGGTGACGAAGTGCATCAGCGCGTTGAGGGACAGGGCCACGGGCTGCTCCAGGTCCAGCACCTCGGCGAGCGCGGGCGCGTCGAGCAGCGCGCCGGGATCGTTGACGTCCCCGTGGACGTAGGCCGTGCGTCCCTGGGGAGTGCTGCGCATCAGGCGTTCCGCGTACTTCAGGACCAGCGGGTCGTTGTCGGCGTAGACCACCCGCGCCTCGGGGACCACGGACTGCGCGACCTGGTGCAGGTTCGGCTCGGTCGGGATGCCGGTGCCGATGTCCAGCCACTGGCGGATGCCGTGCTCCCGGGCGAGGACCCGGGTGGCCCGGTGCATGAAGGCGCGGTTCTCGCGGGCGCACACGAAGATGCCCGGGTAGACGCCCGCGACGGACTCCGCCGCCTGCTCGTCGACCTCGAAGTGGTCCTTGCCGCCCAGGTAGTAGTCGTACATCCGGGCGGAGTGCGGCCTGCTGGTGTCGATGTCCCGCGGGGCGTTCGAGGTGGTCATCCTTGTGCCTTTCGGTGGTGTGCATGGGGGGTGCCGGGCAGGCCGGGTCCGGGGACGGCCGGGTCCTGTCCGTCGTGCTCGGTCTCAGCCGGCCGCCAGATGGTCGGCGAGACCCCGTTTGACTCCCGCGACGAACGCGGCGATCTCCTCGGGCGTGTAGATCAGCGCGGGCCCGGCCGGGTCGGTCGACTGCCGCAGGGCCACACGGCCGTCGGCGAGCTGCTTGGTCTGCACGCACTGGCCCCCGTTGGGCCCGCTCCACGGGGACTCCCAGCCGTGGTCGCCCAGGTCGGAGGCGGGCATCCCGTTGTAGACGTCGTGCGCGTGACCGTGGCCGCCGCCGATGCCGCTCATGAGTACTCCTTGCGCATACGGTTCAGGAGTGCCCTGCTGTCCGTGTCCGAGGTCAGCAGGGACATGCGGTTGTGGGCCTCCAGATGCGCCGCGACCTCGGAGCGCTGGTCCAGGTACACGGCGCCGGAGAGGATCTCGGTGTAGACGATGTCGGGCAGTTCCGGCTCCTCGAACCGGAAGTAGGTGAACGGTGCGCAGGCGCCGACGTGCGCTCCGGCCGTGAACGGCACGATGTCGACGCTCACATGCTCCAGCTCCGACACCTCCAGCAGCCGGTCGATCTGCTCCCGCATCACCTCGGGGCCGCCCACCATCCGGTGCAGCACGGTCTCCTCCAACACCGTCCACAGCGTGGGCGCGTCGGCTCTCTCCAGCAGGCTCTGGCGGCGCAGCCGCAGGTCCACTCGGCGCTGGAGGTCCTCGTCCCGGTCGCTCGGGAAGCCGCCGCCGAGGACTCCGCGCGCGTACCGAGGGGTCTGCAGCAGCCCCGTGACGTAGTGCGGCTCATAGGTGCGCAGGGTTCTGGCCCCGGTCTCCAGGCTGACGTATCCGCTGAACCAGCTCGGCAGCACATCGCGGTACGGGTGCCACCAGCCGGGCTCGTTGGCCCGCTCGGCGAGGGCGACGAACTCCTCGATCTCCTGCCGGTCGGCCCCGTAGGTGCCGAGCAGGATCTCCACGTAGAGCGGCTTGAGGCCGACCTCCGCCTTCTCCAGACGGCGGATGGTCAGCGGCTTGACGCGCAGCGCCCTGGCCGCGTCCTCCAGTGACGCGCCCGCGTTCTGGCGCCGTTCCTGCAGCCGCCGGCCGAGGATCATGCGCAACACGGTGGGCGCACTGGTGCTGCCTGTGCCCGAACGGCCTTCGCTCACGCCGTGCCTCCTGAGGGACTGTCACCCTGATGCGTCCGACTGCGCCCTGATGACGCGACCGGACGGATACCGGCTTGCTGAAATTATCAGGCAGTCGGTTGCAGCTTGAACTTAGGTGCGAGCATAGTTACTCACGTGAACCGCGCCGCCGAACTTCAGCCTTCCCCCGTCAAGCTCCTCCACCCTCAAAGGAGTTGGGCTGCTCAGGCGTTCGCGGCGCAGGGGACCGAACAGAACACCCCGTCCTCGTCGGCCCCTTGCTCACCTTCCCCGGCCTCTGGCTGCTGCTCCCGCCCCCCACGGAAGGCGTCCACCGTGTCCCCCCACACGACTTCTCCCCAGCCGTTGGACACCTGGAGTCCGGATCGCACGCACTGGCTCGAACTTCCCGCCCACCGCTCCAGCGTCTCGCTGGCGCGCCGCTCGATGGACGCGCGGCTGACGGCGTGGCGACTGCCCGGCGAGCTGTGCGCGGACGCCGTCCTGCTCGTGTCCGAGCTGGCCACCAACGCGGTACGGCACGCGCTCGGCACCCGGTTCCTGTGCGGAGTCGGGCTGGTCGGCGTCGGATGTCTGCGCCTGGAGGTGCACGACCAGGACCGATCGGGCCGCGCCCTGCCCCGCCGCGAGCCCGGCCCGGACGACGAGGGCGGCCGCGGACTGCTCCTCGTGGAGCAGCTCGCCCAGACCTGGGGCGTCGACCGCTCAAGACTGACCGGCGGCAACGCGATATGGGCGACCCTGACGACGGTGACGGCCTGACGACGACTGTGACGGCTTGACCACGGTGACGGCCCGACGACTCCGACGTACGGCGGGCCTGACCTGACCGGTCACGGTAGGCGCGGCGTCCGGAGGGGCCGGCGCCGGCGCTTCCGCGAGCCGCCGCCCCTCCGCGTCCGGCGCGAGGCGTCGGCCGACCGCGGCCCCGCGACCGCGCGAGGCCCGGCGGCGCGGACCGCGCCCTACGCTCCCTCGGGTCCCGCCTGCTGTGCCACCTCGAACGACCACAGGGTGGACGCCGAGGCCGCCGGCTTGGGGCGTTCCCCCTCCGCGCCGCCCCCGTGCGCCGCCTTCATCGAGCCTCCGAGCCAGGCCTGGAACGACTCCTCGTCCCGCCAGCGGGTGTAGACGAGGTAGGTGTCGGTGCCCTCGACCGGACGGAGCAGCTCGAACCACTCGAAGCCGTCGGAGTCCCCGACGGCGTCGGCCCGTGCGGCGAACCTCTTTTCCAGGGTCTCCCGCTGGTCCGCGGGGACGGTCAGTACGTTGATCTTCACTACGCTCATGGCCCCATCCTCCCCCGCCCGCCGCCCGGGCGACGGACCGCCCCGAGGACGCCGCCCCAAAACCGCGCGGGAAGGCCGGGTGTAAGAGACCCGTCAATGCGGTGGGCATGGGCGTCAGGGGGCCGTCAAGGCAGGTCCGAGGGGGGACGGGACGGGGTTTGCTCGGTGTGTCCGCATCTTTTTCCGAGCCTGTCCAAGGAGTTCACGATGGCCGATCCGGCCTTCGTCGTCGCCACGGTCGCGATCTTCTCGCTGGTGGCCCTCGTGGCCAAGGGGGTGACGAGGCTGTGACCGCCGAGGACATCGTCGGCCTGGTCGTGGCCGCAGCCCTGCTGGGCTATCTCGTGCTCGCCCTGATCTACCCGGAGAGGTTCTGAGCAGTCCCATGAGTCCTGTACTCGCCGGCGTGCTCCAGTTGCTCGCGCTCGTCGCGGCGCTGGCGCTCGCCCATGTTCCCCTCGGCGACCACATGGCCCGGGTCTACTCCAGCGACCGGCACTGGCGGGTCGAGCGGTGGATCTACCGGGGCATAGGCGCCGATCCCGACGCAGAGATGCGGTGGCCCGCGTATCTGCGCGGTGTGCTCGCCTTCTCGGCGGCCGGAGTGCTGTTCCTCTATCTGCTCCAGCGCCTGCAAGGCCGTCTGCCCGGCTCGCTCGGCTTCCGGGCCATCGACCCGGACCAGGCGTTCAACACCGCCGCGTCCTTCGTCACCAACACCAACTGGCAGTCCTACTACGGCGAGCAGGCCATGGGCCACGTCGTGCAGACGGCGGGGCTCGCCGTTCAGAACTTCGTCTCCGCTGCCGTCGGCATCGCCGTGGCGGTGGCCCTGGTGCGCGGGTTCGCGCGGTCCCGCACCGGTGCGCTGGGCAACTTCTGGACGGACCTGGTCCGCGGGACCGTCCGCATCCTGCTGCCGCTCTCCGTCGTCGCCGCGATCGTCCTGGTCGCCTGCGGCGCCGTCCAGAACTTCTCCGGCATCCACGAGGTCGGTCAGTTCATGGGCGGCCCGCAGCAGTGGAACGGCGGCGCGGTCGCCTCGCAGGAGGCCATCAAGGAGATCGGCACCAACGGCGGCGGCTACTTCAACGCCAACTCCGCCCACCCCTTCGAGAACCCGACGCCGTTCACCAACCTGTTCGAGATCTTTCTGCTGCTGGTGATCCCGTTCGCGTTGACGCGCACCTTCGGGATCATGGTCGGCTCGGTCCGGCAGGGCTACGCGATCCTGGCGACCATGGTCACCATCTGGGTCGGCTTCGTCGCGCTGATGATGTGGACCGAGTTCACCCACCACGGGCCGGCGCTCCAGCTCGCGGGCGGCGCGATGGAGGGCAAGGAGGTCCGCTTCGGCGTCGGCTCCTCCTCCATCTTCGCCGTCTCCACGACCCTCACCTCGACCGGCGCCGTCGACTCCTTCCACTCCTCCTTCACCGGCCTGGGCGGCGGCATCGCCCTGCTCGGCATGATGCTGGGCGAGATAGCGCCGGGCGGCACCGGCTCCGGCCTCTACGGAATGCTGGTCATGGCCGTGATCGCCGTCTTCATCGCCGGTCTCATGGTCGGCCGTACGCCCGAGTACCTGGGCAAGAAGATCGGCACCCGGGAGATCAAGCTCGCGGCCTGCTACCTCCTCGTCACGCCCGCCCTGGTCCTGGTCTTCACCGCCGTGGCGATGGCGCTGCCCACGCCGGCGCACTCCATGACCAACACCGGCGCGCACGGCTTCTCCGAGATCCTCTACGCCTACACGTCCGCCGCCAACAACAACGGCTCGGCCTTCGCCGGGCTGAACGCGGACACGCAGTGGTTCAACAGCACCCTGGGCCTGGCCATGATCCTGGGACGCTTCCTGCCGATGGTGTTCGTTCTGGCGCTGGCCGGCACCCTCGCCGAGCAGCGGCCGGTCCCGGTCACCGCCGGCACGCTGCGCACCGAGAAACCGCTGTTCACCGGCCTTCTGGTGGGCGCGATCCTGATCATCACCGGTCTCACCTACTTCCCGGCCCTCGCCCTGGGCCCGCTCGCCGAGGGGCTGGCGTCATGACCGCCGACACGACCGAGCAGACCGAGCGAACCGAGCCGGAGGACACGATGTCCACAGTCACCCCGACCCGGCCGCCGGGCAGCGACGCGCCCGCCGGCCACGCGCCCGCCGAGGCGCGCGTCGGCGCGGGCCTGTTCGACCCGAAGCAGCTGGTGAAGTCGCTGCCGGACGCCTTCCGCAAACTCGACCCCCGGGTGATGGTCAAGTCGCCCGTGATGTTCGTGGTGTGGATCGGCTCCCTGCTGACCACGGTGTTCTCCTTCAAGGACCCGGGCGACTGGTTCGGCTGGACCATCAGCGCGTGGCTGTGGCTCACCGTGGTCTTCGCCAACCTCGCGGAGGCGGTCGCCGAAGGCCGCGGCAAGGCGCAGGCCGACACCCTGCGCAGAGCCAGGACCGACACCGTCGCCCGGCGGCTGCTCAAGGACGCCGAGGGCGAGGAGCGGGTTCCCGGCGCGGTGCTGCGGATAGGCGACCTCGTCGTCTGCGAGGCGGGCGACGTCGTTCCCGGCGACGGAGACGTCGTCGAGGGCGTCGCCTCCGTCGACGAGTCCGCCGTCACGGGGGAGTCGGCGCCGGTCATCCGCGAGTCGGGCGGCGACCGCAGCGCCGTCACCGGCGGGACGAAGGTTCTCTCCGACCGCGTCGTCGTCAAGATCACGACGAGGCCGGGGGAGACCTTCATCGACCGCATGATCGACCTCGTCGAGGGCGCGGCCCGGCAGAAGACGCCGAACGAGATCGCGCTGAACATCCTGCTGGCGTCCCTCACCATCGTCTTCCTGCTGGCGGTGGCCACGCTGCCGCCGCTCGCCGACTACGCGGGCACCCATCTCACCCTGGTCGTCCTGGTGGCGCTGCTGGTCTGCCTCATCCCCACCACGATCGGCGCGCTGCTGTCGGCGATCGGCATCGCCGGCATGGACCGGCTCGTGCAGCGCAACGTCCTGGCCATGTCCGGCAGGGCCGTCGAGGCCGCGGGCGATGTGTCCACCCTGCTGCTCGACAAGACCGGCACGATCACCCTCGGCAACCGCCGGGCCGCGGAGTTCCTGCCGGTCGGCGGCGTCGCCGTGGCGGAGCTCGCCGACGCCGCCCAGCTCTCCTCGCTGGCCGACGACACTCCGGAGGGGCGCTCCGTCGTCGCGCTGGCGAAGTCGGCGTACGGGCTGCCCGACCGGCACCGGGACGAGCTCGCGGACGCCGAGTGGATCGCCTTCACCGCCCGGACCCGGATGTCGGGCGTGGACGCCGACGGCCGAAGCGTCCGCAAGGGCGCGGCCGCCTCGGTCCTCGCCTGGGTGCGGGAGCACGGGGGCACGATCCCCGAGGACGCCGTCGCCCTCTGCGACCGCATCGCCGAGGCCGGCGGCACCCCGCTGCTGGTCGCGGTGGAGGACCCCGAGGGCGCCCGCGTCCTGGGCGTCCTCCACCTCAAGGACGTCGTCAAGGAAGGCATGCGGGAACGGTTCGACGAACTGCGCCGCATGGGCATCAGGACCGTCATGATCACCGGAGACAACCCGCTGACGGCTCAGGCCATAGCGCGGGAGGCCGGCGTCGACGACTTCCTCGCGGAGGCGACCCCCGAGGACAAGATGGCCCTCATCGAACGGGAGCAGGCGGGCGGCAAGCTCGTCGCGATGACCGGCGACGGCACCAACGACGCCCCCGCGCTCGCCCAGGCGGACGTCGGCGTCGCGATGAACACGGGCACGTCCGCCGCGAAGGAGGCCGGGAACATGGTCGACCTCGACTCCGATCCGACCAAGCTGATCGAGATCGTCGAGATCGGCAAACAACTCCTCATCACCCGGGGCGCGTTGACGACCTTCTCGATCGCCAACGACGTGGCGAAGTACTTCGCGATCATTCCGGCGCTGTTCGCGGCCGTCTATCCGGGCCTGGACAAGCTCAACATCATGCGCCTGGCCGGTCCCGACTCGGCGATTCTCTCCGCGGTCGTCTTCAACGCGCTGATCATCGTCGCGCTGGTGCCGCTGTCCCTGCGGGGCGTGCGGTACCGGCCCGTCAGCGCGGACCGGCTGCTGCGGCGCAATCTCGGGATCTACGGTCTCGGCGGCCTGATCGCGCCCTTCATCGGCATCAAACTCATCGACCTGCTCGTCTCCGCGATACCCGGGATCGGGTGAAGGACCATGAACACCTCGCTCACCAACACCGCCCGGCTGCTCGCGGCCGCGCTGCGCGCCCTTCTCGTGCTGACCCTGGTCACCGGCGTCGTCTACCCGCTGGCGGTCACCGGCGTCGCCCAGAGCCTGTTCCCGCACCAGGCGAACGGCTCGGAGATCAGGGCGGACGGCGCCGTCGTCGGGTCCGCCCTGATCGGGCAACAGCACTACGGGCTCGACTTCTTCCAGCCCCGCCCGTCCGACGGGCTCGGCGAGAACTCGGTCAACACCCGGTACAGGCTGCTGCTCTCAGGAGCCACCAACCTGTCCGCCGACGACAAGGACCTGGTCGCCTCGGTCGAAGCGGCCAAGGCGAAGGTCGTCAAGGAGAACTCCACCCCGCGATACACGGTCCGGCCGTCGCAGGTGCCGGCCGACGCCGTGACCTCCTCGGCGTCCGGCCTCGACCCCGACATCTCCCCGGCGTACGCCGAACTGCAGGTGCACCGGGTCGCCGAACGCAACCGCCTGTCCCTCCCCGAGGTGCGGAAACTGGTCCGGGAACACACCGAGGGACGCACCCTGGGCTTCATCGGCGAGCCCCGGGTGAACGTCCTCGAACTCAACATCGCGCTCGAACGACTCACGTCCCGGGGCTGACGCCCGGGACGACCGCACACCGCCGGACGCGTCGCCGCGGAAGCCCCGCGACCCGCGTCGCGGCGGTGTGCGCGGCCGGGCCGGCGGCCCGGGTGTTGCCTGCGCCGGGCGTCCGGCGCACGCTGTTCCTATGAACGCGCGGGACGGCCCCACGCTGATCGCCTCCGTACAGCGAGCGTTCCGCCTGCTGGAGGCGGTGAGCGCGCACGACAACGGCGCGCCGGCGAAACAGCTGGCGCGGGAGGCGGATCTGCCCCTGGCCACCGCCTACCATCTGCTGCGCACCCTGGTCCACGACGGCTACCTGCGCAAACTCCCGGACGGCGGGTTCGTCCTGGGGGACAGGGTGCAGACACTGCACACCGCGGGTCGTGGACAGGCGCTGCTCAGCCGGGTCCGCCCCACGCTCGCCGCGCTGCGCGACGAGCTGGCGACCGCCGCCTACCTCACCTTCTACGAGGAGGGCGAGATCAGGGTCGCGGAGATCGTCGACGGGCCCCGCACACCCCGCGTCGACCTCTGGGTCGGATTCGAGGACGCGGGGCACGCCACCGCGCTCGGCAAGTCCGTGCTGCGCGAGCTGGACGACGACGCCCGCAAGGACTACCTCTCCCGGCACCACCTCGCCGACCTCACGCCGAGAACCATCACCAGCGCCCCCGAACTCCTGCGGCGGCTGGACGCCTCTCCGGTGGCCCCGGCGGTCACGGACCTGGAGGAGTACGCCCTCGGCACGGTCTGCGTGGCCGTGCCCGTCTACAGCGGCGACACGCTCGGCTCGCTCGGCGTCTCCCTGCCGGTGGACCGTCTGCCGCGGCTGGAGCAGGTACGCGCCCGGCTCCTCCCGACCGCCGGCCGCGTGACCAGGAGTCTTTCGCTCACCGTCTGATCGTTCACTATCTGAAAACCTGATCCTTGTGAGCGGCCGCGCCGACCCCGTTTCCTAAGGGAAACGGACATTTCAGAAATCCCCCGGCGCACAGACGAGGACTACGGACCAGCATGAGCCAGGCCCGCAACCATGACGGCGACCCCCGCCCGACGCGGCTGTTCGGACCCCGGGCGGCGGCGGCAGGACCGCTCGTGCCCGTACTGATCACTCTCGTCATCGGGCTCGTCGCCCTCCTCGGCGGAGCCGGGACGACCTGGCTGCCGCTGCTGGCGGCCGGGCCGGCGCTGGCCGCCAGCACGGACGGACCACGCGGCGTCCTCGGCGTGGGCCTCCTCGCCGCGGGCCTCGGGGTGGCGCTCGGCGCCCGCGGCGGAGCCTCCGGGACCGAGCTGGCGGCCGTGCCGGCCGCGCTGCTGGCCGTCACCTCGGCGAGCGCCCTGGCCGGGGCCCTGCGCTCGCGTAGGGAGCGGGTCCTCGCGGACGTCCGGTCGGTCGCCGAGGCCGCCCAGCACGCGCTGCTCAAGCCGGTGCCGGCGACGGTCGGCCCCTTCGAGGCGGCCGTCCGCTACAGCGCGGCGGCCGCGGAGGCCAGGATCGGCGGGGACCTGTACGCGCTGATGCCGACCCCGTACGGCGTACGGCTGATCGTGGGGGACGTGCGCGGCAAGGGGCTGCCGGCCGTGGGCACCGCGGCGCTCGTCCTCGGCGTCTTCCGTGAGGCCGCCTACGACGAACCCGACCTCCTCGCCGTCGTCGACCGGATCGAGCGGAGTCTCGCGCGCAACCTCGGGGCCGACGACTTCGTCACCGCCGTGATCGCCGGCTGCCCCCGGCCCGGACTCCTGGAAGTGGTGAACTGCGGGCACGCGCCGCCCCTGCTGGTGCGTGCCTCGAAGGAGATCGAGACGGTGGAGCCCGCCCCGCCCGCCCCGCCCCTCGGACTGCGCGCCCTGACCGACCAGACCCCCGGCCTGCAGGAGCTGACCTTCGACGACGGCGACCAGCTGCTGCTGTACACCGACGGGGTCATCGAGGCGCGGGACCGCGACCGCGCGTTCTATCCGCTCGTCGAAGGACTCGCACGCCATCTGTCCGACGCACCGTCGCGCACGCTCGGCGCGATCCATGACGAGCTGCTGGCGCATGTCGGTGGTCGCCTGCATGACGACGCGGCACTGCTGCTGATCCGCAAGCCGGCCTCCTGCGCGCCGCCTACGTCCCAACTGGCAGCTCCTGAAACGGCGTTGGGGGACCGGGTGGGATGACCGCGGTGGCGTGTGCGGCAGACTGTGCTCATGACACGCATGAGGAAGGCCGCCGCCGCGCTGTCCGCCGCGACGATTGCGCTGCTCGCGACATCCCCCACCGCCTCGGCCGGTCCCGCCGGCGCGCACACCCCCACCTCCTGGGCGTCTCCCGCCCGGCACGCCCCCTTCGTCCGGGAGAGCTTCGACCGTCTCCCGCTCGGCCCGGTCACCGCGGGACGCGGCTGGACCACCGACGTCTCCGACGGCTCGCTGACCGTCGAACCGAGCTCCACCGGCCACGGCCGTGAGCTGCGGCTCCGCACCGAGGGCAACGGTCACGCCTTCCTCGTGCTCTCCGGCCTCGCACCAGCCGGAAACAGTTTCTGGGCCCGTCTGCGACTGCGGGTGGACCGGTTCCCCACGGCCCCCGACTGGGCGCACTGGACCGTCGCACAGGCGTCCGGCTCCGACACCCCCACCTTGGTACGCCCGTTGGGCGGCCAGTACGTGCCCACCTCACGGGCCAACTTCTGGGGCGTCGGCTCCGACCTGGGACCAACCGGCGACTGGACGGCCTGGAAGACCTCCGCCCCCGCCACGGCCGACGCCTGGAGCTGCGTCGAGTTCCACCTCGACGCAGCGGACAACCGCGTCACCGTCTACCAGGACGGCGTCGAGCGGTCCGAGCTGACGGTCTCCACCCAGGAGCACGGGGGCACGGCGGACGATTTCGTCTTCCCGCGCTTCGACACGCTCAAGCTCGGCTGGCAGCTGTACCAGGCCGACCCCACGCCCTCCTCGTACGACCTCCGTATGGACGACGTGGCGCTGAGCACCCGGCGCGTGGGCGGGTGCGGCTCATGACGCGGGCCCGTCGGGCGAGGCGCGTCGGCCTCGCCCGGCGGGCCGCCGGTGTCAGGACAGGAAGCTCCCGTAGGGGCCGCCCAGGATCTGGTTCTTCTGGCTCTGGCTGAAGTGGGTGTTCGGGTAGTCGTAGAAGGACGCGGACATCGGTGTGCCGTCGGTCGACGAGGAGTCCGGCAGGCCGAAGGCGTGGCCGAGTTCGTGCACCATCCCGCCGTACCAGCGGTTCATCGACTGCCCGCCGACGCCGGCGGCGCCGTCCGCGTCGTGCCCGCTCAGGATGACCCAACCGGGACTTGCGCCCCCGCCCGCGCCCTCGCCCTCGGCGCTGATCTCACCCACGTTGAGCCACCGGCTGTCGGGGTTGTTCAGACCGAACTTCCTGGCGAGCTCGTTCTGCATGTTGGTGACCGCCCACCAGTAACGGTCGCCGCCGTTGGGCGTGTTCTCGTACCAGCTCCGCGGCTGGTCGCCGTTGACGACCTCGACCACGGTGTCGTTCAGCTTGAAGGTCTTGCCGAGCTCTTGCCGGTAGTAGCGCTGTGTCTCCCGCATCACCTTGGCTATGCCGTCGGGGTACCGCTGGTCGAACGGGACGTCGGAGGGCTTCAGCCAGTACACGCGGACCGTCTTCGTCGGCGGCGGAGTCGAGCCGCCGCCGCTGCCGCCGAAGCCGGCCAGCCGCCAGGTCCGGGACGCCGTGCCGGTACAGGGCAGTTGGACGAGGCCGGTGTCGGAGGCCGAGGAGTCGCCGGCCGGGGCGACGCACCTGCCCGAGTTCACCGACTGCACACCGAAGACGTTGCTCGTGCCGCTGACCGTCACGGGCACGAGACGGAACTTCTGACCGGCGCCCGAGCCGCAGGCGCGCTGCACGATCGCGGCGTTGTCCGCGGTGGACGATCCGTTGACCTCCACGCACTTTCCGCCGGCCGAGGTGCCGATGCTGTACTGGTCGCCGGTCCCGACGACCGGGGTGAAGGTGAAGGTCTGGTTGGCCTCGCCGTGGCAGGTCCACTGGATGAGCTGGATGCCGTCGGCGGTGGAACTGCCCGGCACGTCCAGGCAGTTGCCGCCGCTGCGGTTGACCGCGGTGGAGGTGAACGCCGTCGCGGCGTACCCGGGCGGCGCGAGCGCGACGGTGCCCGTGACCGAACCGATCAGGACGGCCAGCAGCGCCGGCCAGAGGGAGAGGAACCGGGATCGTCTCATCGCACTACTCCCCTGAGGGTGAGGTCAGAGTGACGCCGAGGGGCGCCGGGGCGCCGAAGTCCGGCGTGCCGTCGGCCTTCCAGGTGAACTTCTGGGCTCTGGTGGTCCGGTTCATGTCGCAACCGCCGCTCGTCGAGTTGTTGGCGTGGTACACGATCCAGTCCTCGGTGCCGTCCGGTGACTTGAAGAAGCCGTTGTGCCCGGGGCCGTACACGCCGTTGGCGTCGGATCGCTGGAAGACAGGGTTCGGCGATTTCACCCAGGACGAGGAGCTGAGCGGGTCACCGCCGTTGTAGGTGAGCATGCCGAGCTTGTAGTCGGGCGTGGAACAGTGACTGGCGGAGTACACGATGAACGTCCTGCCGTTGTGCTGGAGCACCTCGCCGCCTTCGTTGACCGCGCCGCCCACCGTTTCCCAGCCGTACGTCGGCGTGGACAGCACCCGTCGCGTTCCGCTCGCGGTCCACGGGTTGGCCAGCGGCCGGATGAACATCGGCTGCGAGCCGTTGTAGAAGGTGCCGAGCAGGTACAGCTGTCCGTTGAGCTGCAGGATGCTCGGGTCGAGCTCCCAGGTGTCGTCCTGAGCCGGGTCCAGCAGATCGGCCTTGAAGGTGTACGGGCCCATCGGGTCGAGTCCGGCGCTCTCCAGCACATGGATGCGCTGGGTGCCCAGGTCGTACGGTTCACGGCCGGCGGTGTAGTAGAAGTACCACCGCTTCCCGTTCGGGCCGTCGAGCAGATGGAACTCGGGCGCCCACATCGTGCCCGCGCCGTTGGGCCTGGTCAGCTTGAAGATCACCTGATCGGCGGCGCCGGCGAGACCGGCGAGGGTGCTCGCCCTGCGCATGGTGACCGTCGAGTTCCAGGTCGTGGTGGCGAGGTAGTAGTAACCGTTGTAGTACGTCAGCCAGGGGTCCGGGCCGTGCTGGGAGAGCGGGTTGGTGAACGTGTGCGAGCCGGAGCCGCCGCCGGAGAAGGCGGGCAGCCGCCAGACCCTGCCGCCGGCCGAGCCGCAGGGCAACTGCACCAGGTCGGTGTCGGAGGCGGACGAACCGCCGCCAGGCGCCACGCACTTGCCCGAGCTCACGGAGACCAGGTTGAAGGTCCTGTCGGTTCCGCTCACCGCCACCGGCACGAGCCGCCACTGCTGGTTGGTCCCGCCGTGACAGGGCCACTGGATGATCGCCGCGCTGTCCGCCGTGGACGCTCCGTAGACGTCGACGCACTGGCCGGACTGCCCGGTGATCGTGTAGGTGTCGGCGGTACCGGGGACCAGGGCGTATCCGAAGTTCTGGTTGGCGCCCGAGGAGCAGGAGAAGGCGCGCAGCCGGGCCCCGGCGGTCGTCGAACCGCCCGGCAGGTCCAGGCAGTTGCCGCCGTTCTGGTTCACGCCGGTCGAAGTGAACGCGACGGCGGCGGACGCGGGCGGCGCCACGAGGAAGGCGACCGCGACGGTGAGCAGGGCGATGAGTGCCGACAGGCACCGGGAACGGGTCACGGGCCGTACACCTTTGCTTCGAGGAGGCCGACGGAGTCGGTGCCGTTGCCGGTGAGCAGCACCCGTAGCCGGGTGGTGTTCACGGGGGTGAAGGAGACGGCGTTGTACTGGTTCTTGGCCAGCGGATAGCCGCTCGCGCCGGGTACGTCGACGTAGGCGCTGCCGTTCCAGTACTGCAGCTTCCAGGAGGCCGGCATGTCGATGCCCTGGTCGTCGTCGAAGAAGTAGACCTCGGCCCTGTTCAGGTTCTGCGCGGTGGGCCAGGTCAGCTCGGCCCACTGCTGGCCGGTCTGCGGCCAGGTGCCCCAGCGGGGGTTCACCGTGTCGTTCGACGACGGGGGATCGATGCCGTCGTTGACGGCGGCGACACTCTCCCAGTCGGAGGTGTACGACGCCGAAGCCGTCGCCGAGGTCGCCAGGTTGGCCGGTGGCCGGGGCGGCTGGACCCCGCCCCGGTTGAAGGCCTTGACCTCGGTGAGGCCCGTCTTCGCGCCGGAGGCGTTCGTGGCCAGGACCCTTATCCGCTGGGCATTGATCGCGGGGAACTGCACCAGGTTGTAGTTGGCGCGCGGTACGGCGGGGCTCTTCGTCTGGCCCGGCACGTTCACCCAGGAACTGCCGTCGTAGTACTGGATGGTGTACGCGGAGGGCGCCCGGTAGGTCGTGCTCGCCGGACGGCTGTCCTTGAAGTACAGGCGCATCTCGTTCAGGGTGCGGGCCGTGCCGAAGTCGATCGCGTACCAGTCCTGGCTGTTGGGCGACCCGCCGGCGCCCCAGAAGGGCTCGTTGGTGGGATAGCCGTCCACCGCGCCGGAGACGGCGCTGCCGGAGCCGGTGTAGGAGGCGGAGACCGTCGCGCCGGCCGCCAAATCGGTGAGGTCGGCGGTGAGATCGACGCCTGCCTTGGCGAGCATGTCGACCATCCGGGGGCTGTTCTGCACCACCTTGTCGGGGGCCTGGAGACCGGCGACGGCCGTGTGGTACGTGACCTTGGCGCTGGTGGTGACCTCACCGGTGGCCGGGTCCCAGGTGAAGGGCGCCAGGGAGTCGACGGTGGCGGCCCGGTTGCCGTTGACGTAGATCGAGTAACCCTCCGGGACACCGGGGTAGCGCGCCACGCCGTCGGCCGGGTCGTCCCAGACGATCGAGAGGTCTGCGTTGCGATAACGCAGGTTGTTGACGGTGAAGTGGTCCCAGCCGATGCCGATCGGGGACAGCTCCACCTTCGCGTCGTTGCGCGGCCGCAGACCGGCGACGTCCTCGATCACCGTCCAGTTGCTGCTGCCGAGGATGTTGTGGTGGATCCAGGACCGGTAGTCGATGCCGGAACCGTTCCAGTCGGCCCAGAACTCGTTGGCGTCGGGCCACTGGGTGTTGCCCCCGACGTACTGCGCCCAGGTGTTCCAGTACAGCAGCTTCTTGTAGTCGGTGGCGGTCATCCAGGAGTTGGGGTAGTTGCGCAGCACGGAGGAGTACAGCCGGAACTGGACGGTGGAGTTGATGGTGGAGAAGTTGTTGGAGCCCGGGCTTCCGGCGTCGGCCGCCGCCTTCTTGTCGACCTGGTCGGCCGTGTAGAAGGGGAACACCGGGTAGTGGGCCGGGTCGTCGAACAGACGCAGCGCCTGCTTGTAGGTGGCCGTGTCGGGGACGGCTCCGACCGAGAACGGGTAGTAGTTGTTGATCTCCTTCCAGGGCACCCACTCGTTCGTCGACTTCAACCGGTGCTCGAACAACTGGTGGCCGGGGTTCCACAGCACATTGACGATGGCGTTCTTGATCTGCGTGGCGAGCGTGCGCATCTCGGTCGCCTTGGCCGTGTTCCCGGTCGCCTCGTAGGCCTGGGCCGCCGCCAGCGCGCCGCTGTACTGGTAGGCGGACTCGGCGCGGTCCATGTTCCCGGGTTTCCAGTGGAAGGAGACGGCGTCGGCGTCGTTGCCGGTCAGCGCGCCCCAGTCGTACTCGATCAACTTGTTGTTGTCGTGGTCGTAGTAGGCGAGCTGCCCCTTGACGTCGCCCTCCGCGTAGTGGGCGAGGTTGCCGGCGATGGCCGGCTGCCCGCCGTGGATCTGGTAACTCTTCCAGGCGGCCTCGGCGATGTACTGGGTGTAGCTGTTGGACCAGTTCTCCGGATCGCCGGGGTTGTCGAGGAAGCGGCCGCCCTTGGAGGTCTGGCCGACGCTCAGCCAGTCGCCGTACGCGTAGGACGGGTCGCGCAGGTACTTGAGATCGTCGATGTGCATGGGCTGGGTGAGCGCGATGGCGTTGTTGTAGCCGAGGACGCCTTCGGTCGACGTCGGGAACTGGAAGGTCTGTCCGGGGATGTCGGCGTCGAGGTTGTTGAAGCGCATCAGCCACCATCGGTAGTAGACGTTCTTCTTGATCGCCGGTTCGGGCACGTCGATGTAGGGCACGTTCTGGGCCCACCACAGGTTGTAGGTCCGCACGTGGGTGGCGAACGCGGTGGCGTTGGAGTAGCCCGCGTAGGCGTTGTACTCGGTGAGCGAGGCGGGGATCTCGTCGGTGACGAAGCCCATCACCAGCTTGGTGGTCACCGTGGCTCCCGCGGCCACGGTCACGGACCGGTTCAGGCCGCCGTTCGAGACGCTGAAGCCGTCGCCGCTGAGTCTCGGCCGGATGGTGGTGAGGTTGTTGTAGGCGTTGACCTGCCCGGTCAGCTCGTTGCCGGTGCCCGAGGTCGCGTACGGCGAGGTCGCGCGCAACTGCAGGGTGGTGGCGCTGCTGCCGTTGTTCCTGATCGACAGGTTGGTGACGGCGACGTTGTTCTCGGTGATGAACTTGGTCTGCGTGACGCTGACCGCGCCGCTGCTGTGCACGCTCTTCCAGTAGCTGGGCGCCTGCCATCGCTGGGAGACCTGCTCGGTGAACGTGCCGGGGGTGATCGCGACGGTGTAGGCGTCCTTGTCGCTGATGCTCTCCCAGTAGGCGACGTGACCGCCGAAGCCGAGGACCGCCGGGTCGTGGGTCTTCATGAAGACCGCCCGCCCCCGGCTCATCAGCCAGGGGCCGGCCGGGTCGTCCCCGGAACGGGCCAGCAGACGGTCCATCCAGAAGTCGGTGCCGGAGCTCTCGGCGTCGTAGATGCTCCGCATCATGTCGCCGGGTGTGTAGGCGACCGGCGGAGCCGGGATCGCGGGGCCGGTGAAGGTGGGGAATCCGATGGTCTGCGCGGCGGCGGCAGGGCTCACCGAACAGATGGAACAGAAGATGAGCACGAGGGCGACGAGGAGGCGCTTCATGAGGTGCTCCCTGTCCGGTCGACGACAGTGGGGGGATGTCATGCGCCTGACATGCGGCGAAGAAACGGACCTAAAAGGTTTTCGCAACGTAGGAGCGAGCTGATGGAGTGTCAAGAGACGGCGGAGAAACCGCTTGCACACACGCGGACGTCCGCAGCGAGGCGGTTCACGACAGCGGGGCCGTCGATCCCCTGATCACGACCCGGCAGCGCACGGTCTCGATCCCCGAGCGCCGGACCCCGCCGATCGCGGCGGACAGGGCGTGCGCGGCCGCGCGTCCGACCTGCTCAAGATTCATGTCGACGCTGGTCAGCGGGGGGCGTGAGGCCGCCGTCAGGACCTGCCAGTTGTCGAAGCCCATCACCGCCACGTCCTCCGGCACCCGGTGGCCGCGCTCGCGCAGGACGTCCATGACGCCTCGGGCGATCTGGTCGCTGCCGCACAGCACCGCGTCGACGTCGGCGTGCCGGTCGAGCAGCAGCGCCGTGGCCGCCCGCCCCCAGCCCTCCGACCAGGCCCCGAACCGGGGTTCCCCGACCGGCTCCAGACCAGCCTCGGCGAGCGCGGCCCGGGCGCCCTCGGACCGCTCCCGCGCGGCCAGGTACCCGGGATCGCCGGTGATGTGCGCGATCCGGGTACGGCCGCAGGCCAGCAGATGCCCGACCGCGATCCGGCCGGCGTCGACGTTGTCGGGCACGAGGGACAGATCCGCCGGATCGTCCGAGGGCGCGTACGCGTAGACCACGGGAACAGGCAGCTCACGACCCAGGGAAGGACGCGGATCGGTGCGGCTGCCCACCACGATGAGACCGTCGACACGGCGCCCCAGCAGCGCCCGCACATGGTGCTGTTCGCGGATGGCGTCGCCCCGGGCGTCGCACAGGAGGACGGCGACCTCGCCCGCCCCGAACGCGTCCTCGGCGCCCATCAGGATCGGGATGCTGAAGCGGCCCTCCAGGTCGCTGGTGAGCAGTCCCACGGTGCCCGACCGCCCGGCGAGCAGTCCGCGGGCCAGCTGGTTCGGCCGGAAGGCCAGCCGTTCGGCCGCCTCGACGACCCGCTGCCGGGTCTCGGCGCGCACCTGGCTGCGCCCGTTGAGGGCCTTGGACGCGGTGGCGACGGACACGCCGGCCAGCCGTGCGACGTCGCTGAGCGTGGCGGGCTGCGAACGAGAGGGGCCGAGGGCCGGGGTCATGGAGGTTCTCCTGTCTCGCGGCGCGTGCGTAAACCGTACGCGAGAACTTTCGGCCTGGAGGGGGCCAGGAGAGGTTCGCCGCTTTCGGTACCGCCTCGGAAACCGCTTACGACAAGGGGATTGACGAGCAGTCAGCCTGGTTCTAGTTTTCAGAAAGCCTTTTCGGTTTCTTTCCGTCGCAGAACCCATCCATAGGGGGATCGTCATGGGGAGCACGACCGGACCATATGGACCAGCCCGTCGGCTCGCCGTCGGCGCAATCACCCTCCTCGCCGCCGCGAGCCTGATCACGGCCTGCGGATCGGGCGACGGCGGGGGCTCGGGCGGCGCGCAGGGAGGCCGGGCGGCCGGCGTGACCGGCGTCGACGACGGCGCCACGCTGACGATGTGGACCCGGGCCGCCACCCGGCCGCAGAGCGAGGCACTGGTCAAGGCGTACAACGAGGGCCACAAAAACAAGATCCGGCTGACCGTGGTCCCCACCGACGACTACCAGGCCAAGGTCGGCGCGGCGGCCGGCTCCCACGACCTTCCCGACCTCTTCGCCTCCGACGTGGTGTTCGTGCCGAACTACACCTCCAGCGGGCTCTTCGCCGACATCACCGACCGCGTCGACGCCCTGCCCTTCGCCGGCAGCCTGGCCCAGTCGCACATCAAGGCGGGCACGTACAAAGGACGGAAGTACGTCGTCCCGCACACCCTCGACCTGTCGGTCCTCTTCTACAACAAGGACCTCTACCGCAAGGCGAAACTCGATCCCGCCAAGCCGCCCACCACCCTCGCGGAATGGGACCGGCAGGCGCGCGCCGTGGACGCGCTGGGCGGCGGCGTCGACGGCACCTTCTTCGGCGGCAACTGCGGCGGCTGCGGCGTCTTCACCTGGTGGCCGTCCATCTGGGCCGCCGGCGAGGAGGTGCTCGACGAGGAGGGCACCTCGGCGGACCTCGACTCCGCCGCCGCGAAGAAGGTCTACGACACCTACCGGGGGTGGGTGAAGGACGGCATCGTGGCCCCCGGCGCGAAGGACGAGACCGGGACGACCTGGACCGGGGTGTTCCCCAAGGGCAAGGTCGGCATCATGCCCATGCCGTCGACCACCCTGGGACTGATGCCCGCCACCCTCGACCTCGGCGTCGCGCCCATCCCCGGCCCCGACGGCGGGAAGTCCACCTTCGTCGGCGGCGACGCCATCGGCATCTCCGCCACCAGCAAGAAGGCCGACCAGGCCTGGAACTTCCTCGCCTGGTCCCTGGGCGACGCGGCACAGGTCGACGTGGTCGCCGCCCACAAGGACGTCGTGGCGCGCACCGACCTCGCCGCCAACAAGTACTCCGCCGCGGACCCGCGCCTGGTCACGATCAACCAGCTCGTGGCGGCCGGGCGTACCCCGTACGCCCTGAAGTTCGGCCAGACCTTCAACGACCCCAACGGGCCCTGGCTCACCCTGATGCGCGACGCCGTCTTCGGCGACGGGTCGTCCGTCGAGAAGGACAACAAGGCGGTCTCCGCCTCACTGGCCGACTGACCCTGCGGCCCGCAGCGGCGCGACACAGGACGGCGCCGGCGCCACCCGACGCAGCACGGCGCCGGCGCGACGCGACACGGCACTGGCGCGACATACAGGGCACTTGCGCGACACGACAGGGCACGGCACGGTGCCCACGACTCCGGAGTCCGGCACGTCACCTCCCACGTCCCCACGGCAGAGGAGAGCCATGCAGGTGAAGGCGCCCGACCGGGCGACCGCCGAACGACCGGCCCCGGCGGACCGTCCGGCCCCCCGATCCCCGACCCCCGTGCCCTTCCTGCGCTCCCGAACGGCCAAGGGCCTCGCTTACGCCGCGCCCACGGCCGTGTTCGTCGCCGTCTTCTTCGTGCTGCCCCTGCTGCTCGTCGGACAGATGTCGCTCAGCGACTGGCCCCTGCTCGCGGGGGACCGGGGCGTCAACGCACCCGAGAACTACACGGACGTCTCCGACAGCGCCCTGTTCTGGCCCGCCGTCCGCTTCACCCTCCTCTACACGGTGATCGTCACGGTCGTCCTCCTCGGCCTGGCCCTCCTCCTCGCACTGCTCGTACAGGAGTCACGGCCCGGCTCCGGATTCCTCCGCACGGTCTTCTTCCTGCCCGGCGCCCTCGGCCTGGCCTCCGCGTCGCTCCTCTTCTGGGGTCTGTACAGTCCCACCACCGGCCCGCTCAGCCGCATCCTGGAGCGGCTCGGTCTCGTCGACGATCCCGTGTCCTTTCTGGGCACACCGACCTCCGCCCTGTTGTCGACGGTGTTCCTCGTCGTGTGGAAGTTCGCCGGTTTCTACATGCTGATCCTGCTCGTCGGCCTCCAGCGCATCCCGCACGAGCTGTACGAAGCGGCCCGGATGGACGGCGCAAGCCGAGGCCAGATCTTCCGCTCGATCACCCTGCCGCTGCTGCGTCCCTCGCTCGCCCTGTCCCTGCTGCTGTGCGTGACCGGATCGCTGCTCGCCTTCGACCAGTTCTTCGTGCTCACCAAGGGCGGCCCGGACAACAGCACCGTCACCGTCGTGCAGTTGATCTACCGCGAGGCGTTCCAGCGGCTGAACCTCGGCACCGCCGCGGCCCTGTCCGTCCTCGTGCTGGCGGCGCTGCTGATGCTCAACGTCGCGCAGTTCCGCGCTCTGCGCCGCTCCGACGCGTCATGACCCCCGCCTCCCGCAGAAGGGACACCATGGTGCTCACCCGAGCCGTCAGCCGGACACCCCACTACGTCGTCGCCGGCGGACTGGCCGTCGTCTTCCTCTTCCCCCTGCTGTGGAACGCCTGGGCGTCGGTCAGCGCACAGCCCGGCACCGCGCAGGAGTCCGGCCACGGCCTCGGCAACTACCGCACGCTGCTCGACTACGACGCGGGTCTGTGGCGCTATCTGGGCAACAGCACGCTCGTCTCCGCGTGCACCGTAGCCCTCACCCTCGGCGTTTCCCTGCTCGGCGGCTACGCCTTCGCGCGCTTCGAGTTCCCCGGCAAGAACCTGCTGTTCCTTCTCACACTCGCCGTCCTCATGGTCCCGTACGCCACCCTCCTCATTCCGCTCTACGTGCTGCTCGGCCGCCTGCATCTGCAGAACTCGCTGTTCGGGCTGAGCCTGGTGCTGGCCCTGTTCCAACTCCCGTTCGCCACCTTCATGATGCGGATCTCCTTCGAGGCGGTGCCGCGCGAACTGGAGGAGTCCGCGCTCGTCGACGGCTGCGGCACGGCTGGCGCGCTGCGCCGGGTGCTCCTTCCCGCGGTGCGGCCGGGGCTGATCACCGTGGGACTGTTCGCGTTCCTCGCGGCCTGGAACGACTTCATCGCACCCCTGATCCTCATCTCGGACAGCGAGAAGGCCCCCCTGCCGCTGGCAGTCGCGAACCTGCGGCAGCAGAGCATGGGCGCGGTCGACTACGGCGCCACCGAGGCCGGGGTCGTGGTCCTGGCGGCGCCCTGTCTCCTGCTCTTCCTGCTCCTGCAACGGCACTACGTTCGCGGCTTCATGTCGGGCGCACTCAAGGGCTGAAGCCCCTCGCCTCTCCCGGACCGCATGTCGTCCGATCCGTCCGATCCGTCCGATCCGTTCGACCCGTCCGAGACGATCCGACGACGACCGACGACGCCCCGATGACGACCCGCCGACGAGACGAAGGCGAACCGCCGACGAGAAGAAGGCGACCCGCCGATCCGACGACACCTTGAGGCAGAACCGAATCGCAGAACCGAACCGCAGAACCGAACCCTGACGGCAGGACCGAAAGGACGAACCGAAGGCATGAACTGGTGAGGGAGAACACGGTGCGGTCATCCGTCCTGCCGGTGGCGCCGACCCGGGGGCGGCTGCGGCCGCTCGGACTCGACGAGGTCCGGATCACCGGAGGCTTCTGGGCCCGGCGCCGGCAGGTCAACGCGACCGCGACACTCGACCACTGCCGTGACTGGATGGAACGCGTCGGCTGGATCGGCAACTTCCGGGCCGCGGCGGAGGGTCGCGTCCACCGGGACAGGCGGGGCCGCGAGTTCGCCGACTCCGACGTCTACAAACTCATCGAGGCCATGGCGTGGGAAGCCGGCCACAACGCCGACGGCGAGCTGGACGTGCGGATCGCCGAGCTCACCGACACGGTCGCCTCCGCCCAGGAACCGGACGGCTACCTCAACACCGCCTTCGGCCGCCCCGGCCAGCAGCCCCGCTACAGCGATCTCGAATGGGGCCACGAGCTGTACTGCTACGGGCATTTGATCCAGGCGGGCGTCGCCCGGACGCGAGCGCGAGGCGAGGGCGAACTGGCGAAGATCGCCCTGCGGGCGGCCGACCATGTGTGCGCGGCCTTCGGTCCCGGCGGCATCGAGCGTGTCTGCGGACACCCGGAGATCGAGACCGCCCTGGTCGAACTGGCCAGGACGACGGGGGAGCAGCGCTACCTCGACCAGGCGGCCCTCTTCGTCGCGCGCCGCGGCCACCGAACCCTCGCCGAAACCGAGTTCGGGCGCGCCTACCACCAGGACGACCAGCCCGTGCGGGAGGCCGCCGTGTTGCGCGGCCACGCCGTCCGCGCCCTCTACCTGGCGGCCGGCGCCGTCGACGTGGCGGTGGAGACGGCCGACGACGACCTGCTCGCGGCGGTCGTACGGCAGTGGGAGGCGACGGTCGCCCGGCGCACCCATCTGACCGGCGGCATGGGCTCGCACCACCGGGACGAGTCGTTCGGCGACGACTTCGTGCTGCCGCCCGACCGCGCCTACTCGGAGACCTGTGCCGCGGTCGCCTCCGTGATGCTCAGCTGGCGGCTGCTCCTCGCGACCGGCGAGCCCCGCTTCGCCGACCTGGCCGAACGCACCCTGTTCAACGTGGTCGCCACCTCCCCGTCCGAGGACGGCCGGGCCTTCTTCTACGCCAACACCCTGCACCGCCGCCGTCGCGGCTCCGTGCCGTCCGCGGACGCCGAGAGCCCACGCGCCGCGTCCGGACTGCGCGCCCCCTGGTTCGCGGTGTCCTGCTGCCCGACCAACGTGGCCCGCACCCTCGCCGTGCTGCCCGCCTACCTGGCGACGGCGGACGACCACGGCGTCCAGCTGCACCAGTACGCGGACGCGGAGATCGCCACCTCCCTCGCGACCGGCCGGCGCGTCGCCCTGCGCGTGCGCACCGACTACCCGAGCGGTGCAAGCGTGACCGTGCGCATCGACAGGTCCCCGCAACACCCGTGGACCCTCTCGCTGCGCGTCCCCCACTGGACCGAGGGCGCCACCGCGTGGCTGACCGGCCCGGACGGCGCACGCCGGGCCGTCGCCCCCGGGACGGCGGACCTCACCCGCGTCTTCCGTCCCGGTGACGAGATACGGCTCGATCTGCCCATGGCCCCGCGCTGGATCCGGCCCGACCCGCGCATCGACTCCGTCCGGGGAACGGCCGCCGTCCAGCGTGGCCCGCTCGTCTACTGCGCCGAGTCCGTGGACCTGCCGGACGGGCACGAAATCGACGTCGTGCGGGTGGACACGTCCACCGAGCCCGAGGACGGGCCGGACGGCACCGTCGTCGCGTCCGGCGAACTCGTGCCGCAGCCGGACGGACCGCCGACCGACGCCTGGCCGTACCGTCCGCTCGGCGAGGCCGCCCCCGCACCCGCCGCCGAGCACACCGGCATCGTGCTCGTGCCGTACCACTCGTGGGCGAACCGCGGACCCTCGACGATGCGTGTGTGGCTGCCGACGACCGGCCCGACCCCACCGCCGGCACCGCCGCCATCGCCGCCTCCACCCGCCCCGCACGGGAAGCAGCCTTGACCTCCCC
>NZ_JAHHIU010000104.1 GCF_024539815.1 Streptomyces hayashii
CCCCCAGCCCCGGCCCCCGCTCGGCGCGGCCGGTGAACTGGCCCCTGTGCGGGAAGCCGCCGACCGCCGTGCGCTTCGGAGGTCGGCCTGAGGCTCAGACGCCGGCAAGAGACTCAGCCGCCGGCCGCCGGACGGCAGAACGCGTTCTGACGGCTCTGGGCGCCGGCCTGACGGCTCTGGGCGCCGCCTGACGGCTCAGGACGCCAGCCAGTCGTCCACACTCGCCAGCAGCTTCTGCCGCACGTCCTCCGGCGCCGCCGAACCCCGTACCGACTGCCGGGCCAGCTCGGCCAACTCCTCGTCCGTGAAGGAGTGGTGGTCGCGGGCGATGTCGTACTGGGCCGCCAGGCGCGAACCGAACAGCAGCGGGTCGTCGGCGCCCAGGGCCATCGGCACCCCGGCGTCGAACAGGGTCCGCAGCGGCACGTCCTCCGGCTTCTCGTACACCCCGAGAGCCACGTTCGACGCGGGGCAGACCTCGCAGGTCACGCCGCGCTCGGCGAGCTTCTTCAGGAGCCGGGGGTCCTCGGCCGCCCGCACCCCGTGCCCCAGGCGGTCGGCGTGCAGGTCGTCCAGGCAGTCCCGGACGGACGACGGGCCGGTCAGCTCGCCGCCGTGCGGGGCGGACAGCAGTCCGCCCTCCCGCGCGATCGCGAACGCCCGGTCGAAGTCCCGCGCCAGACCCCGGCGTTCGTCGTTCGACAGTCCGAAGCCGATCACCCCGCGATCGGCGTAACGCACGGCCAGCCGGGCCAGGGTGCGCGCGTCCAGCGGGTGCTTCATCCGGTTCGCCGCGACCAGGACCCGCATTCCGAGCCCGGTCTCGCGCGAGGTCGTCTCCACCGCGTCGAGGATGACCTCCAGCGCCGGGATCAGCCCGCCCAGCCGGGGCGCGTACGACGTCGGGTCGACCTGGATCTCCAGCCAGCCCGAGCCGTCCTTCAGGTCCTCCTCCGCCGCCTCCCGCACCAGCCGCTGTATGTCCTCGGGCTCCCGCAGGCAGGAACGCGCGGCGTCGTAGAGGCGCTGGAAACGGAACCAGCCGCGCTCGTCGGTGGCCCGCAGCTTCGGCGGTTCCCCGCTCGTCAGGGCCTCGGTCAGCGCCTCTGGCAGGCGCACGCCGTGCTTGTCGGCCAGTTCCAGCACGGTGGCGGGCCGCATCGAGCCGGTGAAGTGCAGGTGCAGATGGGCCTTCGGCAGTTCAGAGACATCACGTACGCGCTCCATTCAGGAATCCTGCCGTACGCGGGCGTCGTCCGGGTAGCCGATTCCCCGAACGTGGTCTTGCTCGCACACAACAGCGGGCCGCCTCCCGAAGGAGACGGCCCGCCGTCTGCCCATGCGAAGCAGGCTGGAGAGCGGTCAGTCCCTGGCCTCCGCCAGCAGCTTCTGGATGCGGCTCACGCCCTCGACGAGGTCCTCGTCGCCCAGCGCGTACGACAGTCGCAGGTACCCCGGCGTGCCGAAGGCCTCGCCCGGCACCACCGCGACCTCGGCCTCCTCCAGGATGAGCGCGGCCAGCTCGACCGTGTCCCGCGGACGCTTGCCGCGGATCTCCTTGCCGAGCAGCGCCTTCACGGACGGGTACGCGTAGAACGCGCCCTCGGGCTCCGGGCAGAGCACGCCGTCGATCTCGTTGAGCATCCGCACGATCGTCTTACGACGCCGGTCGAACGCCTCGCGCATCTTCTCCACGGCCGACAGGTCGCCGGAGACGGCGGCCAGGGCGGCGACCTGCGCCACGTTGGAGACGTTCGAGGTGGCGTGCGACTGCAGGTTCGTCGCGGCCTTGACGACGTCCTTGGGGCCGATGATCCAGCCCACCCGCCAGCCCGTCATCGCGTACGTCTTGGCGACGCCGTTGACGACGACGCACTTGTCGCGCAGCTCGGGGACGACCGCCGGCAGCGACGTGAACGTCGCGTCGCCGTAGACGAGGTGCTCGTAGATCTCGTCCGTCATCACCCACAGGCCGTGCTCGACGGCCCAGCGGCCGATCGCCTCGGCGTCCTCGGCGCTGTAGACCGCGCCGGTCGGGTTCGACGGGCTGACGAAGAGCACGACCTTCGTCTTCTCGGTGCGCGCCGCCTCCAGCTGCTCGACGGAGACCCGGTAGCCGGTGGTCTCGTCGGCCACGACGTCCACGGGGACGCCGCCGGCCAGCCGGATCGACTCCGGGTACGTCGTCCAGTAGGGCGCCGGGACGATGACCTCGTCGCCCGGGTCGAGGATCGCCGCGAAGGCCTCGTAGATCGCCTGCTTGCCGCCGTTGGTGACGAGGATCTGCGAGGCGTCGACCTCGTAGCCGGAGTCGCGCAGCGTCTTGGCGGCGATGGCGGCCTTCAGCTCGGGCAGACCGCCGGCCGGGGTGTACCGGTGGTACTTCGGGTTCTTGCAGGCCTCGACGGCCGCCTCGACGATGTAGTCCGGGGTCGGGAAGTCGGGCTCGCCGGCGCCGAAGCCGATCACCGGCCGCCCGGCGGCCTTCAGGGCCTTGGCCTTGGCATCCACGGCGAGGGTGGCGGACTCGGAGATCGCGCCGACTCGGGCGGAGACCCGGCGCTCGGTGGGAGGGGTTGCAGCGCTCATGAGCCCATGGTTTCAGACCGGAAACCACCCCGGCACACGGGTTTCACGTACTGAACATGTCCGGGCAAGGACCTGAACATCCGTCCGGATTCCATTCCCCTGCCGGGCGATCTTCCGCCCAGGAGGTCCCCGCAGGCCTTTCACGTTCGACGAGGCGCTCAAGACCACGTACACTCACACGTCGTTGGCCTTCGACAGCCGCGCCGCCCATGGTGCACACCGAGCACCCGGTCGGATGCGGTACGTTGGGGGACACACAAAGGGTCGTAGCTCAATTGGTAGAGCACTGGTCTCCAAAACCAGCGGTTGGGGGTTCAAGTCCCTCCGGCCCTGCTACACACTCCGTCACCAGGATGTGTGCGCAGCGCATGTACGTCCAGCAATGCACTCGCCGTGCGGCTCACACCGGGCGCGGCACGGCCACGACCCGGGAACAGGTGAGGACGAATGGCGGATGCCGTGGGCTCCATCGACACGCCTGATGCCCAGGACGAGGCGCCTGAGGCGAAGAAGAAGGCCCGCAAGGGCGGCAAGCGGGCCAAGAAGGGTCCGCTGAAGCGCCTCGCGATCTTCTATCGCCAGATCGTCGCGGAGCTCCGCAAGGTCGTATGGCCGACGCGCAGCCAGCTGACGACGTACACGACCGTGGTGATCGTCTTCGTCGTCATCATGATCGGCCTGGTGACCGTGATTGACTATGGACTCAGCCACGCCGCCAAGTACGTCTTCGGCTGATCCAAGAGCGAAGGGCGCCGAGGTATCCGGCGCCCCTTTCGCATGTTCCACCCCTATGTATCCAGGAAGAAGCAGCCACCGTGTCTGACCAGAACCTGAACGAGGACGTCGAGTCCGTGGACGACGAGCTCGACATCGTCGAGGGCGCGGACGAGGACCTGGACGAGTTCGAGGCTGCCGAGGCCGAAGCGGGCGAGCCCGCCGAGGAAGCCGCGCTCCACGTCGAGAACGAGGACGTCGAGGAAGCCGACGCCGAGGAGGCCGACGAGGCCCCCCTCGACGAGGCCGAGGCCGAGGAAGAAGAGCCGGCCGAGCCCGTCGACCCTGTCGTCGCCCTGCGCGAGGAGCTGCGCACCCTCCCCGGCGAGTGGTACGTCATCCACACCTACGCCGGCTACGAGAACCGCGTGAAGACCAACCTTGAGCAGCGCGCGGTCTCCCTGAACGTCGAGGACTACATCTTCCAGGCCGAGGTGCCGCAGGAAGAGGTCGTCCAGATCAAGAACGGCGACCGCAAGACGATCCGTCAGAACAAGCTCCCCGGCTACGTGCTGGTGCGCATGGACCTGACGAACGAGTCCTGGGGCGTCGTCCGCAACACCCCCGGCGTGACCGGCTTCGTGGGCAACGCCTACGACCCGTACCCGCTGACCCTGGACGAGATCGTCAAGATGCTCGCGCCGGAGGCCGAGGAGAAGGCCGCCCGTGAGGCCGCCGAGGCCGAGGGCAAGCCGGCTCCGGCCCGCAAGGTCGAGGTCCAGGTGCTGGACTTCGAGGTGGGCGACTCGGTCACCGTCACCGACGGCCCGTTCGCCACGCTGCAGGCCACGATCAACGAGATCAACGCGGACTCGAAGAAGGTCAAGGGCCTCGTGGAGATCTTCGGCCGCGAGACCCCGGTCGAGCTGAGCTTCGACCAGATCCAGAAGAACTAGCTCCTTCTGGAACCCACGCCTCCGACCAGGTCAGGCGGGCTGTCACAGCTCGCCTGACCTGCTCGGTTTTTGGCCGCGCATGGATACCCGTTATCGTTGTGCGGTATGCCTCCATCCGGATCATCCGGACCGGAGGCTGAAAAACTCTCACTAGGACCCGGAGAGAGCAATGCCTCCCAAGAAGAAGAAGGTCACGGGGCTCATCAAGCTCCAGATCAACGCCGGTGCGGCGAACCCGGCCCCGCCGGTCGGCCCCGCGCTCGGTCAGCACGGCGTCAACATCATGGAGTTCTGCAAGGCCTACAACGCCGCGACCGAGTCGCAGCGTGGCTGGGTGATCCCGGTGGAGATCACGGTCTACGAGGACCGTTCCTTCACCTTCATCACCAAGACGCCGCCGGCCGCGAAGATGATCCTCAAGGCCGCGGGTGTCGAGAAGGGCTCGGGCGAGCCGCACAAGACCAAGGTCGCCAAGATCACCCAGGCGCAGGTCCGTGAGATCGCCACGACCAAGCTGCCCGACCTGAACGCCAACGACCTGGACGCCGCGTCGAAGATCATCGCCGGCACCGCCCGTTCCATGGGCATCACCGTCGAGGGCTGACGCCACCCCCCCGTACCAAGCAGAAGTGTGGAAGGGCCTGCTCGGCCCGGACCACGACTCCTCAGAATCACCAGGAGCAGTAGTGAGCAAGCGCAGCAAGTCTCTCCGCGCTGCGGACGCCAAGGTCGACCGGGAGAAGCTCTACGCCCCGCTCGAAGCCGTGCGTCTCGCCAAGGAGACCTCCACGAGCAAGTTCGACGGCACCGTCGAGGTCGCCTTCCGCCTGGGTGTCGACCCGCGCAAGGCCGACCAGATGGTCCGTGGCACCGTGAACCTGCCGCACGGCACCGGCAAGACCGCCCGGGTCCTGGTCTTCGCGACCGGTGACCGTGCTGCGGCCGCAGAGGCCGCGGGCGCCGACATCGTCGGCTCCGACGAACTGATCGACGAGGTCGCGAAGGGCCGTCTGGACTTCGACGCCGTCGTCGCCACCCCGGACCTCATGGGCAAGGTCGGCCGCCTCGGCCGCGTGCTCGGTCCGCGTGGTCTGATGCCGAACCCGAAGACCGGCACCGTCACCCCCGACGTGGCCAAGGCCGTCACCGAGATCAAGGGTGGCAAGATCGAGTTCCGCGTCGACAAGCACTCGAACCTGCACTTCATCATCGGCAAGTCGTCCTTCGACGACGAGAAGCTGGTGGAGAACTACGGCGCGGCGCTGGAGGAGATCCTCCGTCTGAAGCCGTCCGCCGCCAAGGGTCGGTACATCAAGAAGGCCGCGATCAGCACCACGATCGGCCCCGGCGTTCCGGTCGACCCGAACCGCACCCGCAACCTCCTCGTCGAGGAGGACCCGGCCGCGGTCTGAGCCTGACAGCTCACCCTCAGTCGGTGACGAGCCCCGCAACCTTTCGAGGTGCGGGGCTCGTCCCTTTTGCCGTACGTCGCTTTTCCGTACGGCTGTCAGTGCCGTGCGTTAGCGTGCAGGCACGGAATCTGGGGGGTGGGCGAATGAAGCGGACGACCGTGCGCCGGGCGGGGCTGTCGATCGTTGCCGTGACGCTTTTCGCGGGAGTGACGGCCTGCGGGTCCGGGAGTTCCGGCGGGTCGGGGGGTTCCACAGGCTCCGGAGAGGGCGGGGAGGGCAGCCCGCGGCTGAGCCCTGTCGCGGCCCTGCGCACGGCCGAGAAGTCCACCGACGGCGCCGACTCGGCGAAGGTCGAGTCCAGCACGACCATCGGCTCGCTGATGTCGATGACCGCCGACGGGGCCCTCGGCTGGGGGAACGGCCTCACCGGCGCCCTCACCATCACGTACACCGGCGGCACCATCGCCGACACGATGCGTCAGCTGGGCACGACGTCGATGCAGGCCCGCTATCTGCCCGACGCGTACTACGCCAGGATGGGCGACACGTTCGCGCGGCAGGCCGGCGGCAAGCACTGGATCAAGTACGCGTACGACGATCTGAAGAGGCTCGGCGGCAGCTCCGGCGCGTATCTGAAGGACCAGATGACGCACACCACCCCCAACCAGTCGGTCAAGCTGCTGCTGGCCTCGGGTGACGTGCGCAAGGTCGGCACGGAGAAGGTGCGGGGCCAGAGCACCACGCACTACGCCGGGACGGTCGAGGTGGCCGACCTGGCCCGGCAGAACTCCAACCTCAGCCGCAGTCAGCTCGACGACCTGAAGAAGACCCTGGAACAGGCCGGTGTGACCACGGAGACGGTCGACATCTGGGTCGACGGCCGGGACCTGCTGGTCAAGAAGGTGGAGCGGGGCCAGACGGCGCAGGGCGGCTACACGCAGACCGCCTACTACAGCGACTACGGCACCGAGGTCTCGGCGAAGGTCCCCCCGGCGGCCGACACCGCGGACTTCACGGAGCTGGTGCGGCAGCAGGGAGCGGGGAGCCGCTCGTAATCCACAAGACCCTCACCGCACACCTGGGATACCTTCACGGTCTTGCTGTGAAGCGACCGTGGGTTCTCTGTGCGAGTTCCGCGGTCCGGGTTTCTGGGGGAAGTTGGATGAGGTCTTCCGTGGGTGTCCTCGGGCTGTCCGCGCTGCTGGTCACCGGCTGTGCGGCGGTGGGCGGCTCCGGGGGCGGGGGCGAGGGTGAGTCGGCCGCCGCGGCCGCCGTCGCGCGGGCCGCCCGGAAGGCGGAGGAGCCCGTCTCCCTGCGCTACCGGATGACCGGCCGGACGCCGGAGGAGGGCCGCATCAAGGGCGAGGCCGCCATCGGCGTCAAGCCGCCGGCGATGAGCCTGAAGTCGAGCGTGCTGAGCGGAGCCGACCGCGGCACCGGGGAGTTCCGGCTGGTCGGCGGGGTGCTGTACGTGGGCTCGGACCAGGCCGGCCAGGACGGCAAGCACTGGATCAAGTTCGGCGCGCCGGGCAGGACCGGCACCCCGAGCGGTATCAAGGTCGACACGGGCACGATGGTGGACCGGGTCCGCGACAACCCCTCCCATGAGAGCGGGTTCCTCGCCGCGGCGGACGACCTGAAGAAGGTCGGCGTCGAGACCGTCGGAGGCGTGAGCACCACGCACTACACGGGCACCGCCACCATCGACGCCATCCGCGCCTCGTACGAGGACGACGAGACGAACGTCCGGCAGCGGACCGAGAAGAGCCTCGCCCAGTACGAGAAGCTGGGCGTCGACGAGCTCACCATGGACCTGTGGGCCGACGCCCAGGACCACACGCGGCAGCTGCGCATGCAGGGCTTCGGGCGGCACGGTCAGCTCGACCTCACCCTCACGTTCACCGACTTCGGCAAGCCCGTGACCGTGAAGGCCCCGCCGGCCTCGGACACCGTGGACATGGCCGAGGAGCTGAGGAAGGCCCGTCGCTGAGGTGGTCCGTACGGGCGGATTTGCTTGACGGCGACCGGTTCACGTACTCTCCACGAGAAGCCAAAGACCGCTGGTCGTTGCCGTGCTCTCGCAAGAGGGGGCGGTGGCCGAAGGATCCGCTGCAATGCGGACGACCCGCGCAGGTGTCAGTGGAATGTGCTCCCGAGAGAAGTCCTTGCACGGAATTCTTGCGGTCGAGCTACGCCCCGTGCGCCTGCGCCGGGGCGTTTCGTCTGTCACAGCCCCTTCTGAGCGGTCCTCATCACCCGGAAGGAGGCCGACGCTCATGGCAAGGCCCGACAAGGCTGCCGCGGTAGCCGAGCTGACGGAGTCGTTCCGCAGCTCGAACGCCGCCGTGCTGACCGAGTACCGGGGTCTCACCGTGGCGCAGCTCAAGACGCTGCGTCGTTCGCTCGGTGAGAACGCCCAGTACGCCGTGGTGAAGAACACGCTGACCAAGATTGCGGCCAACGAGGCCGGGATCAACACGCTGGACGACCTTTTCAACGGTCCGACGGCGGTCGCCTTCATCACCGGTGACCCGGTGGAGTCGGCGAAGGGTCTTCGTGACTTCGCCAAGGACAACCCGAACCTCGTCATCAAGGGCGGTGTCCTTGACGGCAAGGCGCTGTCCGCCGACGAGATCAAGAAGCTTGCGGACCTTGAGTCCCGCGAGGTTCTGCTCAGCAAGCTGGCGGGTGCCTTCAAGGGTAAGCAGACTCAGGCTGCTCAGCTCTTCCAGGCGCTTCCCTCGAAGCTCGTCCGCACCGTGGACGCTCTTCGTGCCAAGCAGGCCGAGCAGGGCGGTGCCGAGTAATTCGGCTCCCGAAATGACCGCCGCCTGAGGCAGCCCGCCTGAAGCAGCGGTCGTAGCGGGCCGAACGTACGCCCGCCAGACATGTACATACCGGCACCAGCCGAATTAGTGGAAGGAAAGCCGTCATGGCTCTCACCCAGGACGAACTGCTCGCCGAGTTCGAGGGCATGACCCTCATCCAGCTCTCCGAGTTCGTGAAGGCGTTCGAGGAGAAGTTCGACGTCACCGCCGCCGCCGCGGTCGCCGCTGCCCCGACCGGCCCGGTGGCCGTCGCCGAGGCCGCTGAGGAGCAGGACGAGTTCGACGTCATCCTCACCGGCGCCGGCGAGAAGAAGATCCAGGTCATCAAGGTCGTGCGCGAGCTGACCTCCCTGGGTCTGAAGGAGGCCAAGGACCTCGTGGACGGCGCTCCGAAGCCCGTTCTTGAGAAGGTCGCCAAGGAGGCCGCTGAGAAGGCCGCCGAGTCCCTCAAGGGCGCCGGCGCCTCCGTCGAGGTCAAGTAACACCCCGCGGTCGGCGACGACCGCGAGCGGAGGCTGAAACTGCCCCTGTGGAGGCTGTAACGCCCACGCACCGAAGAGCGATCATCCATCTGGGTGGTCGCTCTTCGTCGTTCCCTGGGGTGCGGCCACGGTTGCCTTGTACCCCTCTGAGCGGGGGGTATGGTGATCTTCGTCGTGTCTCCGAGCACCCCGGATCGTGCAGGGGGGCCTTGACGAACCGCACGCAGCGCGCAATTCTCAGGACGCGTCGTCACATCGATCCGAATCCGAGGCATGGATCGGCGACGAAGAGGGCAGTATCACCGTGCGTTGAGGGCTACCGGACCGAGGGCGTTGAGAACCACGAGGGTCGCGAATAACCCGCACTGGACATCAGTGTGCCAAGTGGCTACACTGACCCTTTGCGCTGCCTGTTAGCTGTCCCCTGCCCGTCACCAGGGGCATGCCCTCCCTTGAACCCGGACGATCAGACGTCTCCCACCTGGCCATCGGCCGGATCGGGAACTGTCCGTCTCCGTGCGCGAGAGAGGGGCCGGTACGCGCGTAGTGAGTCCGAGCCCTCGGAAGGACCCCCTCTTGGCCGCCTCGCGCAACGCCTCGACCGCGAATACGAACAACGCCGCCAGCACCGCCCCGCTGCGCATCTCTTTTGCAAAGATCAAGGAGCCCCTTGAGGTTCCCAACCTGCTCGCGTTGCAGACCGAGAGCTTTGACTGGCTGCTCGGGAACACCGCCTGGCAGAGTCGGGTCGAGGCGGCTCTGGAGTCCGGTCAGGACGTCCCCACGAAGTCGGGTCTGGAGGAGATCTTCGAGGAGATCTCTCCGATCGAGGACTTCTCCGGGTCGATGTCGCTGACTTTCCGCGACCACCGTTTCGAGCCGCCGAAGAACAGCATCGACGAGTGCAAGGACCGCGACTTCACGTACGCGGCCCCGCTCTTCGTGACGGCCGAGTTCACGAACAACGAGACCGGCGAGATCAAGTCCCAGACGGTCTTCATGGGCGACTTCCCGCTCATGACCAACAAGGGCACCTTCGTCATCAACGGCACCGAGCGTGTCGTGGTGTCGCAGCTGGTCCGTTCGCCGGGCGTCTACTTCGACTCCTCGATCGACAAGACGTCCGACAAGGACATCTTCTCCGCCAAGATCATCCCCTCCCGGGGCGCCTGGCTGGAGATGGAGATCGACAAGCGCGACATGGTCGGTGTCCGCATCGACCGCAAGCGCAAGCAGTCCGTCACCGTCCTCCTGAAGGCTCTCGGCTGGACCACCGAGCAGATCCTGGAGGAGTTCGGCGAGTACGAGTCCATGCGCGCCACCCTGGAGAAGGACCACACCCAGGGCCAGGACGACGCGCTGCTGGACATCTACCGCAAGCTGCGTCCGGGCGAGCCCCCCACGCGTGAGGCCGCGCAGACGCTTCTTGAGAACCTTTACTTCAACCCCAAGCGCTACGACCTCGCGAAGGTCGGCCGCTACAAGGTCAACAAGAAGCTGGGTGCGGACGCTCCGCTCGACGCGGGCGTCCTGACCGTCGAGGACGTCATCTCGACGATCAAGTACCTGGTCAAGCTGCACGCCGGTGAGACCGAGACGGGTGCGGACAACGGCACCACGATCGTCGTCGAGACCGACGACATCGACCACTTCGGCAACCGTCGTCTGCGCAGCGTCGGCGAGCTCATCCAGAACCAGGTCCGCACGGGTCTGGCGCGTATGGAGCGAGTCGTCCGCGAGCGGATGACGACCCAGGACGTCGAGGCGATCACGCCGCAGACCCTGATCAACATCCGGCCGGTCGTCGCCTCCATCAAGGAGTTCTTCGGCACCAGCCAGCTGTCGCAGTTCATGGACCAGAACAACCCGCTGTCGGGTCTCACCCACAAGCGCCGTCTGTCGGCGCTCGGTCCGGGTGGTCTCTCCCGTGAGCGGGCCGGCTTCGAGGTCCGTGACGTGCACCCGTCCCACTACGGACGCATGTGCCCGATCGAGACGCCCGAAGGCCCGAACATCGGTCTGATCGGTTCGCTCGCCTCCTACGGCCGGGTCAACGCGTTCGGCTTCGTCGAGACGCCGTACCGCCGGGTCACCGACGGAATCGTCACCGACGAGGTCGACTACCTCACGGCCGACGAGGAGGACCGCTTCGTCATCGCGCAGGCCAACGCCACGCTCGACGACGACATGCGGTTCACCGAGAACCGCGTCCTGGTCCGCCGTCGTGGCGGCGAGGTCGACTACGTCCCCGGTGACGACGTGGACTACATGGACGTCTCGCCGCGCCAGATGGTGTCGGTCGCGACCGCCATGATCCCGTTCCTTGAGCACGACGACGCCAACCGTGCCCTCATGGGCGCGAACATGATGCGTCAGGCCGTGCCGCTCATCAAGAGCGAGTCGCCGCTCGTCGGCACCGGCATGGAGTACCGCTCCGCGGTCGACGCCGGCGACGTGGTCAAGGCCGAGAAGGACGGTGTGGTCCAGGAGGTCTCCGCGGACTACATCACCACGACCAACGACGACGGCACGTACATCACGTACCGCCTGGCCAAGTTCTCGCGCTCCAACCAGGGCACCTCGGTCAACCAGAAGGTCATCGTCAACGAGGGCGACCGGATCATCACCGGTCAGGTCCTCGCCGACGGCCCGGCCACCGAGAACGGCGAGATGGCGCTGGGCAAGAACCTGCTCGTGGCGTTCATGCCGTGGGAGGGTCACAACTACGAGGACGCGATCATCCTGTCGCAGCGCCTCGTGCAGGACGACGTCCTCTCCTCGATCCACATCGAGGAGCACGAGGTCGACGCCCGTGACACCAAGCTCGGCCCCGAGGAGATCACCCGGGACATCCCGAACGTCTCCGAGGAGGTCCTCGCCGACCTCGACGAGCGCGGCATCATCCGGATCGGCGCCGAGGTCGTCGCCGGCGACATCCTGGTCGGCAAGGTCACGCCCAAGGGCGAGACGGAGCTGACCCCGGAGGAGCGCCTGCTGCGCGCGATCTTCGGCGAGAAGGCCCGTGAGGTCCGTGACACCTCGCTGAAGGTGCCGCACGGCGAGATCGGCAAGGTCATCGGCGTCCGCGTCTTCGACCGTGAAGAGGGCGACGAGCTGCCGCCGGGCGTGAACCAGCTGGTTCGTGTCTACGTGGCGCAGAAGCGCAAGATCACGGACGGTGACAAGCTCGCCGGCCGTCACGGCAACAAGGGTGTCATCTCCAAGATCCTGCCCATCGAGGACATGCCGTTCCTTGAGGACGGGACCCCGGTCGACATCATCCTCAACCCGCTGGGCGTGCCGTCCCGAATGAACCCGGGACAGGTGCTGGAGATCCACCTCGGCTGGCTCGCCAGCCGCGGCTGGGACGTCTCCGGGCTCGGCGAGGACTGGGCGCAGCGCCTGCAGGTCATCGGCGCCGACCAGGTCGCCCCGGGCACCAACGTCGCCACCCCGGTGTTCGACGGCGCCCGTGAGGACGAGCTCGCGGGTCTGCTGAACCACACCATCCCGAACCGCGACGGCGAGCGCATGGTGCAGCCGACCGGCAAGGCGAGGCTGTTCGACGGCCGCTCCGGTGAGCCGTTCCCGGACCCGATCTCCATCGGGTACATGTACATCCTGAAGCTGCACCACCTGGTCGACGACAAGCTGCACGCCCGTTCGACCGGTCCGTACTCGATGATCACCCAGCAGCCGCTGGGTGGTAAGGCGCAGTTCGGCGGTCAGCGCTTCGGTGAGATGGAGGTGTGGGCGCTGGAGGCATACGGCGCCGCTTACGCCCTCCAGGAGCTCCTGACCATCAAGTCCGACGACGTCACCGGCCGCGTGAAGGTCTACGAGGCCATCGTCAAGGGCGAGAACATCCCCGAGCCCGGCATCCCCGAGTCCTTCAAGGTGCTCATCAAGGAGATGCAGTCTCTCTGCCTGAACGTGGAGGTGCTGTCCAGCGACGGTATGTCCATCGAGATGCGTGACACCGACGAGGACGTCTTCCGCGCGGCGGAGGAGCTCGGCATCGACCTGTCCCGGCGCGAGCCGAGCAGCGTCGAAGAGGTCTGACGGGAGTCCGGTCCGGAGGTTCGGCGATGAAGATCCCTGAACCTCCGGCCGGCCCCGGGACCCCCGTATCAGACCCCAAGACTTACAACCCTGAGAGGGATTGACGCATAGTGCTCGACGTCAACTTCTTCGACGAGCTCCGGATCGGTCTGGCTACCGCTGACGACATCCGTCAGTGGAGCCACGGCGAGGTCAAGAAGCCCGAGACCATCAACTACCGCACGCTCAAGCCCGAAAAGGACGGACTCTTCTGCGAGAAGATCTTCGGTCCGACCCGGGACTGGGAGTGCTACTGCGGCAAGTACAAGCGCGTCCGCTTCAAGGGCATCATCTGTGAGCGCTGCGGCGTCGAGGTGACCCGCGCCAAGGTGCGTCGTGAGCGGATGGGCCACATCGAACTGGCCGCTCCCGTCACCCACATCTGGTACTTCAAGGGCGTCCCGAGCCGTCTGGGCTACCTGCTCGACCTGGCTCCGAAGGACCTTGAGAAGGTCATCTACTTCGCGGCGTACATGATCACGTTCGTCGACGACGAGCGGCGCACGCGTGACCTGCCCTCGCTGGAGGCGCACGTCTCCGTCGAGCGTCAGCAGATCGAGAACCGTCGCGACTCCGACCTGGAGGCCCGCGCCAAGAAGCTCGAAACCGACCTGGCCGAGCTGGAGGCCGAGGGCGCCAAGGCCGACGTGCGCCGCAAGGTGCGCGAAGGCGCCGAGCGCGAGATGAAGCAGCTGCGCGACCGTGCGCAGCGCGAGATCGACCGTCTCGACGAGGTGTGGACCCGGTTCAAGAACCTCAAGGTCCAGGACCTGGAGGGCGACGAGCTCCTCTACCGCGAGCTGCGTGACCGCTTCGGCACGTACTTCGACGGTTCGATGGGCGCCGCGGCGCTGCAGAAGCGCCTGGAGTCCTTCGACCTCGACGAGGAGGCCGAGAAGCTCCGCGAGATCATCCGCACCGGCAAGGGCCAGAAGAAGACCCGTGCGCTCAAGCGCCTGAAGGTCGTCTCCGCGTTCCTGCAGACCAGCAACAGCCCCAAGGGCATGGTGCTCGACTGCGTGCCGGTCATCCCGCCGGACCTCCGCCCGATGGTGCAGCTGGACGGTGGCCGCTTCGCGACCTCCGACCTGAACGACCTGTACCGCCGTGTGATCAACCGGAACAACCGTCTGAAGCGGCTTCTCGACCTCGGCGCGCCCGAGATCATCGTGAACAACGAGAAGCGCATGCTCCAGGAGGCCGTCGACGCGCTCTTCGACAACGGCCGTCGTGGTCGCCCGGTCACGGGCCCCGGCAACCGTCCGCTGAAGTCGCTGTCCGACATGCTCAAGGGCAAGCAGGGCCGCTTCCGTCAGAACCTGCTCGGCAAGCGTGTGGACTACTCCGCGCGTTCGGTGATCGTCGTCGGTCCGCAGCTGAAGCTGCACCAGTGCGGTCTGCCGAAGGCGATGGCGCTGGAGCTGTTCAAGCCGTTCGTGATGAAGCGGCTCGTGGACCTCAACCACGCGCAGAACATCAAGAGCGCCAAGCGCATGGTGGAGCGCGGCCGCACGGTCGTGTACGACGTCCTCGAAGAGGTCATCGCCGAGCACCCGGTTCTGCTGAACCGTGCGCCCACCCTGCACCGCCTCGGCATCCAGGCCTTCGAGCCGCAGCTGGTCGAGGGCAAGGCCATCCAGATCCACCCGCTCGTCTGCACCGCGTTCAACGCGGACTTCGACGGTGACCAGATGGCCGTCCACCTGCCGCTCTCCGCGGAGGCGCAGGCCGAGGCCCGCATCCTGATGCTGTCCTCGAACAACATCCTCAAGCCCGCCGACGGCCGTCCGGTGACGATGCCGACCCAGGACATGGTCCTCGGTCTGTTCTTCCTCACCACCGACGGCGAGCTGCGCGACACCAAGGGCGAGGGCCGGTCCTTCGGCTCCACGGCCGAGGCGATCATGGCGTTCGACGCCGGTGAGCTCGCGCTGCAGTCGCCGATCGACATCCGCTTCCCGGTGGGCACCATCCCGCCGCGTGGCTGGACGCCGCCGGCGCGGGAGGAGGGCGAGCCCGAGTGGCAGCAGGGTGACACCTTCCGGCTGCGGACGACCCTGGGCCGCGCGCTCTTCAACGAGCTGCTGCCCGAGGACTACCCGTTCGTCGACTACTCGGTGGGCAAGAAGCAGCTCTCCGAGATCGTCAACGACCTGGCCGAGCGCTACCCCAAGGTCATCGTGGCGGCGACGCTCGACAACCTGAAGGCGTCCGGCTTCTACTGGGCGACCCGTTCCGGTGTCACCGTGGCCATCTCCGACGTCGTCGTTCCCGAGGCGAAGAAGGAGATCGTCAAGGGTTACGAGGCGCAGGACGAGAAGGTCCAGAAGCAGTACGAGCGCGGTCTGATCACCAAGGAAGAGCGCACGCAGGAGCTCATCGCGATCTGGACCAAGGCGACCAACGAGGTCGCCGAGGCGATGAACGCGAACTTCCCCAAGACCAACCCCATCTTCATGATGGTCGACTCGGGCGCCCGAGGAAACATGATGCAGATGCGGCAGATCGCGGGTATGCGCGGTCTGGTGTCGAACGCGAAGAACGAGACCATCCCGCGTCCGATCAAGGCGTCCTTCCGTGAGGGCCTGTCCGTGCTGGAGTACTTCATCTCCACGCACGGCGCCCGTAAGGGTCTTGCGGACACCGCCCTGCGTACCGCCGACTCGGGTTACCTGACCCGTCGTCTGGTGGACGTCTCGCAGGACGTCATCATCCGCGAGGAGGACTGCGGCACCGAGCGCGGTCTGAAGCTGAAGATCGCGATCCGTGGCGAGGACGGCGTCCTGCGCAAGACGGACGACGTCGAGACCAGCGTCTACGCCCGCATGCTCGCCGAGGACGTCGTCATCGACGGCAAGGTGATCGCGCCGGCCAACGTGGACCTGGGCGACGTGCTCATCGACCAGCTCGTGCGCCACGGCGTCGAGGAGGTCAAGACCCGTTCGATCCTGACCTGTGAGTCGCAGGTCGGCACGTGTGCCATGTGCTACGGCCGCTCGCTGGCCACCGGCAAGCTGGTCGACATCGGTGAGGCGGTCGGCATCATCGCCGCCCAGTCCATCGGTGAGCCCGGCACCCAGCTGACGATGCGTACCTTCCACACCGGTGGTGTGGCCGGTGACGACATCACGCAGGGTCTGCCGCGTGTCGTCGAGCTCTTCGAGGCCCGTACCCCGAAGGGTGTCGCCCCGATCTCCGAGGCCTCCGGCCGCGTGCGGATCGAGGAGACCGAGAAGACGAAGAAGATCGTCATCACGCCGGACGACGGCAGCGACGAGACGGCGTTCCCGATCTCGAAGCGCGCCCGTCTGCTGGTCAGCGAGGGCGAGCACGTCGAGGTGGGCCAGAAGCTCACCGTGGGCGCCACCAACCCGCACGACGTGCTGCGGATCCTGGGTCAGCGTGCCGTCCAGGTCCACCTGGTCGGCGAGGTCCAGAAGGTCTACAACTCGCAGGGCGTGTCGATCCACGACAAGCACATCGAGATCATCATCCGGCAGATGCTGCGCCGTGTGACGATCATCGAGTCCGGCGACGCCGAGCTGCTGCCCGGCGAGCTCGTCGAGCGCTCGAAGTTCGAGGTCGAGAACCGTCGTGTGGTGCAGGAGGGCGGTCACCCGGCCTCCGGTCGTCCGCAGCTGATGGGTATCACCAAGGCCTCGCTGGCGACGGAATCCTGGCTGTCGGCCGCCTCCTTCCAGGAGACGACCCGAGTGCTGACGGACGCGGCGATCAACGCCAAGTCCGACAGCCTCATCGGCCTCAAGGAGAACGTCATCATCGGTAAGCTCATCCCGGCCGGTACGGGTCTGTCCCGCTACCGCAACATCCGGGTCGAGCCGACCGAAGAGGCCAAGGCCGCGATGTACTCGGCCGTCGGTTACGACGACATCGACTACTCGCCGTTCGGCACCGGCTCCGGCCAGGCCGTTCCGCTGGAGGACTACGACTACGGTCCGTACAACCAGTAAGGCGTGCGTCTGAGGTACTGAAGGGCGGTCTCCCCGTGCAGAACGGGGGGACCGCCCTTCGGCGTGCCCGGGACGGCCCCTGCCCGGCGCTCTGCGGCGCTGCGGGGCCGGTCATGGCTCCGAGCCCGCGACGGCCGCGGAGAGAGCCTCCAGGCCGCGCCGGCGCGCGCGGGACGTGCCCGGACGCGGGACATGGCCGGGCGCGGGTGTGGTCGCGGGTGTGGTTACGGGATTCCCAGCTCGAAGATGACGAAGTGGGCGTACCAGCCCGAGGCGACGGCCGCGGTGGTGAAGAACACCGTCAGGCTCGGCCACTTCAGCCGGCTCATCGCCGCGGCCGGGGCCAGGAGGAGGGGGAAGACCGGCAGCAGGTAGCGGCCCGTGTTGCCGAACATCTGCTGGGTCCCCAGGACCGCGACGACGCTCGCCAGGGTGTACGCGACCAGCACCAGCGGCGGCTTCCTGCGCAGCATCAGCGCGATCAGGAACGGCAGCGCCAGGACCAGCTGGACGGCGATGAGGTCGGGCACGGAGAACGCGAAGAGGTAGTTGTTGTGCCCGATCGCCGTGTTGCCCAGCACGTCCAGGGTGTAGGCGCCGAAGTCGAAGTAGTGGGCCCAGCCCTCGCGCTGGAGCGTGAAGTAGGCGGTGAGGTCGCCCGCCTTGAGGCCGACCCAGGTGACGTAGGTGAGCAGGCCCAGCGGTGCGGCGATCATGGCGTACACCGGCCCGGCGACCCCGTGCTCGCGTCTGCTCTCCGGCCGGGCGAGGGTGACGATCGCGGCGAGCCCGACCGCGCCGATGAGCGCGGCGGAGGTCGGCCGGTTGAGCCCGGCCAGGAAGGCGAGCAGTCCCGCGGCCACCCAGCGGTGCTTCATCACGCAGTAACAGCACCAGGCGGCGATGGCGACGAACACCGACTCCGAGTAGACCGCCCACTGCACGCCCGCGCCCGGCGCCAGCGCCCACAGGCCGGCCGCGATCGTGCCCGCCCGCGCCCCGGCCAGCATCGAGATCACCGCGTAGACGCCGGCGGCCGCGACGAACGAGGCGAGGACCGAGACCGCGATGGCGGAGCCGTACAGGCCGAGGCCGGTGATCTCGGAGACCCCCCGGATCAGGCCCGGGTACAGGGGGAAGAACGCCACGGAGTTCTGCTTGACGGTGAACAGCCCGCCGGGGGCCAGTTTCACCAGCGGGCCGGGCTCGTACCCCTTCTCGGCGACCTGGAGGTACCACCAGCCGTCCCAGGTGGCGAGCACGTCCCACCAGTGCGCTCCGCCGCCGAAGCGCGGGTCCTTCTTCTGGTACTCGTCCGCCGCCTTCAGCAGCCGGACGAACACGGTCAGTCCCACCAGCTTCGTCACGCCGTAGAGGAGCAGCGGGGCGAGGTACGGTCGTACCCCGTCGGGCAGCGCGAGGCGGCGCTGTCGCCACGACGGCTCCGCCGGCCCGTCCGGCACGGCGGGATCCGTCGCCGTGTCGCTGGAAGCCGTGCTCATGGCTGGGGTCCCCCCTCGGCCGATCGCCGGACAGCCAGGGGCGGCGCCGTGTCCGGATGATCGTGACGTTTGGTCATAAGAGTGCGGTCATAAGATCGCAACAGAGTCGCACATGTGCGCCACAGGTGGGGGGAGGACGGGTGTCCGAAGCGCCGACGACCACGGCCGCGGCGACCGTCTTGTCGGTCGTCATACCCATGTACAACGAGGAAGAGGTCCTTCCCGCGCTGGTCAGCCGGTTGCGGCCGGTCCTCGCCGGCCTCGGCGTCCCGTACGAGGTCGTCGCCGTGGACGACGGCGGCACGGACCGCACGGCCGCGCTCCTCGACGCCTTCCGGCTGGGCTGGCCGGAGCTGCGCGTGATCGGTCTGCGCCGCAACTCCGGTCATCAGGCCGCTCTCACCGCGGGCCTCGACCGGGCCGTGGGCGCGTACGTGGTCAGCATCGACGCGGATCTTCAGGACCCGCCCGAGAAGATTCCCGACATGCTCGCGCTGGCCCGCGCCGAGAACCTCGACATCGTGTACGGCATCCGGGCGGACCGGGCCAGTGACACCGGCTTCAAGCGGTGGACGGCGGGCCTGTACTACCGCCTGGTGCGCCGTCTGGCGGGCCCGTCCGTGCCGGCCCAGGCCGGTGACTTCAGGCTGCTGAGCAGGGCCGCGGTGGACGCCCTGAAGGCGCTGCCGGACCAGCAGCGCGTCTACCGTCTCCTCGTGCCCTGGCTGGGCTTTCCCAGCGGCGAGGTCACCTACGAGCGCGCCCCGCGGCCGGCGGGTCAGAGCAAGTACCCCCTGGGCCGGATGATCAGGCTGGCCGTGGACAGCGTCACGGGGTTCTCGGCGGCGCCCCTGCGCATCGCCACCTGGCTGGGCGGCTTCGCCTTCCTGGTCTGCCTCGGCCTGATGATCTACACGCTGTGCGCGCACGCCTTCCAGCACACCGTTCCCGGCTGGACGTCCCTGTTCATCGGCGTGCTGTTCATCGGCGCGGTCCAGCTGGTCTGCGTGGGCCTGCTCGGCGAGTACGTGGGCCGGATCTACACGGCCGTGCAGAACCGTCCGACGTATTTCGTGGGTCACGACACGGCGGCGCCGGCGCACCCCGCGGCCACGGCGCACCGCGCGGCCGCGGCGCCCCTGACGGCCACGGTGGACGCGGGCGTGCCGGTTCCGGCGGCTGCTCCGGGGAGCGGCGCGGACTCCTCGGCTCCGCCTGCGCAAAGGCCGAGGCAGCGTTCCTGAACCCCCCGGCGTGTCGACGGCGGGGCTTCTGTTTTGACCGGAGTCAGTGCGCTAGGTACGCTCATACCTTGTGCCTGGGGTGTGCCCTGGCCCTCGTGCGTGTCTTCAGCCGCATTCGGGTCTCAAGCAGTGGCCACCGCGATCCGCGCCTCTTTCTGCTTTGCGGCGAAAGTCTGCGGGTCCGACACACCCGACCGCGTGGGTCGGCGAAGTTCCAGGTTAGCTTCACCATTCGGCACACAGAAACCGGAGAAGTAGTGCCTACGATCCAGCAGCTGGTCCGTAAGGGCCGGCAGGACAAGGTCGAGAAGAACAAGACGCCCGCACTTGAGGGTTCGCCCCAGCGTCGCGGCGTCTGCACGCGTGTGTTCACGACCACCCCGAAGAAGCCGAACTCGGCCCTGCGTAAGGTCGCGCGTGTGCGTCTGACCAGCGGTATCGAGGTCACTGCTTACATTCCGGGTGAGGGACACAACCTGCAGGAGCACTCCATCGTGCTCGTGCGTGGTGGCCGTGTGAAGGACCTGCCCGGTGTTCGCTACAAGATCATCCGCGGTTCCCTCGACACCCAGGGTGTCAAGAACCGCAAGCAGGCCCGCAGCCGCTACGGCGCCAAGAAGGAGAAGTAAACAATGCCTCGTAAGGGCCCTGCCCCGAAGCGCCCGGTCATCATCGACCCGGTCTACGGTTCTCCTCTTGTCACGTCGCTCATCAACAAGGTGCTGCTGAACGGCAAGCGCTCCACCGCCGAGCGCATCGTCTACGGCGCCATGGAGGGCCTGCGCGAGAAGACCGGCAACGACCCGGTCATCACGCTGAAGCGCGCTCTTGAGAACATCAAGCCGACCATCGAGGTCAAGTCCCGCCGTGTCGGTGGCGCGACCTACCAGGTCCCGATCGAGGTCAAGCCCGGCCGCGCGAGCACCCTTGCTCTGCGCTGGCTCGTCGGCTACTCCCGCGCCCGTCGCGAGAAGACCATGACCGAGCGACTGCTCAACGAGCTTCTCGACGCGTCCAACGGCCTCGGCGCCGCTGTGAAGAAGCGCGAGGACACCCACAAGATGGCCGAGTCCAACAAGGCCTTCGCGCACTACCGCTGGTAGTCGCTACCCACATCGAGACCGAGAGAAGACTGAAGCCTTATGGCTACCACTTCACTTGACCTGGCCAAGGTCCGCAACATCGGGATCATGGCCCACATCGACGCGGGCAAGACGACCACCACCGAGCGGATCCTGTTCTACACCGGTGTGTCTTACAAGATCGGTGAGGTCCACGACGGCGCTGCCACCATGGACTGGATGGAGCAGGAGCAGGAGCGTGGCATCACGATCACGTCTGCTGCCACCACCTGTCACTGGCCGCTGGCCGACGTCGACCACACCATCAACATCATCGACACCCCGGGCCACGTCGACTTCACCGTCGAGGTGGAGCGTTCCCTGCGTGTGCTCGACGGTGCCGTGACGGTGTTCGACGGCGTCGCCGGCGTCGAGCCCCAGTCCGAGACGGTCTGGCGTCAGGCGGACCGTTACGGCGTCCCGCGCATCTGCTTCGTCAACAAGCTCGACCGGACCGGTGCCGAGTTCCACCGCTGCGTCGACATGATCTCTGACCGCCTCGGCGCTCAGCCGATCGTCATGCAGCTGCCGATCGGTGCCGAGGCCGACTTCAAGGGCGTCGTCGACCTGGTCACGATGAAGGCGTTCGTGTGGTCCGCCGAGGCGGAGAAGGGCGAGATGTACGACGTGGTCGACATCCCGGCCACCCACACCGAGGCTGCCGAGGAGTACCGCGGCAAGCTCGTCGAGACCGTCGCCGAGAACGACGACGAGATCATGGAGCTGTACCTGGAGGGCCAGGAGCCTTCCGTGGAGCAGCTGTACGCCGCGATCCGTCGCATCACCATCGCGTCCGGCAAGTCCAAGGACACCACCGTCACCCCGGTGTTCTGCGGTACCGCGTTCAAGAACAAGGGCGTTCAGCCCCTGCTCGACGCGGTCGTGCGCTACCTCCCCTCCCCGCTCGACGTCGAGGCCATCGAGGGCCACGCCGTGAACGACCCGGAGGAGGTCGTCAAGCGCAAGCCGTCCGACGACGAGCCGCTGTCCGCGCTGGCGTTCAAGATCATGAGCGACCCGCACCTCGGCAAGCTCACCTTCGTCCGGGTCTACTCGGGCCGCCTGGAGTCCGGCACCGCCGTGCTGAACTCCGTCAAGGGCAAGAAGGAGCGCATCGGCAAGATCTACCGCATGCACGCGAACAAGCGTGAGGAGATCGCGTCGGTCGGCGCCGGCGACATCATCGCCGTCATGGGTCTGAAGCAGACCACGACCGGTGAGACGCTGTGCGACGACAAGCAGCCGGTGATCCTGGAGTCCATGGACTTCCCGGCTCCGGTCATCCAGGTCGCCATCGAGCCCAAGTCGAAGGGCGACCAGGAGAAGCTGGGCATCGCGATCCAGCGCCTGGCCGAGGAGGACCCGTCGTTCCAGGTCCACTCGGACGAGGAGACCGGCCAGACCATCATCGGCGGCATGGGCGAACTGCACCTTGAGGTGCTGGTCGACCGTATGCGCCGTGAGTTCAAGGTCGAGGCCAACGTCGGCAAGCCGCAGGTCGCCTACCGTGAGACCATCCGCAAGGCGGTCGACCGGGTCGACTACACGCACAAGAAGCAGACCGGCGGTACCGGCCAGTTCGCCAAGGTGCAGATCGCGATCGAGCCGATCGAGGGCGGCGACGCCTCGTACGAGTTCGTGAACAAGGTGACCGGTGGTCGTATCCCGAAGGAGTACATCCCTTCGGTCGACGCCGGTGCGCAGGAGGCCATGCAGTTCGGCATCCTCGCCGGTTACGAGATGACCGGCGTGCGCGTCACCCTGCTCGACGGTGGCTACCACGAGGTGGACTCCTCCGAGCTCGCGTTCAAGATCGCCGGTTCGCAGGCCTTCAAGGAGGCCGCGCGCAAGGCCAGCCCCGTGCTGCTCGAACCGATGATGGCCGTCGAGGTCACCACGCCCGAGGACTACATGGGCGAGGTCATCGGCGACATCAACTCCCGCCGTGGTCAGATCCAGGCCATGGAGGAGCGGGCCGGTGCCCGCGTCGTCAAGGGCCTGGTGCCCCTGTCGGAGATGTTCGGCTACGTCGGCGACCTCCGCAGCAAGACGTCGGGTCGCGCGAGCTACTCGATGCAGTTCGACTCCTACGCCGAGGTTCCGCGGAACGTCGCCGAGGAGATCATCGCGAAGGCCAAGGGCGAGTAACGCACCGCGTTCACACGCTTTAGGCTTGACTCCGGAGCCTCTGGGGCAATCACCCGCATCCGTCAAGGATCGTGAGTGTTTGCCCCGGGCCCGGGATTTGACAGCAAAGATCACCTGGCGCCGATGAAGCAAGGCGTTCCAGAACCACTTCCAGGAGGACCCCCGTGGCGAAGGCGAAGTTCGAGCGGACTAAGCCGCACGTCAACATCGGCACCATCGGTCACATCGACCACGGTAAGACGACCCTCACGGCCGCCATTACCAAGGTGCTGCACGACGCGTACCCGGACCTGAACGAGGCCTCGGCCTTCGACCAGATCGACAAGGCTCCTGAGGAGCGCCAGCGCGGTATCACCATCTCCATCGCGCACGTCGAGTACCAGACCGAGACGCGTCACTACGCCCACGTCGACTGCCCCGGTCACGCGGACTACATCAAGAACATGATCACGGGTGCGGCGCAGATGGACGGCGCCATCCTCGTGGTCGCCGCCACCGACGGCCCGATGCCGCAGACCAAGGAGCACGTGCTCCTGGCCCGCCAGGTCGGCGTTCCGTACATCGTCGTCGCCCTGAACAAGGCCGACATGGTGGACGACGAGGAGATCCTGGAGCTCGTCGAGCTTGAGGTCCGTGAGCTCCTCTCCGAGTACGAGTTCCCGGGCGACGACCTGCCGGTCGTCAAGGTCTCGGCGCTCAAGGCCCTTGAGGGCGACCCGGAGTGGGCGAAGACCGTCCTGGAGCTCATGGCCGCGGTCGACGAGTCGATCCCGACCCCCGAGCGTGACGTCGACAAGCCGTTCCTCATGCCCGTCGAGGACGTCTTCACGATCACCGGTCGCGGTACGGTCGTCACCGGCCGTATCGAGCGTGGTGTCCTGAAGGTCAACGAGACCGTCGACATCATCGGCATCAAGCAGGACAAGACCACCACCACGGTCACCGGCATCGAGATGTTCCGCAAGCTGCTCGACGAGGGCCAGGCCGGTGAGAACGTCGGTCTGCTGCTTCGTGGCATCAAGCGCGAGGACGTCGAGCGCGGCCAGGTCATCATCAAGCCGGGCTCGGTCACCCCGCACACCGAGTTCGAGGCCCAGGCCTACATCCTGTCGAAGGACGAGGGTGGCCGTCACACCCCCTTCTTCAACAACTACCGTCCGCAGTTCTACTTCCGTACGACGGACGTGACCGGCGTCGTGACCCTCCCCGAGGGCACCGAGATGGTCATGCCGGGTGACAACACCGAGATGAAGGTGGAGCTCATCCAGCCCGTCGCCATGGAAGAGGGCCTGAAGTTCGCCATCCGTGAGGGTGGCCGGACGGTCGGCGCCGGCCAGGTCACCAAGATCAACAAGTAAGTCTTGTTGCTCGACCTGGTAGCTCCAGCCTGAGCTGAGCACCCGAGAGGGCCAGTACGACTCCGGTCGTACTGGCCCTCTCGTCGTGTCCGGCTGTCGTGTCCGAGCTGTCGTCTCCGGGCTGTCGTGCCCGGCCGGGCTCAGATCCGCGCGAGGATCTGCCGCACCGGATGCCCCAGCGCCTTGCCGAGATCGGCCAGCTCACCGTCGTCGAGCGGTTCCCGGTCCGGATTCCAGGCGGCGATCTCGAAACGCGCGAAGCCGCAGGGCCGGTCGTACTCCAGGGCGTCCAGCGAGGTGGCCGCCCCGCAGCAGGGGACCTCCACGTCGAGGGTGACGAAGCCGTCGTCGCAGTGCGCTTCCAGGAGATCGCCGTACCAGAGGTCGGAGACGGCGGCCCCGCACCGCGGGCAGCCGATCCGCTCCAGGTGCTCGCCGCAGTCGACGGCCATGACGGCGTCGTACCACTCGACGTCGATCTCCGTGTCCAGGCCGGCGTCGTCCTCGGGAACGAGACGGATCAGCAGTGCGGCGGCGCGGTCGGCCGCGGCCTCGTCCGGCTGCCAGCGCGGGTCGGTCGGAATCACCGAGAGGACGTTGTCGCTCATGGGGCTCACTCGAATCGTCGAAGTCGTCTGCTGACGTGGTCGTCAGGTGAAGTGTCGTGGAACACGTCACGAGCCTTCGACGAGGGGCCGGTCAACGCTGCGGGCGAGGCGGACGGATTGTCCCTTTCTGTGTCCCGTGCGGCCGTTTGCGCACCTGCGGGCAGGGTGGCCTCCGGGTGATCGGTTCGGCAGTCGCGGCAGAGTCCCGTGGTCGGTGAGCGGAAGGGGCGGTCGCAGCCCTCGCAGGTCGGGGACGGCCCTCGCTTGGGCGGTGGAGGGTCCGGGGCCCGGAAGGGCGGCGGGGGCGGGAGCTGGGCGGCAAGGCGGTGCGCCAGGAGGGCTGCCGGCCGGCGCAGCGGGTCCGGTGGGAGGTCGGCGGTGAGGGCCCGCACCACCGCCGCGGGCCCGACGTCCCGTTCCAGCCAGGCGGCGACCCCGGGGGCGAGGTGCTCCGCGTCCGTGGCGGACAGCAGCAGACGGGAGTCATGGCGGCGCAGACGGACGAGGAGGTCCGTAGCGGCCTGGAGGAGGGCCGGAGCCGGGTACGCGGGGCGCGGTACCGCGGGAAGGGCCTTGCGGGGCGCTGCCGGGCGTTTCGCGGGAACGCGCTCGGCAGCCGGGCGGGGCTCCCGGTGGCCGGGGCGGTTGCAGGAGATCGTGCGGGTGATGATCCGGCCGCCGGGGACGCGGGTGCGTTCACGGCGGAGGTATCCGTGCGACTCCAGTTCGCGCAGCGCCGCGGCGATGCGGACCGCGCCCTCGGGGAAACGGGCGGTGAGGGTCTTGATGTCGACCCGGGCGCCCTTGGGCAGCGACTGGATGTGCACGCCCAGCCCGATCGCCAGCAGCGACAGCTCCTGGTGCTGGGCCAGGTGGTTGCCGATCACCGTGAAGCGTTCGGTGTGGTGGGCGTTCTCGTGGGTGAGACCGCTCGCGCGGGGGTGGTCTTTGCCTGAGAGGCGAGACGCGGCGGCAGTGGGCGGGCTAGGGTTTTCGGTATCCATCAGGAAGGTGTTGTTCCTCGGTGGTCAGGCCCTCGCGTCGGGGTGGCTGTCCCGCGCGGGGGCCGACGTATGTCTGCGATCAGTGGGGGCCGTGCTGCGCCGAGCCTAGAGCAGACAACCCGACCGGAATCCACCCGAGTTGGCATATTCACTCGCCGGAGTGAGCCTGCGCAGCGGGCGGGAGGGGTGGGGCTTGGTGGGGTCATTTCACCCTGGTGGTACTTGGGAAAGGCCGCCCCTGTCACCGAAGCTCGGAGAACCGGGTTCCGGTGCCGGTGACATCCGGATCTCCGCCCAGACCGTCTTCCGTGGCCGCCGCCCCTCGCTCACTCCCCAGCGGTCGGACAGCGCGTCCACGAGAAGCAGTCCGCGCCCCGTTTCGCCGTCTCCCGGGCCCTGGGCGGCCGGTCGGACGTACGGCATCCGGTCACCGCGCGTGTCCGTCACCTCGATGCGGAGGACGTCCCCGACGACGTAGAGGAGCAGCTGGAAGTCGCGCCCCGGGACGCGCCCGTGGGTGACGGCGTTGGCCGCCAGCTCCGCGACGACGTGGGCCGCCGGGTCCATCGGCAGCCCCCAGGAGCGGAGTTGCTCGGTGGCGAGCAGACGGGCCAGCCGGGCTCCGCGGGGCGTGGCCGAAAGGCGCACGTCGAAGTTGCGGATGGGGGAGCGGAGTTGAGGGGTTTCTCGAATCACGTGACTCAGAGTGGCGACGCATGCGTACCGTGAACAGTGACAACGCGGTTGCGTAGGGTCACTGTCCGCCCCTTGTCCGGTCGTGTCCGGGCCTGTCGGGGACGGACGGCGCACGGACGAGGGAGGGGTGCGGGATGTCGGTCGACGGGCAGGCGGTACGGCTCAGCGACGAGACGGACGAGCCGGGCTGGGAGGTGGACCCGGACGACGAGTGGGGCGTCGCGGTCGTGGCCACGGTGGGCCGCCAGCTGAAGCTGCGGCGCGAGGCGGTGGGGATGCGGGTCGCCGACTTCGCGGTGGCGGTGGGGTACGGCGAGGACATGGTCTACAAGATCGAGGGCGGGAAGAGGATCCCGAGGCCCGAGTACCTGGACAGGGCCGACGAGATCCTCGGAGCGGGCGGCCTCCTCTCGGCCATGAACGAGGACGTCAGGAAGGTCCAGTACCCGAAGAAGGTGCGGGAGATCGCGGAGCTGGAAGCGCGGGCCGTGGAGATCCAGCTCTACGATCCGCTGAGCATCCATGGGCTGTTGCAGACGCCGGAGTATGCGAGGGCGCTGTTGCGGATGCGACGGCCTGCCTATCCGGATGATGTGGTGGCGAGGGGGGTCGCTGCTCGTGTCGCCCGCAAATCGGTGTTCGAGCGGGATCCGGTGCCCGAACTGGGATTCATCCTGGAGGAGTGGACGCTGCGGCGCCCGCTCGGGGGCCGCGCCGTATTGCGCGGTCAACTCGAACATCTGCTGAAGACGGGGGAGTTGCGCAATGTCGAGCTTCAGGTGATGCCGATGGACCGGGAGGAGCACGCGGGGTTGGCCGGCGGCATCGAAGTGCTCAAGTTCGCGGACGGCTCGGCGGTGGGGCGCTCTCAGGCGGTGGCCGGCGGCCGGGCGGTGTTCGACCTGAAGCAGCTTCGTATCCTTGAACTGCGCTATGGCATCATCCGGGCTCAAGCGCTCACCCCACGTGAGTCGTTGGCCTTCATCGAGCAACTGCTGGGGGACACATGATCCGGGACCTGCACTGGTTCAAGAGCAGCTACAGCAGCAGCAGTGAAGCCGACTCCTGCGTCGAAGTGGCGACCGCCCCCGCCGTCGTCCATGTCCGGGACAGCAAGAACCCGGAGGGCGGCCCCACCTTCCGGGTCGCCTCTGCCGTCTGGACGGAGTTCGTGGCGTACGCGTCAGCCGGACAGCAGCGCGGCCAGTAGCAGCAGGAGCACCACGGGCAGAAGCGTGACCAGCAGGGCCGCCGTGGCCGCCAGGATGCGGAGCGTTCTGAAGGAGCGGCGGTGGGGGAGGACCCAGGCGACCGCGAACAGGGCCAGGGCCGTGCAGAGGGCCCCTCCGTACTCGCCCATGGCGGCATGTGCCCGGACCGCGCTGTACTCCATTGCGAGGACCGGCAGGCCGGGCGCGGAGGCGACCAGGGGGATCCTCCACCAGGTCGGGTGGTCGGCCCGGCGCTGCGGTGTGGCGTCGTACGTCGTCATGGGAGCCACTTCACCAGCGCCGGCCGTCGCGGACATCGGGGTACGTACTCATGTACGGGCCCGTATCGTCCGGGTGAAGTGCTCAGGTGGAGGCCGTCGGCCGCGGCTCGCCGTTCTCCGCGTTTGACCTGCGTCACGTCCGGGGTATTCTCTCCGGCTCGATTGGCCAGGCCCCTGCCCCATATGGCAGACTGTCGGAGTTGCTCGGTCGAGTGTTGATGCTGCGCGCCTCCCGCCGGGAGGACCGGAAGCGAGTCCCACAGTACTCGTCGCCCTAACTGCCTGCTGGCAGCGCTGGGGCGGACGTACGGGAATCTTTCGGGAAGTGTCAGTGCGGCGCCGACCAGGCACCCGGTGGACCTTTCGTCCTCGGCTTGCGGTTCCGGAAGGGCCGTGCTTTCCCAGCAGGGATGTTCGAACAAGGGGCATCTGTGTCGGTGAGAGCGCGACACACCCGACCGCGTGGGTCGGAGAGACGAAGCGAACGGGCCATCTGGTTCCAGAGCGTTAGAAGAGACAGGACTACTGAGTAGCCATGGCGGGACAGAAGATCCGCATCCGGCTCAAGGCCTACGACCACGAGGTCATCGACAGCTCGGCGAAGAAGATCGTCGAGACGGTGACGCGTACTGGTGCGTCGGTCGCGGGCCCGGTGCCGCTGCCCACTGAGAAGAACGTGTACTGCGTCATCAAGTCGCCGCACAAGTACAAGGACTCGCGCGAGCACTTCGAGATGCGCACGCACAAGCGCCTGATCGACATTCTCGACCCGACTCCCAAGACCGTTGACTCTCTGATGCGACTCGACCTCCCGGCCGGTGTCGACATCGAGATCAAGCTCTGAGGGCTGGTGATCTGAGAATGGCTAAGCAGATCAAGGGCATCCTGGGCGAGAAGCTCGGCATGACGCAGGTGTGGGACGAGAACAACCGTGTTGTTCCGGTCACCGTCGTCAAGGCCGGCCCCAACGTCGTGACCCAGGTCCGTACGAACGACAGTGACGGCTACGAGTCGGTCCAGATCGCCTTCGGCGAGATCGACCCGCGCAAGGTGAACAAGCCCCTCAAGGGCCACTTCGCCAAGGCCGACGTCACGCCCCGTCGCCACCTCGTCGAGATCCGGACGGCCGATGCCGCCGAGTACACGCTCGGTCAGGAAATCACCGCCGAGGTCTTCGAGGCCGGCGTGAAGGTCGACGTGACCGGCAAGAGCAAGGGCAAGGGCTTCGCCGGTGTCATGAAGCGTCACAACTTCAAGGGCCTCGGCGCCGGTCACGGCACCCAGCGCAAGCACCGCTCGCCCGGTTCCATCGGTGGCTGCGCCACCCCGGGCCGCGTGTTCAAGGGCCTCCGCATGGCGGGTCGCATGGGCAACGAGCGCGTCACCACCCAGAACCTGACCGTCCACGCCGTTGACGCGGAGAAGGGTCTGCTGCTCATCAAGGGCGCTGTCCCCGGTCCGAACGGCGGCCTCGTCCTGGTCCGCACCGCGGCCAAGGGGGCCTGAGGTAACCGATGAGCACTGTTGACATCCTTTCGCCTGCAGGCGAGAAGACCGGTAGCGTCGAGCTCCCCGCGGAGATCTTCGGCGTGGAGAAGATCAGCATCCCGCTGATCCACCAGGTCGTCGTCGCGCAGAACGCGGCTGCCCGTCAGGGCACCCACAAGACCAAGACCCGCGGCGAGGTTCGCGGTGGCGGTAAGAAGCCTTACCGCCAGAAGGGCACCGGCCGCGCACGCCAGGGCTCGACCCGCGCGCCGCAGTTCGCCGGCGGTGGCGTCGTCCACGGCCCGCAGCCGCGTGACTACTCGCAGCGGACCCCGAAGAAGATGAAGGCTGCCGCTCTGCGTCACGCCCTCACCGACCGGGCCCGTCACAACCGCATTCACGTCGTCACCGGCGTGATCGAGGGCGAGACCCCCTCCACGAAGGCCGCTCGCTCGCTGTTCGGCAAGATCTCGGAGCGCAAGAACCTGCTCCTGGTCGTCGACCGCGCCGACGAGGCCGCGTGGCTGTCCGCCCGCAACCTGCCCCAGGTGCACATCCTGGAGCCGGGCCAGCTGAACACGTACGACGTGATCGTCTCGGACGACGTGGTCTTCACCCAGGCCGCTCTTGAGTCCTTCGTGTCCGGCCCGAACAAGGCCAACGACACCGAAGGGAGTGACGCCTGATGGCTACGCGTCACCCGAGCATCGCCTCCAAGGCGGCCAAGGCCGCCAAGGCCGCGCGCGTCGCCAAGGCGAAGCGCCACGAGGCCGAGGGCAAGAACACCGTCGTCACCGCGCCCAGCAAGGCGTACACGGACCCCCGTGACGTTCTGCTGAAGCCGGTCGTGTCGGAGAAGAGCTACGCGCTCCTCGACGAGAACAAGTACACGTTCATCGTCGACCCGAACGCCAACAAGACCCAGATCAAGCAGGCCGTCCAGGCGGTCTTCTCGGTCAAGGTCACCGGGGTCAACACGATCAACCGCATCGGCAAGCGCAAGCGCACCAAGACCGGTTTCGGTCAGCGCGCGGGCACGAAGCGAGCGATCGTGACCCTTGCTGAGGGCGACCGTATCGACATCTTCGGCGGTCCGACCGCCTGAGGGCGGTCCGGATCGTCCGATATCGGACGAGGACTGAATAATGGGAATCCGCAAGTACAAGCCGACTACGCCGGGCCGTCGTGGCTCCAGCGTCGCCGACTTCGTCGAGGTCACGCGGTCCACGCCGGAGAAGTCGCTGGTCCGCCCGCTGCACAGCAAGGGCGGCCGTAACAACGCCGGTCGTGTGACCGTTCGCCACCAGGGTGGCGGACACAAGCGCGCCTACCGAGTGATCGACTTCCGTCGTCACGACAAGGACGGCGTGCCGGCGAAGGTCGCGCACATCGAGTACGACCCCAACCGCACCGCGCGCATCGCGCTGCTGCACTACGCGGACGGCGAGAAGCGCTACATCCTCGCCCCGCGCAACCTGCAGCAGGGTGACCGCGTCGAGAACGGTCCCGGGGCCGACATCAAGCCGGGCAACAACCTGGCGATCCGCAACATCCCGGTCGGTACCACGATCCACGCGATCGAGCTCCGTCCCGGTGGCGGCGCCAAGTTCGCCCGCTCCGCAGGCGCCTCCGTGCAGCTGCTCGCGAAGGAGGGCTCGATGGCCCACCTCCGCATGCCGTCCGGTGAGATCCGCCTGGTCGACCAGCGCTGCCGCGCCACGGTCGGCGAGGTCGGCAACGCCGAGCAGAGCAACATCAACTGGGGCAAGGCCGGCCGCAAGCGCTGGCTGGGCGTCCGCCCGACCGTTCGCGGTGTGGCGATGAACCCGGTTGACCACCCCCACGGTGGTGGTGAGGGCAAGACCTCCGGTGGTCGCCACCCGGTCAGCCCCTGGGGTCAGAAGGAGGGTCGTACTCGTTCGCCGAAGAAGGCTTCGAACAAGTACATCGTCCGCCGCCGCAAGACGAACAAGAAGCGCTAGGAGCGGGTTTAGATGCCGCGCAGTCTCAAGAAGGGGCCCTTCGTCGACGGACACCTCGTAAAGAAGGTGGACGCCCAGAACGAAGCCGGTTCCAAGAACGTCATCAAGACCTGGTCCCGTCGCTCGATGATCATTCCCAGCATGCTGGGCCACACGATCGCGGTGCACAACGGCAAGACCCACATTCCGGTGTTTGTCACCGAGTCGATGGTCGGCCACAAGCTCGGCGAGTTCTCGCCGACGCGCACCTTCCGGGGTCACGTCAAGGACGACCGGAAGTCGAAGCGCCGCTAACGCGGGGTGGAATGACCATGACAGACACTGGAAGGACAACCATGGAAGCCAGGGCCCAGGCGCGGTACATCCGCGTCACGCCCATGAAGGCCCGCCGGGTGGTGGACCTTATCCGTGGCATGGACGCCACGGAGGCTCAGGCGGTCCTGCGTTTCGCCCCGCAGGCCGCGAGCGTGCCGGTCGGCAAGGTGCTTGACAGCGCCATCGCCAACGCCGCGCACAACTACGACCACACCGACGCCGACAGCCTCTTCATCTCCGAGGCCTACGTCGACGAGGGTCCGACCCTGAAGCGTTTCCGTCCGCGGGCCCAGGGCCGCGCGTACCGGATCCGCAAGCGGACCAGCCACATCACCGTGGTCCTCAGCAGCAAGGAAGGATCCCGGTAATGGGCCAGAAGGTTAACCCGCATGGGTTCCGGCTCGGCATCACCACGGACTTCAAGTCCCGCTGGTACGCCGACAAGTCGTACAAGGAATACGTCGGAGAAGACGTCGCCATCCGTCGGATGATGACGTCCGGCATGGAGCGCGCCGGCATCTCGAAGGTGGAGATCGAGCGCACCCGTGACCGGGTCCGCGTCGACATCCACACCGCGCGTCCGGGCATCGTCATCGGCCGCCGCGGCGCCGAGGCCGACCGTATCCGCGGCGACCTGGAGAAGCTGACCAAGAAGCAGGTCCAGCTCAACATCCTTGAGGTCAAGAACCCCGAGGTCGACGCTCAGCTGGTGGCCCAGGCCGTCGCCGAGCAGCTCTCCTCCCGCGTCTCCTTCCGTCGCGCCATGCGTAAGAGCATGCAGTCGGCGATGAAGGCGGGCGCCAAGGGCATCAAGATCCAGTGCGGTGGTCGCCTCGGCGGCGCCGAGATGTCCCGCTCGGAGTTCTACCGCGAGGGCCGCGTGCCCCTGCACACGCTCCGCGCGAACGTGGACTACGGCTTCTTCGAGGCCAAGACGACCTTCGGCCGCATCGGCGTGAAGGTCTGGATCTACAAGGGCGACGTCAAGAACATCGCCGAGGTCCGCGCCGAGAACGCCGCTGCCCGCGCCGGCAACCGTCCGGCCCGTGGCGGCGCTGACCGCCCGGCCGGCCGTGGTGGCCGTGGTGGCGAGCGTGGCGGTCGCGGTCGTAAGCCGCAGCAGGCTCCCGCTGCCGAGGCCCCCAAGGCCGAGGCTCCGGCGGCTGCCGCTCCGGCTGAGAGCACCGGAACGGAGGCCTGACCGAAATGCTGATCCCCCGTAGGGTCAAGCACCGCAAGCAGCACCACCCGAAGCGCCGTGGTCAGGCCAAGGGCGGTACGGCGGTCTCGTTCGGCGAGTACGGCATTCAGGCCCTCACGCCGGCGTACGTGACCAACCGCCAGATCGAGGCGGCCCGTATCGCCATGACCCGCCACATCAAGCGTGGCGGCAAGGTCTGGATCAACATCTACCCGGACCGCCCGCTCACGAAGAAGCCTGCCGAGACCCGCATGGGTTCCGGTAAGGGTTCTCCCGAGTGGTGGATCGCGAACGTGCACCCGGGACGGGTCATGTTCGAGCTGTCCTACCCCAACGAGAAGATCGCCCGTGAGGCCCTCACTCGCGCAGCCCACAAGCTGCCGATGAAGTGCCGGATCGTCAAGCGCGAGGCAGGTGAAGCGTGATGTCGGCCGGTACCAAGGCGTCCGAGCTGCGCGAACTGGGTGACGAGGAGCTTCTGGCGAAGCTCCGCGAAGCCAAGGAAGAGCTGTTCAACCTCCGCTTCCAGGCGGCGACGGGTCAGCTCGAAAACCACGGTCGGCTCAAGGCCGTCCGCAAGGACATCGCGCGGATCTACACCCTGATGCGTGAGCGCGAGCTGGGCATCGAGACGGTGGAGAGCGCCTGATGAGCGAGAGCAACGTGACCGAGAACACCACGACCGAGGCCCGCGGCTTCCGTAAGACCCGTGAGGGTCTGGTCGTCAGCGACAAGATGGACAAGACCGTCGTCGTCGCCGTCGAGGACCGTGTGAAGCACGCGCTGTACGGCAAGGTCATCCGCCGTACGAACAAGCTCAAGGCTCACGACGAGCAGAACGCCGCCGGCGTCGGCGACCGTGTCCTCCTCGCGGAGACCCGGCCGCTGTCCGCCACGAAGCGGTGGCGCGTCGTCGAGATCCTTGAGAAGGCCAAGTAATCCTCCTGCGGGCAAACTCGCAGGACAGTTCCGCCAGGCTCCGGGAGCCGCTCGCTGAGCGGCTCCCGGGGAACCGGCAGACAAACAGGAGATAGACGTGATCCAGCAGGAGTCGCGACTGCGTGTCGCCGACAACACTGGTGCGAAGGAAATCCTTTGCATCCGTGTGCTCGGTGGCTCCGGTCGCCGCTACGCGGGCATCGGTGACGTCATCGTCGCCACCGTCAAGGACGCGATCCCCGGTGGCAACGTGAAGAAGGGTGACGTCGTCAAGGCGGTCATCGTTCGCACCGTCAAGGAGCGCCGCCGTCCGGACGGCTCGTACATCCGCTTCGACGAGAACGCCGCCGTCATTCTGAAGAACGACGGCGACCCTCGCGGCACCCGCATCTTCGGCCCGGTCGGGCGCGAGCTGCGCGAGAAGAAGTTCATGAAGATCATCTCGCTGGCTCCGGAGGTGCTGTAAGCATGAAGATCAAGAAGGGCGACCTGGTCCAGGTCATCACCGGTAAGGACAAGGGCAAGCAGGGCAAGGTCATCGCGGCCTTCCCCCGTGAGGACCGCGTCCTGGTCGAGGGTGTCAACCGGGTCAAGAAGCACACGAAGGCCGGTCCGACCGCCAAGGGCTCGCAGGCCGGCGGCATCGTGACCACCGAGGCCCCGATCCACGTGTCCAACGTTCAGCTGGTCGTGGAGAAGGACGGCAACAAGGTCGTCACGCGCGTCGGTTACCGCTTCGACGACGAGGGCAACAAGATCCGCGTTGCCAAGCGGACGGGTGAGGACATCTGATGGCTACCACCACGACTCCGCGTCTGAAGACGAAGTACCGCGAGGAGATCGCGGGCAAGCTGCGTGAGGAGTTCTCCTACGAGAACGTCATGCAGATCCCCGGCCTCGTCAAGATCGTGGTCAACATGGGTGTGGGCGACGCCGCCCGCGACTCCAAGCTGATCGAGGGCGCCATCCGCGACCTCACCACGATCACCGGTCAGAAGCCGGCCGTCACCAAGGCCCGCAAGTCCATCGCGCAGTTCAAGCTGCGCGAGGGTCAGCCGATCGGCGCCCACGTCACGCTTCGTGGCGACCGCATGTGGGAGTTCCTGGACCGCACCCTGTCGCTCGCGCTCCCGCGCATCCGCGACTTCCGTGGTCTGTCCCCCAAGCAGTTCGACGGCCGTGGCAACTACACCTTCGGTCTCACGGAGCAGGTCATGTTCCACGAGATCGACCAGGACAAGATCGACCGTGTCCGGGGTATGGACATCACCGTGGTCACCACGGCGACCAACGACGCTGAGGGCCGCGCGCTCCTTCGTCACCTCGGCTTCCCCTTCAAGGAGGCGTGAGCGAGATGGCGAAGAAGGCTCTGATCGCGAAGGCTGCTCGCAAGCCCAAGTTCGCTGTGCGCGCTTACAACCGCTGCCAGCGCTGCGGTCGTCCGCACTCCGTGTACCGCAAGTTCGGCCTCTGCCGTGTGTGCCTTCGTGAGATGGCTCACCGCGGCGAGCTGCCGGGCGTGACCAAGAGCTCCTGGTAAACCCCTAAACAAGGGTTCCAGAGGCTCTCGGTAAGCAATGGGCGTGTCAGGTGCCCGTCCTTCCATGCCGTAGGCTGGGAGGGTTGGGCGCCTGACGCCCGTACGACTTACTACGCCGTAGGTCCACCGCGCCGCACCCGTCCCGTCTCGGATCGGGGAGAGGGATGGCGCACCAGGAAACCCCGGCGAGAGAGGCCACAGGCCAATTCATGACCATGACTGATCCGATCGCAGACATGCTTACGCGTCTGCGGAACGCGAACTCGGCGTACCACGACTCCGTGACGATGCCGGCATCGAAGATCAAGTCTCACATCGCGGAGATCCTCCAGCAGGAGGGCTTCATCACGGGCTGGAAGGTCGAGGACGCCGAGGTCGGCAAGAGCCTCGTTCTTGAGCTGAAGTTCGGGCCGAACCGTGAGCGCTCCATCGCGGGCATCAAGCGGATCTCCAAGCCCGGTCTCCGGGTTTACGCGAAGTCCACCTCCCTGCCCAAGGTGCTCGGTGGCCTCGGCGTGGCGATCATCTCCACGTCGCACGGTCTCCTCACCGACAAGCAGGCCGGCAAGAAGGGCGTAGGCGGAGAAGTTCTCGCCTACGTCTGGTAGCGGAAGGGAACGGAGGAAACAGCTATGTCGCGCATTGGCAAGCTCCCTATCACGGTTCCCGCCGGCGTGGACGTCACCATCGACGGCCAGACGGTTTCGGTCAAGGGCCCCAAGGGTTCGCTGACCCACACCGTCGTTTCGCCGATCGAGATCGCCAAGGCTGAGGACGGCGTCCTGAACGTCACTCGCCCCAACGACGAGCGTCAGAGCAAGGCCCTGCACGGCCTGTCCCGCACGCTGGTGGCGAACATGATCACCGGCGTGACCGAGGGTTACGTGAAGAAGCTCGAAATCAGTGGTGTCGGTTACCGCGTGACCGCGAAGGGCTCGAACCTTGAGTTCGCGCTCGGTTACAGCCACCCGATCACCGTCGAGGCGCCCGAGGGAATCACCTTCAAGGTGGAGACCCCGACCCGCTTCCAGGTCGAGGGCATCGACAAGCAGAAGGTCGGCGAGGTTGCGGCCAACATCCGCAAGCTGCGCAAGCCCGACCCGTACAAGGCCAAGGGTGTCAAGTACGAGGGCGAAGTCATCCGCCGCAAGGTCGGAAAGGCGGGTAAGTAAGCCATGGCATACGGACAGAAGATCCTCAAGGGCGACGCTTACAAGCGTGCCGCGATCAAGCGTCGCCACATCCGGATCCGTAAGCACATCTCGGGTACGGCGGAGCGTCCGCGCCTGGTCGTGACGCGTTCCAACCGCCACATCGTGGCTCAGGTCATCGACGACATCAAGGGTCACACCCTGGCGTCGGCGTCGACCCTGGACACCACGATCCGCGGTGGTGAGGCCGACAAGTCCTCGCAGGCCAAGCAGGTCGGCGCCCTGGTCGCCGAGCGCGCCAAGGCCGCCGGTGTCGAGGCTGTCGTGTTCGACCGTGGTGGTAACCAGTACGCCGGGCGCATCGCCGCCCTGGCGGACGCCGCCCGCGAAGCCGGACTCAAGTTCTGAGTCGGTTCCGTAGCTAGCGGAAACAGAGAGAGGTAATTCCAATGGCTGGACCCCAGCGCCGCGGTGGCGGTGCCGGTGGCGGCGAGCGGCGGGACCGGAAGGGCCGTGACGGCGGCGCTGCTGCCGCCGAGAAGACCGCGTACGTTGAGCGCGTCGTCGCGATCAACCGTGTCGCCAAGGTTGTGAAGGGTGGTCGTCGCTTCAGCTTCACCGCGCTGGTCGTGGTGGGCGACGGTGACGGCACCGTGGGTGTCGGATACGGCAAGGCCAAGGAGGTGCCGGCCGCCATCGCCAAGGGCGTTGAGGAGGCCAAGAAGCACTTCTTCAAGGTCCCGCGTATCCAGGGCACCATCCCGCACCCGATCACGGGCGAGAAGGCCGCGGGCGTCGTCCTGCTCAAGCCTGCTTCCCCCGGTACCGGCGTCATCGCCGGTGGCCCGGTGCGTGCCGTGCTTGAGTGCGCCGGCGTTCACGACATCCTGTCGAAGTCGCTCGGTTCGTCGAACGCGATCAACATCGTGCACGCGACCGTGGAGGCCCTGAAGGGCCTGCAGCGTCCCGAGGAGATCGCGGCCCGCCGCGGTCTGCCCCTTGAGGACGTCGCCCCCGCGGCTCTGCTTCGTGCGCGTGCCGGGGCTGGTGCTGCGTAATGGCACAGCTCAGGATCACGCAGACGAAGTCGTACATCGGCAGCAAGCAGAACCACCGTGACACCCTGCGTTCGCTCGGGCTCAAGCGCCTGAACGACGTGGTCGTCAAGGAGGACCGCCCCGAGTTCCGCGGAATGGTGCACACCGTCCGCCACCTCGTGACGGTCGAGGAGGTCGACTGATCATGGCGGAGAACAACCCGCTCAAGATCCACAACCTCCGTCCCGCCCCGGGCGCCAAGACCGCGAAGACCCGTGTGGGTCGCGGTGAGGCGTCGAAGGGTAAGACGGCCGGTCGTGGTACCAAGGGCACGAAGGCCCGTTACCAGGTTCCGGAGCGCTTCGAGGGTGGGCAGATGCCCCTCCACATGCGTCTCCCGAAGCTCAAGGGCTTCCGGAACCCGTTCAAGACCGAGTTCCAGGTCGTGAACCTCGACAAGCTGGGCGCGCTGTACCCGGAGGGTGGCGAGGTCACCGTCGAGGGGCTCGTCGCCAAGGGCGCCGTTCGCAAGAACAGCCTCGTCAAGGTCCTCGGCCAGGGCGAGATCTCCGTGGCGCTGCAGGTGACGGTCGACGCCGTCTCCGGCTCCGCCAAGGAGAAGATCACCGCCGCCGGCGGTACCGTCACCGAGCTCATCTGAACATCTCAGGTGTCTCGATGACTTGAGCGATCCCGACCGGGGATACCCCACAAATGGGGTATCCCCGGTTGGTCGTTCCTAGGGCAGGTGTGTCGCGGGTATGGTGACCAGCACTGCCCACTTTTCACAAGGTTCTCCCAAGGGGGCACCTTGAGCGGCAGTCGACCGTTACTCATGTCGTTGTCGTAAGTCGTTGTTTTTATTGGCCCCTCAAGACCGTCACCCTTGACGCAGATGCGCGGGGGTCGCAGGAGGCACCGTGCTCACCGCGTTCGCCCGGGCGTTCAGGACGCCCGACCTGCGCAAGAAGCTCCTCTTCACGCTCGGGATCATCGTGATCTACCGGGTCGGGACGCACATCCCGATCCCCGGTGTCGACTACACGTCCGTTCAGCGGTGTGTGGACGAGGCGTCCGGCAACCAGGGCCTCTTCGGTCTGGTGAACATGTTCAGCGGCGGCGCGCTGCTGCAGATCACCATCTTCGCGCTGGGCATCATGCCGTACATCACGGCGAGCATCATCCTTCAGCTGCTCACCGTGGTCATCCCGCGCCTGGAAGCCCTGAAGAAGGAGGGCCAGGCCGGTACGGCGAAGATCACGCAGTACACCCGCTACCTGACCGTGGCGCTCGCCATCCTCCAGGGCACCGGCCTGGTGGCCACGGCCCGCAGCGGCGCCCTGTTCTCCGGTTGCTCGGTCGCGTCCAGCATCGTCCCTGACCAGGCGATCTTCACGACCATCACCATGGTCATCTGCATGACCGCCGGCACGGCCATGGTCATGTGGCTCGGTGAGCTCATCACCGACCGCGGCATCGGCAACGGCATGTCGATCCTGATGTTCATCTCGATCGCCGCGACGTTCCCCTCCGCGCTGTGGGCCATCAAGAAGCAGGGCACGCTGGCGGACGGCTGGATCGAGTTCGGCACCGTCATCCTGGTCGGCCTCGTCATGGTCGGTCTGGTGGTCTTCGTCGAGCAGGCCCAGCGCCGGATCCCCGTGCAGTACGCGAAGCGCATGATCGGCCGCCGGTCCTACGGCGGAACCTCGACGTACATCCCGCTGAAGGTGAACCAGGCCGGTGTGATCCCGGTCATCTTCGCCTCGTCGCTGCTCTACATCCCCGCCCTGGTCGCCCAGTTCTCCAGTGGACAGTCCAGCTGGAAGACCTGGATCGAGACCAACCTGACCAAGGGCGACCACCCGATCTACATCAGCATGTACTTCTTGCTGATCGTTTTCTTCGCGTTCTTCTACGTGGCGATCTCCTTCAACCCCGAGGAAGTCGCCGACAACATGAAGAAGTATGGTGGCTTCATCCCGGGCATCCGGGCTGGCCGACCGACCGCTGAGTACCTGTCGTACGTGCTCAACCGGATCACCTGGCCGGGTTCGCTGTATCTGGGTCTTATCGCTCTTGTACCGACGATGGCGTTGGTTGGCTTCGGGGCAAGCCAGAACTTCCCGTTCGGTGGCACCAGCATCCTGATCATCGTGGGTGTCGGTCTCGAAACGGTGAAGCAGATCGAGAGCCAGCTCCAGCAGCGCAATTACGAAGGGTTCCTCCGCTGATGCGTATCGTCCTCGTCGGGCCGCCGGGCGCCGGAAAGGGAACGCAGGCCACGAAACTGGCCGAGAAGCTCCGCGTTCCGCACATTTCCACGGGCGACCTGTTCCGCGCCAACATCAGCCAGCAGACGGAACTCGGGAAGCTCGCGAAGTCCTACATGGACGCCGGCAACCTCGTCCCCGACGAGGTCACCATCGCCATGGCCAAGGACCGCATGGAGCAGCCGGACGCCGAGCGCGGCTTCCTGCTGGACGGCTTCCCGCGCAACGTCTCGCAGGCCGAGGCGCTCGACGAGCTCCTCACCACCGAGGGCATCAAGCTGGACGCGGTACTGGACCTGGAGGCCCCGGAGGAGGAGGTCGTCAAGCGGATCGCCGGCCGGCGCATCTGCCGCAACGACTCCGCGCACGTCTTCCACGTCTCGTACAAGAAGCCGGTCAAGGACGGCGTCTGCGACGTCTGCGGCGGCGAGCTGTACCAGCGGGACGACGACTCCGAGGAAACCGTCCGCACGCGGCTGGAGGTCTACCACACGCAGACCGAGCCGATCATCGACTACTACAAGGCGCAGGGCCTGGTCGTGACCATCGAGGCCATGGGCCCCGTGGACGAGGTCACCGGCCGTGCGCTGGCGGCGTTGAAGCGCGAGGGCGACGACCAGTAGTCGTCGCCCCGGATACGGCCGTGGAGTCCTCCGGGACCCCGCGGCCGTACTGTTGTGTACGTACGTGACCGACCTGAGTGACGGAGAGCGCAGGCCCCCCATGGTGCAGATCAAGAGCCCCGAACAGATCGCCAAGATGCGGGCGGCGGGGCTGGTCGTCGCCGCCATCCACGCGGCCACCCGGGAAGCGGCGGTGCCCGGTGCGACGACGATGGACCTCGACCTCGTCGCCCGCAAGGTCCTCGCGGAGCACGGCGCGAAGTCGAACTTCCTGGGCTACGGCGGCTTCCCCGCGACGATCTGCACCTCGGTGAACGACGTGGTCGTCCATGGCATCCCCTCCGGCGAGGTCGTCCTCAAGGACGGCGACGTCATCTCGATCGACTGCGGCGCGATCGTGGACGGCTGGCACGGCGACGCCGCGTACACCGCCTTCGTCGGCTCCGGCCACGCCCCTGAGCTGATCGAGCTCTCCCGCGTGACGGAGGAGTCGATGTGGGCCGGCATCGCGGCGATGAAGCTCGGCAACCGCCTGGTGGACGTCTCGCGGGCCATCGAGACGTACATCCGCCGCCAGCCGAAGCCCGGCGGCGGCCGCTACGGCATCATCGAGGACTACGGCGGTCACGGCATCGGCACCGAGATGCACATGGACCCGCACCTGCTGAACTACGTCGACCGCCGACGGGGCAAGGGGCCCAAGCTGGTGCCCGGTTTCTGCCTCGCCATCGAGCCGATGGTCTCGCTCGGCACTCCCCGGACCGAGGTCCTGGAGGACGAGTGGACGGTCATCACGACCGACGGGACCTGGTCGTCGCACTGGGAGCACTCGGTGGCGTTGACGGAGGAGGGGCCGTTGGTGCTCACGTCTCCCGACGGGGGCAGGGCGAAGCTGGCCGAGTACGGGATCACGGCGGCGCCGGACCCGCTGGCCTGAGGTGCCACTTCCCTCCGGGGGCAGGGCGAAGCTGGCTGAGCACGGGATCACGGTGGCGCCGGACCCGCCGGCCTGAGACGCCTCCGGGGGTTTCGGGCGTGGGCCGGGGGCGGGGAAGGTCCCGTCTCCGGAGGCTGCCGTGCCGGGAACACCGTTGCGGACCTGAACCTGAGAAGGGGCTCGTCCTCGGACTGCCCCGGAGGGGATGCCCCCGGCCCCCGGAGGGGCTGTGCCGGCGCGCCTCGTTCCCGGCTCGACCGGGTGGGCCGGTCCGGTGTGGGTCGCGGTGCTCCTCGGTTAAGGATCTCGCCCGTGGGGCAGACTTCTCGATTCGTGTTTCAGCTAGGGCTGACGTAGACTGACTCGTCGGCTCTCGTGCACCCGCATGTCCGCATGCGCCCGTGAGGGAAAAGGCGGGGGAGCCGATCAAGGTAGTCGATTCGAAGGGCGAAGCGTGGCCAAGAAGCAAGGTGCCATCGAGATCGAGGGCACTGTCGTCGAGTCTCTGCCGAACGCCATGTTCAAGGTCGAGCTCCAGAACGGCCACCAGGTCCTGGCACACATCAGCGGCAAGATGCGTATGCACTACATCCGTATCCTCCCTGACGACCGGGTCGTGGTGGAGCTGTCTCCGTACGACCTGACGCGTGGCCGGATCGTCTACCGGTACAAGTAGATCTTGCCCGTACCTTCGTGCGCCCTCAGGGGCGTTCGGGGCTGTTGGCAACTGACCCGGAGAACCTCACCCAATGAAGGTCAAGCCGAGCGTCAAGAAGATCTGCGACAAGTGCAGGGTGATCCGCCGTCACGGCCGGGTCATGATCATTTGCGAGAACCCGCGCCACAAGCAGCGCCAGGGCTGACCGCACACGGATCACACCCTCTGCATCGATATCGCAGAGACTTCGCGCGACGCGAGCTGAATTTGTTCATACGCAGAGCCCGGACGGGATGTCCCGTCTGATACCCCCGGTTCGGAGGCCGGGGACCCAGTCCGTACCAAATCTTCCGTGCGATGGAAGAGGCCGGCGGCTGGGGGTCGGTTCTGCGGAAGACCTCCGAGGATCAACTGGAGCCATTGAATGGCACGCGTTTCCGGTGTCGACATCCCGCGCGAAAAGCGTGTGGAGGTCGCCCTCACCTACGTGTTCGGCATCGGCCGGACCCTTTCCCAGGAGACGCTGGCTGCGACCGGCGTCGACCCGAACACCCGCGTTCGCGACCTCTCCGAGGAGCAGCTCGTCGCGATCCGCGAGTACGTGGACGCCAACATCAAGACCGAGGGTGACCTTCGTCGCGAGATCCAGGCCGACATCCGCCGCAAGGTCGAGATCGGTTGCTACCAGGGTCTCCGTCACCGTCGTGGTCTGCCGGTCCGCGGTCAGCGCACCAGCACGAACGCTCGTACCCGCAAGGGCCCGCGTCGCGCCATCGCCGGCAAGAAGAAGCCGGGCAAGAAGTAGTCCTCAGCGGACAACGCTTCATCAGCGGTCTTCGCTGTAGGACCGACCACCTCCCCGTAGGAGTTTGTAGATGCCCCCCAAGGGTCGTCAGGGCGCTGCCAAGAAGGTGCGCCGCAAGGAAAAGAAGAACGTCGCGCACGGCCAGGCGCACATCAAGAGCACGTTCAACAACACGATCGTGTCCATCACGGACCCGGCCGGAAACGTGATCTCGTGGGCCTCCGCCGGCCACGTCGGTTTCAAGGGCTCGCGCAAGTCCACGCCGTTCGCCGCGCAGATGGCCGCCGAGTCGGCTGCCCGTCGCGCGCAGGAGCACGGCATGCGCAAGGTCGACGTCTTCGTCAAGGGCCCGGGCGCCGGTCGTGAGACCGCCATCCGTTCCCTGCAGGCCACCGGCCTTGAGGTCGGCTCGATCCAGGACGTCACGCCGACCCCGCACAACGGCTGCCGTCCGCCCAAGCGTCGCCGCGTCTGATCTGACGTACGACTGCTTGGACTGAGGATTTCGGGCGGTACGGGCCTTCGGGGCCGTATCGCCCGTACCCTTGCACGTACCACCGTCAGGCTCCGCCTGGTGCATCAGGGCATCAAATAGTGGGTGCCCCTGACTGAAGGATCTCCACATGCTGATCGCTCAGCGTCCCTCGTTGACCGAAGAGGTCGTCGACGAGTTCCGCTCCCGGTTCGTCATCGAGCCGCTGGAGCCGGGCTTCGGCTACACCCTCGGCAACTCCCTCCGCCGCACCCTCCTGTCGTCGATCCCCGGCGCTGCTGTCACCAGCATCCGCATCGACGGCGTCCTGCACGAGTTCACCACCGTGCCGGGCGTCAAGGAGGACGTCACCGACCTGATCCTCAACATCAAGCAGCTGGTCGTCTCCTCGGAGCACGACGAGCCCGTCGTGATGTACCTGCGCAAGCAGGGCCCGGGTCTGGTCACCGCCGCCGACATCGCGCCCCCGGCCGGTGTCGAGGTGCACAACCCCGACCTCGTCCTCGCCACGCTGAACGGCAAGGGCAAGCTGGAGATGGAGCTGACCGTCGAGCGCGGTCGCGGTTACGTCTCCGCCGTGCAGAACAAGCAGCTGGGCCAGGAGATCGGCCGTATCCCGGTCGACTCCATCTACTCGCCGGTTCTGAAGGTCACGTACAAGGTCGAGGCCACGCGTGTCGAGCAGCGCACCGACTTCGACAAGCTGATCGTCGACGTCGAGACCAAGCAGGCGATGCGTCCCCGTGACGCCATGGCCTCCGCGGGCAAGACGCTGGTCGAGCTGTTCGGTCTCGCCCGCGAGCTGAACATCGACGCCGAGGGCATCGACATGGGCCCGTCCCCCACGGACGCCGCCCTGGCCGCCGATCTGGCGCTGCCGATCGAGGAGCTGGAGCTCACCGTTCGGTCGTACAACTGCCTCAAGCGCGAGGGCATCCACTCCGTGGGTGAGCTCGTGGCGCGTTCCGAGGCCGACCTGCTCGACATCCGCAACTTCGGTGCGAAGTCGATCGACGAGGTCAAGGCGAAGCTGGCCGGCATGGGCCTGGCCCTCAAGGACAGCCCGCCCGGATTCGACCCGACCGCCGCCGCCGACGCCTTCGGCGCCGACGACGACGCGGACGCGGGCTTCGTGGAGACCGAGCAGTACTGATCTCCCGACCTCCGGGGTCCGTGAGAGCGGACCCCGGATCTCCGACAGGCGACCGCCTGCTCGGATACTGACCCCAGTACCTGATACGGCCGGGGCAGACACCTAGGAGAAACACCATGCCGAGGCCCACCAAGGGCGCCCGTCTGGGCGGCAGCGCTGCGCACGAGAAGCTCCTCCTCGCGAACCTCGCGAAGTCGCTGTTCGAGCACGGCCGCATCACCACCACCGAGGCGAAGGCGCGCAAGCTGCGCCCGTACGCCGAGCGTCTGATCACCAAGGGCAAGAAGGGCGACCTGCACAACCGTCGCCAGGTGCTCCAGGTGATCACGGACAAGAGCGTCGTCCACACGCTCTTCACCGAGATCGGTCCGCGGTACGAGAACCGTCCCGGTGGCTACACCCGCATCACCAAGATCGGTAACCGTCGGGGCGACAACGCGCCCATGGCCGTCATCGAGCTGGTCGAGGCGCTGACGGTCGCGCAGGAGGCCACCGGCGAGGCCGAGGCCGCGACCAAGCGTGCGGTCAAGGAGACCGAGCAGGCCAAGGTCGAGGAGACCAAGGCCGACGAGGCTCCCGCCGAGGAGTCGAAGGACGCGTAAGCGTTCTGCCGGGGCTGTGCGTCTGCGGCCGCGTGTTCGTGGCGGCCCGTCGGGCCCGCGCGGCGCAGCCGCATGCCGACGCCGTCCCGCGCCCCCTTGGGGCGACTGCGGGTCCGTTCCCTTCGGGGGACGGGCCCGCTTTCGTGTTGCTGAGAGGATCCAGGAGTGAGTGACGAAGTACAGCCCGGGTACGTCCGGGTGCGGCTGGACCTGTCCTACGACGGTTCCGGGTTCTCCGGGTGGGCCAAGCAGGCCGGGGGACGGCGGACCGTGCAGGGGGAGATCGAGGACGCGCTGCGGACCGTCACGCGGTCCGGGGGAACGACGTACGAGCTGACCGTGGCCGGGCGGACCGACGCCGGGGTGCACGCGCGCGGACAGGTCGCCCATGTCGATCTGCCGGAGGAGGTCTGGCGCGAGCACCACGGGAAACTGCTGAAGCGGCTCGCCGGGCGGCTCCCGCGCGATGTGCGGGTGTGGGCGCTGCGGGAGGCCCCCCACGGCTTCAACGCGCGGTTCTCGGCGATCTGGCGGCGGTACGCCTACCGGGTCACCGACAACCCCGGCGGGGTCGATCCGCTGCTGCGGGGCCACGTCCTGTGGCACGACTGGCCGCTCGACGTGGACGTCATGAACGAGGCCGCTCAGCGTCTGCTCGGGGAGCACGACTTCGCCGCGTACTGCAAGAAGCGGGAGGGGGCGACCACCATCCGCACGCTTCAGCAGCTGAGCCTGGTCAAGGGGGCCGACGGGATCATCACCGCGACCGTCCGCGCCGACGCCTTCTGCCACAACATGGTGCGCTCGCTGATCGGGGCGCTGCTGTTCGTGGGGGACGGGCACCGCGGGGCGGAGTGGCCCGGGAAGGTGCTCGCCGCGGGCGTACGGGACTCGGCGGTGCACGTGGTGCGGCCGCACGGGCTGACGCTGGAGGAGGTCGGCTACCCGGCCGACGAGCTGCTCGCCGCGCGCAGCAAGGAGGCGCGCAACAGGCGGACGCTGCCCGGGGCCGGGTGCTGCTGAGCGCGCCCGCGCCGGGCGGGGCCCGCGGTCAGCCCGAGGCTGCCGACGCCTGGGCCTCGCCGCGGCGGCGGATCTGCTGGAACGCGAACTTGGACAGATCGTCGCCGGCGGTGAAGACCGCCGTGTCCTTCGTCGTGACGTCCTTGCCGTTGGTGAAGCCCGTGAGCGTGAAGTAGGCGTACCGGCCGTAGGAGTTGGTCGTGGAGCGGCAGATCGCGCCGTCGCAGAAGGATTTGACGTTCCCGCCGGACAGGGCCTTGACGATGCTCTTGTTGTCAGCGGCCTGGCTCTTGACCTTGAGGGCCTGGGCCTCGGTGTCGAAGACGGCCACTCCGACGGTGACCGCGATGCCGTCCTTGGTGTAGGTGACGCGCATGACGCGGGTGCATCCGTTGGCCGTGAGGACCTTGGGCAGGGTCCCCGCGGCGCCCGTGGCGCAGGTGGTGCTGTCGGCCTTGGGGCCCTTCTTGTACACGGCCGAGCCCATGGTCAGCTGCGTGCCGGGAAAGAGCAGGTCAGGGCCGTTGGGGGCGGTGTCCTTGGCCTTGCTGGAGATGAACTCCTTGGGGTCCAGCGGGGGCGGTGCGCTGGTCGGTGCGAAGGACGGGGTGCCGGACGCGCTCGGCAGTCCGGCGGTCCCGGGCAGCGAGGACGTCGGCTTGTTCGCCTCGTCGCGGCCGTTCGCCGACACCACGGCCATGGCCACGGCGGTGCCGACGGCGATCGTGGCGAGCGCGCCGCCGCCTATGAGGAGCAGTCGGCGGCGCCTGTTGCGCGTCTCGGACGCCTCGGCGAGCGCGGCCCAGTCCGGGGTCCGCCCGTCATCGCCGGTGGCCCACGGCTGCTGGGAGTTCGGTTTCCACGGATCCCACTGGGACTGAGGTCCCCCCTGCCCATAGCTCATGGGGCGCATCTTAGACGGGAGGCGGGGGAGCTGTTCCGCCCCAACGGGCGTGGGAGCCCGCGGCCTTCGAGGTGTGAGTGCGGGCAAAGGCGACATCTCAGGGTGGTTGGTGCGGCGTTCTCCCAGGCCGACGGGCGGGGTGTGGCGCGGGACACCCCGGAGGGGGGTTTCCGGTCGTCCTCCGGCGGCGAGGCTGACATGTTCACGTGCGTGGGTCGGCCCCGTTTTGACCCGGCCCCCAGGACACGGGTATTCTGCTTCTTCGTTGTGTATTGGCTTGCTCTTCTCACGGGACGGGCCCTTACACCGGTCCACCGGGCCGATGACCAGCGACCAGCACGCGGTTTGCGTCACCGCAGTGCGGTCAGGGCTGTCGTGATCGTCTTCGGTGACCTTGTCAGGACCAATTCACTGAAGAAGCGAAGGCTACGAACCGTGCGTACGTACAGCCCCAAGCCCGGCGATGTGACGCGCCAGTGGCACGTCATCGACGCTCAGGACATCGTCCTGGGCCGTCTCGCCACCACTGCCGCGTCCCTTCTGCGGGGCAAGCACAAGCCGATCTACGCGCCCCACGTCGACACCGGTGACTTCGTCATCATCATCAACGCCGACAAGGTGCACCTCTCCGGCAACAAGCGGACCCAGAAGATGGCCTACCGCCACTCCGGGTACCCGGGCGGTCTGCGCTCCGTGCGCTACGACGACCTCCTCGCGAACAACCCGGAGAAGGCCGTCGAGAAGGCCGTCAAGGGCATGCTCCCCAAGAACACGCTCGGCCGTCAGATGCTCTCGAAGCTGAAGGTCTACAAGGGTGACGTGCACCCGCACGCGGCGCAGCAGCCCGTGCCGTTCGAAATCACCCAGGTCGCGCAGTAAGTCCGGCCACACCACCCCAAGCTGAAGAGAATCTGAGGAGAACCGTGGCCGAGACCACTGCCGAGCAGCCGCTCGAAGAGACCGAGCTCGTCGACATCGACAGCTACACCACCGAGTCCGAGGTCCCCGTCGAGGGTGAGTACACCTCGGAGTCCCTCGCTTCCCGCTTCGGCGAGGCCCAGCCGGCCGCCGGCCTGGGTCGTCGCAAGAACGCCATCGCCCGCGTCCGGATCGTCCCGGGCACCGGCAAGTGGAAGATCAACGGTCGCACCCTTGAGGACTACTTCCCCAACAAGGTGCACCAGCAGGAAGTCAACGAGCCCTTCAAGGTGCTTGAGCTCGACAACCGCTACGACGTCATCGCCCGTATCTCGGGTGGCGGCGTCTCCGGTCAGGCCGGTGCGCTCCGTCTCGGTGTCGCCCGCGCGCTGAACGAGGCCGACGTCGACAACAACCGCGGCGCCCTCAAGAAGGCCGGCTTCCTCACGCGTGACGACCGCGCGGTCGAGCGCAAGAAGGCCGGTCTCAAGAAGGCCCGCAAGGCCCCGCAGTACAGCAAGCGCTAAGCTTCGCTGCCTGCTCGTACGTATCCCGGGCGGGCCGGTTCCGGTCCGTCCGCACGTACTCCGAACGCCCCGGCGGCACGCCACAGTGTCGCCGGGGCGTTCGTTTTCTCGCAATGGTGGGCGTATAACGGCACAAGGTGCTCAAAGGCTTGTGCGATCGGATGTTCAGGGCATCGAATGCCTGAATGCGGCGCCGGAACGCGGCGCCTGGACGCGGTGCCCGAACGCGGCGCCCGGACGCGGGAGCCGCCGCGGACCGGCCGGCCCCCGACGTGCCCGCGAGGCTTTTGAAACTGACGCTTCCTCAGGAGGACAAGTGGGACGACTCTTCGGCACGGACGGCGTGCGCGGTGTCGCCAACGCGGATCTGACGGCGGAGATGGCGCTCGGCCTCTCGGTCGCGGCCGCGCACGTGCTGGCCGAGGCGGGGACGTTCGAGGGGCACCGCCCGGTGGCCGTCGTCGGACGGGACCCGCGTGCGTCCGGGGAGTTCCTGGAGGCCGCCGTGGTGGCCGGCCTGGCGAGCGCGGGCGTGGACGTGCTGAAGGTCGGCGTGCTGCCGACGCCCGCCGTCGCGTACCTCACCGGCGTGCTCGGCGCGGACCTCGGCGTGATGCTCTCCGCCAGCCACAACGCCATGCCCGACAACGGCGTCAAGTTCTTCGCCCGGGGCGGCCACAAGCTCGCCGACGACCTGGAGGACCGGATCGAGTCGGTCTACGAGGAGCACCGCACCGGCGCTCCCTGGGACCGCCCGACCGGCAGCGGCGTCGGTCGCGTGCGTGCGTACAACGAGGGGTTCGACCGCTACGTCGCCCACCTCATCGCCGTCCTGCCGAACCGCCTCGACGGGCTGAAGATCGTCCTGGACGAGGCGCACGGCGCCGCGGCGCGGGTGTCGCCCGAGGCGTTCACGCGGGCCGGCGCGGAGATCGTGACCATCGGCGCCGAGCCCGACGGGCTCAACATCAACGACGGGTGCGGCTCGACCCATCTGGACAAGCTCAAGGCCGCGGTCCTGGAGCACGGGGCCGACCTCGGCGTCGCGCACGACGGGGACGCCGACCGGTGCCTGGCCGTGGACCACACGGGGGAGGAGGTCGACGGCGACCAGATCCTCGCGGTGCTGGCCCTGTCCATGCGGGAGCGGGGCGTGCTGCGCTCGGACACCGTTGTCGCGACCGTCATGTCCAACCTCGGCTTCAAGCTCGCCATGGAGCGCGAGGGCATCCAGCTGGTGCAGGCCGCCGTCGGCGACCGGTACGTGCTGGAGGAGATGAAGCAGCACGGGTACGCGCTGGGCGGTGAGCAGTCCGGACACGTGATCATCCTCGACCACGCGACGACCGGCGACGGCACGCTGACCGGCCTGATGCTGGCGGCGCGCATCGCCCAGAGCGGACGGTCGCTGCGGGAGCTGGCCTCCGTGATGGAGCGGCTGCCGCAGGTGCTGATCAATGTGCGGGACGTCGACAGGTCCCGGGTGGGGGATTCGGCCGAGCTGGCGACCGCCGTCGGCGAGGCGGAGCGGGAGCTCGGGTCCACCGGGCGGGTGCTGCTGCGGCCTTCCGGGACCGAGCCGCTGGTGCGGGTGATGGTCGAGGCGGCCGACATCGACCAGGCCCGGGCCGTCGCCGGGCGGCTTGCGGACGTGGTGAAGTCGGCGCTCGGTTAGCCGACCGCGGCCGCTCCGGTCCGGGGCGCGGTGTCTGTGCGGTGGCTGCGGCCGCGGCCGTGGCCTGTCGTGCCCACGCGGCGGGCCGCGGACCCACAGGGCCCGCGCCCCGGCAGCGGATGCTCGCGCTACCCGGCGTCCGCCCGTAGCCGTTGCCTCGCCCAGAACCACTTCTGGGCCAGCAGGGTCAGGGTGCCCGCCAGGACGATGCCCAGCAGGTTCAGCAGGAGCTGCTCCGTCGAGCCCCAGGTCTGGCGGGTGTCCCCGTAACTGAGGGCCACGGCCGCGTTCGCGGCCGCCGGGACCGTCGTCACCGAGATGGCCACGCCCACCAGGGCGCCGGACTTCGCCGACGTCAGGGAGAGTGTGCCCGCGGCTCCCGCCAGCAGGGCGACGATGAAGGAGAAGGCGTCGGGGGCGTAGACGAAGCCGGTCTGGGGGCGGTCGGCCTCCAGTTGCTCCATGCTGAACTGGCCGATCGCGTCCATGAAGAGGCTGAAGCCGACGGTCACCGCCATCGCCGCGGCGAAGCCGACCAGGAGGGCGATCAGCGAGCGCAGCGCCAGGCGGGGCGCCCGCTGCACGATCGACGTGGAGATGCCGGCCAGCGGGCCGAACTCCGGGCCCACCGCCATCGCCCCCACGATGAGGACCGCGTTGTCGAGGACCACACCGCAGGCCGCGATCATCGTGGCGAGGGTGATGAACGCGACGTAGGTGACGGAGAGCGTCGACTCCTCGTGGCTGGCGTCGGTGAGGTGCTCCCACAGGACCGCGTCCGCGCCTTCGCCCGGCGCCTCCGCCTCTGCCTTGTCGGCGCGCAGGGAGAGCGACAGATCGATGTTCTCCACGGCGATCGAGCCGGTCTTGTCCAGGCCCAACTCCTGTAGCCCGCTGAGGAGTTCGTCCCCCGCCTCGCGCGCCACGTCGCACAGGACGACATCGCCGGCCGGGTTGCGGGCGGCTCCCGGCAGGACGACGAGGTGGGTGGTGCCGACGGTCTTCTCGATCAGCCGGACCGCCGACTCGGTGGTGTCGGACGGGGTGATCAGGCGCAGGTGAAGCATGGGGGCAGGGTAGCCGTCAGAGTTTGCGCAGGCTCAGGCGTCGTACCTTGTGGTCCTGGCCCTTGCGGACCACGAGGGTGGCGCGGCCGCGGGTCGGGGCGATGTTCTCCACCAGGTTGGGCTTGTTGATGGTGCGCCAGAGACCGCGTGCGTAGTCGACGGCCTCCTCCTCGGAGACCTGGGTGTACTTCCTGAAGTACGAGTCCGGGTCCTGGAAGGCGGTCCGGCGCAGTTTCCGGAACCGGTTGAGATACCAGCGCTCGATGTCCTCGGCGCTCGCGTCGACGTACACGCTGAAGTCGAAGTAGTCGGCGAGGCCGACGCGGGTGCGGCCGTCCTTGCCGGGGAGCGCGGGCTGCAGCACGTTCAGGCCCTCGACGATGAGGATGTCGGGGCGGCGGACGGTGAGCTTGCGGTCCGGCACGATGTCGTAGATCAGGTGGGAGTAGACGGGGGCCGTGACCTCCCCCTTGCCCGCCTTGATGTCGGCCACGAAGCGGGTCAGGGCCCGTCGGTCGTAGGACTCGGGGAACCCCTTGCGGGACATCAGGCCGCGAGCTTCCAGCTCCCGGGTCGGGAGCAGGAAGCCGTCCGTGGTGACCAGCTCCACGCGGGGGTGCTCCGGCCAGCGGGAGAGCAGCGCCTGAAGGAGCCGGGCGACCGTCGACTTGCCCACCGCCACCGACCCCGCCACGCCTATCACGAACGGGGTGCCGGACTGTGAGCCCTGCTCGCCGAGGAAGGTGTTGAGCGCGCCGCGCAGACCGTCCGTCGCGCCGACGTAGAGGTTGAGCAGGCGTGAGAGCGGGAGGTAGATGTCGCGCACCTCGTCGAGGTCGATGACGTCGCCCAGACCTCGCAGTTTCTCGACCTCCTCGGCCGTCAGCGGCAGCGGGGTCTTCTCGCGCAGCGCGCTCCACTCGCTTCGGGTGAGGTCGAGGTAGGGAGTCGCCTCCGGCCTGTGCCGGTGGGCGCTCCGGGGCGTCGGGGAGACCGGGGAGATCACACTCCATTGTTAACGGAGTTTGAACGGGACGGCAGGTGGGCTCCGTCACGCTCTCTCCGATGCGGCCGCCCGCGCGCGCTGAAGACGTACGCCGGCCGTCGTGGCCGGCGAGCGGTCCGGGGGCGAAGGGTGAGCGCATGCGAACGGCGTGACACGGCTCGTGCTTCGGCGGGCAGCGCCCCTCGGTCCTCGTTCGGCCGTGAGAATTTCCGAAATCGGGCACGTGGAGCCTCTTTCGGGAGGGCCTTTCGCCGTACGCTGCCGGTCATGTGCGGAATCGTGGGATACGTGGGGTCTCAGGCGGCGCTCGACGTCGTCATGGCCGGACTGAAGCGGCTGGAGTACCGGGGGTACGACTCGGCGGGCGTCGCCGTGCCGGCCGACGGAGGGCTCGCCGCGGCGAAGAAGGCGGGCAAACTCGTCAACCTGGAGAAGGAGTTGACGGAACGGCCGTTGCCGGCGGGGACGACGGGCATCGGGCACACCCGGTGGGCCACGCACGGCGCGCCGACGGACGGCAACGCCCACCCTCATCTCGACAACGCCGGCCGTGTCGCCGTCGTGCACAACGGGATCATCGAGAACTTCGCCGTGCTGCGGGCCGAACTCGCCGAGCGCGGACACGAGTTGCTCTCCGAGACCGACACCGAGGTGGTGGCGCATCTGCTCGCCGAGGAGTTCTCGGTCACCGCCGACCTCGCCGAGGCCATGCGGCTGGTGTGCCGGCGGCTGGAGGGAGCGTTCACGCTGGTCGCGGTGCACGCCGACGAGCCGGACGTGGTCGTCGGCGCGCGCCGCAACTCGCCCCTGGTGGTGGGCGTCGGCGAGGGCGAGGCGTTCCTCGCCTCGGACGTCGCCGCGTTCATCGCCCACACGCGCTCGGCGATCGAGCTGGGACAGGACCAGGTCGTCGAGCTGCGCCGGGACGGCGTGACGGTCACCGGCTTCGACGGATCCGCGGCCGACGTGCGCTCGTACCACATCGACTGGGACGCCTCGGCCGCGGAGAAGGGCGGCTACGACTACTTCATGCTCAAGGAGATCGCCGAGCAGCCCAAGGCGGTCGCCGACACGCTGCTGGGCCGCGTCGACGCCTCCGGCGCGCTGACCCTCGACGAGGTGCGGATCCCGGCCGCCGAGCTGCGGGAGGTGGACAAGGTCGTCATCGTCGCCTGCGGCACGGCCTTCCACGCGGGCCTCATCGCCAAGTACGCCATCGAGCACTGGACGCGCATCCCGTGCGAGGTGGAGCTGGCGAGCGAGTTCCGCTACCGGGACCCCATCCTCGGCTCACGGTCGCTCGTCATCGCCGTCTCGCAGTCCGGCGAGACCATGGACACCCTGATGGCGCTGCGGCACGCCCGGGAGCAGGGCTCCAAGGTGCTCGCCATCTGCAACACCAACGGGTCGACGATCCCCCGCGAGTCGGACGCCGTCCTCTACACCCACGCCGGGCCGGAGGTGGCCGTCGCGTCCACCAAGGCGTTCCTGACGCAGCTCGTGGCCTGCTACCTGGTCGCCCTCTATCTGGCGCAGGTCCGCGGCGCCAAGTGGGGGGACGAGATCCGGGCCGTCGTGAAGGATCTGGCGCGGATGCCCGGCGAGGTCGAGCGGGTGCTGGAGACGATGGAGCCGGTGCGGGAGCTGGCGCGGTCGCTCGCCGGGAAGGACACGGTGCTGTTCCTCGGGCGGCACGTGGGCTACCCCGTCGCGCTGGAGGGGGCGCTCAAGCTGAAGGAGCTCGCCTACATGCACGCGGAGGGCTTCGCGGCGGGGGAGCTGAAGCACGGGCCCATCGCGCTCATCGAGGAGGACCTGCCGGTCGTCGTGGTGGTGCCCTCGCCGCGCGGGCGGTCCGTCCTGCACGACAAGATCGTCTCCAACATCCAGGAGATCCGGGCGCGCGGGGCGCGGACGATCGTGATCGCCGAGGAGGGGGACGAGGCGGTCGTGCCGTACGCCGACCATCTGGTGCGCATCCCCGTCACGCCGGTGCTGCTGCAACCGCTGGTCGCGACGGTGCCGTTGCAGGTCTTCGCGTGCGAGCTGGCGACGGCGCGGGGCAACGAGGTCGATCAGCCGCGGAACCTGGCGAAGTCCGTCACCGTGGAGTAGCCCGTGGGGAGCGGCCCGTGAGTCGGCGGCCGGTGTGGCACGGCCGTGTGCGGCGGCGGACGGTGTGCGGGTGACGGCCGGTGTGCGGTGGCGGGCCCGTGTGGCCGGGCCGCCCTGGATCGCCTCGACGGTCCAGGGTGGCCCCGGGCGGGCCCGTCAGCTCCGTCTGCGTGCCCTGCGTGCCGCGAACACCTTCCAGGTCGCGAAGAGCAGCGGGAGTTCCATGATCCAGACGCCCACGACCGCGTCCCACTCCGGGGCGGCGGCCGAGGCCTCGTCGGACGTGATCACCGCGCAGAGCAGGCCCCAGACCGCCGCGAGCAGGCCCACGAGCCACAGTGCGGCGGTCCAGCCCGCGGTGGACCGGCCGCCGCCGGACGCCGGCGCGGCGGCCCGCTGACGCGGCTGGGGGATGCGGTCGGGCTCGCGGGCCGGCAGCGGCACCGTCGCCTGCGGGGGCACGGCCGCGTCGAGTGCCGCGATGCGGTCCGGCGTCACGTCACGGAAGAGGGTGGGCTCCACGTTGACCGAGAAGCCGTCGTGGCCGGTGAGCGCCCGGGAGCCGTCCGGCCGGGTGGTCATCGCCGCGCAGGCGTCGTAGCGGACGGTGATCGGGCCCCTCGGGGTCAGCAGGCTCACGCCCTCGGCGCCGATGACCAGGGTGACGTCCTCGTCCTCCAGGGACTGGTGACGGGTTCCGGTGACGGCGGCCGTCGAGCGCTGCGGGGCGAGCGTCAGCCCCGCCCAGTCGACGCCCCGGCCGGGCACCTGGAGGAGCGCGTTCTCCCATGTCTCCCTGGCGGCCTCGCGCAGGTCCTGGACGGTCACCGCGTTCAGCTCCGCCTTGTGCTGCTCGGGGCTCAGGAGGGGGTGCCCGAGCAGCAGGCTCAGCGCGTACGAGGGCAGGGTGGCGGCGCCCAGGTCGGGGGTGTCGTACATCTTGAGGAGCTTGCCGCGCGCCGAGTCCAGCTCGGCCTGCTCGATGCGGCCCGCCCGCAGCCGGGCGAGGGTGTCGACGAAGCCGCCCACGACCGCGTCCTGCTTCTGCGGAAGGGCGTCGGCGTAGGCGGTGAGGGTGGCGAAGTCGGCGTCGCGCGGGCTGTAGTCGGCCTCCGCGGAGTAGGAGTAGCCGCCCTCCTGGCGCAGGTCCTGGAAGAGGGCCCGGCCGAGCACGTCGGCGAAGACGCTCGCCGCCGTGGAACGGCGAAGCACCGAGGTGAGGACGACATGGCCGTCGTCGCCGCTGATGTACGCGGGGGTGGTGGGCAGGGCGCTGGTCGCGGCCGGCGCCGGGAGACGGGAGCCCGCGGGAAGGGTGAGGTCCAGGCCGTCGGGGATGCGGTCGCTGGTGATCCAGAGCACCGCGTTGTCCCTGGTGAAGCGGGTCTCGGCCCAGGAGCGGACCTGGTCGGGCGTCAGGCCCCAGGTGCCGAGCTCGGTGTAGCTGGACAGACCGTAGCTCTGGGCGCCGTAACGCCACAGCGGCATCTGCTGCCGGGAACCGCCGCCGCGGCCGGCCGCCTCGGTTCGCAGGATCTCCTTCTCGGTCTCCAGCCGCTCCATCGGCAGGTCCCGCAGGCCCGCGCACACGCCGTTGAGGTACTCGACGACCTCCTCCTCGCGGCCGGTCACGAGGAAGAGGGTGTAGGCGTTCGCCGTCGCGCCGTTGTAGTGCAGGTCGGAAATGCCCAGGCGGTGCAGGGCCAGGTGCTCCACGAGGTGGGTGATTCCGGCGGTGGCCAGGGTCTCGTCGGCTCGCCCCACCCGGAAGAAGAGACCGGCGGTGATCTCCTTGCCGGAGACGGGGGCGTAGAGGGCGGGAATGCCGTCGACGGCGGTGTGCGCGACCAGGCCGTCCAGGGCGGCGAGGCCGTCGGCGCCGTGAACGTGGTCGTGGCCGTGCTTGTGCAGGTCCGTGGTCATCGGACGCCTCCTCGGGTGTCCAGCGCGGCCTTGCGGCACTTGAGGAACGACGACGTCTTGTCGGGCAGGTGGTACCAGGGGGACTCCGACGCGCGGTCGCCGAGGAACGCGAAGTGCGGGGCCGCGTCCGCCCAGTGGTTGCCGAGCGAGAAGGCGAACGCGAACGCGCTGTGGGCGCCGATCGTGTTCCAGTCGGGCCGGTGGGCCGGGTGCAGCACGGACACCTGGGCGGCGTGCCGCAGGTCGTCGCGGACCGACAGGCCCCGCATGTAGGCCGCGTCCTCGCCGCTGTCCAGGTCCAGCCAGCGCTCGACGTGCGCGAGAGCGACCAGGGCGCCGGAGTTCGAACCGTCGGGCGCGGCGGTCGCGCACTCGCGCGCGAACCCGTGCGCCGCCTCCCAGGAGCCGCCCCACTTCGGGCACAGCTGCTGGAGCAGCTGCGTCTGGGCGCGGTAGTGGTGCGGATGGCGGGCGGACAGCCGGTCGTAGCGGCGGCGCGCCTCGGCCTGCCCGAGCTCCAGACCGCGCGCGGTCATCAGCCGGGCGGTCCACGCGGGCGCGTGGTCGGGATGCTCGGCGCAGACCTCGATCAGCAGTTGCTCCGCCCGCCGCAGCCAGTCGTGGAACTGCTGGAACTGGTCCTGCGAGACGTTCTGCGCGCGGGCGCCGCTGCGGATGTCCCAGCCGATGTAGACGTACCGCTCGGCGAGCAGCGCGCGCGGCAGCGGCTCGTCGGGGTGTTCGGCGACCGCCCGCTCCAGGACGTTCTCGACACCGGCGATGTCGGCGAGGAGGCTGGAGGCGGAGGCGAGCTCGTCGACCGAGCCGAGCCCCGCGAACCAGGCCCGCACGGCCGGCCAGTCCCCCGCCTGCGCGGCGGTGCGCATCGGGATCAGCTCGGGTGTGTTGTCGTACGGGTCGAAGGTCGGCCCCGATGAACTCGGCGGTCTGCCGCTGGTCGTGCCGTTGGTGGTGCTGGTCATGCCTCCGCCCCCTGGCGTCGCTGTCCGCGGCGCGCGGGCTGGCCCCCCAGGGCGCGCGGCGGTGAAAGTCTGCTTCCGACTTGACATGGTCAAGTCGCCGCAGGCTAGCAGCAGGCTGTGACAACGCGGCCGTAGGGTGCTCGGCATGAGCATCATCGGGGTCGGTATCGACGTGGCCGAGATCGAGCGGTTCGCGGCGTCGCTGGAGCGGACGCCGGGGCTCGCCCGACGGCTGTTCCTGGACAGCGAGTTGCTGCTGCCCGGCGGGGACCGCCGGGGGGCCGCCTCGCTGGCGGCGCGGTTCGCCGCGAAGGAGGCGCTCGCCAAGGCCCTGGGGGCTCCTCCCGGGCTGCTGTGGACCGACGCGGAGGTCTACGTCGAGGAGAGCGGGCGGCCCCGGCTGCGGGTGCGCGGGAGCGTCGCCGCCCGGGCGGCCGAACTGGGGGTCACCGGATGGCATGTGTCGTTGAGTCATGACGCGGGCGTCGCCTCGGCCGTGGTCGTCGCCGAGGGCTGAGCCGGCCGCGTGCGGCGGCGGCACGGGCCGGGGCAGACTCGACGTATGCGTACTGCCTACTGTGCCGAGACCGTCCGTCGTGCCGAACGGGAGCTGATGGCCCGCGTCCCGGAAGGGGCGCTCATGCAGCGGGCCGCCGCCGGGCTCGCCGCCGCCTGCGCGGACCTGCTGGGGCGGGTGTACGGGCGACGGGTCGTGCTGCTGGTCGGCAGCGGGGACAACGGGGGCGACGCCCTGTACGCGGGCGCCCGGCTCGCGCGGCGCGGCGCGGGCGTCACCGCGGTGCTGCTGGCGCCGGAGCGCGCCCACGCGGGCGGGCTGGCCGCCCTGCTGCGCGCGGGCGGCCGCACGGTCGTGCCCGACGGGGCGCAGGACGCCGTCCGGCGGGCGGACCTCGTGCTGGACGGGATCGTCGGGATCGGCGGCCGGGGCGGGCTGCGGCCGGAGGCGGCCGCGCTGGCCGCGCTCGTCGCCGATGCCCGGGCCGCCGTCGTCGCCGTCGACCTGCCCAGCGGCGTCGACGCCGACACCGGGGAGGTGCGCGGCAGCGCGATCCGCGCCGACCTGACCGTCACGTTCGGCGCCCACAAGCCGGGGCTGCTCGTCGACCCCGCCCGGGAGCACGCCGGGTCGGTGCGGCTCGTCGACATCGGACTCGGGTCCGAACTGCCCGACCGGCCCGAGCTGGAGGCCCTCCAGCACGCGGACGTGGCCGCCCTGCTGCCGACGCCGGGCGGGGAGAGCGACAAGTACCGGCGGGGCGTCGTCGGGATCGCCGCCGGGTCAGCCCGCTATCCGGGGGCCGCCGTGCTGGCCGTGGCGGGTGCGCTGCGCGGCGGGGCGGGGGCCGTGCGGTACGTCGGCCCGGCGGGGGAGACGGTGCTGGCGCGGTTCCCCGAGACCCTCGTCTCCGACCGCGGGCCCGAGCAGGCCGGGCGGGTGCAGGCCTGGGTCGTCGGGCCGGGAGCCGGGGACGACGCGGGGACGGTGGCGCAGGTGCTGGCCGCCGACGTGCCGGTGCTCGTCGACGCCGACGGGCTGCGGCTCGCGGACGCCGCCGCCGTGCGCGGCCGCACCGCGCCGACGCTGATGACCCCGCACGCCGGGGAGGCGGCCGCGCTGCTGGGCGTGACGCGCGAGGAGGTGGAGCGGGCCCGGCTGACCGCGGCGCGCGAGCTGGCGGCGCGGTACCGGGCGACCGTGCTGCTGAAGGGGTCGACGACGCTGGTCGCGGACGCGGGGGGCGCGGGAGTGGTGCGGGTGAACGCCACGGGGACGGCCTGGCTGGCCACCGCCGGAAGCGGGGACGTCCTGTCGGGGCTGGCGGGGTCGCTGCTCGCGGCCGGGCTGAGCGCGCTGGACGCGGGGAGCGTGGGCGCGTATCTGCACGGCCTGGCCGGTCGCTTCGCGGCCCACGGCGCACCGGTGGGCGCCCACGACGTGGCCGAGGCGATCCCCGAGGCGTGGCGGAACGTACGGGACCGGGCCGCGCGGGACTGAGGCGCGGGGGACTCAAGGCGCGCGGGTCCCGGCCGGGCGGGAGGGAACGGGGTGCGGCGGCGCGGCCCCGGGCGCACCTGGGCGTGACCGCGCCGTGCAGTTCGCCTGGGCGTGACCGTGCCCTGCGCCTGGAGGTCACCGCGCCGCGTGCCCGGGTGTCACCTTGCCGCGTGCCTGGGCGTGAACGCCCGGTCGCCTCTGCGCGGATGCCCCATAGGCCTGGGGCGGACCCTCGTAAGGGTGACCCCGCCGCGCGCCGGTCCCGGTGCGAAGCGGGGCCGCGTTTGGCTGATGGAATGATCAGAACACGAGTCGCCGCCGCCCTCCTGGCCGCCGTCTCCCTGCTGTCCCTGGCGAGCCCCGCCCG
>NZ_JAHHIU010000105.1 GCF_024539815.1 Streptomyces hayashii
GCCCCCGCAGCCCCCGCCCACGGCCTACCGCTCGAAGCGGTACCCCATCCCGGGCTCCGTGACGAAGTGCCTCGGATGCGAGGGATCCGCCTCCAGCTTGCGTCTGAGCTGTGCCATGTAGACCCGCAGGTAGTTGGTCTCCGTCCCGTACGACGGCCCCCACACCTCCTGCAGCAGCTGCTTCTGGCTGACCAGGCGGCCCGTGTTGCGCACCAGCACCTCCAGCAGATGCCACTCCGTGGGCGTCAGCCGTACGTCCTTCCCCGCCCGGTTCACCTTCTTCGCGGCGAGGTCCACGGTGAACTCGTCGGTCTCCACCAGGACCTCGTCCTCACCGCCCCCGGGGGGTTCGGCGCGACGGACGGCGGCCCGCAACCGGGCCAGCAGCTCGTCCATGCCGAACGGCTTGGTGACGTAGTCGTCGGCCCCCGCGTCGAGCGCCTCGACCTTCTCGTCGGAGGAGTGGCGGGCGGACAGCACCAGGATCGGCACCCTGGTCCAGCCCCGCAGCCCCTTGATCACCTCCACGCCGTCCATGTCCGGCAGTCCGAGGTCCAGGACGACCACGTCCGGATGGCGGGCGGCGGCGAGCCGGAGGGCGGTGGCGCCGTCATGGGCGGCGTCGACCTCGTACTTGCGGGCCCTGAGGTTGATCACGAGGGCGCGCACGATCTGCGGCTCGTCGTCGATCACGAGCACCCTCGTGGGGGCCTGGGGTGTCCCCCCAGCCGGGCTCAGCATGAGTCCTGCCTTTCGGGTCTCACGGGTCTCACGGGTCTCACGGGTGTCACGGGTGGCGACTCTGGGTCCGGGCCGGATCGCGATTTCGGGTCCGGGGCCGGTGGCGGCTCGGAGCGCGGTCCGGCCGCGCGGAGGGTGAGGACCATGGTGAGTCCCCCGCCGGGGGTGTCCTCCGCGTCCAGGGTGCCGCCCATGGCCTCGGCGAAGCCGCGGGCGACCGCGAGGCCCAGTCCCACTCCGGCGCCGCGCGGCGCGTCGCCGTACCGCTGGAAGGGGGCGAATATCCGCTCCTTGGCCTCGTCGGGGACGCCGGGCCCGCGGTCCACGACCCGCACCTCCACCCGGTCCGACAGGGCGCTCGCCGAGACCAGCACGGCTGTGCCGCCCGGGCTGTACTTGACGGCGTTCTCCACCAGGTTGGCGACCGACCGCTCCAGCAGTCCGGCGTCCACGGCGACCATCGGCAGCGTCTCGGGGATGTCCAGCTCCACGCTCGTCTGCGGGTCGGGCACCCCGCCGAGCGCCATCGGCACCACCTCGTCGAGGTCGGTCTCACGGATGATCGGCGTGACCGTGCCCGTCTGAAGGCGGGACATGTCCAAGAGGTTGCCCACCAGATGGTCGAGGCGGTCCGCGCCGTCCTCGATGCCTTCCAGCAGCGCCGCCCGGTCCTCCTCGGACCAGGCCACGTCATCGGACCTGAGGCTCGACACGGCCGCCTTGATCCCGGCCAGCGGAGTGCGCAGATCGTGGCTGACGGCGGCCAGCAGCGCCGTGCGGATGCGGTTGCCCTCGGCCATCGCGCGGGCCTGGTCGGCCTCCTCCCGCAGACGCCGCCGGTCCAGCACGACCACCGCCTGCGCGGCGAACGCGGCCAGCACCCGCCGGTCCTCCGCGGGCAGCACCCGTCCGGTGAGCGCCAGCGCCGTGCGGTCGCCGACCGGCACCTCGACGTCCGCGTCGTCGGGCCGTTCGACCGGCGTCCCGAAGCCGACGTGGCCGGCCCTGGTCCACGGTTCATGGTCGCCCGCCCGCTCCAGGAGCGCCGCCGAGTCCATTCCGAAGGTCTCCCGCACGCGCTCCAGCAGCGCCTCCAGGCTGGTCTCGCCCCGCAGGACGTTGCCCGCCAGGTAGGACAGGATCTCCGACTCGGCACGCAGCCGGGCCGCCTGGTGGGTGCGCCGGGCGGCCAGGTCCACCACCGACGCCACCGAGATCCCCACCCCGACGAAGATCACGATGGCGACGATGTTCTTCGGGTCGGCGATGGTCCAGCGGTGCAGGGGCGGCGTGTAGAAGTAGTTCAGCAGCAGCGAGCCCACGGCCGCCGAGGCCAGTGCGGGCAGCAGGCCGCCCAGCAGCGCCGCCGCCACCGTGAGGGCCAGGAACAGCAGCATGTCGTTGGCGAGACCGAGGTGGACGGTGCTCAGCAGCAGCGCCAGCAGCGCCGGACCGGCCACGCCGACCAGCCAGCCCCAGACGATCCGGGCCCGCCCGAGCCTGGCGCCGCGGGCCACGGGCAGTCCGCGCCCCTTGGCGGCCTCCTCGTGCGTGACGATGTGGACGTCGAGGTCGGCGCCCGACTCCCGGGCGACCGTCGCGCCGACCCCGGGACCGAAGACGTACTGCCAGGCCTTGCGGCGCGACGAGCCGAGCACGATCTGGGTGGCGTTGACCCCGCGGGCGAAGTCGAGCAGCGCGGCCGGTATGTCGTCGCCGACCACGTGGTGGAAGGTGCCCCCGAGGTCCTCCGCGAGGGTGCGCTGCACCGCCAGTTCCTTGGGCGAGGCCGAGGTGAGCCCGTCGCTGCGCGCTATGTACACGGCCAGCACCTCGCCTCCCGCGCCCTTCTCCGCCAGCCGCGCCGCCCGCCGGATGAGCGTGCGTCCCTCCGGACCGCCGGTCAGCCCGACCACGATCCGCTCGCGCGACCCCCAGATCGCCGACACCCGGTGCTCGCTGCGGTACTGCTGCAGGTACTCGTCGACCCGGTCGGCCACCCACAGCAGGGCCAGCTCCCGCAGCGCGGTGAGGTTCCCGGGCCGGAAGTAGTTGGACAGGGCCGCGTCGACCTTGTCCGGCTGGTAGACGTTGCCGTGCGCCATCCGCCGGCGCAGGGCCTGCGGCGACATGTCCACCAGCTCGATCTCGTCGGCACGCCGGACGAACTCGTCCGGCACCGTCTCCTGCTGGCGGACGCCCGTGATGAACTCCACGACGTCGCCCAGGGACTCAAGGTGCTGGATGTTCACCGTGGAGATCACGTCGACGCCGACGGCGAGCAGCTCCTCCACGTCCTGCCAGCGCTTGGCGTTGCGGGAGCCCGGAACATTGGTGTGGGCGAGTTCGTCCACCAGGGCGACCTTCGGGGCGCGGGCGAGGACGGCGTCCACGTCCATCTCGGTGAAGACGGCGCCCCGGTACTCCAGCTCGCGGCGCGGAATCTCCTCCAGCCCGTGCAGCATCACCTCGGTGCGCCGGCGGCCGTGATGCTCCACGAACGCCACCACGCAGTCCGTGCCGCGCTCCACCCGGCGGTGGGCCTCGGACAGCATGGCGTACGTCTTGCCCACGCCCGGCGCGGCGCCGAGGTAGATCCGAAGCTTGCCGCGTGCCATGGCCTCATTGTCTTCCTGTCATTACCGCCTACGCAGCGTCGACCTTACGGCCAACGCTTCCGGGACGAGGGGCGAGCCGAGGGGCGACGCGCGCCTTTGACGCAACCCTGACGCCCCGCGGGCGGCTGCGCCCCTCAGCACTTCATCGGACGAGCCCCCCACGTCGGTTCACGCGGGATCGTCCCCGTGGGTCAGCGTCTCCCAGGCGACGAAGAGGTTGTTGCTGCCGGCCGGGCGGTTCTGGAGGGTCAGCGTCTGCGTGTTGCTCATCGCGATGCCCAGCCGGTTGTGCAGCGCGTTGTAGCCGACCTCCGTGACGGGGCCGAGCCCCAGGTCGAGGGAACCGCCGCACAGCCAATTCGGGACGGCCGCGCCGAGCTGGTACCTGGCCTGGAAGCCGAGGGCCTGCCGCAGCCGCTCCCCCACGTCGGTGCCGTACAGGTCCTGGCCCTGGATCCGGCTGGTCTCGGCGACGTGCGAGATCGCGGAGATGCCGTACCCGGTGTGGGTGAGATCCCGGCAGGTCTCCTGGGTCAGCCCGGTGACGAAGGCGCCCTGCCCCTGCCAGTAGGCGACGATCTTGTCCCGGGTGTTCAGGTTCTGGCTGGGCACGGTCTTCGGGAGCTCGCCGTCGGAGGCCAGGTAGACGTAGGCGGCGGTGCGGGTGCGGAACTTCGCCATGGCCTTGTCGTAGGACGTCCGGTCCTCCAGGAAGACGGAGATGCCGATGGCCGCCTCCGTCATCGACAGCTCCCAGTTGCCGTTGGAGTTCGAGCCGTTGATCACCTCGGGCAGGTACACATCACGCAGCATGGTCGCGAAGCGGCCCGAGTTCGCCCAGTTCCCCGAGTACGTGTACTTGACGATCTCGGCGGCCCGCGGCCAGGTGGAGCCCGCCCAGCCGGTCTGCAGCGGGGCGTTGCTGCCGGTGTGGTCCTTGACGACGCCCGACCAGGCGTCCATCAGCGCGATGGCCCGCCTGGCGTACCGCTCGTCCCGCGTGACGTACCAGGCGAGTGCGTCGGTGTACGCGGCGAGGGCGTCCTCACGCTCGTCCGTGCAGCCGTGGTTCGGGTTGGAGTGGGACCCGCACTCGACGACGGCGCGGGGCTCGGGCGTGCGGCCGAGGTCGGCGTACTTGCTCGCCAGGAGCTGGTCGAAGGCTCCCTTCCACGGCTGGGCCGCGGCGCCGACCTTGTCCCGTACGAAGTCCAGTTGCGCCCGGGAGACGATGACTCCGGGGTGGACGAAGGCAACCGGGGCGGCTTGGGCCCGTGCGGTGTTCGGGGACGTCAGGATGCTCAGGACCAGCGAGGTGACGGTCACGAGGAATGCGGCTCGACGCATGGAGGCTCCGTTTCCTGTTCTTGTATGTGAACACAGAGCGCCCTTATGAACCAGGCGTTGAGCGGAGACCGTAGGTCCAGACCAATGCGCCGTCAAGGTCTCCCGCGCGCGAACGCGGACGGCGGGGAGCATGACGAAGGGCCGCACCCCGGGTGAGGGATGCGGCCCTGTCGGCCGTGCGATCCGCCGACGAGTCGAGCAGTCGGCGCTTCAGCGGGTCAGCGGACCTCGGTGATCTCCGGTCCGCGCTGCAACTGGCCCATCCCGCCGGAGAAACGGGAGCTCTCGTCCTGCTGCTGGACGCCCTCGGGCACCATCTGGGCGTCGTTCGGCAGCTTGAGGACGATCGGGTCGCGAGGCGCCATCGGGCCCTCGCCGCGCACCACGACCGTGTCACGGAAGATCTGCTCCAGCAGACCCGCCGCCTGCGGCTGCACCGCGCCCTGGCCCGAGATCACCCCGCGCAGGAACCAGCGGGGACCGTCCACGCCGACGAACCGCACGACATGGAAGCCGCTCGTGCCGTCCGGCAGCTGCACCGGCACCTGAGCCCGCAGCTCCCAGCCCAGCGGGCCCTCGACCTCGTCGACGATGCCACCCTGCTGGGTGATGCCGGAGCCGATCTCCTCGCGCACCTCGCCCCAGATGCCCTCGCGCTTGGGCGCGGCGAAGGCCTGCAGCTGGACGGCGCTGTCGCGCAGCACGACCGTCGCGGCGACGATCGCGTCGCCGGCGACCTCGACCCGCAGCTCCATGCCGTCGACCCCGGGCACGAAGAGCCCGCCGAGGTCCACGCGGCCCTCGGCGGGGTCGCGCACCTCGGAGTCGTCCCAGGGCCCGTCGGGCCGCGGCTCCGGCTCCAGCCGGACTCGCTCGCGCTCGCCCTCCACGTCGTCCGCCTCAGTGTCGACACTGTCGACGACCTGCTCGGCCTCGCCGGCCGCGTCCTCGGCGGCGCCCTTCTTATTGCGACGTCCGAACACGTCACTGTCCTTCCCGGTCGGATACGACCGAAGCGTATCGATTCCCACCCGTCGCGCCGCCCTCGGCGGCCTGACCGCTTGTACCGCTTGCGCCGCCCACGGCGGCATGACCGCCGGTGGACCCGAAGCCCCCCGCGGCCCGCGCCGATTCGGGAAGCTCCGCCGCCTCCTGGAAGCGGACCCTCTCGACCTGCTGGACGACCAGTTGGGCAATCCGGTCGAAGCGCTCGAACCGCACGGACTCGTGCGGGTCGAGATTCACCACGATCACCTTGATCTCCCCACGGTACCCGGCATCAACCGTCCCCGGGGCATTCACGAGGGCGACGCCGCATCGGGCGGCCAGCCCGGAACGCGGGTGCACGAAGGCCGCGTACCCCTCCGGCAGGGCGATGGACACCCCCGTGGGCAGTACGGCCCGCTCCCCCGGCGCCAGTTCCCGGCTCGCGGTGGTGCGCAGATCGGCCCCAGCGTCCCCGGGGTGCTCGTACGCCGGAAGCGGTACGTCGGGGTCGACGCGCCGGATCAGGACGTCCAGCGGAGGACGGCTCACGGGTTCACCTCGAAGGCGCGGGCGCGCCTGATCCGGTCCGGGTCGCTCATGGCCGCCCGGATCTCCTCGTCGCGGCCGTGCTGCACGAAGTGCTCGACCGCGACCTCCACGAAGAGCGCCTCGGCGCGGACGGCGAGCGGCCCGTCGGGGCCGCCGATCCGGCCGGTGGCCCGCGAGTAGATCTTGCGGCGGGCCACCGCGGTCGCCTCGGCGTGCAGGTGCAGCGTGGCGCCGACGGGGACGGGCCGCACGAAGTCGGTCTCCAGCCGTCCGGTCACCGCGACCGTCCGCAGCAGCCAGTTCAGCGAGCCGAGCGTCTCGTCGAGAGCCGCCGCCAGGATCCCGCCGTGCGCGAGGCCCGGCGCCCCCTGGTGAGCGGGCTGCACGGTGAACTCGGCGGTGACGCTCACCCCCTCGCCGGCCCGCGTCTCCAGGTGCAGCCCGTGGACCTGCCCGCCGCCACATCCGAAACAGTGTTCGTAGTGGGCGCCGAGAAGCTCACCGGGTGCGGGAGCGTCGGGGTGACGCACGGGTTTCACGGCGTCGGCCGGAGGCTCAAGAGCTGCGGAAGTACCACTCACAGCCGCAGACCTTACCCGCGCGTCCGCGATATCCGGACACCGTGCCAAGCTTGGCTCCATGCAGCTCTCCGCCGCCCCTTACGAAGAACGCCTCACCGCCCCGCGCTCGTGGTGGTTCGTCTCGTTCCTCGTGGGCGTCTCCATGGCCCTGATCCTGTTGCCCTTCGGCACCCTGCCGTTGCTCGGCGGCCTGGTCGGCGGCACCGCTGCCGCCGCCGTCGTGGCCAGCTCCTACGGCTCCCTGCGCATCCGGATCGTGGGCGACTCCCTCATCGCGGGCGAGGCGAAGATCCCGGTCGCCGCCCTGGGCGAAGCGGAGATCCTGGACGCGGAGGAGGCGCGCGCCTGGCGCACCCACAAGGCCGACACCCGTGCCTTCCTGCTGCTGCGCTCCTACATTCCGACGGCCCTGAAGGTGGAGGTCACCGACCCGGACGACCCCACGCCGTACCTGTATCTGTCGACGCGGGAGCCGGAGCGCCTGGCGCAGGCCCTCGCGGCGGCGCGGGAAACGACGGCGTAACCGGGACGGCCCCGGCCGCCGTCGGCAGAGCCGGGCGGCCCTCGGACGTCAGCGTCCGGGCTCGTCGGGGATTCCGGGGATCTCCCCCATGGTCAGCGGGTCGGCGGGTTTCTCCAGCGCCGGGAGTTCTCTCAGATCGTCCCAGGGCACCTGCATCCTGCGCAGATCGGCCCGGACCTTCGCGGCGACCCTTCTGGTGTCCCGCCGGTTCATGACCGCGCCGACGACGGCGCCCACCATGAAGGGCATCAGGTTCGGCAGGTCGCGGACCATGCGCTTCATGATCTGCTGGCGCAGCTCGCGCTTCATCTGGCCGCCGAGGGCCGAGTTGATCGAGGACGGCTTCAGGACGTCGACCCCGCGTTCGCCCGACCACGAGCGCAGATACGCGGTGCTGCGGTCCTTGAGGCTGCCCGCAGGCCGCACGCCGTAGACCTCGTGGAGCTCGGCGATCAGTTTGAGTTCGATCGCGGCGACCCCGGTGATCTCCGCGGCCAGTTCCGTGGGCATCGCGGGCGGCACGGGCAGCATCGCCGCCGCGCCGATGCCCGCGCCGACGGTGGACGTGGCGTTCGCCGCGCCGGCCACGAGTTTGTCCGCGATCTCCTCCGGCCCCAGACCGGGGAACTGCCGACGAAGCGTCTGGAGGTCCCGTACGGGCACCCGGGGGGCGATGTCGATGATCCGGTCGGCCAGGTGCCCGAGGCCCGCCCTGGCCCGTTTGCCGCCCTGTCGGGCGCCTTCCCGGGCCAGACCCGTGGCCTTGTCCCGGATGACCGCCGCCCTCCGCCTTGCGACGGGGGCGGCGCTCTGCGCCGGTGCCGGACGGTCACTCCGGTCCGACGCGGGTTCGAGCGAGGCAGATCCCGCCGGGACTGCTCCCGTACCGGATGAGCCTCGCTCGTCGTCACGCACGCCGTGAGGGCCGTCGGACGGCCCTTTGTCCGTTCCCCGCAGGGGGAAGCGGCGCTTCCGAGGAGGGGTCGAGCCAGTCACGGCCGACCCCGCCTCAGTCGCAGTCGCGGCAGATCGGCTGGCCGTTCTTCTCCCGGGCCAGCTGGCTGCGGTGGTGCACCAGGAAGCAGCTCATGCAAGTGAACTCGTCCTGCTGCTTGGGCAGCACCCGGACGGCCAGCTCCTCGTTCGAGAGGTCCGCGCCGGGCAGTTCGAGGCCTTCGGCGGCCTCGAATTCGTCGACATCGACTGCGGAGGCGGACTTGTCGTTCCGCCTGGCCTTCAGCTCCTCAAGGCTGTCTGAGTCGACGTCGTCGTCGGTCTTGCGTGGGGTGTCGTAATCGGTAGCCATTTCGCCTCTCCCCCTCTGGGTGTCTGCGGTGTCTCCAGCGCACGTAACGCGTGAGAGGCCGGACTTGTGCCCGCCTCGAGGCGGAGATTTTGCCTCACATCAAGGTCTGTTACTCAATCGACACCCAACCGAACTCCTCACGAGTGATCGGCTTGGATGGCGATCGGGACCGTACACGGTCCGATTGCCGCACTTCAAAGGCGTCCCACCGTGTACTTCCCGTGATCGGGACCCCCGAAAACCCGGATTTTCCGGGCTTTACACAGGCATCCATGATCACGGAGAGTAGATGGACGGAAATTCACCTCTGTGATCGATCACACACGGAGAGGGCTGCCGTAAGCCCAGAAAATTCCGCGCAAAGCGAACATCCCCGCGTGTGTCGGCGACATGATCTCAGACAGGGAAGGTGACTCGCATCACGAGCCCACCCCCCTCGCGCGGCTGGGCCACGATATGGCCGCCGTGCGCCCGGGCCACGGACCGCACGATGGACAGACCGAGCCCGACCCCCTTGTCGCTGCCCGTCCGCTCGGTACGCAGCCGACGGAACGGTTCGAACAGATTGTCGATCTCGTACGCCGGCACGACCGGGCCGGTGTTCGACACGACCAGAACCGCCTGGCCGTGCCGGACGTCGGTGGTCACCTCGACCCAGCCGCCCTCGGGCACGTTGTACCGCACGGCATTCTGCACGAGATTCAGAGCGATCCTCTCCAAAAGGACGCCGTTGCCCTGAACGACCGCGGATTTCTGCTCACCGCGAATTACCACGCCCTTGGCCGCCGCCTCCCCGTGTACCTGGTCGACGGCCTGCTCGGCGACCTCGGCGAGGTCCACCGGCTTGCGCTCGACGATCTGGTTGTCGCTGCGGGCGAGCAGCAGCAGACCCTCGACGAGCTGCTCGCTGCGCTCGTTGGTCGCCAGCAGCGTCTTGCCCAGCTGCTGCAGCTCCACCGGCGCTCCCGGATCGGAGAGGTGCACTTCCAGCAGGGTGCGGTTGATCGCCAGCGGTGTTCTCAGCTCGTGCGAGGCGTTGCCCACGAAGCGCTGCTGCGCGGTGAACGCGCGCTGCAGACGCTCCAGCATGTCGTCGAAGGTGTCGGCCAGCTCCTTGAGCTCGTCGTCCGGGCCGTCCAGCTCGATACGGCGGGACAGGTCCGAGCCCGCCACCGCGCGCGCGGTGCGGGTGATCCTGCCGAGCGGGGACAGCACGCGGCCCGCCATGGCGTAGCCGAAGGCGAAGGCGATGATCGCGAGCCCCAGGAGGGCGAGCAGGGAGCGGCTCAGCAGGTCGTCGAGAGCATGCTGACGCTGGATGTCGTCGCACTGCTTGAGGAACTCGTTGAACTGGGCCTGGTTGGACGCCGCGCCCAGCTGGGGGCAGGTGGAGCTGGTGACGTCGAGATCGCTCCCGGTCACCTTGAACGCCTGGCCGCTGCCTTCGTGGAGTGCCTGCGCCGCCAGCAGGTAGATGATCGACAGCAGCATGATGCCGGCGATCAGGAACATGCCGCCGTACAGCAGGGTGAGCCGTATGCGGATGGTCGGGCGGAGCCACGGGAACGGCAGCTGCGGGCTCCGGGGGTCCCAGGTGGGCTTCGGGGGCGCCTGGGGCGGTGCGGGTGTCGATGCCACGGCGGTCAGATCCGGTAACCCGAACCGGGGACGGTGACGATCACCGGCGGTTCGCCCAACTTGCGGCGGAGCGTCATGACGGTCACGCGCACGACGTTGGTGAACGGGTCGGTGTTCTCGTCCCACGCCTTCTCCAGCAGCTGCTCCGCGGAGACCACCGCGCCCTCGCTGCGCATCAGCACCTCCAGGACGGCGAACTCCTTGGGCGCGAGCTGCACCTCCTTGCCGTCGCGGAAGACCTCGCGGCGGTTGGGGTCGAGCTTGATGCCGGCCCGCTCCAGGACGGGCGGCAGCGGCACGCTGGTGCGCCGGCCGAGTGCACGCACGCGTGCGATGAGCTCGCTGAACGCGAAGGGCTTGGGCAGGTAGTCGTCTGCGCCGATCTCCAGGCCCTCGACCCGGTCGCTGACGTCGCCGGAGGCCGTGAGCATCAGCACGCGCGTGGGCATGCCGAGTTCGACGATCTTGCGGCAGACGTCGTCGCCGTGCACCAGGGGCAGGTCGCGGTCCAGGACGACCACGTCGTAGTCGTTGACGCCGATGCGCTCCAGGGCGGCCGCACCGTCGTACACGACGTCGACGGCCATGGCCTCCCGGCGCAGTCCGGTGGCCACCGCATCGGCGAGCAGCTGCTCGTCCTCGACGACGAGTACGCGCACGTCGCAGTCCTTCCTGTGTCCACCCGCGTAGCGTCCGTGGACGCACGCGGGCGGGGGTCTCGGTGAGTGTTGCGTCCATCCTGCCCTTTTCGGCCATAAGTCGGCGGTAAGACGGGTGGGCGGTACATGAAGGACGGGTGTGAGGCCCGGGAATGCGAGATTTTCTCGTTCGGTTGAGGTTTCCGCGGAAGGGAGCGAGGGGAGGACGGCTTTACACCCCGCGATCACGCTCTGCATGTGCCGCTGCACCATGTGGCACTCCGCGGTCCGCTTGCCGCAGAGCGGGCGTGGGTGTCCGGCACCGTCGCCGCCCGGCAGGGCAGCGCTGGGCACCTGTGAGAGACGTGATCGCCCCTTCCCAACCCGGCACACCCCCGTGCCATCGACCCACGACACCCAGGACGAGGGGGCGCAGCATGGACGCATTCACCGCAGGACTTCTGCAGCGCATAAGGGCGACCGAGACCGACCTGACGCGGGCTCGCGACGAGGGCGACGACTTCCTGGCCGAGGTGGAGCAGGCCGAGCTCGACGACCTGCGTCGCCTCGCCGCCGAGCACGGTGTGGAGGTCGGCGCGACGCGCGTCTAGCGGTAGGCGCGTATGCGAAGGGGCCCCGGCGAATCCAGCGCCGGGGCCCCTTCGCGTGGCCGCGCGACGGCGGCCCGGCCGTGCCTCAGTCGTGCCAGGCGCCGAAGTCCTCCAGCAGGCGCTGGAGGGGCTCGAAGACGCCCGGGGTGGCGGCGATCGCGAGATCGCGTCCGGGGCGCTCTGCGGGCCGTCCACCGGTCAGCGCACCCGCTTCCCGGGCGATCAGGTCGCCCGCCGCGAGGTCCCAGGCGTGCAGGCCTCGCTCGTAGTAGCCGTCGAGCCTGCCCACGGCCACGTCGCACAGGTCGACGGCTGCCGAGCCGCTGCGCCGGACGTCCCTCAGGAGCGGGATCAGCCGCTGCGCGACGTCCGCCTGGTGGGCGCGGACCTCGGTGACGTAGTTGAAGCCGGTCGAGACCAGGGCCTGGTCGAGGGGGGCCGCCGCACGGCAGGCCAGGACGCGTTCCCCCGCCCAGGCTCCGGTGCCCCGGGCGCCACCGCCGCGCACCGCGTGGAACGTCTCGCCGCGCATGGGGATCTCCACGACGCCCACCACGGCCTCGCCGTCCTGCTCGGCCGCGATGGAGACGGCCCACGTGGGCAGCCCGTAGAGGTAGTTGACCGTGCCGTCGAGGGGATCGATCACCCAGCGGACGCCGCTGCTGCCCTCGCTGGAGGCGCCCTCCTCGCCGAGGAAGCCGTCGTCGGGGCGGCGTTCGGCGATCAGGCCGGTGATCAGCTTCTCGGCCGCGATGTCCATCTCGGTGACGACGTCGATGGGACTGGACTTGGTGGCGGCGACCGCAAGGTCGGCCGGACGGCCGTCGCGCAGGAGCGCACCGGCGCGGCGGGCGGCCTCCCGGGCGAGCGCGAGCAGTTCCGTGTGCAGGGGGTCGGTCACGCCGTTCCTCCCGCGTAGGGGCTGTCGGCGCCCGCGGCGGCGGGCCTGGGGGCGCGGGCGGGGCAGCAGCCGACCGGGCACAGGTGGTGGCTCGGTCCGAGCGCTCCGAGGGCGCACGGGGTGACCTCCGCGCCGCTCTCCACCGCGGCGCGCTCCAGGACGAGCTCGCGGATCGCGGCGGCGAAGCGGGGGTCGGCGCCGACGGTGGCCGAACGGCGCATCGGCAGGCCCAGTTCGGCCGCCTTGGCCTCGGCCTCCGTGTCGAGGTCGTAGAGGACCTCCATGTGGTCGGAGACGAAGCCGATGGGGGCGACGACGACCGCAGGGACGCCGGCCGCGTGCCGCTCCTCCAGGTGGTCGCAGATGTCCGGCTCCAGCCAGGGGATGTGCGGGGCGCCGGAGCGGGACTGGTAGACGAGCTGCCACGGGTGGTCCACGCCCGTGCGCTCGCGGACGGCGTCGGCGACCAGCCGCGCGGTCTCCAGATGCTGCTTCACGTACGCGCCGCCGTCGCCGTGGTCCTCGACCGGGCCGGAGGCGTCCGCGGCCGCGAGGGGGATGGAGTGGGTCGAGAAGGCCAGATGCGCGCCGTCGCGGACGTCCTCGGGGAGGTCGGCCAGCGACCGCAGCACACCGTCGATCATGGGCTCCAGGAAGCCGGGGTGGTTGAAGTAGTGCCGCAGCTTGTCGACCTGGGGCGGTGCGAGGCCTTCGGCCTCCAGCGCGGCCAGCGAGTCGGCGAGGTTCTCGCGGTACTGGCGGCAGCCGGAGTAGGAGGCGTAGGCGCTGGTGGCGAGGACGAGGACGCGGCGACGGCCGTCGGCGACCGCCTCGCGCAGGGTGTCGGTGAGGTACGGGGCCCAGTTGCGGTTGCCCCAGTAGATCGGCAGGTCCAGGCCGTGGTCGGCGAAGTCCTTGCGCAGGGCGTCCAGCAGGGCGCGGTTCTGGTCGTTGATCGGGCTGACCCCGCCGAACAGGAAGTAGTGCTGCCCCACTTCCTTGAGGCGTTCCTTGGGGATGCCGCGCCCGCGGGTCACGTTCTCCAGGAACGGGACCACGTCGTCCGGGCCTTCCGGGCCGCCGAACGAGAGCAGGAGCAGGGCGTCGTAGGGGGTGGCATCGAGCGCGTCTGGCATGAGTCGATCCTGCCACCCGGCTCGGACAGCCGGGAAACGGCGGGGGCCGGGCGTGCACGGGGCTGAGGGCGGGCGTGCGCGAGGGCTGGAGGCGGGCGGGCGCGAGGCGCGAGTCCGGGTCGCGAGGGTGCGTTAGGGTTGCCTAAGTTCATTCTTCAGTCGTATGAGCTGCATTGACGCCTTACCGGCTCTGCCGGGCCCCGTACGCCCGCCGGTCCTGCCGAGCCGCCTTCCCTCACGCCGCGCCGAGTCGTCACGCGCGCGCGTGACCGGACCACCGGAGACCCCCGTGCCCAGCCCGTACCGCGCTCTGTTCGCAGCCCCCGGCTCCAAGGGCTTCTCCGCCGCGGGGTTCCTCGGCCGGATGCCGCTGTCGATGATGGGCATCGGCGTGGTCACGATGGTCTCCCAGCTCACCGGCCGTTACGGGCTCGCGGGCGCGCTGTCGGCGACCATCGCGCTGGCGGCCGCGGTCCTCGGACCGCAGATCTCGCGCATGGTGGACCTGCACGGGCAGCGCCGGGTGCTGCGCCCCGCGACGCTGGTCGCGCTCGCGGCCACGGGCGGGCTGCTGCTGGCCTCGCACTTCCAGTGGCCGGACTGGGTGCTCTTCGTGTGCGCCGTCGGCATCGGCGCCGTGCCCAGCCTCGGCGCCATGGTCCGGGCCCGCTGGGCGGCCGTCTACCGGGGCACCCCGAAGCTGCACACCGCGTACTCCTTCGAGTCCGTGGTGGACGAGGTGTGCTTCATCTTCGGGCCGATCATCGCCATCGGGCTGTCCACGGTGTGGTTCCCGGAGGCCGGACCGCTGCTGGCGGCCTGCTTCCTCGCCGTCGGCGTCTTCTGGCTGACCGCCCAGCGGGCCACCGAGCCCGAGCCCCATCCGCGCGGGCAGAGCGACAGGGGCTCGGCGCTGCGCTCACCGGGGCTGCAGGTCCTGGTGTCCACCTTCGTCGCGACCGGAGCGATCTTCGGGGCCGTCGACGTGGTCACCGTGGCCTTCGCCGACGAGCGCGGCCACAAGGGCGCGGCGAGCATCGTCCTGGCGCTGTACGCCGCCGGTTCCTGCCTGGCGGGGATCGTGTTCGGTCTGCTGCGGCTCAAGGGGGCGCCGGAGCGCCGCTGGCTGCTGGGCGTGTTCATGATGGGCGTGAGTATGATCCCCCTCCTACTGGTCGGAAACTTGCCGTTCCTGGCCGTGGCGCTGTTCGTAGCGGGTCTGGCCATCGCTCCCACGATGATCACCACCATGTCCCTCATCGAAGAGCACGTACCGCGCGCACGACTGACCGAGGGCATGACCTGGATTAGCACCGGGCTCGCGGTCGGGGTCGCGCTCGGCTCCTCCATCGCCGGCTGGGTCATCGACGCGGCCGGGGCGCGGGCCGGGTACGGGGTTCCGGCGGTGTCCGGAGCCGTCGCGGTCGCGGTCGGTTTCCTGGGCTACCGCCGGCTGAGCAGGCCGGCTCCGGGTCGGGGAGGCACCGTTGAGCAGCACGACGAGCGCGAAGAACGGCACGTGGCGTAACTGGGGCGGCAACGTCGTCGCACGCCCCGCGCGGGAGGTCACGCCCGCCTCCGTCGAGGAACTGGCCGACGCGGTGCGCCGGGCCGCCGAGGACGGCCTGACCGTGAAGGCGGTCGGCACCGGCCACTCCTTCACGTCGATCGCGGCGACGGACGGCGTCTTGATCCGCCCTCAGCTCCTGACCGGCATCCGCAAGATCGACCGCGACGACATGACCGTCACGGTCGAGGCCGGAACGCCGCTCAAGAGACTCAACCTTGCCCTGGCGCGCGAGGGTCTGTCGCTCACGAACATGGGCGACATCATGGAGCAGACGGTCTCCGGAGCCACCAGCACCGGCACCCACGGCACCGGCCGCGAGTCCGCGTCCATCGCCGCCCAGATCAAGGGCCTCGAACTCGTCACCGCGGACGGCTCGGTGCTCGTCTGCTCCGAGAAGGAGAACCCCGAGGTCTTCGCGGCCGCCCGGATCGGCCTGGGCGCCCTCGGCGTCGTCACCGCCCTCACCTTCGCGGTGGAGCCCCTGTTCCTGCTCACCGCGCGCGAGGAGCCGATGCCCTTCGACAAGGTCCTCGCCGAGTTCGACGAGCTGTGGGCCGAGAACGAGCACTTCGAGTTCTACTGGTTCCCGCACACCGGCAGCACCAACACCAAGCGCAACAACCGCAGCGCCGGCCCGGCCCGGCCGGTGAGCCAGGTCGCGGGCTGGATCGAGGACGAGTTCCTCTCCAACGGCGTCTTCCAGGTGGCCCAGTGGGTCGGCCGGGCGGCGCCCGGCACGATCCCGGCGATCGCCCGGCTCTCCAGCAAGGCCCTGTCGGCGCGCACCTACACCGACATCCCCTACAAGGTGTTCACGTCGCCGCGCCGGGTCCGGTTCGTGGAGATGGAGTACGCCGTTCCGCGCGAGGCGGTGACGGAGACGCTGCGCGAGCTGAGGACGATGGTCGACCGTTCGGGGCTGCGGATCAGCTTCCCCGTCGAGGTGCGCACGGCTCCCGCCGACGACATCGCCCTGTCGACCGCCTCCGGCCGCGACAGCGCGTACATCGCCGTCCACATGGTCAGGGGGACGGCCTATCAGGGGTACTTCACCGCGGCCGAGCGCATCTTCACCGCGCACGAGGGCCGTCCGCACTGGGGGAAGGTGCACACACGGGACGCGGAGTACTTCGCCGGCGTCTATCCGCGCTTCGAGGAGTTCACGGCGCTGCGGGACCGGCTGGACCCCGATCGTCTGTTCCAGAACGACTACCTGCGGAGGGTTCTGGGGGCGTGACGGTTCGCGCGGGCGCGTCGGTCGGCAGGGCCGCCGCCCCGTCATGCGTCGCGAGCCATGCCGTCCGCGGCAGGGACGAAACCATGGGCCGGCTCTCCGGGAAGCGCGTGAAGTGTGCCACGCCCAAGATCGGGAAGGTATGTGACGGAGGGCCAGAACCCCTCTCTTGCCAGAAGTCGGGTGGCGCGCCAATCCACGCACGTGGCCCAAATGGAGTACTGTTGCGAGCCCTGGGCCCGGTCTCCCGCCAGGATGTCCGGGGCCTCGCTGGACCGCCTGGAGGGGGCCAGTTGCACAGGGTGACGGTGTTGGTCACTCAGCGTGGCGAATAGGTAACCGTGCCATAACGGCGACGCAGGGCCTGTGCCCGACACGCCGGGCAACTCGGCAAGGTTGTGGCAGGCTGCACCCGGGCAGGCCACACTCGACTAGCGGAAGCAGCGACGCACGTGACGTCGGCAGGCACCACCCGGGAGGTCCCCATGCCCGAACTGCGTGTCGTGGCCGTCTCGAATGACGGCACACGGCTGGTGCTGAAGGCTGCGGACAGCACGGAGTACACGCTTCCGATCGATGAGCGTCTGCGCGCCGCCGTACGCGGCGACCGTCCCCGCCTCGGCCAGATCGAGATCGAGGTGGAGAGCCATCTCCGCCCCCGCGACATCCAGGCACGCATACGTGCCGGCGCGACCGCGGAAGAAGTCGCGCAGATGGCCGGTATCCCCGTCGACCGCGTGCGCCGTTTCGAGGGCCCCGTGCTCGCCGAGCGTGCCTTCATGGCCGAGCGCGCCCGCAAGACTCCGGTCCGTCGGCCCGGGGAGAACGCCGGTCCGCAGCTCGGCGAGGCCGTCCAGGAACGGCTGTTGCTCCGCGGGGCCGAGAAGGACACCGTCCAGTGGGACTCGTGGCGCCGTGACGACGGCACCTGGGAGGTCCTGCTGGTCTACCTGGTCGCGGGTGAACCGCACTCGGCGAGCTGGACGTACGACCCGCCCCGGCGGCTCGTCCAGGCCGTCGACGACGAGGCGCGTTCGCTGATCGGCGAGTCCGACGACCTGGCCGCCCCCGAGCCCAGCTTCCCGTTCGTCCCGCGTATCGCCCGGCTCCCGCGCGACCGTCCGCTGGACCGCACCCTCGACCGGCCGAGCCTGCCGGCCCCGCCGTCCGAGCCGGACGAGGAGAGCGTCGGCGAGCGCGAACGCGACTCGCTGACCAGCCTGTTGGAGGCGGTGCCGAGCTTCCGCGGCGACATGGTCGTGCCGGAGCGCCCGACGGCGGAGCCCGTCACGGAGGAGCCCGACGAGCAGGAGGCCGTCGCCGAGGAGCCCCCGGCGCCCGCCGCCTCGGCCGGTTCCGCTTACGCGGACGTCCTCATGCCGCGATCCGTCGGCGCTCACCGCGACCGCTTGATCGGCGCCACCGACCGTCAGGCCGAGGCGGACGGCGTCCGTCCGGGCCGCCGGGCCGCGGTGCCGAGCTGGGACGAGATCGTGTTCGGCACCCGGCGGAAGAAGCAGGAGTAAGCAGCCCTCGGGCGGCGACTCCCGCGGGACGCACACCGGTTCGCGCGTCCCGCACAGGCGCGAAGGGCCGCACCGGTCGGGTGCGGCCCTTTTTCCCGCCCGCCCGTCGGCGCGCCCCGTCCGTGACCCCGTCGGCCTGCGCGACGGCTCCGACGCTTCGGGTCAGGCGCGACGGGTCAGATGTGACGGGTCACTGGGGGTCGGGGCCCACGGCCACCGGCCGGGCCGGGTCCGCCGACCACTCCGACCAGGATCCGACGTAGAGAGCAGCCGGGATGCCGGCCACCGCCAGGGCCAGCACCTCGTGCGCGCCGGAGACGCCGGAACCGCAGTACACGCCCACCTCCACGCCGTCCGACGCCCCCAGCGCCTTGAAGCGGTCCCTCAGCTCCTCCGCGGGCCGGAAACGGCCGTCCGGAGCGACGTTGTCGTTCGTGGGCGCGGACACCGCGCCCGGGATGTGCCCGCCGACCCGGTCGATCGGCTCGACCTCGCCCCGGTACCGCTCTCCCGCACGGGCGTCGAACAACACGCCGGAGCGGGCCAGGAGCGCCGCGCCGTCCGCGTCGAGCAGGCCCGTGCGGCCCGGCTCCGGCGCGAAATCGCCCTCGCCGCGCGGGGGGACGTCGACCGAGAGTCCGCCCCGCCACGACGGCAACCCGCCGTCGAGGACTCGCACGTCCGGGTGACCCGTCCAGCGCAGCAGCCACCACGCCCGTGCCGCCGCCCAACCCTGCCCGCCGTCGTACACGACCACCGGCCTGCCGGCCGAGACACCCGCCCGGCGCATGGCGGCGCCGAACTCCGCGAGGTCCGGCAGCGGATGCCGGCCACGGTCGCCGGCCGGTCCCGCCAGCTCCTGGTCCAGGTCCACGTAGACCGCGCCGGGCACGTGCCCCGACTCGTAGGCGGCCCGACCGTCGAACGGCGGCTCCCCGGCCGCCTTCGCCACGCTGAGCTGCCAGCGGACGTCGAGGACCACGGGCGGATCCTCCCCGGTCAGCTCGCCGGCCAGTTCCGATGCGGTGATGATGGCGTTCATGTCCCCCATCCTCGCGCACAGGGTGGCCCCGTCGCTCATGTCCGGCTACTCTGCTCCGCCGGACACGCTCGATCACGAGGCGTGCGGGAACGAACACGTGCCGTACAGGCGATCGACATACGGCGACAACCGCGCGTGAACCGACGAGAACCCCCCATCAGGCATCCTCCGAGGGCCGAAGCGACACGGCCACCACGAGTGGCCGAGGAGAGAGTGACGATGACCGAGGCAGGCGGGCCGACCGGCCCGATCGGCGCAGCCCACGCACACCATGCGCCCGGTGCACCCTGCTGGGTGAGTCTGATGGCGCACGGATTGACGGCGACTCAGGAGTTCTACGGTGAGCTCTTCGGCTGGGAATTCCAACCCGGTCCGCAGCAGCTCGGCCCCTATGTGCGGGCGCTGCTCGACGGCCGCGAGGTGGCCGGCATCGGCCAGCTGGCGCCGGACCGTCATCTCCCTGTCGCCTGGACGCCCTACTTCGCCTCGGACGACGTGGACTCGACCGCCGAAACGGTCCGGCTGTGCGGCGGCACGATCGGGGTCGGCCCGCTGGAGGCCGCCGAAGCCGGGCGTCTGGCGATCGGCTCGGACCCCTCCGGCGCCGTCTTCGGCGTCTGGCAGGCCGGCGCTCACGTGGGCACCGAGATCACCGGCGTTCCCGGCACCCCGGTCTGGTACGAGCTGACGACCTACGAGACCGCGAGCGTCCGCAAGTTCTACGCCACGGTGTTCGGCTACGCGGATGAGGCGGTGCCGGCGGCCGACTTCGACCATGTGACCCTGCGCGTCGGCGGCCGGCCGGTCGCCGGCGTCCACGGGGTGGGCGCCGCGCTGGCCCGGGACCTGGGACCGCACTGGACGACGTACTTCGAGGTGGCCGACGTGGACGCGGCGCTCACCCTCGTCGCGGGCCTGGGCGGCCGCGTCCTCCGGCCGGCGCACGACAGCGTGCACGGACGCGTGGCGGCCGTGGCCGATCCCGAGGGGGCCCATTTCTCCCTCATCCAGGACGCGCGCTGAACACGCCCCGACCTGCCGGTGCGCCCGGGTCAGACGTGCTGCACCGGCAGCACGTCGGGTGACAGGGCCGCCGCCCGCGCCGACGACGCGGTCATCCGGCGCCGGTGGTGGCGTCGGCACAGGACCTCGTAGCCGATCGTGTCGGCCCGGTCGACGTCGCCGACGACGACCTGTGCGCCCTCGACGACCATGACGCCGCCCACCGTGCGGGCGTTGTGCGTGGCGCGGGCGCCGCACCAGCACAGCGCCTCGACCTGCAGCACCTCGACGCGGTCGGCGAGTTCGACGAGCCGCTGGGAGCCGGGGAACAGCTTGGAGCGGAAGTCGGTGGTGATGCCGAAGGCGTAGACGTCGATGTCGAGGTCGTCGACCACACGCGCGAGCTGGTCGATCTGCTCCTCGGCCAGGAACTGCGCCTCGTCCGCGATCACGTAGTCCGCGCGGCCGCCCTGCGAGAGGTGTTCCACCAGGTAGGCGTAGAGATCCTGGCCGTCCTCGACCTCGACCGCGTCGGTGACCAGGCCGAGGCGGGAGGAGAGCTTCCCCTCGCCCGCGCGGTCGTCACGCGTGAAGATCATGCCCTGCAGACCGCGCGCGGAGCGGTTGTGCTCTATCTGGAGAGCCAGCGTCGACTTCCCGCAGTCCATGGTTCCGGAGAAGAACACCAGCTCGGGCATGGGGAGTCGAGCGCCTTTCGGTCAAGGAGAGGGAACAACGGGAAGAACGGTTCGGGCTTCAGGAGCGTACTTCGAGCAGCGGGACGAACTGCTCGGCAGGGGTCATCGAACCGTGGTTGCCGACCATCGCCGACTCCTTGGGCTCCCGCTCGGAGGCGATGATCAGGACGTCGTCCCGGGCTGCCGCGATCACGTCGCCGAGGCGGGCGTACACCCGCTCGTCGACCTGCGGACCGAACCACCCCGCCGCGATCGCCTCGTCGCGCGAGGCCACCCAGAACTGCTCGCCGAGCACCTCGCGCCAGCAGGTCAGCACGTCGTCCGCGGCGCCCGGCACGGCGTAGACATGGCGGGCGCGGCCCTCGCCGCCCAGCAGGGCGACCCCGGCGCGCAGCTCCCAGTCCGCGTCGAAGTCGATGCGGTGCTCGTCGTCGAAGGGCACGTCGACCATTCCATGGTCGGCGGTGACATAGAGGGCGCTGCGCGGCGGCAGTTGCTCGGCGAGACGCTGGACGAGCCGGTCGACGTACATGAGCTGACCGCGCCAGGTGTCGGAGGCGACGCCGTAGCGGTGCCCCGCGCCGTCCAGTTCGGCGTAGTAGGTGTAGACGAGGGAGCGGTCGCCTGCGGCGAGTTGCTCGGCGGCGAGGTCCATGCGCTCTTCGCCGGTGAGCCGCCCGTGAAACGTTCCGCCGCTGAGCGCGACCTTGGTCAGCGGGGTGTTCTGGAACGTGGGGGACGACACCTGGGCGGCGTGTACGCCCGCCCGGTGGGCGAGCTGGAACACGGTCGGGTACGGCTGCCATGCGCCCGGCGCGGTCCACGGCTGCCAGCGGAGCTGGTTCATCAGCTCGCCGGTGGCCGGGTTGCGCACGGTGTAGCCGGGCAGACCGTGTGCGCCCGGCGGGAGTCCGGTGCCGACCGAGGCGAGGGAGGTCGCGGTGGTCGCCGGGTAGCCGGCGGTCAGCGGGCGTCCGGTGCCGCCCCGCGAGCTGCCGAGCAGCGCGTGCAGATACGGAGCCTCGTCGGGGTGGTCCTTGATCTGCTCCCAGCCGAGGCCGTCGACGAGGAAGACGCAGTTGCGGTCCGCCGGGGCGAGTTCGGGGATCGCCGCGGTCATGCCGGGCACGGCCATGCCGGCCGCCAGCGTGGGCAGCAGGTCGGCGAGCGAGCCGGAGCCGTACTCGGGGACGGGGGCGGAGCCCACGGCGAGGGGTTCGGGGTAGTCCCAGGGGGCGGACCGATCCATCAGCGGGTGACGTCCGCGGTGGCTTCGGAGAGCGACTGCGCGAAGGCGAGAGCCTGGCGAACCGTCTCCGGGCCGTCCCCGGCCTCGCTCACGCGCAGGCTGAGGTCGTCCGCCGTCGAGCTGCCCGTGTATCCGTGGTCGGCGTCGCAGTTGGGGTCGCCGCAGGCGGCGGGCTCCAGGTCGATGCGGGAGACGGCGCCCCAGCCGATGGTGAGCACGACCTCGCGGGGCAGCGAGCCCGGTTTGTACGACTCCGGGTTGGCGACCACCCGGCTGAGCACGACCGACGAGATCCTGCCGAGCTTGACGGACTCCGTGGACGTCGTGGCGTACGGCGTCGGGGAGGTGCTGTCGGCGGCCTGCTCGTCGGTGTGGCTGACGATGAAGCGGTTGCCGGTGAGCACCAGCACGGTCACATGCCGGCGCACCTCGTTCTGGTCGAACGTGGTCTCCTGGTGGACCAGGAACGACCGGATCGGCTCGCCGCCCACGGCGGCCTCCACCGCCTCGGCCACGAGGGCCGGGTAGTAGCCGCTGCGCTCGATCGCCGCGCGCAGCCCCTGGGTCGTCGTACTGGTCTTGGCCATGCCCTCCATCCTACGGGGACCCACTGACTGCGAGGCACCGCTCGGGGACGCTCCGAGCGGCCCGGAGCGCCCGTGGGCCGTTGCGTCGGCGCCGCGGCGTCCACGGCCGCGGACGGCGTTCCCGGGGCGAGGCGCCGCCCGGTCCGCTCCGTGCGTCGGCGTTCAGTACGTCGGCAGGGTCCTCGGTCCGAGGTCGTCGCGCGCGGGCGGGGGCGCGAGGCGGACCGACGCGCCGAGGACGCTGACTCCGTGCGGTGCGACGACGACCGGTTCCAGAGTCACGGCGACGACCTCGGGGTGGTCGTCGACCAGCCGCGACACGCGCAGCAGGAGCTCCTCCAGGGCCGGGGTGTCGACGGGCGTCGAGCCGCGCCAGCCGAACAGGAGCGGGGCGGTGCGGATGGAGCGCACCAGCGAGGTGGCGTCGCGGTCGGTGACCGGGACCAGCCGGTGCGCCATGTCCCCGAGCAGCTGCGAGGCGGCCCCGGCGAGCCCGAAGGACAGCACCGCTCCCGCCGCCGGGTCGATGACCGCGCGCACGACCGTGTCGACCCCGCGCGGCGCCATCGCCTGGACGACCGGACGCAGTTCCTGCGGCTTGCCGAAGAGTTCCGTCAACTCGGCGTACGCCCTGCGCAGTTGCTGCTCGTCGGCCAGATCGAGGCGTACGCCGCCGAGGTCGGCCCGGTGCCGCAGGTGCGGGGCGGTCGCCTTGAGGGCGACGGGGTAGCCGAGGGCGCCCGCGGCCAGCGCGGCCGCGTCGGGGGTGGGGGCGGGCATCGCCCGGCGGGTGCTGATGCCGTAGCGGCCGAGCAGCTCGCAGGTCTCCTCGGCGCCGAGGGTGAGGCCCTGCCCGCGCGCGAGGAGCCCGCCGATCAGCCGGGCGGCGCCCTTCTCGTCGATGTCCTCGTACTCGGGGACCTTGCCGGGGTCGGCCGCCTCGCGTCGCCACTGGGCGTACCGCACCGCCTCGGCGAGGGCGCGGACGGCCCGTTCGGCGGCGGGGTAGGCGGGGATGAGGTGCGCTCCCTCGGGCGCCTCGACGGCGGCGGGCTGGGGCGCCGTGGCGTTCTCCGCCGCCGCACGCGCGCGTGCGGCGCCTTCCGCGCGGGGTGCGGTGCTCGCGGCGGCGGACAGGGCCGCCGCGAGGCCGCCGAGTTCCACGTGCACGACGAGGACCGGTTTGGCGGGAGCGGCGGCCGCGGCCGAACGCAGGGCCTGCGCGAGTTCCGCGTCGCCGGGCGAGCGCTCCCCGATGGCCGGGATCGCCGTCACCACCACCGCGTCGCACGTCTCGTCGGCGAGCGCCCGTGCCAGCGCCGCGTGGAAGTCCTCCGCCGAGGCCTCCGTCGTCAGGTCCGACGGCGGCAGTGGACGCAGCCCCTCGGAGAGACAGGCGTCATAGGTGAGCAGCCCGAGCGACTCGGAGTTGCCCAGGATCGCCACCCTCGGTCCCGGCGGCAGCGGCTGGCGGGCCAGCAGCAGGCCGGCGTCGACCAGCTCGGTGATGGTGTCGACGCGGATCACGCCGGCCTGCCGCAGCAGCGCCGACACGGTCGCGTGCGGCAGGCGGGTCGCCCGCACGGCGTGGCCCTGCGGGGCGGAACCGGCGCCCTGGACGACGACCAGGGGCTTGGCCGCCGCCGTGCGCCGGGCGAGACGGGTGAACTTGCGGGGGTTGCCGATGGACTCCAGGTACATGAGGGCGACGTCGGTGTCCGGGTCGTCGTACCAGTACTGAAGGACGTCGTTGCCGGAGACGTCCGCGCGGTTGCCCGAGGAGACGAAGGTGGACACGCCGGTGACGCCGGTGACGCCCCCACCGCGCCGGTGGAGCCGGGACAGCAGGGCGATGCCGATGGCGCCGGACTGTGCGAACAGGCCGATCCGGCCGACCCTGGGCATCTCGGGGGCGAGGGAGGCGTTCAGGCGCATCCGCGGGGAGGTGTTGATGACGCCGAAGGCGTTGGGCCCGATGATCCGCATGCCGTACGCGCGTGCCTGGCGCACCAGTCGGCGCTGGCGCTCGCGCCCGTCGGGGCCGCTCTCGGCATAGCCGGCGGAGAGGACGACGAGCCCCTGCACACCGTGCTCGCCGCACTCGGTGACGGCCTCCGGCACGAGCTCGGCGGGGACGGCGACGACCGCGAGGTCGACCGGCTCCGCCACGTCACGCACCGAGCGGTGCGCGGGCACTCCGTCGAGCTCCTTCAGGTCCTCGGGGAAGGCTTTGTTCACGGCGTACAGACGGCCCGTGAACCCGGCCTCCCGGAGGTTGCCGAGGACGCTGCGGCCGACGCCGCCCGGAGCGCGGCCGACGCCGACCACGGCGACGGAGCCCGGCGCGAGCAGTCGTCCCACGGAGTGCGCCTCGGCGCGCTGCTCCCGCGCGCGCTGCACCGCGAGGGAGCGCTCGGTGGGTTCGAGGTCGAACTCCAGGCGGACGACGCCGTCCTCGAAGCTGCGCTTCTGGGTGTAGCCGGCGTCCGTGAACACCTTGATCATCTTGGTGTTGGCGGGGAGCACCTCGGCGGCGAACCGTCGGATGTCGCGCTCGCGTGCGACGGCCGCGATGTGTTCGAGGAGCGCCGAGGCGACACCGCGCCCCTGGTGGGCGTCCTGCACGAGGAAGGCGACCTCTGCCTCGTCGGCGGGCGCGGAGGCGGCCATGCCGTCGGCCCCGATGCGGTCGTAGCGTACGGTGGCGATGAACTCGCCGCCGACCGTGGCCGCGAGTCCCACCCGGTCCACGAAGTCGTGGTGCGTGAAGCGGTGGACGTCCTTGGCGGACAGGCGCGGGTAGGGCGCGAAGAAGCGGTAGTACTTCGACTCGTCCGACACCTGCTCGTAGAAGCTGACCAGGCGCTCGGCGTCATCGACGGTGATGGGGCGGATGCGTGCGGTGCCGCCGTCGCGCAGCACCACGTCGGCCTCCCAGTGGGCGGGGTACTCGTGCCGGTCCGACGCGCTCTGCATGGGGCCCAGAGTACGGCTCGCGTATGACAACGGCGCGAGGCAGTCTGTGGAGGACGGACGTCGGGTCGAGGCCGCGATCCGACGACCACACCGGGAGAGGACCGTCCGGGCTCTCCCTCACACGCTTCACGTGTGGAACACTGGTCTAGACAACCTGAACACTGAAGGGCAGCATCACATGGCTGAGCGCCGCGTCAACGTCGGCTGGGCCGAGGGCCTTCACGCCCGCCCCGCTTCCATCTTCGTCCGGGCCGCCACGGCCGCAGGCATCCCCGTGACGATCGCCAAGGCCGACGGCAACCCCGTCAACGCGGCCTCCATGCTGGCCGTCCTCGGCCTGGGCGCCCAGGGCGGCGAGGAGATCGTCCTCGCCTCCGACGCCGAGGGTGCGGACGTCGCCCTCGACCGACTGGCCAAGCTGGTCGCCGAGGGTCTCGAAGAACTCCCCGAAACCGTCTGAGCGCGCCGCCATATTCAGCGAAGGGCTCGCCCGAATTACCGGGCGAGCCCTTCGCATTTCCCGTCGACGGGCAGCGGAAATAATCCCCCGCGAATTATCCCCTTCTTTGTATACGGCCCCCGTGTTAATGCCGCAGACTCGACATGTTTACGGGAGGTTGCGAAGTTCTCACACGGTCGACGCGCTCCGGGCCGCCCGTGAAGCGCAGTCGGTGCGCCGGTGTCGAACGCTCGGCGTGCAGCGCCGTGATCGCCCGCGCGCGCTCCCCGTCCCCGCGCGTCACCGCGTCCACGATCGCGCCGTGCTCCGCCCAGGACTCCACCGGGTCGGCCGGGGCGTCCACCGCGTACATCCAGGCGATCTTGTGGCGCAGCTGGATGAGCATCGACGTCAGAGCGGGGCTGCCGGAAGCCTGGGCGAGCGTCTCGTGGAACCAGCCGCCCAAGGAGCGCAGATCGTCGCTGCTGCCCCTCCTGGCCCGCTCCTGACCCAGCCGGACGAGACCGCGCAGCACCTTCAGATGGGCCTCGGTACGCCGCTGCGCGGCCCGGGAGGCGCCGAGCGGCTCCAGCAGCATGCGCATCTCCAGCAGGTCGCCGGCCTCCTGCTCGGTCGGCTCCGCGACGCACGCGCCCGCGTGCCGCCGCGTGACCACGAAGCCCTCGGCCTCCAGGGTGCGCAGCGCCTCCCGGACCGGTACACGGGAGACGCCGTAGCGGCGGGCGAGGAGTTCTTCGGTGAGGCGGCTGCCGCGCTCGTAGACGCCCGTGACGATGTCGTCCCGGACGGCCGTGCACACCGAGTGCGCCGGAATACGCATGACGGACCTCCGCCTTAATCCCCGTGAAACGTCGACGATTGACGTGTGTTCAGCGACTCTATTGCAATGAACGGGAATTTCCGATGGCGGGCCGGAATCCATGGATATTTTTTGGACAGCACGCCCCGGGAAACGGCAAAGCCCCGGCCGAAGGGCCGGGGCCGGGCGATCTGCCGTCGCGCGTCGTCAGACGTTCACGCCGTGCTTGCGGAGATAGGCGACCGGGTCCATGTCCGAGCCGTACTCCGGGGTGGTACGGGCCTCGAAGTGCAGATGCGGGCCGGTGACGTTGCCGGTCGCGCCGGAGAGGCCGATGCGCTGCCCCGGGGTGACGTGCTGGCCCACCGAGATCTCGATGGACGACAGGTGGCCGTACTGGGTGTACGTCCCGTCGTTCATCCGGATGACCACCTGGTTGCCGTAGGCGCCGCCCCAGCCGGCCTCGACCACGGTGCCGGAGCCGACCGCGTGCACGGTGGTTCCGCTGGCGGCGTGGAAGTCGATGCCGGTGTGGCTGCCCGAGGACCACAGCGAGCTGCTGGCCTGGTAGCCGGTGGAGACGTACGAGCCGGTGATCGGGATCACGAACGTGTTCAGGCGCTTGCGCTCGGCCTCGCGGGCGGCACGCACGCGTGCCTCGCGCTCCTCCACGGCCTTCTTGACGGCGGCCTGGCGGGCGGCCTCCTCGAACGCCGCCTGCTTCTGCACGGCGACCTGGTCGTCGAGCTGCTCGACGACGGCTTCGCCGGCGGTGACGACGGGGATCAGCCCGGTCTGCTCGGGGGTGGGCTCGGCGGCGAACGCCGGGGTGGAGGCGACGGTGGCCATCACACCGGTGGTGGTGAGCGCCGCGACGCCCGCCGCACGGACGGTGGTGCGCTGCATCCGGCTGGGCCGACGATGCTTCCCGGTGGCGCAGGTGAACGCCATGAAGTCAGCGGTGTCCTTTCCTTCCCTCTCGCCTACCGGGTTAGCTGACGGGTTCGGAGCAGGAAGGTCTCCTACGGACCCCCTCGCCTTCGCGCGGGCGTCCGATTCACCCCAGGGACTTCACAAGTGGGTCCCCGGCTCCCCTGGCTCGCGCCATGCGGGGACTCGGCGATGACTGTCCGGTGCCGCGGGTGCGGCGCAGTGCCTGACGAACAGCCCGGATGACGCTAAGCGTCGGGGGTTTCAATCCTCAAACGATTCACGGGTTTTGTAGCGCATCCCACAGCACAGACGGGCGACTCCGCCCCAATTCGGACACACGGAGGTCTCAATTCCCACACGCGGGGGCCCTGGTGACGCTCACGTCCACCAGGGCCCCCGCACGCGCGTGCCGTTACCGCACTACTCCGCGGAGACGACCTTCACCTCGCCGATGCCGAGGGCCTCGACCGGCTCCCTGATCTGTGCCGCGTCACCCACCAGGACCGTCACCAGCCGGTCCACCGGGAAGGCGTTCACGGCCGCCGCGGTGGCCTCCACCGTGCCCGTCGCGGCGAGCTGCCGGTACAGCGTCGCCTGGAAGTCGTCGGGCAGGTGCTGCTCGACCTGGTCGGCGAGCGTGCCCGCCACGGCCGCGGCGGTCTCGAACTTCAGCGGCGCCACGCCGACCAGGTTCTGCACGGCGACGTCCCGCTCGGCGTCGGTGAGACCGTCGGCGGCGAGGGTGCGCAGCACCTTCCACAGGTCGTCCAGCGCGGGACCGGTGTTGGGGGTGTCGACGGAGCCGCTGATGGCGAGCATCGAGGCGCCCGAGCCGTCGGGCGCGGACCGCAGGACCTGCCCGAAGGCGCGGACGCCGTAGGTGTATCCCTTCTCCTCGCGCAGGACGCGGTCCAGGCGCGAGGTGAGGGTCCCGCCGAGGCAGTACGTGCCGAGCACCTGGGCGGGCCACACGCGGTCGTGCCGGTCGGCGCCGATCCGGCCGATCAGCAGCTGCGTCTGGACGGCGCCGGGACGGTCCACGATGACGACCCGGCCGCTGTCGTCGGCGGTCACCGGCGGCACGGGCCGCGGCTCGGCCGAGGAGCCCGTCCAGGCGCCCAGGGTGTCGCCCAGGAGCGCCTCCAGATCGACGCCCGTGAGGTCGCCGACGACCACGGCGGTGGCCGTCGCCGGGCGGACGTGCCGGTCGTAGAAGGCGCGTACGGCGGCGGAGTCGATCTTCTCGACCGTCTCCGCGCTGCCCTGGCGCGGGCGCGACATGCGCGCGGTGGCCGGGAACAGCTCCTTGGAGAGCTCCTTGGCGGCACGCCGGGCGGGGTTGGCCAGCTCGTGCGGGATCTCGTCCAGGCGGTTGCGGACGAGGCGCTCCACCTCGCTGTCGGCGAACGCGGGCGCGCGCAGGGCGTCGGCGAGCAGACCGAGGCCCTTGGCCAGACGTGAGACCGGCACTTCGAGACTGAGGCGGACGCCGGGGTGGTCCGCGTGCGCGTCGAGGGTGGCGCCGCAGCGCTCCAGCTCGGCGGCGAACTCCTCGGCGGAGTGCTTGTCGGTGCCCTCGGAGAAGGCACGCGCCATGATCGTGGCGACGCCGTCGAGGCCGGCCGGCTCGGCCTCCAGGGGCGCGTCGAGGAGGATCTCGACGGCGACGACCTGCTGGCCCGGCCGGTGGCAGTGCAGGACGGTCAGGCCGTTGCCCAGCGTGCCGCGCTCGGGCGCCGGGAACGCCCACGGCTTGGCCTCGCCCGCCCGGGGCTGGGGGTGGAAGTCCATCGTGGCGAGCTCGGTCACCGGGCCGCCTCCTCGTTCTCGTCCTGGTCGGCGGGGGCTTCTGCGGCGGTCGGCTCGTAGACGAGCACCGCGCGGTTGTCGGGGCGCAGGCGGGCCTTGGCGACCTCCCGCACCTCCTCGGGCGTCACGTCCAGCACCCGCTGGACGGCGGTGAGGGCGAGCTGCGGGTCGCCGAACAGGACGGCGAAGCGGCACAGTTCGTCGGCGCGTCCGGCGACCGTGCCCAGGCGGTCGAGCCACTCGCGCTCCAACTGGGCCTGCGCGCGCTCCATCTCCTCGGCCGTGGGGCCCTCCTCGGCGAACCGGGCGAGCTCCTCATCGATGGCGGTCTCGATGACGGGCACCTCGACGTCGCCGGACGTCTTCACGTCCAGCCAGCCCAGCGAGGGGGCGCCGGCCAGCCGCAGCAGGCCGAAGCCGGCCGCCACAGCGGTCCGGTCGCGGCGCACCAGCCGGTTGTACAGACGGGAGGACTCGCCGCCGCCGAGGACGGTGAGCGCAAGGTCCGCGGCGTCGCACGCGCGCGTGCCGTCCTCCGGCAGCCGGTAGGCGGCCATCAGCGCGCGGGCCGGCACCTCCTCCTCGACGACCTCACGCAGCTGCTCGCCGATGACGTCGGGCAGTCCGCCGTCACGGGGCGCGGGCTTGCCGTCGTGGCCGGGGATGGAACCGAAGTACTTCTCGACCCAGGCGAGGGTCTCCTCCGGGTCGATGTCGCCCACCACGGAGAGCACCGCGTTGTTGGGCGCGTAGTACGTGCGGAAGAACGCGCGCGCGTCCTCCAGCGTCGCCGCGTCCAGGTCGGCCATCGAGCCGATCGGCGTGTGGTGGTACGGGTGGCCCTCCGGGTAGGCGAGAGCCGTCAGCTTCTCGAAGGCCGTGCCGTAGGGGACGTTGTCGTAGCGCTGGCGGCGCTCGTTCTTGACGACGTCGCGCTGGTTCTCCATCGACTCGTCGTCGAGCGCGGTGAGCAGGGAGCCCATCCGGTCCGCCTCCAGCCAGAGGGCGAGCTCCAGCTGGTGCGCGGGCATGGTCTCGAAGTAGTTGGTGCGCTCGAAGCTGGTGGTGCCGTTGAGGGACCCGCCCGCGCCCTGGACCAGTTCGAAGTGCCCGTTGCCCTTGACCTGGCCCGAACCCTGGAACATCAGGTGCTCGAAAAGGTGAGCAAGGCCGGTACGGCCCTTGACTTCGTGGCGCGAGCCCACGTCGTACCAGAGGCACACCGCCGCGACGGGGGTCAGGTGGTCCTCCGACAGCACCACGCGCAGGCCGTTGGCCAGGCGGTGCTCGGTCGCTGTCAGGCCCCCGGAGCCTGCCTGGGCTGTGGCCGTGTGACCCATGGGCATGTACGTCCCTTCCGATCGCGGACGCGGTCGTCGAAACCGCGGTTTTCCTGCCGGTCCTGCCACTGTATGCAAGCGTGCGGACCGTCGGCGAAGTTCCCGGGCGACGTACGCCGAGAGCGAGATCGCGTAGCCTGCGGGCAGCCGTGGAGGAGGTGCCTCTGCCTACGGGCCCGGACAGCCGACGCCGGGCCCTCGCCCGCTCTGTCAGTGCCACGGTCCACAATGGTCCGCATCAGATCCCGTCACACGCCCCAGCAAGGAGCCGGCAGCGATGGCCCGCCGCAGCACGAAGACCCCGCCGCCCGACGACTCGTACGAGGAGCGCATCCTCGACATCGACGTCGTCGACGAGATGCAGGGCTCCTTCCTCGAGTACGCGTACTCGGTCATCTACTCCCGCGCCCTGCCGGACGCCCGTGACGGTCTGAAGCCGGTGCACCGCCGCATCGTCTACCAGATGAACGAGATGGGCCTGCGTCCGGAGCGCGGCTACGTCAAGTGCGCCCGTGTCGTCGGCGAGGTCATGGGCAAGCTGCACCCGCACGGCGACGCGTCGATCTACGACGCCCTCGTGCGGATGGCCCAGCCCTTCTCCATGCGGCTCCCGCTGGTCGACGGCCACGGCAACTTCGGCTCGCTGGGCAACGACGACCCGCCGGCCGCCATGCGGTACACCGAGTGCCGTCAGGCCGCGGCGACCAGCCTGATGACGGAGTCGATCGACGAGGACACGGTCGACTTCGCGCCCAACTACGACGGCCAGGAACAGGAGCCGGTCGCGCTGCCCGCCGCCTTCCCGAACCTCCTGGTCAACGGCGCCTCCGGGATCGCGGTCGGCATGGCCACCAACATGCCGCCGCACAACCTGGGCGAGGTCGTCGCGGCCGCCCGGCATCTGATCCGCTATCCGGGCGCGGATCTCGACGCCCTGATGAAGTTCGTCCCGGGCCCCGACCTGCCCACCGGCGGCCGGATCGTCGGCCTCTCCGGCATCCGGGACGCCTACGAGAGCGGCCGCGGCACCTTCAAGATCCGCGCCACGGTGGCGGTGGAGACGGTCACGGCCCGCCGCAAGGGCCTGGTCGTCACCGAACTGCCCTTCACGGTCGGCCCCGAGAAGGTCATCGCCAAGATCAAGGACCTCGTCGGCTCGAAGAAGATCCAGGGCATCGCCGACGTCAAGGACCTCACCGACCGTGCGCACGGCCTGCGTCTGGTCATCGAGATCAAGAACGGCTTCGTGCCGGAGGCGGTCCTGGAGCAGCTCTACAAGCTGACGCCCATGGAGGAGTCCTTCGGCATCAACAACGTGGCCCTGGTCGACGGCCAGCCGCTCACGCTGGGTCTGAAGGAACTGCTGGAGGTCTACCTCGACCACCGCTTCAACGTCGTGCGCCGGCGCAGCGAGTTCCGCCGCACCAAGCGTCGCGACCGGCTGCACCTGGTGGAGGGCCTGCTGACGGCGCTCGTCGACATCGACGAGGTCATCCGGCTGATCCGCTCCAGCGACAACAGCGCGCAGGCCAAGGAGCGCCTGATGGAGCGCTTCTCCCTGTCGGAGATCCAGACCCAGTACATCCTGGACACCCCGCTGCGCCGGCTGACCCGGTTCGACCGCATCGAGCTGGAGGCGGAGAAGGAGCGGCTCAACGAGGAGATCGCCGAGCTGACCCGGATCCTGGAGTCGGACGCGGAACTGCGCAAGCTGGTCTCGGCCGAACTGGCCGCGGTGGCGAAGAAGTTCGGCACCGACCGCCGTACGGTGCTGCTGGAGTCCTCCGGCGCCACCGCCGCCGCCGTGCCCCTCCAGGTCGCCGACGACCCCTGCCGCGTGCTGCTGTCCTCCACGGGCCTGCTGGCCCGCACCGCGAACGGCGACCCCTTCGCCGAGGACTCCGAGGACACGGACGGCCGGCGCACCAAGCACGATGTGATCGTCTCCGCCGTCCCGGCCACCGCGCGCGGGGAGATCGGCGCGGTCACCTCCTCGGGCCGTCTGCTGCGGATCAACGTCGTCGATCTGCCGCAGCTCCCCGACACCGCATCGGTGCCGAACCTCTCGGGCGGCGCCCCGCTGGCGGAGTTCGTCTCCCTGGAGGGCGACGAGAGCGTGATCTGTCTGACCACGCTCGACGAGTCGTCCCCCGGTCTGGCCATCGGCACGGAACAGGGCGTCGTCAAGCGCGTCGTGCCCGACTATCCGACCAACAAGGACGAACTGGAGGTCATCGGTCTCCGGGACGGCGACCGGATCGTCGGCGCCGTCGAGCTGCGCACCGGCGAGGAGGACCTGGTCTTCATCACCGACGACGCCCAACTGCTGCGCTATCAGGCCGCGCAGGTGCGGCCGCAGGGCCGGCCGGCGGGCGGAATGACCGGCATCAAGCTCACCGAGGGCGCGAAGGTGATCTCGTTCACGGCTGTGGATCCCGCGGCGGACGCGGTCGTCTTCACCATCGCGGGTTCGCGCGGAACCCTGGACGACTCGGTACAGACGACCGCCAAGCTCACCCCCTTCGACCAGTATCCGCGCAAGGGCCGGGCCACCGGCGGTGTGCGCTGCCAGCGGTTCCTGAAGGGCGAGGACTGCCTGTCCCTGGCCTGGGCGGGCCCCGTCCCGGCCAAGGCGGCCCAGAAGAACGGTCTGCCTGCCGACCTGCCGGAGATCGACCCGCGCCGTGACGGCTCGGGCGTGTCCTTGCCGAAGACGGTGTCGGTGGTGGCGGGCCCGGTCTAGAGCCTGCCGGCCCGCGCGGCCCCGGGGTTCCGTGGACGGCCCGGATCCCCGGGTTCGCCGGGCTCCCCGAGGCCCTCGGGATCACCCGGGTGCTCCGGAGCTTCGAGGTCGGCGTCCTCCGGGGCCTCCGGAGCTTCGAGGCCTTCGGCGTCCTCCGGGTCCTGTACGTAGCGCAGGACGCCCCACATCTCGTGTTCGCCGACGGGCGGGGCGTCGCTCACGCAGGCCTCCAGGGCCGGGCCGAGGGCGGTGGCGTCGATGCCGGAGCCGATGAGCACGAGCTCGGTACGGCGGGAGTCGCCGTACGGCCAGGGCTCCGGGTGGAAGCGGAGGAAGCGTCCGACTGCGTGCACGGCGTACCGGTTGGCCCGATCGTGCGGACCGAAGTCAACATATCCCTTGATCCGGTACAGCCCGTGCGGACGGCTGTCCAGGAAATCCATCAACCGCCGTGGGCCCATGGGCGCTTCGGAGGTGAAGGAGACACTGTCGTAGGCGGTGTGGAGATGGTCGGCGTGATCGTCGGCTCCGCGGTCGTGCAGGTCGTCGAAGGTGAGCTGCCCGACGCGCTCCTCGCTCGGCCTGCAGTCGAAGAGGAACTCGGGATCGATGCGGCCGTAGGTGGCGGGGACGACGGCGGCGCGATCGGCCAGCGAGCCGACCAGCCCGAGGACCCGGTCGGCGTCGGGCGCTCGGTCGAGCTTGTTCACCACGACCAGGTCGGCCAGGGCGAGGTGCCGGTCGATCTCGGGGTGCTTCGCCCGGGTGTCGTCGAACTCCGCCGCGTCGACGACCTCGACGAGTCCGCCGTACACGATCCGCGGATGCTCGGCGGCCAGCACCATCCGCACGAGTTCCTGCGGCTCGGCGAGGCCGCTGGCCTCGATGACGATGACGTCGATGCCGGCGTCCGGACGCGCGAGCCGTTCGAGGTAGACGTCGAGCTCACTGGTGTCGACGGCGCAGCACAGGCAGCCGTTGCCGAGGGAGACCGTGGAGTCGCCGAGCGCGCCGGCCACGGCCATGGCGTCGATCTCGATGGCGCCGAAGTCGTTGACGATCGCGCCGATCCGGCTCCCTCCGCTGCGGTGCAGAAGATGGTTGAGCAGGGTCGTCTTGCCGGAGCCGAGGAATCCGGCGAGCACGACGACCGGGATCTGCTGCGGACTGCGGCTGTGTGACACGTACGGCCTCTCTTGCGCCTGCGCGTGCGCCGGTTCGCGGCCCGGGGCACCTACGAGGATGGACTGCGGCCCAGAATACGAGCCGCGGAGAACCCCACGAAGTCCACGCCCGCCGTGCGTCGTCGGCCCGCGTCCCCGCACCGGGACGCGGGCCGACGACGCACGACCCACGCTCGGACACCGTTGTCCACAGGCACGGAATCCACACCTGCGCTTGTGGATACGGTGATCCCCATGCGCGATCAGGAACCCGCCCCCGGCCACCCCGAACGACGGCTGAGCACCAGGGAGGCCGCCGATCTGCTCGGGGTGAAACCCGACACCGTGTACGCCTACGTCAGCCGCGGCCGACTGAGCAGCAGGCGCACTCCCGGCGGCCGGGGCAGCACCTTCGACGCCCAGGAGGTCGAGGCGCTCGCCCGGCGCACCAGGCGCGAGAGCGGCCCGGGTCCGGGGGCGGAGCCGTCCGTGCGCACGCACCTCACGCTCATCGAGGAGGACCGCTACTACTTCCGGGGCGTCGACGCGGTCGACCTGGCCGCCCGGCACTCCTACGAGGAGGTCGCGGAGTGGCTGTGGACGGGGCGGCTCCACGCCGGGGCGGCCTTCACCGCGCCCGAGGCGTCGGTGGAGGCAGCCCGCCGGGTGGTGGACGCACTGCCCGAACACACCGGTCCCACCGACCGGTTGCGGGTGGCTGCCGTCGCCGCCGCGGCCGCGGACCCCCTGCGCTTCGACCTGTCCGAGGAGGCGGTGCTCGCCACCGCGCGCATCCTGATCCCCACCCTGGTCGCCGCCCTGCCTCCGAAGCTGCACACCCACCGCGACGACGGCTCGCTGGCCGCCCGCCTGTGGGGGCGGCTCAGCGGGCGGCCCGCCGGTAAGGCGCAACTGCACGTCCTCGACACGGCTCTCGGCCTCCTCGCCGACCACGATCTGGCCGCCTCGACGCTCGCGGTGCGCGTCGCCGCCTCGGCCCGCGCACATGCCTACGCGGCCGTGTCCGCCGGCCTCGGCGTGATCGAGGGGCCGCTGCACGGCGCGGCCGGCGGGGTCGCCCACCGCATGCTGCTCGACGTGCTGGACCTCGGCAGCGCGGGGCCGGTGATCGCGCAGGAGCTGCGGGCCGGCCGTCGCGTCCCCGGGCTCGGCCACCGGCTCTACCCCGGCGAGGACCCACGCGCGCGTGCCCTGTTCGCCCTCCTGGAGGAGATCCCGGAGGCCGCGCCCGCCCTCGCCGCGGCCCGGGACGTCGTGGCCACCACGGCCCGCCACGCGCCGCTGCACGCCAACGTGGACCTGGCGCTCGCCGTCCTCACCGCGTCGAGCGGCATGGAGGCCTCGGCCGCCGAGACGATCTTCGCCGTCGCCCGTACGGCGGGCTGGATCGCGCACGCCCTGGAGGAGTACGGCGAACGCCCCCTGAGGATGCGCCCGAGCGGACACTACGTGGGCCCGACACCGCCCCGACCGCTGCCCCAACCCGGGTGAGGGCGGACGCGACGACGAGCGGCCCGGAAAGAGTCCGGACGCGACGACGGAACGGCCGGGGCCGAGGCGGGGACGACGACGAGCCGGATCCCGGTGATCGCTCCACCATGGTCCGCCGTTTCGGTCGCCGGATCCGGGAGACCGGTCGCCCCGTCCCGAGGCGATCCGCCGCGCCGGAGGCCTGCGTCGCCCGCATCACGGCACACGCACGCGTACCCGCACGGTTGCGGCGGACGGGCGGCCGTCCGACCGGGCCGTAGGCCGTCCCGCGCCGAGTCAGGTTAGGCTCACCTCTGTGAGTACGTGCGCGACCGTCTCGCGGGACCTCGACGAGCCCCTCTCCGGAACCGCGGCCACGGCGACCACCTGGCTGCTCCTGGAGCAGCCCGGCCCCTGGGGCGCCAGAGCGCTGGTCTCCAGCCACCTGGACCCCGCCCTGGGCCGTGCCCTGGAAGCGGCCGCGCAGGGCACGGGGGTGCGTATCGCGCTCATCCGGCGTCCCGGACGCCACGCGGACTTCGGCGCTCCGGCGCTGCGACAGGTCTACGCCGCACACACCGTTCCCGGGCGGGTATGGCTGCACAGCGCGACGACCCACGATCCGCGCCGCCTGCTGGACCTCGACTTCGCCGCGCTCGGCCGGGGCGAGCACCGCACCTTCGACGACGCGCTGCGGGGCGGGCCCCATACCGGCGATCCGCTCGCGCTCGTCTGCACCAACGGCAGACGCGACCGCTGCTGCGCGCTCCTCGGCCGTCCGCTGGCCGCGCAACTGGCCGCCTCCGGGCTGCGGGGCGCCTGGGAGGTCACGCATCTGGGAGGCCACCGCTTCTCCCCCACCCTGCTCGTGCTGCCGCACGGATACGCGTACGGCCGCGTCGGAGCCCACACCGTCAAGGAGGTCCTGCACGGTGTCCAGGAGGGCCGGATCGTGCTTCAGGGGTGCCGGGGACGCTCTGCCTGGGGGCGGCCCGGCCAGGCGGCGGAGCTTGCGGTGCGCGCGGCGATCGGCGAGGACGCGGCGGAGGCGCTGGACGTCGTGCGGACCGCCGGGGGCGCGCCCCGCTGGGAGGTGACCGTCGCGCACAGGGACGGACGCCACTGGGAGGTCGCGGTGGATCAGGTCGCCGCGTCGCCGCCCCGGCCGGAGAGCTGCGGGACGTCGATCCTCGGCGCGCCCGCGCGGATGGACGTGGTGGCGGTACGGGAGCTGACGGGCGCGGCGTCAAGGGGCTGAGCGGCCTCGGAGCAGGGCAGTGTCCCGGTGCATGCCGGCGTCTTCCCGGCTGACGTGACTGCCCCGCGCGGGTGCGGCCGAACCGTTTCCTCTTGAACGGGTCAAGAGATCCACACCACCCGCCCCTACGGTCGCGCGGCTCCGTCCACGTACCGTCTTGGTATGAGCCCCACTCCCCCCGCTCGTCGTCTGCGCCTCGGAATGCCGCGGCGCATGTTCTCGCAGCTCCTGCTCATGCAGCTGACGATCGCCGCCGGAGTCGTGGTGCTCGCCACCGGACTGTTCCTCGCCCCGCTCAGCAACCAGCTGGACGACCAGGCGATGCGCCGCGCGCTCGCCATCGCTCAGACGACCGCCGCGGTGCCGCAGATCGCCGAGGACCTCCAGCATTCGCGGCCGAGGGTCGGCGGGCCGGTGCAGCGGGAGGCCGAGCGGATCCGCAAGGCCAGCGGCGCCGAGTACGTCGTGGTCATGGACCTGCACGGCACCCGCTGGTCGCACACGGACCCCGCCCAGGTCGGCGGCCATGTCTCGACAGACCCGAGAAAAGCCCTGCTCGGCCGGGACGTCATGGAGATCGACAGCGGGACCCTGGGCCGCTCGGCCCGTGGCAAGGTGCCGCTGCGCGACGGCCAGGGCAAGATCATCGGCGCGGTCTCGGTCGGCATCGAGTACGACAGCGTGCGCGCCCGCCTCATCCACGCGATCCCCGGACTGTTCGCCTACGCCGGAGGCGCGCTCGCCGTGGGTGCGCTGGCTGCCTGGCTCATCTCCCGGCGGATCCAGCGGCAGACCCGCGACCTGGCCTTCTCGGACATCTCAGCGTTGCTCTCCGAGCGCGAGGCGATGCTGCACGGCATCCGGGAGGGCGTCGTCGCCCTGGACCGGGCCGGCCGCGTGCGCCTGCTCAACGACGAGGCGCAGCGCCTCCTGGGCATCGGCGAGGAGGCGGTGGGCGGGCTGCCCGACGAGGTGCTCGGCGAGGGACGTACGGCCGACGTGCTGGCCGGCCGCGTGACGGGCACGGACCTGATCGCCGTCCGGGGGCAGCGCGTCCTGGTCGTCAACCGGATGCCCACCGACGACGGGGGCGCGGTGGCCACGCTGCGCGACCGCACCGAGCTGGAGCAGCTCGGCCGGGAGCTCGACTCGACGCACGGTCTCATCGACGCGCTGCGGGCCCAGGACCACGAGCACGCCAACCGTATGCACACGCTGCTGGGCCTGCTGGAACTGGAGATGTACGACGACGCCGTGGAGTTCGTCGGCGAGGTGGTCGGCGATCACCGGGCCACCGCGGAGCAGGTGACCGAGAAGATCGGGGATCCTCTGCTCGCCGCCCTGCTCGTCGGCAAGGCGACCGTCGCGGCCGAGCGGGGCGTCGCCCTGTGGGTCTCCGACCGGACCCGGCTGCCCGACCGGCTGATCGACCCGCGCGGACTGGTCACCGTCGTCGGCAACCTCGTGGACAACGCGCTCGACGCCGTCGCGGGCAAGCCGCACGCGCGCGTGGAGGTCGAGCTGAGCGCCGAGGGCCCTACGGTCGTACTGCGGGTGCGGGACACCGGCCCCGGCATCCCGGCCGAACAACGCGAGTTGATCTTCACGGAGGGCTGGTCCACGAAGAAGCCGCCGGCGCACGGAAAGCGCGGGATCGGGCTCTCCCTGGTGCGCAGGCTCGCCGAGCGGCAGGGCGGCAGCGCGACGGTGGGCGAAGCGGCCGGCGGGGGCGCCGAGTTCATCGTGGTCCTGCCGGAGGCGCTGACCGAGCCCGGCCCCCGGCCGGGTCCGCCGCCCGGCGCGGAGCCCGCCCTGGCCGTGCCGGCGACGGGCGCCGCCGAGGAGGCGTCGCGGTGATCGAGGTCCTGGTCGTGGACGACGACACCCGGGTCGCCCGCGTCAACGCCGCCTACGTCGAGAAGGTGCCCGGCTTCCATGTCGCGGGCGAGGCCCACAGCGCGGTCGAAGCGCTGCTCCGGCTGGAGACGCTGCCCCGCGTCGACCTCCTCCTGCTGGACCACTACCTGCCCGACGCGACGGGTCTGGCGGTCGTCCAGGAGATGCGCCGGCGCGGCCACCAGACCGATGTGATCATGGTGACCGCAGCGCGGGACGTCGGGACGGTGCAGGCCGCCATGCGCCAGGGCGCGCTGCAGTACCTGGTGAAACCGTTCGCCTTCGCCGGTCTGCGGGCCAAGCTGGAGGCGTACGCGGATCTGCGCCGCACCCTGGACGGCGGTGGCGAAGCCGAACAGGCCGACGTCGACCGGATCTTCGGCGCGCTGTCCGCCCCGTCGGAGCCCGGCCTGCCCAAGGGGCACTCCCCCACCACCGCCGAACTCGTGCGCCAGTCGCTGATGAGCGCCGAGGGGCCCTTGTCGGCCCAGGAGATCGCCGACCGGACGGGAGTGAGCCGGCAGACCGCCCAGCGTTATCTGAAGCTTCTGGAGCGCACGGGGAGAGCTCGTCTGACCCTGAAGTACGGCGACGCGGGCCGCCCGGAACACCGTTACGTGTGGGCGACCCGCGCCTGAGGCGCTCGACCGTCAGCCCGTCGCCTTCTGGACGAACTCGGTCGTGTAGGTCTTGTCGAGGTCCACCTTGGCGTTCTGGATGTTGGGGTTGAACGCCTTGAGGACCTTCTCCACGGTCTCGGGGCCGTTCTTGGGCATCACGCCGTCCTTGGTGAACATGGGCAGCGTGTTCTTGATGGCCACCGAGTAGAGCATCTTGTTGCCCTGCGAGTAGTCGGCGGGCATCTTGTCGGCGATGTCGCTCGCGCTGTGGGTGGACATCCACTTGAGCGTCTTGACGAACGCATTGGCCAACTTCTGGGCGGTGTCCTTGTGACTGTTGACCCAGCTCGTCTGCATGTACAGGCTCGACGACGGGTACGGTCCGCCGAGCGCCTCCTGGGAGCCCTCCGGCGTCCGCATGTCGAGGAGGATCTTGCCGGCCTTCTTGTCCAGGATCGTCGCCACCGTCGGGTCGGTCGTCATACCGCCGTCGATGGCGCCCTGCTGGAGCGCCGCGATGAAGGTCGGCCCCGCGCCCACGGCGACCGGGGTGAAGTCGCTGACCTTCACGCCGTTCTTCACCGCGAGGTACTTGGTGAGGAAGTCGGTCGAGGAGCCGAGGCCCGTGATGCCGAGCTTCTTGCCCTTGAAGTCCTTGGGCGAGGTGATGTCGTCCTCGGCCTTCGTCGACACGATCTCCACCTCGCCGGGCGCCTGCGAGAACTGGACGACGGACTCCACCTCCTTGCCCTTCACCTGGAGGTCGAGGGTGTGGTCGTAGAAGCCGACGGCGCCCTGCACCTGGCCGGAGACGAGCGCTGTCTCGGCCTGCACACCGGCCGGTTCGCTCAGCAGCTCGACGTCGAGTCCCTCGGCGTCGAAGTAGCCCAGCCGCTGGGTGAGCATGGCGGGCAGGTAGATGACCTTGTCCAGGCCACCGACCATGATCTTGACCTTGACGCCCTTGCCGTCGCCCTTGCTGTCGGCGCCGCTGGACGCCGAGCCGGCGGCGTCGTTGGCACAGGCGGTGAGCGAGGAGAGGGCGAGCAGGCCGGCGGCGGCCACGGCCGTGTATCTGGCGGTTGTGCGCATGGCGGGGTTCACGTCCTTGTGAGAGGGCGATGCGGGGATGGGGAACGGCGCGCGGGAGGAGCGGCGCGCGAAGAGCGAGGCGGGAACGAGGGCTCGCCGGGGGCGTCCCGGAAGCGTTCGAGGAGGGATCAGCCGTCCGAGCCCGACGGCTTCCAGCGGAAGATGCGGCTCTCGGCGAAGGTCAGCAGCCCCTCGGCGACCAGGGCGACGACGGCCAGGATGACCATCGCCGCGTACACGCCGGCCGCGTTGAAGGTGCCCTGGGACTGGGCGACGAGGAGCCCGATGCCCTTGGTCGCGCCGATGTACTCGCCGACGATCGCGCCGATGAGGGCGAAGCCGAAGCTGACGTGCAGGCTGGTGAAGATCCAGGAAGTGGCGGACGGGATGACCACCTGGAGTGTCACCCTGCGGTCGCTCGCGCCGAGGATGCGGGCGTTGGCCACCAGATTGCGGTCGACCTCGCGGGCGCCCTGGAAGGCGTTGAAGAAGACCGGGAAGAACACCAGGACGACGGCCGAGGCGACCTTGGAGGCCGGGCCGAGCCCGAACCAGATCACGAAGATCGGGGCCAGCACGATCCTGGGTATGGAGTTGAGCACCTTGATGTACGGACCAAGGATGTCGGCGAGAAAGGTGATCCGGCCCAGCGCGATGCCGCACACGACACCCGTGACCACGCCGATGATCCAGCCGAGCAGCGCCTCGTAGAGCGTGTACCAGATCTGTTCGCCCAGTGAGCCGAGCGCGGTCCCGTGCGTCAGCCAGGTGTAGATCTGGTCCCAGATCTTGCTCGGCATCGAGAAGTTGAACGGATCGATGACCTCGGCGCGGGACAACCCCTCCCACAGAGCGAGCACGGCCACCAGGAGCAGAACCCGGAACACCGTGACGACGATCTTGCGTCTGCGGGCGGCACGCGCGCGTGAATGGGCGCGATCCGGGGCCGGGACCGCGTCGGCCACCGGTGTGCTGAGGAGATCAGGCGACATGGGCGGCACCTCTTTCGCGCGTGATGCGGACCTCTTCACCGAGGGACTCCCAGATCTCGCGGTAGATCTCGATGAACCGCGGCTCCAGGCGCACCGCCTCGACCTTGCGCGGCCGCGGCAGGTCGATGTCGAAGACCTGCTTCACGGTCGCGGGGCCGGCGGTCATCACGACGACCTTGTCGGCCAGCGCGATGGACTCCTCCAGGTCATGGGTGACGAACACGACGGACGCGCCCGTGCCCTCCCACAGTTCGAGCAGCTCGTCCGACATCAGGGCCCTGGTCTGCACGTCGAGCGCGGAGAACGGCTCGTCCATGAGCAGGATCTCGGGGTCGTTGACGAAGGTCGCGGCGAGGGCGACGCGTTTGCGCTGGCCACCGGAGAGCTGATGCGGGTAGCGGTCCTCGAAGGCGGCGAGTCCGACCCGGGCGAGCCACTCACGGGCCATGCTCTTCGCCTCCGCCTTGGGCACACCGCGGAAGCGGGGACCGGCCATGACGTTCGACAGGACCGTGCGCCACGGAAAAGTGGCGTCCTGCTGGAAGACGAAGCCGACCTTGTCGCCGACGCCACGCACGGGCTGCCCGGCGACCAGGACCTCGCCCTGGGTGGGCTCCTCCAGCCCGCTGACCAGCGTCAGCGTGGTGGACTTCCCGCAACCGGTCGGCCCGACGACGGCCACGAACTCGCCCTGACCGACGGTGAGGTCGAGGTCCCGCACGGCGGTGTGCGGAGCCCCCGACGGGGTCCTGAAGACCTTGCTCGCGCCCCGCAGCTCGATGGCGGGGCTGGTGTGTGCGCTCATGACCGGGGACGGTAGAGGTGACCACGAGACAGCATCAGCCTTCTGAGCGCATGCGCTTCTTTTGCCTGCAAAGGCCTGTTGTGCTCGTTTTGCTCGCGCTACAACAGCGAAGCCGAACCACGGGCTCGACGCCCGCCTGGCCCTCAGGAGAGAGGCCCCATGATTGACGTCCTGGTGGTGGACGACGACTTCCGTGTCGCCGAGATCAACGCCAAGTACGTGGGAAAGGTTCCCGGTTTCCGGGTCGCCGCCCGCGCCCACAGTGCTGCCCAGGGGCTCGCCTGCGTACAGCGCGGGAACATCGACCTGGTCCTGCTCGACCACTACCTGCCCGACGGGACCGGTCTCGACGTCGTCCACCGCATGCGGGAGCAGGGCCACGGCACCGACGTCATCATGATCACAGCGGCCGGCGACGTGACGACGGTGCAGACCGCGATGCGGCTGGGCGCCCTGCACTACCTGGTCAAACCGTTCACGTTCGCAGCGCTGCGCACCCGCCTGGACTCCTATGCCGCACTGCGTCGCACGGTCGACCGGGTCGGCGGCCACGGCGTCGCCGGGCAGGAGCAGGTCGACCGCATCTTCGGTGCTCTGCGCACCGGCCCCGGGCCGTCCTCCCCCGGTCTGCCGAGCGGCCACTCCGAACCGACGGCCGACCTGATCCGTGCCGTCCTGCACCGCGCGAGCCACCCTCTGTCGGCCCATGAGGTCGCGGCCCGGACCGGCCTGAGCCGCTCCACCGCCCAGCGCTACCTCCGCCAGCTGGAACAGGCCGGACGACTGCACCTCTCCCTCAAGTACGGCGACACGGGCCGGCCGGAACACCGGTACGCGTGGCTGGCGCCCTGACCGGGCCTCGGGACACCCGGACGGCACGACGACCGGCGAATCCGTCGTCCGTCATGCGGCCCCCGCCCCGGTCAGCGACCGCACCTCGGTCTCCGCGTGCTTGGCCTCGTCCGCGACCTCGGGCGAGGTCACGGTGCCGAGCCAGCCCGCCACGAAGCCCAGCGGGATCGAGACCAGGCCGGGGTTCTGCAGGGGGAAGTACTGGAAGTCCATGTCCGGGAAGAGCGACTCGGGGCTGCCCGACACCACCGGCGACAGCACGACGAGCGCCAGGGCCGGGATCAGACCGCCGTACACCGCCCACACGGCGCCCCGGGTGGTGAAGCTCCGCCAGAACAGCGAATACAGCAGGGCCGGCAGGTTCGCGGACGCGGCGACGGCGAAGGCCAGCCCGACCAGGAAGGCGACGTTGAGATCGCGGGCCAGCAGTCCGAGACCGATCGCGACCACGCCGACGCCCACGGCGGCCACCCGCGCCACCGTGACCTCACTGCGGGGCTCGGCGTTCCGTCGGCGCAGCGAGGCGTACAGGTCGTGCGCCACCGACGCCGAGGAGGCCAGGGTGATGCCGGCCACGACGGCGAGGATCGTGGCGAAGGCGACGGCCGTCACGACCGCGAACAGAACCGTCCCTCCCGTGGAGTCCGCGCCGCCCCCGAGATCGAGTGCCAGAAGGGGCACCGCCGTGTTCCCGGACGCGTTCGAACCCCGCACGGCCTGCGGGCCGACGATCGCCGCCGCGCCGAAGCCGAGCACGATCGTCATCAGATAGAAGCCGCCGATGAGCCCGATCGCCCAGACGGCGGAACGCCGGGCGGCCTGTGCGGTCGGCACGGTGTAGAAGCGGGACAGGATGTGCGGCAGGCCCGCCGTGCCCAGCACCAGCGCGAGCCCCAGGCTCATGAAGTCCAGTCGCGCGGTCCAGTCCCCGCCGTACTTCAGCCCGGGCGCCAGGAACGCGGCGCCGTGTCCACTGCGGTCGGCGGCCGTGCGCAGCAACTGGTCGAAGTCGCCGTGGAAGCGCACCAGGACGAGCACGGTGAGGACGACGGTGCCGCCGAGCAGCAGCACCGCCTTCACGATCTGGATCCAGGTGGTGGCCCGCATCCCTCCCAGTGACACATAGACGACCATGAGCGCGCCGACCCCGATGACGGCCCAGGACCGCGCCGCCTCGCCCGTGTTGCCCAGGAGCAGGGCGACCAGGCTGCCCGCGCCCACCATCTGCGCCACCAGGTAGAGAACGGACACGGTGACCGAGGAGGTTCCCGCCGCGATGCGCACCGGACGCTCGCTCATACGCGCGGCGACCACGTCGGCGAGGGTGAACCGGCCGCAGTTGCGCACCAGTTCGGCGACGAGGAACAGCACCACCAGCCAGGCGACGAGAAAGCCCACCACATACAGCAGCCCGTCGTACCCGAACAGCGCGATGAGCCCGGTGACGCCCAGGAAGGAGGCGGCCGACATGTAGTCGCCCGCGATGGCAAAACCATTCTCCATCGGGGAGAACAGCCGGCCGCCTGCGTAGAACTCCTCCGCCGAACCGCGCCGGTTGCGGCTCACCCAGGTGGTGATCCCCAGTGTCACCGCGACGAAGACGCTGAACAGCAGCAACGCCGGCGTCTGATGGTTGCCGGTCACGACGCACCGCCCCTCGCTCCGCGCGTCAGCTCCTGGGTGTCCCAGCGCAGTTCGAGCGCCGCCCGGTCCCGGCGCAGCCGCGCGTGGCGGGCGTAGGCCCAGGTGAGCAGAAACGTGCTGAGGAACTGCCCGAGGCCCGCGAGCAACGCCATGTTCACCGCCCCCGCCACGGGCCGCGCCATGAACTCGGGCGCGGTCGTCGCGGCCACCACGTAGGCCACGTACCAGAGGAAGAACCCGAGGACCGCGGGCACCACGAAGCGCCGGTACCGGCGGCGGACCTCCTGGAAGGCCGCACTGCGCTGCACTTCGAGATAGACCTGGGCCGCAGCCGCAGCGCCCGTCTCCCGCTCCCGGCGGGCCGTCGGCACCTCGCCCGCATGCCGGCCGGCGGCGGCCGACTCGCCCCAGCCGGAGGCGAGTGCGTCGTACCACGGGTCCTCGTAGTGCAGGTCTCCTGTCGCCTCGACGAATGCCCGGCCCGGATCTTCGTGATGTTCACGCGCGTGCGACGTGGGACCGCCGGTCTCGGGACCGTCCCCGTCAGCACGGGCACGACCGTTGCTTGACTGCATGCCCAAGGATGGACAGAACGGGAAGATCCCTGACTCTTCTTCCCCGAACGCTTCACCCCATCAGGTGACCAATCGGCCATTCACCCTGTGGGCGGCCGTACCAACCCCTTTCGGTACGCGTAACGCACCGCCTGGGCGCGGTCCTTGAGCCCGGTCTTGGTGAACATGTTGTTGATATGGGTCTTCACCGTGGCGGTGGACACGCTCAGCCTGCGTGCGATCTCCTGATTGCTGAGACCGTCGGCGATCAGCACGAGCACCTCCGCCTCCCGCGTGGTCAGCCCGTCGGGCGGGGCCGTGGGCTCCGCCGGCTCCGGCTCGGGGGCCGACAGACGCTCCAGGAGCCTTCGCTGGACGCTCGGCGACAGCCCCGCGTCCCCGGACAGCACACTGTGCACAGCCCGTACGATCTCGTCCCCGCCGGCGTCCTTGGTGAGGTAGCCGCGTGCTCCCGCTTTCAGCGCGGGGAACAGGGACTCGTCGTCCGCGTAGGTCGTGAGCACCACCACCTGCGTTCCCGGGTGGTGGGTGCGGATGCGCCGCGTCGCCTCCACTCCGTCGCAGCGGGGCATCCGCAGGTCCATCAGCACCACGTCGGGGGCGAGTTCGGCGACGAGTCTCACCGCCTCGTCCCCGTCCCCCGCGGCCCCCACGACCTCGACTCCCGGCAGCAGCCCGAGCAGCATCACGATGCCTTCCCGGACGACCGTCTGGTCGTCCGCGACCACCACCCTGGCGGGCTTCCCCTCCGACTCCTCGGTCATACCGGCACCCTCAGCGTCACCACGAACCCTTCCTCGCCCGGTCCCGCGGCGAGCGAGCCGCCCAGCAACTCGGCGCGCTCCCGCATGCCCAGCAGACCGTACCCGCCCCCGGCCTCCGCGAGTTCACCCGGCGAACCCCCCGTGTCCCGCACGTCCAGGGTGACTTCGCGCGGGCCGTACTCCAGCGTCACGCGCACCTTCGCACCCGGTGCGTGCTTACGGGCGTTCGTCAGGGCTTCCTGGGCGACCCTGCGCACGGCCTGCGACGCCTCGGCCGGCAGCGCCCGGCGTTCACCCCCCACGGTGACCTCGGCACCCTCTGACGAACTGACGAGGTCGCTCAGGAAGTCCTCCAGCGGCGTCAGTTCTCCCCGCAGGGCGGAGAGCGACTGTCTGGTCTCGTCCAGGCCGTCGCGGGCCATCCCGCGGGCCGCCACCACGCGCGCGAGGATCTGCTCACGGTCCGCTCCCCGCTCGATCAGCAGCCGGGCCGCCTCCAGGTGCACGAGCTGCGCGGAGAGACTGTGCGCCAGGACGTCATGGATCTCCCGGGCGATACGGGCCCGCTCGGCGAGCGCGGCGGACTCCGCCTCGGCCGCGCGCGCCGCCCGTTCCTGGGCGAGCAGTCTCTGCGCACTGCCTCGGGCTTCGGCGTCCAGACGCAGGGCGTATCCGGCCAGAGCCATTCCCCCGACGGCGGAGGCCGAGGTCAGACCGTTGCCGTCGTCGACCACGGCGAAGGCGGCGAACCCGACCGAGGCCACCGGCAGGGCCGCGATCAGGGGCAACCGCTCCAGGGCCGTGACGGCGCACCCGCAGCACAGGACGATGGCCGGCGAGCGGAATCCGGCGGCCTCGGCCCCGACCGCCAGCCCCAGCAGCATGAGGACGAGTGCCAGGGACGGCCACAGCCGGTGTTCGAGCGTGGTCCGGAACAGGGCCCATGCCAGCCCACCGGCCACCAGGACTCCCCCGGCGCTGCCCACCGCCATCCACCCGTGGACACGGCTGTCGTGGAAGGCCGCCCACATCAGCGCGGTCAGCACCAGCAACCGCACCGCCCAGGCCAGCAGCCGCCTGGGCCGCGAGACCTCCTTGGGACTCAGCGCCTCCCGTGAGGGCCAGCGGGTCCAGCGGTTCTCCGTCACACGCGCTCCTTCCACGCGGACCGGGGCACGCCGTCACCGTACGCCGTGGCGGATGCCGGGGTCGGGTGCAGAGACCGCGTACGCCAGATCAGCAGGCCCGAGCGGACCAGCAGGGTGGCCGCGAGGGCCAGCAGCAGGGCGGAGCTGTCCTGGTGGACGCCCAGCAGCGTGCCGACTCCGAAAAGCCCCAGCCGCAGGCCGATGCCGACGGCCCAGACAGCGACGCTCGCCTTGGTGCTCCTGCTCCACACCGCGCCGTCCGGCTCCACCCAGATGCGGGTGGTCCAGGCCCAGGCCGCGCCCATGGCCAGGCCGACGATCACTTCGGCGCCGAGCACCAGTGCCGCCGCGGCGGGGTGATGGGCGTCGAGGAGGTGCGGTTCGCGCAGCGCCACGACGGCCAGGACGCCGGGCAGGAGCCACCATCGCCGGTCCGTGTCGATGCGGCCGGCGCGGAACTGACGCACGATCACCAGCGCGATCACGGCCACGATCACCACTGCGTTGACGAGCCCGGACATCACAGCCTCCGTGGACGGGAAGGGAGGCCGGCAGCGAGTACCACCGACGCCTTCGACGCTACGGAAATCCGTCGGTGCGCAGATCGGAGCCGGGGTGGATCGTGGGTGGATCTCCGTCGGTGGGGGTGTCCACCCGTGGGTGGACACCCCCACCGGAACCCACCGGACCCGACCGGAACCGGCCACGTTCCCGCCGGACACCGGTCGGTCGCCCCTGACCGGCACGGCTCGCGGACCCGACCAGACCGTCGCACGGACTTCTGGCCGGGCCTGTGCGGATCCGGTCCCGAGCGGATCCGGGCCCGCACGGATGCGTGCGGGCCCGGATCTGTCGGGACCGCGCACGGTCCCCGCCGGGGCTACGCGTCGATGCGCGACCGGTCCAACGTCGCCGCGGAGCTGGAGATGAACTCCTTGCGCGGAGCCACGTCGTTGCCCATGAGCAGGTCGAACACCTGCTCGGCGGCCTCCAGGTCGGAGAGGTTGATGCGGCGCAGGGTGCGATGACGCGGGTCCATCGTCGTCTCGGCCAGCTGATCGGCGTCCATCTCACCGAGGCCCTTGTAGCGCTGGATGGAGTCCTTGTACCTGACGCCCTTGCTCTGGAACTCCATCAGCTTGTCCCGCAGCTCCCGGTCGGAGTACGTGTACACGTACTTGTCCTGGCCCTTCTTGGGCTGGACCAGCTCGATGCGGTGCAGCGGCGGCACCGCGGCGAAGACCCGGCCGGACTCGACCATGGGCCGCATGTACCGGTGGAACAGCGTCAGCAGCAGCGTCCGGATGTGGGAACCGTCCACATCGGCGTCGGTCATCATGATGATCTTGCCGTAGCGGGCCGCGTCGATGTCGAAGGTCCGCCCAGAGCCCGCTCCTATGACCTGGATGATCGCGCCGCACTCGGCGTTCTTCAGCATGTCGGTCACGGACGACTTCTGGACGTTGAGGATCTTGCCGCGGATCGGCAGCAGCGCCTGGAACTCGGAGTTGCGGGCCAACTTCGCCGTACCGAGCGCCGAGTCTCCCTCGACGATGAACAGTTCACTGCGCTCGACGTCGTCGCTGCGGCAGTCGGCCAGCTTCGCGGGCAGGGACGAGGACTCCAGCGCGGTCTTGCGGCGCTGCGCGTCCTTGTGCTGCCGGGCCGCGATACGCGTCCGCGCGGCGGCGACCGCCTTCTCCATGACGACCCGCGCCTGAGCGGCCGCGTCGCGCTTGGTGGAGGTGAGGAACGCCTTCAGCTCCCTGGCGATCACGGTGTTCACGATGCGCCGGGCCGCCGAGGTGCCGAGGACCTCCTTGGTCTGCCCCTCGAACTGGGGTTCGGCCAGGCGTACGGTGACGACCGCGGTCAGGCCCTCCAGAGCGTCGTCCTTGACGATGTCGTCCTCGGCGACCCGCAGCAGCTTCTTGGCGCGCAGCACCTCGTTCATCGTCTTGGCGACGGCCTGCTCGAAGCCGGCCACGTGGGTGCCGCCCTTGGGCGTGGCGATGATGTTGACGAACGACCGCAGCGTCGTGTCGTACCCGGTGCCCCAGCGCAGCGCCACATCGACGCCGAGTTCGCGGGTGACCTCGGTCGGGGTCATCTGCCCATGGTCGTCCAGGACCGGGACCGTCTCCTTGAACGTGCCCTGACCGGTGAGGCGCAGGACGTCGCAGACGGGCTTGTCGGTGGCCAGGTACTCGCAGAACTCGCTGATGCCGCCGTCGAAGCGGAAGGACTCCTCGCCCTTGCTGCCGCCCTCGCCGAGCCCGTACTCGTCGCGCACGACGATGGTCAGGCCGGGCACCAGGAAGGCCGTCTGGCGGGCGCGCTGGTGGAGGTTGTCCAGGGAGAGCTTGGCGTCCTTGAGGAAGATCTGACGGTCCGCCCAGTACCGCACGCGCGTGCCGGAGCGGTTCTTGGCGATCCGCTTGACCTTGCGCAGACCGCCGGTCTCGAACCTGGCGTCCGGACCGACCGCGGCGAAGGCGCCCGGGACGCCTCGCCGGAAGCTGATCGCGTGCGTGTGGCCGCCACGGTCCACCTCGACGTCGAGTCGGGCGGACAGGGCGTTGACGACGGACGCGCCGACGCCGTGCAGACCGCCGGAGGCGGCGTACGAGCCGCCGCCGAACTTGCCGCCGGCGTGCAGCTTGGTCATGACGACCTCGACACCGGACAGGCCGGTCTTGGGCTCGACGTCGACGGGGATGCCACGGCCGTTGTCACGGACCTCGACCGAGGCGTCGTCGTGGAGGATCACCTCGATGTGATCGCAGTAACCGCCCAGGGCCTCGTCGACGGAGTTGTCGATGATCTCCCACAGGCAGTGCATCAGGCCACGACTGTCGGTCGAGCCGATGTACATTCCCGGGCGCTTCCGCACGGCCTCGAGGCCTTCGAGGACGAGCAGGTGCCGCGCGGTGTAATTGGAACCGTCCCGGTCTGCTCCTGCCAGCAGCGCTGTGGACGGCACGGACATTTCGGCGGTCACGCGGTTCGCTCCTCGCTGAATTTCAGTTGGGGCCCTTCGGGGTAAGGGCGCGGCTTGGGTTGCCGCCACGAGGGTACCGAGGCCTGGTAGAGCCGTTGTCACGCCACCCTCGCGTCCGAACTCACACTAGTCCAGCCTCGTATGCATGTTCGATCCCTCGATGGAGTGAAGTACATGTCACGTTCCCTTCGGGGCATGAACCATTTAGGCTCCGGGCACGTCCTCATGAACAAACCGGCAAGCCAGCCGGGAGGACCGGACCATGACCGACAGCGCGAAACCGTAAGCACCACAGACCACGCAATACGGCACATTCGCCGCCAAACCGGCAGCAGACGGCCACCTCGGAAAAGATTTTTCGAGGAAAAGCCACGAGCGGGAACGTTTTGGGGCTGGTTGGATGTTGACCCTGGTACGACAGCTCGTCGAGCTAGAGAAGAGGCGACGTGACTACTGTTCTGACCCCCGCGAGCCCGCTGACGGCCGCTGACCGCTGCGACCGCTGCGGCGCCCAGGCGTACGTGCGCGTCGTCCTGCTCAGCGGTGGAGAACTGCTCTTCTGCGCCCACCACGGCCGCAAGTTCGAGCCGGAACTCAAGAAGATCGCCGCTGAGATACAGGACGAGACGGAGCGGCTGACGACCGTTCCCGTGTCCGCCTCCGAAGAAGAGCGCTGATCCGACGCGTCCACGACGAGCCAGACCGGCACAGGCCGGCGTACGGGCGGCCGTCCCTGCTTCCAGGGGCGGCCGCCCGCTCGTATGTCGGGTGCGACCCGGTGAGCCCGGGCCGCACCCTAGAAGCCCCGCTCAGGCGCCCTCAGGGGCCTCGTGGGGGCTCCGGGTACCGACGTCCCAGTGCAGAGTCCGGAGGGCGTCGGAGACCCGTGTGTAGACGCCCGGGCTGCCCGGCCGTCCGCAGCCGCTGCCCCAGGACACGAGCCCGATGAGCCGGCCCTGAGCGACGAGCGGCCCGCCGCTGTCGCCCTGACAGGCGTCGGGGCCGCCACGCGCCTCCCCCGCGCACACCATGCTCCGCGCCTGGTAGGTGCCGTCGGTGGATCCGGGGTACGCCTGCTCACAGAGCGTGTCGGCCAGGACGTGGACGTGCGCCGCCCGCAGGCTGTGGGCGTACGCGCCGAATCCCGAGGTGTCGCCCCAGCCATAGACGACGGCGTCCGAACCGGGCGCATAGGCCGTGTCGCCCGCCGCGGCCATGGGGGCGACCGCGGTCACCGCGAGCGGCTCGGCCAGGCTGAGCACGGCGAAGTCGCCGGCGTTGCTGGAGCTGTCGTAGCCCGGGTTCACCCAGACACTGCGCACGGAGACCTCCTGGCCCACGCCCGTGTACAGGTCCGTACGGCCCGCGACGACCTTCAGGTCGGACAAGTGCCCCGGCGGGACTCCCAGGACGTCCTCGCCCATGCAGTGGGCCGCCGTGAGCACGGTGGACCGGCCGACGGCCACGCCTCCGCAGAACTGGCCCGAGCGCGTACCTCCGAACCGGTCACGGCTGGACAGGGCGACCACCCACGGCGCCTGCGAGACGTCGATGGGGACCCCCCCGAGGACGACGCCGTCGGAGGCTGCCGGGGCGGCGGAGGCCAACGGTATGGCCATCACCGCGGCCGCCAGGATCAACGGCCGGGACAGCGCCCGGACCAGGCAACGACGCATGCGCGCTCCTCACTCGAAGTGATCGATGAACACCCAGAGTGATTCAGCGCGCCCCGCCCCGCACCCTCGCGCCTACGCCGAAGGCCCGGCCCCCCGAGGGGATGCTGTTGGTTAATTCGGGCCTGTGCGTGACGTCGGCCCTTCGAGACCCGGTTGTGGTCTTGAAGGCCGACGTTGTCGTATGGGGTGGGTGCGGATGTCGATGCAGCCGAAGGGGTCTGGGGAGATCCCGGCGGAGACGGTGCGGGTGGCGAGGGCCGCGTTCCCGAAGGGGAGTCTGGCGGTCCGGGTCCGGGACGAGCTGGGGTCGTTGTTCAGCGACGGGCAGTTCGTCGGTCTGTTCCCGGCGCGGGGGAAGCCTGCCTGGTCACCGGGGCGCCTCGCGATGGTGCTGGTGCTGCAGTTCGTGGAAGGGCTGACCGACCGGCAGGCGGCGCAGGCGGTGCGGGCTCGTATCGACTGGAAGTACGCACTCGGTCTGGAGCTGGCCGATGCCGGCTTTGATTTCTCGGTGCTGTCGGAGTTTCGCGACCGGCTCGTCGGAGCCGACGGGGGCCAAGAGGTCCTGGACACGGTCCTGGCGGCCGCCCGGAAGCGGGGACTGGTCACCGCCCGGGGCAAGGCACGGACCGACTCCACCCACGTGCTGTCAGCGGTGCGCGAGCTGAACCAGCTGGAGCTGGTCGCGGAAACCCTGCGCTCGGCGCTGAACGCCGTGGCCCTGGCCGAGCCGGTCTGGCTGAGCGAGCGGGCCCGGCCGGAGTGGTTCAGGCACTATGCCACCCGGGCGGAGGACTCCCGGTTTCCCAGGGAGCGCTCTCGCCGGGACCAGACGTATCGGCGGGTGGGCGATGACGGCATGCACCTGCTGCGGAACATCTGGGCTAAGGACGCGCCGCCGGGCTTGCGGGCTCTGTCGGAAGTCGAGGTGCTGCGGCGGGTGTGGGTGCAGTACTTCCATCTGGTCGAAGGGGAGGTGGCCCGCCGGAACCCAAAAGACCGGCCACCGGGCCTGATGCGCCTGGTGACCCCCTATGACCTGGAAGTTCGCACCGGTGGAAAGCGTGACATCAACTGGAACGGCTACAAGGTCCACGTCACCGAGACGTGTGAGGACGACACCCCGCACCTGGTCACGAGTGTGGTGACCACCCCGGGTAGCGTCTCCGATGACCGGATGGCCGCTCCGGTCCATGCCGAACTCGCCCGGCGGGATCTGCTGCCGCGCGAGCACTGGGTGGATACCGGCTATGCGAACGGTGGCGCCCTGGCCGCTGCCAGCCGTGACCACCGGGTCGACCTGCACGGACCGCTGAAAGCGGTGACTGTTCCGCACGCCCGCGGCGATGCCGCGTTCGGCCAGGACGCGTTCACCATCGATTGGGACGAGCAGCACGTGACCTGCCCGAACGGCGTTGTCAGCACGCAATGGGCCGAGCGTCGTTCGGAGGAGGGCCTGCCGACTGTCCGGGTCCGGTTCTCCCCTGCTGACTGCGGCCCCTGCCCTCAGCTGCGGGAATGTGTCAACTCCCCCAAGCCCCGGCGCCGGGAAATCAACCTCAGACCCCGCGACGAATACGAAGCACTCCAGCAGGCGCGAAAGCTTCAGGCAACGGACGAGTGGAAGGACCGCTACAAGATCCGTGCCGGTGTCGAGGGCACCATCTCCCAAGCCGTGCACGCCTGCGGCTTGCGCAGATCCCGCTACCGCGGCCTGGCCAAGACCAGCCTCCAACACCAGCTCACCGGCGCCGCCGTCAACCTCATCCGCATCGACGCATGGCTCACCCACACACCCCGAGCCCGCACCCGCACCAGCCCCCTGACAGCACTCCGCCCCGCCGCATAGCGACGGGGCGAAGCAACCAGGCCCGAATTAACCAACAGCATCCCCGAGGGGAGCCGGGCCTTCGGCCGGGTACAGCCGGGCGATCTAGTCGAGGTAGTCGCGCAGCACCTGCGAACGAGAGGGGTGGCGCAGCTTCGACATGGTCTTGGACTCGATCTGGCGGATGCGCTCGCGCGTGACGCCGTACACCTTGCCGATCTCGTCGAGGGTCTTCGGCTGACCGTCGGTGAGACCGAATCGCATGGAGACGACGCCCGCCTCCCGCTCGGACAGGGTGTCGAGCACCGAGTGCAGCTGCTCCTGCAGAAGCGTGAAGCTGACCGCGTCGGCCGGTACGACGGCCTCGGAGTCCTCGATGAGGTCGCCGAACTCGCTGTCGCCGTCCTCGCCCAGGGGGGTGTGCAGCGAGATGGGCTCGCGGCCGTACTTCTGGACCTCGATGACCTTCTCCGGGGTCATGTCGAGTTCCTTGGCCAGCTCCTCCGGGGTGGGCTCGCGGCCCAGGTCCTGGAGCATCTGGCGCTGCACGCGCGCGAGCTTGTTGATGACCTCGACCATGTGCACCGGGATGCGGATGGTGCGGGCCTGGTCGGCCATCGCGCGGGTGATCGCCTGACGGATCCACCAGGTGGCGTACGTGGAGAACTTGTAGCCCTTGGTGTAGTCGAACTTCTCGACCGCGCGGATCAGACCGAGGTTGCCCTCCTGGATGAGGTCCAGGAAGAGCATGCCGCGGCCGGTGTAGCGCTTGGCCAGGGAGACCACCAGACGGAGGTTGGCCTCCAGGAGGTGGTTCTTGGCGCGGCGGCCGTCCTCCGCGATGATCTCCAGCTCGCGCTTGAGCTTCGGCGCGAGCTTGTCGGCGTTGGCCAGCTTGTCCTCGGCGAACAGACCGGCCTCGATGCGCTTGGCGAGCTCGACCTCCTGCTCGGCGTTGAGCAGCGGGACCTTGCCGATCTGCTTGAGGTAGTCCTTGACCGGGTCCGCGGTGGCGCCCGCGGCCGCGACCTGCTGCGCGGGCGCGTCGTCCTCGTCCTCGTCGGACAGGACGAAGCCGGCGCTCTCGGTGCCCTCGGGCTCGCCCTCGGCCTTGGGAGCGTCCTCAAGGACCTCTTCCTCGACCAGCTCGGCGTCGTCCTTCTTGGCGGTGGCCTTCTTGGCGGCCGTCTTCTTCGTGGCGACGGTCTTCTTGACGGCCGCCTTCTTGGCGGTCGTCGTCTTCTTGGCAGCCGCCTTCTTGGCGGGGGCGGCTTCCTCTGCGGGGTCGTCCACAACGGGGGCGGGGGCGGCCTCGGTGGTGGCGGTGGCCTTCCGCGTGGTCACCGTCTTCGCCGCGACCGTCTTGGTGGCGGTGCGCTTGGCCGGACTCTTCGCTGCGACGCTCTTTCGGGTGCGCTTGGGCTCCGCGGCACTGACCATCAGCGTCACACCCTCTTCCTCGAGGATCTGGTTGAGGCTGCGCAGTACGTTCTTCCACTGAGTGGCCGGAATCTGGTCAGCTTCGAAGGCCCGACGCACATCGTCGCCGGCGATCTGCCCCTCAGCCTTTCCCCGCTCAATGAGCGCCATGACAGAGACGGACTCGGCGATCTCCGGCGGGAGCGTACGGGATGTGCTGGCCGACACGAACAACCTCTCGGAACGTTGGAAAACGGCTTCCGGCCCCGTTCTCAGAGGAACAGGAGCCGACCACCGACCTGGGGGTGGGCCGACGGTGCGGGCGGGGACCGGGAGGATGCACAGCGCCTTGAACGGCGTCCGTATTCCCTCCGCGGCAGCCACCTCTTAGGTCATCGCGTTGTTTCCACAAGCGTTACGCCCAATCTTCGTGGCCCGAGTCACACCCCGTAAGCATGCAAAAACGGTCAGACACGGGCAGAGGCAGTCACCCGTGGTGTCTACCCGAGCCTTCGCGGCCGAATCCCCCGCCGGCGATCTGCCCCTCAGCCTTTCCCCGCTCAATGAGCGCCATGACAGAGACGGACTCGGCGATCTCCGGCGGG
>NZ_JAHHIU010000106.1 GCF_024539815.1 Streptomyces hayashii
CCCCCACCCCCAGCGCTCCCGCAGACCTTCGTACCCCAAGGAGTCGATCCACCATGGCGAGCGATGCGCCGACCGGCCATGTATCCGATCTCGACTGGCTGATGAGCGGCCTCGTGCAGCGCGTCCCGCACACCACGAGCGCGGTGTTGCTCTCCTGCGACGGGCTCGTGAAGTCGGTCCACGGCCTGGACCCCGACAGCGCCGACCACATGGCCGCGCTGGCCTCCGGCCTGTACTCCCTCGGCCGCAGCGCCGGCGTCCGGTTCGGCGACGGCGGGGACGTCCGGCAGGTCGTCGTCGAACTCGACTCGACGCTGCTGTTCGTCACCACCGCCGGATCCGGCACCTGTCTCGCGGTGCTCGCCGGGCGCGAGGCCGACGCGGCAGTGCTCGGGTACGAGATGTCGATGCTGGTCAAGAGCGTCCGGCCGTACCTGATGACCGCACCCCGGCAGCACGCCGAACCGTCGGTGATGGGGCCTTGAGCGTGGCGGCGGCCGGCGACGGGCCCTGGCTCGACGACGCGGCCGGACGGCTGGTGCGCCCGTTCACGGTCAGCAACGGCCGGACCAGGCCCAGTGTCGCCCTCGATCTGATGTCGCAGGTGAGGGCCACCGGGGCGACCCCCCTCGGCTATCTCGGCCCCGAGCACGCGCAGGCGCTCGTCCTGACCCGCGCGCCCGTTTCGGTCGCCGAGATCGCGGCCCATCTGAAGCTGCCGGCGGCGGTCACGAAGGTGCTGCTGTCCGACCTCCTCGACTGCGGGGCGCTGACCACCAAGCCCCCCGAGTTCCACCACACCCCCACCGACCGGGCCCTACTGGAGGCAGTGCTCGATGGACTACGACGACAGCTCTGACCGCGACGCATACGACAGGTACGGCGACAGCCGCGCCTATGGAGGACATGAGGACACCGGCCCCGATCCCTTTCCCACCGCCCTGAAGATCCTGGTCGCGGGCGGGTTCGGGGTGGGCAAGACCACCTTCGTCGGCGCGGTGAGCGAGATCGCGCCGCTCAGCACGGAGGAGCTGCTCACCACCGTCAGCGCCGCCACCGACAACCTCGACGGCATCGAGAACAAGGTCGAGACGACCGTCGCCATGGACTTCGGGCGCATCACCCTCGACCCCCGGCATGTGCTCTACCTGTTCGGGACCCCCGGGCAGGAGCGGTTCTGGTTCATGTGGGACGAGCTGTCCGAGGGCGCCCTCGGCGCGGTCATCCTCGCGGACACCCGCCGACTGGAGGAGTGCTTCGCCGCCGTCGACTTCTTCGAGGAGCGCGGACTCGCCTTCATCATCGCCGTCAACGAGTTCGACGGATCCCACCGCTACGACCCCGAGGAGGTGCGCGCCGCCATCGACCTGGACCCGTCCGTCCCCGTCGTGCGCTGCGACGCGCGGATCTCCGCCTCCGGCGTCCAGACCCTGCTCACCCTCGTCAAGCACCTCATCGCCCATGCGCCGGCCGCACCCCAGCCGAGCCGCGGCGCCCACATGTGACGCCCGCACCCGACGCCCCCGGAGCCGCAAATGACGTACGTCCACAGCGACGGAGCCCGGCCATGAGCTACGACCCGCCGCGTCCGGCAGGTCGTCTGCTGCTCACGCCGGAGGACAAGGAGGCTCCCGCCCGGGCGCGCAGGCTGCGCCGACTCGGCCTCGGGGAATGGCCGGAGGCCGCCCTGGACGCCTTCGCGGACCGCCTCGCCGAGGTGACCGCAGCGCCGTACGCCATGGTCAACTTCCTCGACGAGGAACGGCAGTTCTTCGCCGGACTGCACACCCCGCAGGGCGGTCGGGCCGCCCGGGGCGGCAAGCCCGAGATGGGCCGGCGGCTGCCCCGCGAGTACGGCTACTGCCCGCACGTCGTGGTGCGGCGCAAGGCGCTGGTCCTGGAGGACGTGGCCGACTACCCGCGCTTCGCGGGCAATCCGGTCGTCGACGAGTACGGCATCCGCAGCTACCTCGGCGCCCCGCTCATCGACTCGACGGGCATGGCGCTCGGCACGGTGTGCGTCGCCGATCTCACGCCCCGGGCCTGGGGCAGGGCCGGCCTGGAGACCATCAAGGCGACGGCCGCCGATCTCGCCGGACAGTTGCAGCGCCGGGAGCGCGAGGGGGCGGCGCCGTGAGCGCGGGAGGCCGTGCCGCCCGGACCGGGCACGGGCGGACCGTGGGCCGGCGGACCGGGCACGCGCGGACCGGACCGTGTCAGAGGGCCTGCCACATGTTGTCGAAGCCCGCGTCCTCGATGGTCCGCCGTTGCCGTACGGCCTGCAGTTCGGCCAGCGCGTCGCCGGTCGACGCCAGCACCGTCACGACGGCCTCGTCCAGCGGCCCAGGGAACCCCTCGGCCGGCTCCTCGCGCAGACCGAGGGCCGTGGTCAGCGTGGCGAGGACCGGCTCGTCCGACGCCCAGCGCGCGGTGGCGCGGCGACGCGCGGGCGAGTCGACGGGCGTCATCGGCGCGGACCGGGCGGCGAGCAGCCGGCCGCGCGGGCGGGCGACCAGTCCGTCCGCCGTGAGCCGGGCGGCGTAGGCGGCCGCCAGCTCGCGGCCCCGGCGCCACAGCCAGTCCTCGACCGACTCGTACGGCTCCGTGCCCACGAACGAGGACTCGGCCTCGGCCAGGAGAGGATCCTGCGGCTTCGTCGGCGGGCCAGGCACGATGAGGTCGCAGTCCAGGACGAACGCCCCCGCCCTGACCAGATCGACGGCCTCCGCGCCCGCGAGGGCCAGCGACAGATCCCCCTGCCCGACATCGCGCAGGGGCGGCACGTCCAACGCGACGATCATCAGATCCCGTGCTGTCGTCATCGGGGGCTCCCCATCGGTCGGTGCATCGAGGCCGCTCCTGCGGACCGGCCGGTCAGCCGGTCGGCCCGGTGCGGGTTGCGGTCCAGGGTGGCACGCCCCACCGTGGTGTGCGAGAAGCCCGCTCCGGGAGCGAAGCCACTGGTGTGAAGCAGAGCTGTGGCGGCGCTTAAGAAAAGCTCGATGGACCCGGCCGGGTCGAGTGCGGCAGATTGCTCGGCGAATCCACACGTCTTCCCGGATGCGGGGCGCTTCGGCCTGCTCGTGCCCGGGCCCTCACCACAGGAGCCGTTGCGTTGAAGGCGCTGGTCAAGGAGAAGGCGGAACCCGGGCTGTGGCTCGCGGACGTCCCGGAGCCCGCCGTCGGCCCCGGCGATGTGCTGATCAAGGTGCTGCGCACCGGCATCTGCGGCACCGACCTGCACATCCGGTCCTGGGACGGCTGGGCGCGGCAGACGATCAGCACGCCCCTGGTGCTCGGACACGAGTTCGTCGGCGAGGTCGTCGAAACGGGCCGGGACGTGCCCGACATCGCCGTGGGGGACCGGGTCAGCGGCGAGGGACACCTCGTGTGCGGCAAGTGCCGCAACTGTCTCGCCGGGCGCCGTCATCTGTGCCGGGCCACCGTCGGTCTCGGCGTCGGCCGCGACGGCGCCTTCGCGGAGTACGTCGTCCTGCCCGCGTCCAACGTGTGGGTGCACCGGGTCCCGGTGGACCTCGACGTGGCGGCGATCTTCGACCCGTTCGGCAACGCCGTGCACACCGCGCTGTCCTTCCCGCTCGTCGGCGAGGACGTCCTGATCACCGGCGCCGGGCCGATCGGGCTGATGGCCGCCGCCGTGGCCCGGCACGCGGGGGCCCGCAACGTCATGGTCACCGACGTCAGCGAGGAGCGGCTGGAGCTCGCCCGCAAGATCGGCGCCAGTCTCGCGCTGAACGTGTCGCAGGCGTCCATCGGCGACGGGCAGCGGGAGCTGGGGCTGCGCGAGGGGTTCGACGTCGGCCTGGAGATGTCCGGCAGGCCGGAGGCGATGCGCGACATGATCGCCAACATGACCCACGGCGGACGGATCGCCATGCTGGGGCTGCCCGCCGAGGAGTTCCCCGTCGACTGGTCCCGGATCGTCACCTCCATGATCACGATCAAGGGCATCTACGGCCGGGAGATGTTCGAGACCTGGTACGCGATGTCGGTGCTGCTGGAGGGCGGCCTCGACCTCGCCCCCGTGATCACCGGCCGGTACGGCTACCGCGACTACGAGGCGGCCTTCGCCGACGCCGCGAGCGGCCGCGGCGGCAAGGTCATCCTCGACTGGACCGCGTAAGACACGCCTGTTTCTCGCGTTTCCCGCATTTCTTAGGAGCCTGTTGATGTTCGACTCCGTGCGCGACGATCTGCGCGCCACCCTCGACGAGATCCGCGCCGCCGGTCTGCACAAGCCCGAGCGCGTCATCGGCAGCCCGCAGTCCGCCACGGTCGCCGTCACCGCCGGCGGCCGGCCGGGCGAGGTCCTCAACTTCTGCGCCAACAACTACCTCGGCCTCGCCGACCACCCCGAGGTGATCGCCGCGGCCCACGAGGCCCTGGACCGCTGGGGCTACGGCATGGCGTCGGTGCGCTTCATCTGCGGGACGCAGGAGGTGCACAAGGAGCTGGAGGCGCGGCTGTCGGCGTTCCTCGGCCAGGAGGACACGATCCTGTACTCCTCCTGCTTCGACGCCAACGGAGGCGTCTTCGAGACGCTCCTCGGCCCCGAGGACGCCGTCATCTCCGACGCCCTCAACCACGCCTCCATCATCGACGGCATCCGTCTGTCCAAGGCCCGCCGTTTCCGCTACGCCAACCGCGATCTGGCCGACCTGGAACGGCAGTTGAAGGACGCCTCCGACGCGCGTCGCCGGCTGGTCGTCACCGACGGCGTGTTCTCCATGGACGGCTACGTGGCGCCCCTCGCGGAGATCTGCGACCTCGCCGAGCGCTACGACGCGATGGTCATGGTCGACGACTCGCACGCGGTCGGCTTCGTCGGTCCCGGCGGCCGTGGCACGCCCGAGCTGCACGGCGTGATGGACCGCGTCGACATCATCACCGGCACCCTGGGCAAGGCGCTCGGCGGCGCGTCCGGCGGCTATGTCGCCGCCCGCGCGGAGATCGTCGCCCTGCTGCGCCAGCGCTCGCGCCCCTACCTCTTCTCCAACACCCTCGCCCCGGTCATCGCGGCGGCCTCGCTCAAGGTCCTCGACCTGCTGGAGTCGGCCGACGACCTGCGCGTGCACCTCGCCGAGAACACCGCCCTGTTCCGCCGCCGGATGACGGACGAGGGCTTCGACGTCCTGCCCGGCGACCACGCCATCGCCCCCGTGATGATCGGCGACGCGGCGAAGGCGGCCCGGATGGCGGAACTGCTGCTGGAACGCGGGGTCTACGTGATCGGCTTCTCGTACCCGGTCGTCCCGCAGGGGCAGGCCCGCATCCGCGTCCAGCTGTCCGCCGCGCACTCCACGGACGATGTGAACCGGGCCGTGGACGCGTTCGTCGCGGCCCGCGCGGAGCTGGGGGAGACGGAGCCGGCGGCGGTCTGAACCCGCTCCGGTCCGAGCAGCCCGGACATATTGCGATAATCGGTCTCATGATCGAAGCGCGGCGGCTCCACATCCTCCGTGCGGTGGCCGACCACCGCACCGTGACGGCGGCTGCCGCCGCGCTGTACCTCACCCCGTCCGCGGTCTCCCAGCAGCTGACGGCGCTGGAGCAGGAGACCGGCCACCGGCTCGTCGAGCGCGGCGCCAAGGGCGTACGGCTCACCCCGGCCGGCGAGATCCTGCTCGCGCACACCCACGCCGTCCTGGCCCAGCTGGAGCGGGCCGAGGCAGAGCTGGCCGCCTACAGCTCCGGCGCGGCCGGCACGGTCACGGTGGCCGCCTTCGCGACCGGGATCGCGCTGGTCGTGGCCCCCGCGGTGGCCCGGCTCGCGCGCACCGCCCCGGGGATAAGGATCCGCGTCCAGGACGCCGAGGGCGACGCCAGCCTGCCGATGGTCCTCGATCGGCAGGTCGACGTCGCCGTGGCGGTCGAATACCGCGGCGCCCCGGCCGCCGACGACCCGCGCCTCGTGCACGTCTCCCTCTATGCCGAGCCCTTCGACGCGGTGGTGCCGGTCACGCACCGGCTCGCCGACGCCCCCGAGGTCCCCCTCGCCGAGCTGGCCAAGGACTGCTGGATCGGCCCCTACCCCGGCAACCCCTGCCATGACGTGGTCGTCCTGGCCTGTGAGAGCGCCGGCTTCCAGCCCCGGCTGGAACACTCCTCGGACGACTTCCGCGCCGTCGTCGCCCTGGCCTCGGCGGACGCCGGCGTGGCGCTCGTGCCGCGGTCGGCGCTGCGCGGCATGGACCTCACGGGCGTGGTGGTGCGACCCGTCGACGGCGTCGCGCCGACCCGGCGGGTCTTCGCCGCCGTGCGCCGGGGCGCCGAGGGGCATCCGCTGATCCGGCCGGTGCTCCAGGCGCTGCGCGAGGCGGCCCAGGTGTGAGGTTTCCGTAATCCGGTCGTCTCATATCCGGGATAGTTTCTCGTATATGAGAAATGGACCTCGGACATGAGGCGGGAAGCGGAGCCGGCCGGGGAACCGGACGACGTCGACGCGCGGCTGGCCGCCCGCCTTGCCGGCCTGCGCGCCGAACACGGCTGGTCACTGGGGGAGTTGGCACAACGCACCGGGATCAGCCGGTCCACCCTGTCGCGAGCCGAGCGGGCGGAGATCAGTCCGACGGCCTCCCTCCTGAACCGGCTGTGCCACGCCTACGGGCGGACCATGTCCCGGCTGCTCGGCGAGGTCGAGGCGGAGCCCGCGCCGCTGGTGCGCGCCGGTGAGCAGCCCGTCTGGCAGGACCGGGCCTCCGGGTTCGTCCGCCGCTCGGTGTCGCCGCCGCACCCCGCGCTGCGCGGCGAACTCGTCGAGGGGCGGCTCGCCGTGGGCGCCGACATCGCCTACGACCGGCCGCCCGTGGCGGGCCTGGAGCAGCACATCTGGGTCCTGGAGGGCGCCCTCGACGTGACGGCCGAGCAGGTCGAGCGCCGCCTCGAAGCCGGCGACTGCCTGCGGCTGCGGGTGTGGGGCCCGACCCGGTTCCGGTGCACGGGCGACAAGCCCACGCGGTACGTGCTGGCGGTGGTGCTGCCGTGACGACGCTCCGACTGGACGCCCCCGGACTCCTCACGTGCGTCGAGGAGTTGGCCGACCTGCTGCTGGACACGGTGCGCGGCGGAGCCTCGGTCGGCTTCCTCGCCTCCCTCGACCGGGCCGAGGCCGTCGCCTGGTGGCGCGGCCGGGCCGCGGAGGTCGCCGCGGGGCGGCTCGCCGTCTGGGCGGCCCGGGACGGCGACCGGGTCGTGGGAAGCGTCGGCCTGGCCTTCCCCGACAAGCCCAACAGCCGCCATCGCGCCGAACTCGTCAAGCTGATGGTCCACCGGGACGCCCGCGGGCGGGGTCTCGGCCGTGCCCTCCTCACCACGGCCGAGCGGGCCGCCGCGGCCTCGGGCGTCACCCTGCTGCACCTGGACACCGAGACCGACAGCCCGGCCGAACACCTCTACCGCACCAACGGATGGACCCGGGCCGGAGTGATCCCCGACTACGCGTCCGACCCCGCCGGGACGCTCCGGCCCACCACCCTCTACTACCGACACGTCGCCGCCGGGTGACTGTCAGTGGCAGCGGCTACCGTGCGAAGCATGCCGGACGCCGAAGACGTACGCCGTATCGCCCTGTCCCTGCCGGACACCACGGAGAAGACCGCCTGGGGCATGCCCACCTTCCGGGTCGCGGGAAAGATGTTCGCCACCCTGCCCGAGGAGGAGACCTCCCTGGCCGTGCGCTGCCCCAAGGAGGAACGCGACGAACTGGCGCTCGCCGAACCCGGCAAGTTCTGGGTCGCCGACCACGAGGCGCAGTTCGCCTGGGTGCGGGCCCGGCTGTCCGCCCTGGAGGACGAGGACGAACTGCGGGACATCCTCGCCGACTCCTGGCGGCAGGCGGCCCCGCCCCGCCTGCTGGAGGCGCATCCGGAACTGGGGCGGCCCCCGGGAGAGTGACGGCGTCCCGGCGACAGCGGGCGGGAAGAAACGGGTGCGCGACCACCGACCCGAGTGCGGTATTGTTTCCATGCGCGCTCGGCCAGGGGAAATCCCAGGTCAGACGGGCACCGGGACGTGGCGCAGCTTGGTAGCGCACTTGACTGGGGGTCAAGGGGTCGCAGGTTCAAATCCTGTCGTCCCGACCAGCTTCATCGCAGGTCGGAGGGCCGTTTCCACAGCAATGGGGAAACGGCCTTCGTCGTGTCCGCCTCCCGGCCGGGCCTGCCGCGGTGCTTCCTGGCACAGCGGGCCCGTCCGGCCGCCCGGCGGGACGGACTCCTCGGCGGTCGGCACCCGACCGTCCCCCCGAACGCGCCGGCTGTCGGCCGCGGCCCCGGACGGTCAGCGCAGCCTGCGCAACTCGCCCAGCTCCCGCACCTTCGTCAGCCGTGCCACGGCGAGGTAGACCAGGCAGAGGGTGAGGAGCCCGGCGGCGAGGGCGACGGCGTTCGGGAGGGTCCCCTCGCCGAGCCGGGCCGCGCAGGCCCGGTCGGCCGCCCATCCCGCGGCCGCGGCCAGGCCCGCCGCGCCCAGCAGCTTGGTGTAGGTGCGGCGCAGCGCGCCGTCGTCCAGCCGGCTCCCGGTCCGTCTGCGGAGCACCCGGGCGGTGAGCACGAGACCCGCCAGATAGGACACGGTGTAGGCCCCGGCCATGCCCGTCACCGACCAGCGGTCGGGCAGCAGCAGATGGCAGGCGGTGGCCAGGGCGATGTTCACCGTCGCGATCCACACCGCCATGAAGAACGGGGTGCGGGTGTCCTCGAACGCGTAGAAGCCCCGCAGGAGGAGATACTGCGCGGAGAACGGGATCAGGCCGAGTCCGAACGCCTGGAGCATGTGCCCGATCGGCTGTGCCGAGGCCGCGTCGGCCGCGCCGTGCGCGAAGAGCAGGACGGAGATGCGCGGGCCGAGGGCGAGGAAGAGAAACGCGGCCGGGACGATGACGACCCCGCTCACCCGCAGCCCCCGGGACAGGTCCGCCCGCACGTCCGCGAGCCGCCCCTGCGCCACGGCGCGGCTCATCCGGGGCAGCAGCGCGGTCACCAGGGACACGGTGATCACCGACTGCGGCAGCATCCAGATGGTCTGCGCGTACGTGTAGGCCGTGTAGCCCGCGCCGGCGTGCGGCAGTCTCTGGTCGACCGCGTTGGCGTAGTTGGTGACCACCGTGAGCGAGACGAGGTTGGTCAGCACCAGCAGCAGGGTCCACTTGGCCGCGTGGACGCCGGACCCCAGCCCGGAGCCCCGCCAGTCGAACCGCGGACGCAGCCGGAACCCGGCGGCGCGTGCGAAGGGCACCAGCGCGAGGGCCTGCACCGCGACGCCGGCCGTCGTGCCGACGCCGAGCAGCCGGACCTGGGCGGCGGTGATGTCCTCCACCCGCCCCGGCACGGTCATCAGACCCAGATACGCACCGAACATGCCCAGTAGGACGACGTTGTTGAGGACCGGCGTCCACATCATCGCGCCGAACCGCTCACGGGCGTTGAGGACCTGACCGTAGATGTTGAACAGGCCGTAGAAGAAGATCTGCGGGAGCAGGAACCGGGCGAAGACCACGGTGAGCCGGAACGCCTCGTGGGTCTGCGGGGTGTCGCGCATGTACACCGAGACGATCAGCGGGGCCGCCCACACCGCCAGCGCGGTCCCCACGGCGAGGACGGACACGACGAGGGTCACGAGCCGCTGCTCGTACGCCCGGCCGCCGTCGGGATGCGTGGCCCTGGCCCGCACCAACTGCGGTACCAGGACGGCGTTGAGCGCGCCGCCGATCAGCAGGGTGTACAGGCTGGTGGGCACGGTGTTGGCCGTGTTGTACGTGCTGGCCAGCAGGCCGGTGCCCAGGGCTGCGGCCTGGAGCACCTGACGGATCAGCCCCGTCGCCCGGGACGCGACCGTGCCCAGCGCCATCAGCGCCGAGGAACGGGCCGCCCCGCCCTTGCGCGCCGTGCGTTCCTCGATCTGCGGTCGTGTCGTCGCCCCCATTCGATCAACCTACGACATGACCGTCGGAATCTCCGAACTCCCTTGCTCGGAGCGCTGGTTGGCCGGTGTTCAGGAAGGCGGGCGAACCGTGCGGAGCACGGCCGCCGCCCGTGCGTCGCCTGCCGACGCCGCGGCGCCGGACCTCGTCACCGGCGGCGGACGCGGCCCTCCCGTGGCGGGCTGATGAACTGCAGCTCCAGCGTGGCCGGCGGGGCCGCGACGCCCGGGCCGCCGGCCGTCGCCCACGCCAGGATCTCCTGGGTGCAGTCGTCGTCCATGGCGAAGCCGACCCAGGTGGCCCGGCCGCCGGCCCGGCGTCCGTCGGCCGAGGGCTGCACGACCACCACGTTCGCCTGGTCGCAGGGGCCGAGACAGTCCGTCGTACGGACCTGGAAGCCGCCGTCCGACGCCGCCGCGGCCGCGCGCAGCCGCTCCAGCTGCCAGGCGTGGTCGAAGCCGGGGTGCTTGCGTGCGACGCCGCAGCAGCAGCCCCGGCACACGACCAGCGTGCAGGGCCGGCGGGCGGCCGCGCCGATCGCCGCCCGCCCGCCGACCGTGCGCTGCGACGGCAACGCCACGCGTTCGGCCCGCCAGCCGGTCTGCCGGTCGCCCATGCCGGTCAGGACGCCGAGAGGCCCACGTGGGCCAGGGCCTGGCGCAGCAGGAAGCCGTGCCCGCCGGGCATCTCGCTCTGCACCGCGAGCGACGCGGCCTCCTGCGGGCTGAACCACACCAGGTCGAGCGCGTCCTGCCGGGGCCGGCAGTCGCCGGTGACCGGCACGATGTAGGCCAGCGACACCGCGTGCTGGCGGGGGTCGTGGTACGGCGTGATGCCCTGCGTGGGGAAGTACTCGGCCACGGTGAACGGCTGGAGCGAGGTCGGCACGCGGGGCAGGGCCACCGGTCCGAGGTCCTTCTCCAGGTGGCGCAGCAGGGCGTCCCGGACGCGTTCGTGGTGCAGGACGCGGCCGGAGACGAGGGTCCGGTTGACGTTGCCGTCCGGCCCGATCCGCAACAGCAGGCCGACGCTGGTGACTTCGCCGCTGTCGTCGACGCGCACGGGCACGGCCTCGACGTACAGGATCGGCATACGGGCGCGTGCCATCTCAAGCTCGTCGGCGCTCAGCCAACCCGGAGTGGTTTCGGTCAAGTCAGACATTGCTTGATCATACTTTCAGTGTCCGTCGGGAAGCCGGTAGACCCGGCGGGCGTTGTCGGCTGCGGCCCAGCGGGCCAGGCGCAGCGCGTCGGGCAGGCTCAGCTCGTCGGCGTCCACCCGGTCCTGGAGCAGTTCGCCCAGTCCCCTGCGGAACGCCAGCGCGCCGAGCCCGTAGAACTCGGCCAGTCCATAGGCGTCGGAGCTGTACAGCAGTTTGCGGAACGGTGTGATCTCCAGTGCCTCCTCCAGGACGGCCCGCGCTCGCACGGGTCCGACGTGGTGCAGCGTGAGCCCCACGTCCAGATACACCTGCTCGAACACCGCGGCCAGGAAACCGGCCTGCCGTTGGTAGGGCCAGCAGTGCAGGAGCAGTACCGGGATCGTGCCCGCCGTGAGGTGCAGCCAGTCCGTGAGATGTGTGGGGTCGACCCGGTGCAGGCGGATGTCGTGGTCGCCGAAGCCGGTGTGCAGTTGCAGCGGCAGCCCCAGGTCGACGGCGGTCCACAGCAGGTGCCGCATCAGCACCGGCTCGTCCAGCCGCCCGCCGCGCGCCAGCCAGCGCCGTGCGGCCCGGGTGACCTCCTCGTCCGACGGCCGGGCCGGGTCGAGCTGGAAACCCGTGCGGTAGGCGGCCACCGACTTCACGGCGATCACCCCCGGCCGCCGGACCGCGTCCAGCGCGGCCGCCCGGAACGCGTCGGCGTACCCGCCGGCGTCGACGCCCCGCTCGGCGACGGCCTCGGCGACCGACTCCAGCCGGACGACCTCGTGGCCGACCGCCGCGCCCGCGGCCCCGGCCAGCTCCGCCACGCCGGTGACGCGGTGCGGGGCGAACCCGGTGTCGACGCAGAACACGCCGGTGCGGGCGGCCGTGAGGAACCGCCGGTTCACCTCCCGGGGGCCCAGCTCGGCGCGCCGGGCCAGATAGACGTCGGCGGGGGCGTGCCGCTCCAGGTCGAGCAGGGGCGCGCAGTGCCGGCGCACGGCCACGCCCGCGGGGGTGTCGAAGGTCGACACGCCGGGCCAGCGGTCGCCCTCGGTGAGCAGGGCCTCGAACCCGGGCCGGTCCAGGGGGTCGACGACGACGCCGTGGCAGTGGTGGTCCACCAGCTCCAGCCCGGCCAGCGCCTCGTGAACCGCTCCGCCGGCCATGTCAGTACTTCCAGCGGTAGGCCGCCGCCACCTGCTCGTCGTCGAGGCCGTCGACGGCGTCGATCTCACCCTGCCGCACCGCGGCCACGGCGTCGGCGAGGACCGGGCCGAGGGCGGCCCGCAGCACCTCGTCCGAGCGGAAGGCGGCGACCGCCTCGGCGAGCGAGACCGGCAGCCGCCGCACGCCCCGCGCGGCGGCCTGCTCGGGGTCCAGCCGGACCGGGTCCCCTCGCGTCTCCTCGGGCAGGGCGGCGCCCGACGTCAGCCCGGCCAGTCCCGCGGCGATCAGGCAGCCGAGGGCGAGGTAGGGGTTGGCGGCCAGATCGACCGGCTTGACCTCCAGGTTCGCCTGCTCCGCACGCCGGCCCGCGGTTCCCCGGACCAGGCGCAGCGCGCATTCGCGGGTCTCCAGGCCCCAGGCGGTGAACGCGCCCGCCCACTGCGAGGGTTTGAGGCGCAGGAAGCTCGCCGGGCTCGGCGCGGTCACCGCCGTGAGAGCCGGCAGCCGGGCCAGGACGCCCGCCGCGAAGGCCTCCGCGTCGGCGGTCATGCCGTGCCGTCGCTCGCCGCCCGTGTGCAGGTTCACGCCTTCGCGCCAGGCGGACAGATGGACGTGTCCGCCGTTGCCGACGCCCTGGGCGAGGACGGCGGGGGAGAAGGAGACCCGCAGGCCGTGCCGCCGGGCCACCGCGCGGATCGTCTGGCGGACGAGGACGCTGCGGTCGGCCGCGGCCACCGGGTCGAGGGCGCCCACCGAGATCTCGAACTGGCCGGGCGCGTACTCGGGGTGGATCTGGTCGACGTCGACGCCCTGCGCGGCGCACGCGGCCAGCAGCTCGGCGGTGTACTCGCTCAGCTCGATCTGCCGGGTCGCGCCGTACGCCGGGCCCGTGGTGGCCGGGACGAACTCCCCGTCGGGCGCGGAGTCCAGACCGACCGCCCACTCGATCTCGAACGCCGCCTTGAACCGCAGACCGTGCTCACGGGCCGCGTCCGCGACGACGCGCCGCAGGAAGGTGCGGGAGCACCCGGGATGCCGTCCGCCGTCCTGAGCGAGGCGGTCGACCGGCGCCCAGGCCCAGCCCGGCTGGCCGGCCAGGACCACCAGCCGGTCCAGGTCGGGGTAGAGGCGCAGGTCGCCGTCCGGGGAGCCCAGCACGTCCGTGGCGACGACGGCGTCGTTCGCGAGGAAGGTGTCGAACACCGGCGACATCCCGACGCCCCAGGCCGCCGCCGAGGCCAGCGCGGCCGTGGGAACCGACTTCACCCTGCCGATGCCCGCGGTGTCGACGTAGGCCAGCACGATTCCGTGGACGCCTCTCCCCGCCAGCTCCCCGGACAGCGCGCCCGCCCGCTCGACGTCTCCGGGACGCCCGCCCGGGACGGGATCGGCGAGGGTGGTCATACGTCCTCCACAGCGGTGCGATCGGGGCGCCCCGGGACCCGGCCGGGCGGGAGCGCGTGCCGGACGTGCGTCAGGGTTTCACGGCCACCGCGCCGTACTGCGGCACCACCGCGAGGGAGTCGGCCTCCCCGCGCCAGCGCGAGCACGACACCAGGCCCGGTTCCAGCAGCTCCAGGCCGTCGAAGAACGTGGCGATCTCCGCGCCGCTGCGGGCGGTGATCGGCGGCTTGGCGTTCTCGTTCCAGAACGTCATGGCCGGGATCTGGCCCTCGCCGCCCACCTCGCTGTCGTGCGTGGGGTGCGTCAGGACCAGGAAGCTCCCGGAGGGGACGTCGGCCATGACCTCGCGGACGATGCCGCGGGCCGCCTCCACGTCCAGGACGAAGTTCAGGATGCCCAGCATCATCACCGCGACCGGGCGGGTGAAGTCCAGGGTGCCCGCGGCGCGTTCGAGGATCGCGGCCGGGTCGTGCACATCGGCGTCGATGTAGTCGGTGACGCCCTCGGCGGTGCCGGTCAGCAGGGTGCGGGCGTGCGCCAGCACGATGGGATCGTTGTCGACGTAGACGATGCGCGCGTCGGGCGCGACGCGCTGCGCGATCTCGTGGGTGTTGTCGGCCGTCGGCAGCCCGGTGCCGATGTCGAGGAACTGCCGCACTCCGCGCTCCTCGGCGAGGTGGCGGACCGCCTGCCCGAGGAACCAGCGGTCCGCACGGGCGATCTCCCGGATGAGCGGGAACATCCCCGCGACGTGCTCGCCGACCCCGCGGTCTACCTCGTAGTTGTCCTTGCCGCCGATCCAGTAGTTCCACACCCGCGCGTTGTGCGCCACGCTGGTGTCCAGCCGTGCCGGCCCGCTCACGTGACCGCCCCTTCCCACGTCCCGGCCCGTGTCGCGGGCCTCAGGCCGTCATTGTGCCGCCGGATGATCACCGCTGTCCCCGGTAGGGTGAAAAACCGCTGATCCCGTACAGGAAGCACGACATGCCCTACACCCACGTCCCCGGTCCGACCGCCCCCGAGCCGTCGGCCGACGCCGCCGACATACGCCTGGTCGTCACCGACATGGACGGCACCCTGCTCGACGACGACAAGCGGATCCCGGCGGGACTGTGGGAGGTGCTGGCGCGGCTGCGCGAGCGCGGGGTGCTGTTCAGCCCGGCGAGCGGACGCCAGTACGCGTCCCTGGTCCGGGAGTTCGCCGACGTGGCCGACGGCATGGTGTTCATCGCGGAGAACGGCGCCTACGTGGTGCGCGACGGAGAGGAGCTGAGCTCCGACCCGGTGGACCCGGACGTGGTCGCGGGGGTCGTGGCGGCGGCGCGGCGGCTCACGGCCGACGGCGTCGACATGGGCGTCGTCGTCTGCGGGAAGCGGTCGGCCTACGTCGAACGGTCCGACGAGCCCTTCCTGACCGAGGTGGCCAGGTACTACGTCCGCCACCGCGTCGTCGAGGACGTCGCCGCCGTCGACGACGAGATCGTCAAGGTCGCCCTGTTCGACTTCGGCTCCGCAGAGGAGCGCACCGCCCCTGCGCTGGCGTCCTTCGCGGACACCCACCAGGTGGTCGTCTCCGGCGAGCACTGGGTCGACGTCATGAACCGCACCGCCCACAAGGGCGCGGCCCTGCGCCGGCTCCAGCGGGAGCTGGGCATCACCCCCGCGCAGACCGTGGTCTTCGGCGACTACCTCAACGACCTGGAGATGCTGGACGCCGCCGAGTGGTCCTTCGCGATGACGGGCGCCCACCCGGAGGTCGTCCGCCGGGCCCGTCATCTGGCCCCGTCCAACAACGACAACGGCGTGCTGCGCACCGTCGTCCGCCTGCTCGACCTGCCCGTGGCAGCTCTCCGACCCGGCCCGGGGCCCGGACCCACGTCCGCGGGGTGATGCGAACGGCAGGCCCTAGGCTTCAGGCAGTGCAGGAGAGGGGAACGCCATGCGCGAAGCGGCCGTCGTCGCCCGTCTGACCCGGGAGATCACGCCGGGGCTCGGCCCCGGAGAACCGCCCGGTGGGCTGGCGGACTTCTACCAGGACCTGCACCGCCATCCGGAGCTGTCCTTCCGGGAGCACCGCACGGCCGCGAAGCTCGCCGGGCGGCTGCGGGCGGCCGGGTACGAGGTGAGCGACGGCGTGGCGCGGACGGGCGTGGTCGGGGTCCTCGTGAACGGCGAGGGGCCGGTGGTGTGGCTGCGCGGCGACATGGACGCGCTGCCGGTGCGCGAGGCGACCGGTCTGTCCTACGCGTCGGCCGTCGACGGCGTGATGCACGCCTGCGGCCACGATCTGCACGTGACCTGGCTGGCGGCCGCCGCGGAGGCGCTCGCCGCCGCCCGCGAGACGTGGTCCGGGACGCTCGTCGTGGTCGGCCAGCCGGCGGAGGAGGCCGGCGGCGGCGCGGCGGCGATGGTCGCGGACGGCATCCACGACCGTTTCCCCCGTCCCGACGTGCTGTTCGGCCAGCACGTGGCGCCTGGACTGGCCGGGTTCTACCCGCACACTCCCGGGCTGACCCTGTCCGCCTCGGACGACGTCGACGTCGTCGTGCACGGTGTGGGCGGGCACGGTTCGCGGCCGGAGTCGACCGTCGACCCGGTCGTGACGGCCGCGTACGTCGTGACCCGGCTGCAGACCGTCGTCTCGCGCGAGGTCGCCGCGAACGAGGCCGTGGTGCTCACCGTGGGGCGGTTCCACGCCGGCACGACGTCCAACATCATCCCCGCCGAGGCGCGGCTCGGGCTGAACGTGCGCACCCAGGACGCGCGGGTGCGCGAGCGCGTCCTCGCCGCGATCCGGCGGGTGGTGGAGGCGGAGTGCGCCGCCGCCGGCTGCCCGCTCCCGCCGGACGTGACCGTGCTGCCCGGCTGCCCGAACACCGTCAACGACCCTTCCCTGGACGGCGAGATCGCCGCCGTGCACGGTGAACTCTTCGGCCCGGGAACGGTGTTCGACTTCGGTCAGGCGCTGGGCAGCGAGGACTTCTCCCTCCTCGCCCCGCAGGGCGTGCCGTACGACTACTGGTACGTCAGCTCGACCCCGGCGGCCGTCTGGGAGACGGCGCCGGGGGAGGACCTGAAGGAGAAGGTGGCCGCGGTGCCGGGAAACCACAGCCCGTTGTTCGCGCCGGACCTGTCGGTGCTGGGCCCGGGCGTGCGCACGCTGGTGTCGGCGGCGCTGTCCCGGCTCGCCGTCTGAGGCGCGCACGGGCCGGTGCGCCGGCGACGCGACCCGGCCGGCCCTGCGATCCGGCCACGGGGCGACCGGGCGACGGGGTCTACGGCCTGAGCGGGTCGTGGCCGATCGTCATCAGGCGGTGGCGGCGGCGCGTGTCCTCGGCCTCGGGCTCGTTCTCCGCGTCCGCCTCCTCGGCGACGGTGTCCACGACCCGGTACATGACCTGGACGTCGTCGTCGGTCAGGTCGGTGCGCCGCTTCTGAAGGATCGCGAGGACGTGCTGCCCGGTCGGGCTGCCCGCCTGCTCGGGCAGCGGCTCCGCATTCTCGTCGGCGTCGCGCACCCGCAGCCAGGCGGTCAGCTCCTGCGAGGTCATGTTCACGGCGCGGTGGAAGTCCTCCCACAGCGCGTCCAGCTCCAGCGTGTCGATCACGCGGGCCTCCCTCCCACTGGGTACGGGTGCGTCACTTCTCCTGCGGCCAGTTCTCCGCCTCGAACATCCAGCGCTGCTTCTCCAGCTCGGCGGTGATGGAGATCAGCAGGTCCTGGGTGACCGGGTCGGCCTCGTCGGTCGCCGTGATGCGCTCGCGCAGCCGGGAGATGGCCGCGCCCAGGGTCTCCGCGATCACCGTGACGACGTCCTCGTCACGCAGCCAGCCGTCCTTGGGGGAGGGCAGGGTGAAGGCCGAGGCGATCGTCTCGGGGCGGCCGTCCGGCGGCAGCCCCAGCGCGGCGGCGCGCTCGGCGACCGTGTCCGCGAAGCCACGGGCCGTGGTGACGACCTCGTCCAGCTGGAGGTGGATCGAGCGGAAGCGCGGGCCCACGATGTTCCAGTGCGCCTGCTTCCCGATCAGGGAGAGGCCCAGAAGGTCCACGAGGGTGGTCTGCAACGCGTCGAAGGTGACCTGGCGGGCGGGTTCGGGCAGCGGGCTCTTCACGACAGTCATACGGGACTCCTCCTCTTCGCGTCATGTCTGGCGACACGGAGCAGTTCCGCGCGGTCGTCCTCGCCGACGCCGCCCCACACTCCCGACGTCTGTGCGGTGTCCAGGGCGTAGGTCAGACACGGGGCGCTGACCGGACACCCGGCGCAGACGCGTTTGGCCTCGGCGGCCTCCCGCAACGCCGGCCCGGTCGTGCCCACGGGGAAGAACATCTCGGGGTCCTCGCCCACACAGGCGGCAGCGCGCAACCACTCCATGAGGGCGCGGGTGCCCCGCGCGCACCACTGCAAACAGCGGGTTCGCCCCTTCCGCCTCAGGACGGGAGGACCTCGTCGAGGAACCGCGTCACGTCCGCGAACACCTCGGCCCGGTTCGTCTCGTGGAAGACCTCGTGCCGGGCGCCCGGGTAGATCCGCTCGGTGTGGCCGCCCGCGGTCAGCCGTTCCACGCCGACCCGGCTGCCGGCCGGCGGGACCAGCCGGTCGTCGTCGCCGTGCAGCCACAGCACGGGCAGCGGACCGACCGCCCCCTCCTCGGCCACGGTCTCCAGGGTGCGCGCGAAGGCCTCCAGCGTCGGCCGCTTCATCGGCCCGTGCCAGACCAGCGGATCCGCCGCGTAGGCCGCGCCGACCGCCGGGTCGCGGGAGAGGGCGGCGGGGCTGACGGGGACGTCCGGGATCTCCGCGTGCGCGAGCAACCGGCCGGGCAGCTCCCAGAGGCCGATCACCGGCCCCGACAGCACGAGTGCGGCGAGTCGGTCGCCGTGTCGCTGCGCGTACCGGGCCGCGATCAGGCCGCCCATCGAGTGCCCGATGACGACCAGGGGCAGGCCGGGGTGGGCGGAGCGGGCCATCTCGGCCGTGCTGTGCACGTCGTCGACCACGTCCTCGAAGTCCTCGACCACCACGCGCTCGCCCGCCGATCTGCCGTGCCCCGCGTGGTCGGGCGCGAACACGGCCGCGCCGTGCCCGGCGAGGACGTCGGCGAGTTCGGCGTAGCGGCCGGAGTGCTCGCCGTAGCCGTGCACCAGGAGGGCGAGGTAGCGCGGGCTCGGGCCGGACCGCTCCAGCACGGCGATCGCGCCGCGGGTCCCGGTGAGGACGTGTCGGGGCATGGCGTCTCCCGCTGTGTCGGCGAAGTCTGCGACGGATCTTCCCAGGGGGCCGGGCCCGGGTCTATAGTCGAAAACTAGCAGTGCTAACCAAGGAGTCCGCTCGTGCGTCCCGTCCACTTCGCGGCCGCTCGCCGCACCCCCGTCGGAAGACTGCGCGGAGCCCTGTCCTCCGTCCGGCCCGACGACCTCGCAGCGACCGTCATCCGAGGTCTGGTCGCCGACGTGCCCGCGCTCGATCCGGCCCGCATCGACGACGTCTACTGGGGCGCCGCCAACCAGGCGGGCGAGGACAACCGCAACGTCGCCCGTATGGCCGCCCTCCTCGCCGGCCTGCCCGAGACCGTGCCCGGCGCGACCGTGAACCGGCTGTGCGCCTCCGGACTGGAGGCCGTCACGACCGCGGCCCGCACCATCGCCGCGGGCGAGGCCGACATCGTGCTCGCGGGCGGCTCCGAGTCGATGAGCCGGGCCCCCTTCGTGCTGGCCCGCCCGGACGAGGCGCTCCCGCACCGCGTGGAGACCGTCGACACCCGGCTCGGCTGGCGGCTGGTCAACCCCGCGATGAAGGACCTGCACGGGCTGCTCGCGATGGGGGAGACGGCCGAGGAGGTCGCCGCACGGTACGGCATCACGCGCGAACGCCAGGACGCCTTCGCGCTGCGCAGCCACCGGCTGGCCGCCCTCGCCCGCAAGGACGGCTGCTTCGACGACGAGCTGCTGCCCGTGCTGCGTCCCGACGGCGTGGTCGTCGACACGGACGAGGGCATCCGCGAGGACACCTCCTACGAAAAGCTCGCGGGGCTCAGGCCCGTCTTCCGGGAGGGCGGCACGGTCACCGCGGGCAACGCCTCCCCGATGAACGACGGCGCGGCGGGCCTGCTCCTCGTCAGCGAGGAGGCGCTCAACGAGCTGGGTCTTGAGTCCCTCGGCCGCTATGTCGCCGGCGCCTCCGCCGGCGTCCATCCCGACGTGATGGGCATCGGACCGGTTCCCGCCACCCGCAAGGCGCTGGCCCGTGCCGACTGGAGCGTCGACGACGTCCAGGAGGCCGAGTTCAACGAGGCGTTCGCCGCGCAGGTGCTCGCCTGCGTCGACCGGCTCGGCATGGACGCCGACCGGATCAACCCCAGCGGCGGCGCGATCGCCCTGGGCCACCCGCTGGGCTGCTCGGGCGCCCGCATCCTCACCACCCTGCTGCACCGCATGCGCCGCACCGGAGCGGAACGCGGCCTGGCCACGATGTGCGTGGGCGTCGGCCAGGGCAGCGCCCTCCTGGTCGAACGCCACTGACGAGCCGGGCGCCGGCCGGCCGACGCGGCCCGGCCCGGCGCCCGACCGACCCGGAGGGACGGACCGGGGGACGGACCGGGGCCGGACTCACGCCCCGACTCGCGCCCGGCCTGTGCGGGGCGGCCCCGGGGAGGTCACCAGGCGAGACGACCCGGGGGCGGTGAGCCGGATGTGCGTAGCATCTACCTCCGCATGAACATGATGACGTTGTGGCACATCACCGGGTGGGGGTTCGTCGCGCTCGCCTTCGCGGCCCTGCTGGTCGGCTTCTCCAAGACGGCCGTCAGCGGCGCCAACACGGTCAGCCTGGCGATCTTCGCCGCGGTGCTGCCCGCCAAGGCCTCCACGGGCGTCCTGCTGCCGATCCTGATCGCGGGCGACGTCCTGGCCGTCCTCACCTACCGGCGGCACGCCCACTGGCCCACGCTGTGGCGGCTGTTCCCGGCGGTCGCGGCCGGCGTGGTCCTCGGCACGCTGTTCCTGGTGTGGGCCGACGACGGCGTCGTGCGCACGTCCATCGGCGCGATCCTGCTGCTCATGGCGGGCGTCACGGTGTGGCGGCGCCGCACGGCCGACACGAGGGACGAGCCCGACGCCGTGGCCACCCGGGCGGGCCGCGTCAAGGCCCGCTCCTACGGCGTCCTCGGCGGCTTCACCACGATGGTCGCCAACGCGGGCGGTCCGGTCATGTCGCTCTACCTGCTCTCGGCCGGCTTCCGCAAACTCGGCTTCCTCGGCACCTCCGCCTTCTTCTTCCTGATCGTCAACGTCGCCAAGGTGCCGTTCAGCGCGGGCCTCGGCCTGATCGACGGCCACTCGCTGCTCCTGGACCTCGCACTCGTCGCGTTCGTCGTCCCCGGCGCGCTGCTGGGCAAATGGGCGGTGCACCGCATCGATCAGCGGCTGTTCGAACAGCTGGTGATCGCGGCGACGGTGGTGGGCGGCCTGCAACTCCTGCTGCGTTAGAGAGCCGGGGAGCAGAGCTGAGGCCGTGGCCGCCGCGAGTCGACGTCACGATCACACCCGCACGCCGACCCCGCGCGCCGACCCCGCACGCGGTGCGGGCCGCTCGGGAGCTGCCCCGGGTCCGGGCCGCTCGGGTGCTACTCCCGGTCCGGGTTGCGGCGCAGCAGATAGGTGTCCATGATCCAGCCCTTGCGCTCGCGGGCCTCGGCCCGCAGCCGCTCGATGCGCGGCCCGGCCTCGGCGATCGGACCCGAGACGAGGATCTCGTCCGGGGTCCCGATGTAGGCCCCCCAGTAGATGTCCACGTCGTCCTCGGCGTACCGCCGGAAGGCCTGGTGGGCGTCGAGCATCACGACGACGTCGTCGACCCCGTCGGGGAAGCCCTCGGCGAGCCGCCGGCCGGTCGTGATCTGCACCGGCCGCGCGACCCGGTTCAGGCCCGTGCGATGCCGGGCGACGAGCGCCGAGACACTGCTGATGCCGGGGACCACGTCGTACTCGAAGTCCACCGCGCCCCGGGCCAGGACCTCCTGGAGGACGCCCAGCGTGCTGTCGTACAGCGCGGGGTCGCCCCACACCAGGAACGCGCCGCGCCCGTCATCGCCGAGCTCCTCGGCGATCAGCCGCTCGTAGATCTCGGCGCGGGCGCTGCGCCAGTCGCCGACGGCGGGGGAGTAGGCCGCGCCCCCGGCCCGGCGGTCGCGCTCCGGATCCCGCGCCTCGACCACCCGGTAGCCGCCCCGGGGAAGGTGCGTGTCCAGCATGTCGTGGCGCAGTCGCGTCAGGTCGCTCTTCACCTCGCCCTTGTCCAGGACGAAGAACACGTCCGTGTCGCGCAGCGCCCGCACCGCCTGCAGGGTCAGCTGTTCGGGGTCGCCCGCACCGATACCGATGACATGAATCCTTCGCACGCCCCGAGTCTGCCGTACCCCGCGCGCGACGGTCGTGCCGGGTCAGCGCAACCGCGGCGCCACGGCCCTCGCGTCCACCGCCGCGCCGGTGCGCTCCACCGACTCCGCCAGCTCCTGCGCCCAGCGGGCCAGCCCGGCGAGATCCACTCCGTACGGCCGGTCCTCACCGCTGCCCGCGGCCCAATCCCGCACGGCCGCCGCGCCGCGCCGCAGCAGCCGCGCCCCGCCCGCGACGTTGCCCCGGGCCGCGTGCGTGAGGCCCACCGCGAGCTGGGCGAGCCCGCGCCACAGGGCGCGCTCGCCGTCCGGGCCCGACTTCCAGGCGTCCTCGAAGACCTCGTGCGCGTGGAACGGCTTCCCGGCGTCCAGCAGGGCCTGTGCCTCGGCGACCGTGTCCCGCGGGGTGCGCACCACCCCCTCGGGCTGCCGCTCCACCCCGTCCGCGCCGTACGGCAGGGGCCGTCCGAGCCCGTCCCGCGGCCGGGCGTTGCGCGCCCGGCCCTCGCCGTCCCGGTCCCGCCCGGTGGCGCCCCGGCCGCCGCTCGTGCCTCCTGTGCTGCCCCAACGGTCCATACGACGATTGTCCCGCGCCCGGGCCGCTTTCGGCGCAGCGCCCGACGTGGGGTAAAGTGCTGTTCGCGCGATCACACGGCGAACAACCGTGGAAAGGGCAACGGGACGTGGCGCAGCTTGGTAGCGCACTTGACTGGGGGTCAAGGGGTCGCAGGTTCAAATCCTGTCGTCCCGACTGGAGACAGTCGCAGGTCAGAGGCTGTATCGGAGTTTTCCGGTACAGCCTCTCGGTCGTTTCCGGGGACCGGTCGGGGACCAGTTGGGCACGGCGATGTCGGTGGGAGACCGCCTGGACGGGCCGTAGGGCGACCGGGACTTGGCCGGCCGGTACCCGCGTGACGGTCGTCCCGGGCCGTCGCCCGCGCGCGCAGCCGGTTCCGAGCTTCGCATCGACCGGCCCCGCGCAGGGAACCGAGACGATCGACCGATCGTCCTAGTGGGCGTGCCTCGTGCTCTCGCCCCTGGAACCGGTCCTTGTACGGTCCCGGGCGTGGACCACGTCGCCACGTGTCCGGCTTTCGACCAGAAGCCGGCGAGCCGTGGCGAATGCTCCATCACCCCTTCACGGCGCAGACTGCGCGGTGGGCGTCGGGCAGGACGGACGAGGCGGCGACCGTGACCGAGAGAGGCGCCCTGTTCCGTGCGGACACACAGGGGCCGCGGAATCCGCAGGCGTCTCTGCAATCCTGGCGACCACATCGGGGGAACGTGGGTATGGAAACGATCATTGTGCAGCCGCCCGGGCCGTCACGCCCGGGCGAAGTCGCCCCCGGCGGGCCCGAGTTGCTGCACATGGGGCCGGGTGACACGGCCGAGTTCGGGCGCGGGCTGCCCGGCGGCCGGGACGTCCCCATCGTCCTGTCCGACCCCGGAATCTCCCGGCGGGCGGGACGGTTGGAGGCGGCCGAGGACTACTGGCGGCTGTCGAACTTCAGCCGTGACACCGCGTATGCGGTCGAGAACTTGGAGGGGGCCGGCGAATACATCACCGTCGCGCCGGGCCGGCTCGGCGCGCCGGTGCCCTTCGAGTTCTCCAGAGTCGTCCTGCCCGCGCTGGGCGGGACCGTCGACTTCAAGGTGTTCGCCCCGCAGCACGCCTATCTGGACGAGCGGTCCTCGCCCGGCGGCGGGGAGCTGACCGTGCATCCCTACGCGCTCGACACGACGGCGAAGTACTTCCTGGTGCTGGTGGCCCTGTGCGAGCCGCGGCTGCGCGACCCCTCGGACGGCGTACTGCCGGGCGCCGGGGACATCGCGGAGCGCCTTCGCCCGCTGGAGAGCTGCCGGGGCCTGACCCGCTCCGCGGTGAACTACCACATCGACTATCTGGCCTTCGCCAAACTGCGCCTGGACCTCGGTGACGAGTCCGGAGCCGACGGCAACGCCCGCACCGGCGCCAAGCGCGCTCGGCTGGCCTCCCTCGCCCTGCGCTTCGGCCTGGTGCGCGAGGAACACCTCGCCCTGCTGCCGTCCCGCAGACGGCCCGTCCCGCAGGAGAGCGGCGCATGACCTCGTCAGGCGCCGAGCAGGGCGCTCTCGAAACGCCGCGACTGCCGGCGGGATTCCGTATCGAGGGCTGGGAGTTGGGCGACGTCATCGGGTCGGGCGGTTGGGGGACCGTGTACGAGGCCCGCGCGGTCGCCGACGGCACGACCGTGGCGGTGAAGGTGCTGCCCACCGGCGCCCTGGCACCCGGTCAGCGAGCCGCGCTCGGCGAACTGGTCGCGCGCGAGGTGCGCTTCAGCGCCGAGGCGGACCACCCCCACCTCGTACGGACGCACGCCGTGTGCACCGTGGACGCACCGGACCTGCCCGCGCTGAACGGCGCCATCGCGCTCGTCATGGACCGGGCCGAGGCAAGTCTGCGTCAGGTGCTGGACGCTGCCGCGACGGGCCGCCCGATCCCGGACGCCGTGCGGGTCCTGCGCGGCGTCGCCGCCGGGATCGCCCATATGCACGGCGCGGGTTGGGTGCACGGCGACCTCAAACCCGCCAACGTGCTGCTGGGCGCGGACGCCGCGGTCTGGCTCGCCGATTTCGGCCTGGCCACCGAACTGGAGGGCACCCACGCCTATGTGCCGCCGCTCGGCACGCTCGACCACGTGCCGCCCGAGTGGTGGTCCCAGCGGACCGGGGCGGACGGGACGATGGTGCGGCCGACCGCCGACATCTGGGCCTTCGGCGTCCTGGCCCACCAGGTGCTCACCGGTGGCCTCCACCCGTTCCCCGGCGCCACCGCCCGCGCCCGCTCGCTCGCCGCACAGGCCTACGCCCGGGGCACCGCGCCGCTGCGGCTGGACTCCGGACTCGAAGAGAACTGGCGCCGGCTCATCGAGGACTGCCTGGCACCCGATCACGCGGGCCGTCTGCGCCACACCGCCGCGAGCCTGTCCGCCCGGATCGAGCGACTGGCGAGCCCGCGCGGCAGGCGCCGCCTGCTGCCGGTCGCCGCCGCGCTCGCCGTGCTGTCGGCCGCCGCCGTGGGCGGGGCCGCGCTGCTCGGCGGCGGCGCAGGCGGGGCCGACGACGACCAGGGCCGGGGTGCACCAGCCGTCGTCACCGGCGCGCACAGCCCGGCCTCCGCCGGGGACATCCGGGAGGACTCCGACGTGCCCGAGGCACTGCGACCGGTCATCGTGAAGGCCGCCCAACGCTGCACCGAGGCGGAGGTCACGCCCGCGTTCCTCGCCGCCATGATCAAGGCGGAGAGCGGTTTCGACGTGAAGGCGGCCCGCCCGGCCGCCGAGGAGTACGGCATCGCCATGTGGACGCCGTCGGTGTTCCGGGCCTGGGCGGTCGACGGCGACGGCGACGGCGACAAGGACTACCGGTCGCCGCCGGACGCGATCTCCACGATGTCGCTGTACGTGTGCTGGCTCGACCAGCAGTTCAAGAAGGCCGAGATGCCCGCCAAGGATCTTCCCGCACTGATGGCGGCCGGCTACCGCACGAGCGACCGCACGGTCATCACGGAGGGAGGCGTACCCGCCCGTGTGCGGCCCCATGTCGACAAAGTGCTCCGCTACCTCGCCGACTACGAGCGGTGAGGCAGCGGAGCACTCGCTCAAGGCCTTCAGCAGTCCTTGACGTCCGGCATCTTGTTGTCGGGCGAGTTGATGTAGATGTTGGAGATCCAGCCGTTGTACTGGGGGAGGTACGCCCACCAATCGTTGGTGTAGGGCGGTACCTCGACCTCCTCGCCCCTGGCCTGGCAGCCCACCAACACCTCGACGCCTGCGGGGAGTCGGGTGAGAGGTGAGTTGTTCGTGCGGGGGGCGGGGCGGACGTTCACATGGTCGCTCCACGTGCCGTACCACCGTCCCGCGGGCCGCGTGGCTCCGGGGACGTTCAGGGAGCGGGTCAGTCGGCCGATGTCCGTGTACGCCTTCCCGTAGGAGGTGCCGACGGGATGCAGTGTGTACACGGCCACGATGGACCGGTCACCGGCGCCCACGGTGCCCGTGCTGTGCAGCGCCGGCCGGCTCAGGTCCACGTCCGCGGCGGTGGCCGGAACCGGGCTCGCCGGACCCGTCGCGTTCGCGGTGCTCACCGGCCCGCAGGTGCCCTTCTCGTACGAGCTTCCGGCCCAGCCCTGCTTCACCGCCCACGGCTTCTCGAACGCTCCGGCGATGCCGAAGTGCTGGTCGAATCCGTCCGAGGCGCAGCGGGTGGACTGACGCAGGTTGCCCATCACGAAGTCGCGCACGGGGCCGGGCGCCGAGTCCAGGAGGTAGCGGTAGATGGTGACCGTGTCCCGGGCGGAGATCGCGGTGTACCCCCAGTAGCCCTCGTACCCGGTGGGCGGCACTGCCGTGTCCTTCAGGCCGAGTCGGCTCACCATGCGGGTGATGATCGCCGTACCGCCGTTGTCCGACCAGTAGTTGTCGGCCGCGGTGTCCTTGCTGCTGCGCAGCATCGGCTCCAGCCACGCCCGGTCGGCGGCCGGAACCGTGTAGTCGGGGCCCCGGTTCCACAGGTAGTCCAGCGCCAGCAGCAGCTTGACGACCGAGGCGGACCGGAAACGGGTGGCCGAGTTGAGCTGCTCGGTGAAGGCACCCGTCTGCCGGTCGAAGACGGCGACCCCGGCGCTGACGCCGGCGGGCACCTCGACGGACGCGGTGGCGGGCTGAACCGGCCGCCCGGCCGGGGCGTCGGCTGCGGCGGACCCTGCCGCGCCACCGATCAGCAGGAGCGCGGCGGCGACGCCGAGAAGTCGGCGCATCACAGGTGGTGCTCCGGCGCCGTGCAGGAGTCTGCGCATGACCATGCCTTTCGTCGTGGATGCTGGGATGCGGGACCGGTTCGGCGGGCTCTACCACCAGTCGGAGCAGCGGATCACGCCGTCCGACTTCAGCGAGCCGCAGACCCGGAACTGGTACTGGGCGTCGGTACTGGTGCGGCGGAACGGCGTGGTCAGGCTCTGCCCGGCGGAGCGGACGGTGAAGGGTCCGCACTGGAGCCAGGGGGACACGGCCTGATCGTGGTCCCAGCCGTCGGCGCGCCAGTCCATCCAGACGTTGTCGCCGGGATGCGTCCGCCCGCTGATCTTGCCGAAGGCGATCTGCTGGTCGATGTAGACGCCTTTCTCCAGCGTGATGCGGACGCTGCCGAGGCTGAGGTCGGCGGGCTTGTCGGTGTCGCCCTCGGCGTTGTCGGGGTGGTCGCGGAAGCCGCGTGCGCCGCCCTCGCAATCGGAGGCCGAGGCGTGGGCCGGCTGCGGGTGCTGGAGGAGGACGACGCCGGTGGTGACCGCGCACAAGGCGGCGCCCGTGGCGAGGGTGGAGCGGAGCAGGCGCATGGAAGCCGTCTCTTCCTGTCTGTGGAGGGTGCCCCGCAGTACAGCCGAGGCCTGGAAGACGACTCGAACCCTAGGAAGGGAAGCGGGGCGGCGGTCCTGACGAATGTCAGGGCGGCGTTCATGCCCGGGCCGGTCTCGGGCCTGCGGGCTCAGCCCGACAGCAAGTCGACCAATGCCCCGCCCGAGGCCGTACGCCGGGCCACCACGTGCTGTCCGCGCCGCTCCCGGGCGAGGAGACCGGCCGTCTCCAGCTGACCGCAGTGGTATGTCACCGTCGCCGGAGTGCAGTTGAGCGCGGAGGCCAGGGAGCCCATGGTGCACGGGCGCACCAGCTCGCGCAGGATCCCAGCCCGCAGGGAGCCCACCACGAGCTTGAGCGGGTCCCTGTCGGCAGTGGTCTCCTGAGCGGTCCACAGCGTGTCCAGACCGGGCACGGGATAGCCGAACCACACGGCGTCGGCACGGTCGAAGCTGAAGACCGAGGCGCCGTTGCCCGACACGAGGGGCACGAGCACCACACGGCGGGCGCCCCGCTCGAACGTCTCGGGGTGCGGATCGGGCACGTACAGGGTCTGGCCGGCAAAGCGGATCTTGGGTCCGAGTCCGGTCAGGACGAGCGGCAGAGCGTTGCTGACGACCGCCATCCCCACCCGCTCGGTCTCCCGGGCCAGCAGGGAGCCGGCCCGCGCCCATACCGGCCCGAAGGCCTCCCACACGGCGCCGAGAACGGCCGCGTACGCGTGGATGAAGGCCTTCGGCCGATCGACGACCGGCTGCCACTGCCGGGGGACCGTCCCCCCGAAGTCCCTCTCCAGCTCCTGAAGCAGCAACTGCGGCGAGAGCTCCGCCAGACGGTCGAGCTGGACCGAGAGATCGGTCTCCCACAGCGGCGCCGTGGGAGTGAGACAGTCGGGGACCATCGAGTACTCGCGGGCGAACAGCGGACGCAGCACCGCCTCCGCCCCGTCGGGCACCGCCGAGCGCAGCGTCCGCCGCCACGTGGGGTGCACGCCCTGGGAACGTCCGCCCAGCGCATCCGCGACGAGCGACATCAGGGTGACGCCGGGCTGCGCCACGACCGACACCGGCACTGTTTCCAGCGGTCCCAGAGACAGCTCGGAGAACCGGGCCACGAACACTCCCCCGTCGACGTCGTACCACCCTTGGGGACGCGCCGGTCCGAGCAACGGTTTCGCACGACCGGGGCAAGGACGGCGACCGGCACACGTTTCGAAGCTTCTCGAAATGCTGGGTCGTGCCGCCCGCGTCGAGCAGACTGTGTCCGACCACGGGGGCGGTGGCGGCTGACCGACCGCGCAAGCGCTGTACCCCGTGCAGAACACGCAGGAGGAACGGGGCGCCGCATGTCCTTGAGACGCCGGGCCGGCGCGGGGCTGTTCGCCGCGCTGACGGCCACGCGGCCACCTTGACGCTCGTCACCCCCGCCGGGGCAGCCGCGGAGCCGACGTGCGGCGCGGGGGCCCGGGAACGGGTCCGGAACGTGCCTGACGTGCTGGTCCACGGACGACTCGGCCGCGGACAGCCCCGGTTGCCGCTACGTGGCGTACATCGGCACCGGCGTGCACGCCGACCGGATCGACGACCGGCACCCCGCCACCGGCAGCCCGCTGTGCGGCGGCAGCGGCTCCCGCGTCGCCGAAGACTCCGACAACGAGGAGGGGAACCCCCCATGCACTCTGTCCGCCGAAAGATCCTCGGCGTCGCGACCGTTTTCGCGACCGCCCTCGGTACCTGAACACCGGCAACCCGGACGTCTGGAAGCAGCAGACCAGACAGAGCCCTGCCTGATGCGGCCGTCCGCTCCCGCCCCCCTTGCATGCCCTTCGACTCAAGGTTGACGACGTGATGCCGAACAACCGCCGACGCCTGGCCGTCGGCGCCACCCTGATCGCCGCGCTCACCGCCGGCGCCGTCCCCGCCACCACCGCCTACGCCGCGCCCTCCGTTGCGGCCGCCACCCGTGCGACCACACCAGCCCCCGACATGGAAGGCGTGGTCGCAGCTCTGAATGCCGCCATGGCCGAGGGCGCGCCAGGAGCGATGGCCCGGTTCACCGGCCCCGACGGCGTCCAGGTCCGGACCGTGGGAGTGCGCGACCGGGACTCCGGCGCCGCCATGGACGTCCGCGCACGCTTCCGTATCGGAAGCGTCAGCAAGACCTTCTCCAGCGTTGTGCTGCTCCAACTGGTGCAGGAGGGGAGACTGGAGCTCGACGCGCCGGTGAACCGCTACCTTCCCGGACTGCTGCCCGACGACCGGATCACGGTGCGGCACCTCCTGACCCACCGCAGTGGGCTCGCGGACTACACCGACGCCATGTTCGAGCACACCGTGCCGGGCTTCGAGGCCGTGCGCAACAGGGTCTTCAGCTACCGGGAGCTGGTGGACCTCTCCCTGAGTGAGCCCCGCACCACCGAGCCCGGCGTCGCGTACAAGTACTCCAACACCAACTTCGTGGTGGTCGGCATGCTGATCGAGAGGATCACCGGCACGCCCGTCGCCAAGGAGTACCGACGCCGCATCATCAAACCGTTGGGCCTGCGCGACACCTCGTACGTGCACCCGGACGTCCGCATCGCGGGGCTGCACGCCCGCGGCTATCTGCACCCCGACGAGGCCGGCGCGCCGCTGGTGGACTCCACCGAGCAGACGGTCTCCTGGGCGCAGTCGGCCGGGGCGATCATCTCCAGCCCGGCGGACCTGAACACCTTCATGACCGCGCTGATGCGGGGCAGGCTGCTGACGCCGCGGATGCTGGAGGCGATGACGACCGTCACCCCGACCGACGCCACCGGCACCCGCTTCTACGGCCTCGGTCTGCGCCGCTACGACCTCTCCTGCGGTACGCAGGTCTTCGGCCACACCGGCACCGTGCAGGGGTACTACACCTACGCCTTCGCGACCCGCGACGGCCGACGCAGCCTCTCCGCGATGGCCAACACGTCGAACAAGGGGTCCGTCAACACCGCGCTCGGCGGCACGCTGGAGGCCGCGTTCTGCGGGAAGACCGCCTTGTCGGCGTCGGCGTCGGCGTCGGCGTCCGCTCGGCTCCGGTCGTCCATGGCGCCGGCCGAGTCGGACCTGCCCGAACACCGCTGAGGCCCGGCCGGGGCCGCGACCCCGGGTGCTGACGGACCCTCAGATCATCTATGGAGGAGTGCCTGTCGAGTCGGCACGGAGAGCGGTGCCGGTGTCGCCACCGGTCCGTTCCCCCGTGCCGCTCGCCGAGCCCGGCGTAGTTTGCGCCGAGCGCCGTGGGTCAACGGAGTCGGTCCAGCAGACGTACGCGCTCGTGGGGCGCGGGGCGGCTGTGGGACGGTCGCCGCAGGACGGCGCGCAGCAGATCCTCCGCCCCGTCCACTGTGTTCCCGGTGACGATGTAGTGGTCCACGGACTGCGGTTGGAGGAAACCGGGCAGTTCCGACGGAGACCTGCCGGGGAGCACCACGGGCAGGAGCCTGGTCGTCCAGGTCTCCCGGTCGGCGTGCAGATTCTCGCGGAGCAGCGCCATCTCGGACTGGAGACCGCGGTGCCGGGTGTTGTCGATCTCCCCGTCTCCGACCCTGCGGCACATCGGTGAGGCGATCACGAGGACGAAATCGGCTTCTCTCACCTGTTCCAGCGCCCACAGGTACCAGTCGCGCCGCCGGTCGACGTCCCAGCGGTCGAGGAAGACGTCGAGGCCGCAGTCCTGGGCGAGGAAGTGGGCGAAGAGGCGCACCTGCTCCATGTGCGGCTCGTCGTCGTGGGCGTAGGACACGAACACCCGCGGCCCGTCGGAGGGTCGGCCGCCGCCCTCGTCCGCGGTCACGGGCCCGGTGCACGGCACGGGTGCGGCGGACGTCGCGGCCGCGGACCTCGTCGCGGGCTCCCGGGGCGCCCGCTGCTCGGCGGCCGCCATCGCCTCGGAGAGCCGGAGGGTGAACGTCGTGGGGACGTTGGCGGGCAGGCACCCCATCGCGTCGTCGGGACCGAGGTCGAAGCGCGCCGAGCACTCGACGTCGACGGCCTCGCGGCCTTCGGGCACGAGCACCGCGGCCCAGCCCGAGTACGAACCGGGGCGCACGCCGTCCGGGTGCTTGGTGGTGTGACGCCAGCGGGGCGTCGAACCACCGATGCCGAAGACGTCGACGGCGGGCAGCACCCCGGGCAGGGCGAAGGCTCCCGGCGTTCCCGGCGCGGCGGCCGTGAAGTTGAGGAGACCGTCGAGGGCGACGGTGGTCGCGGCCTGCTCCTGGAGAACCGTCCGGGGCACGGCGTCCGTCACCACCACCGCCGAGCGGTCGGCGCAGGACAGCCGGAAGGCGACCTCGAACCAGAGGGGGCCCGGCACATCGGGTTCCAGCAGCAACTCGTAGGTGAACCGGACGAGATAGGCGTCCTGTCCGGGGAACGCGGGAGGGCGGGGCAGCACGGGATGGATCTGCCGAGCCCCGACGCGGACCGCGCCGAGGGGGATGTCGGAGGGCTCGGCGTCCAGCCATCTGCCCGCGCCGTCCGACAGCAGCAGGGCGATGTCGGACGAGGGAGGACGCTCGGTGTCGAGAACACGGTCGGTCACTGACTGCTCCTGGAAGGGGCGCACGGGCGACATATCGTGCCACGGCCGCCGCAGCGGATTCCGAGGAACGGACGGATCCCAACGGCTGCCGAGGACAATGCTGTTGGCTGGGGAAGCGCCCCCTGACGTGACATGACGTCATGTGACGGGTCGGCGGGAAGCGGCGGAGGGGCGGATTGCCTTGGGCGAGCACGACGCGGTTGTCAGGGACGACGCGGTGGCCGCGATCAGGAAGCGCATCGCAGCGTTCGGAGAGTCCAGGGACCCCGATCTGCTGACCTGCCCGGCGGCGGACGCAGAGCGCGCCGGGCTCGCCGCCGCGGCGGATCCGGCGACCGACGTCGAGTCCCGCAGCACGCTCGGCGTACTGCACTGGCTTCGGCACCTCGTCATGGACCGGGATCCGGACGAGCTGGCGACGGCGGTCGCGCTGCTCCGCCCGCTGTGCGAGACCGCGCCGGAAGCGGTGCCCGAAGCGCTGCGTCGGCATCCCGCGCTCTCCGCGGCGCCCGTTCCGCAGTCGGCGTTCGACCACCTGAAGGCGTACCGGGCCGACGGCGACCTCGCCCGGCTCCATGAGGCCGTGCGCCTCCTGCGCCTCTCGGCCACGGAAGGAGGCACCGGCGAGCGAGCGGCCGCGCTGGCCGACCTGGGCGCCGCGCTGCAGATGACGGCCGACCACACGAGCGGGACCGACACCCTGGACGAGGCGTTGGACTGCTGCCGCGAAGCCGTGGAGCTGACCCCCCGTTCCCACCCGAGCCACACCGGACGGCTCGCCAACCTGGCGCAGGCGCTGGCCGCGTCGGGGGCGCACCGGTCACGGCCGGAACTGCTCGACGAGGCACTGACCGTCATGCGTCGGGCCCTCGCCGACACTCCTGAGGACGCGCCGGAGCTGCCTGCCAGGCTGAGCGCGCTGTCCGACGTGCCGCACGTCTGCTACACGCGGACCGGGGACGTCGGCCTGCTCCACGAGGCGGTGACGATGACCCGCGCGTCCGTGGCGCCCGGTGCGGCCGGACCGCAGGACGACCCCAGGATCTGGACCAACCACGCCGCCGCGCTCAGCGCGCTGCACACCCGCACCCGGTCCGCCGACGTCCTGGAGGAGGCCATCGAGGCCTGCGGCACCGCACTCCGTCTCTTCACGCCCGACGATCCGGCCCGGGTCCGTCCGGCGGGCAACCTCGCCCTGTGTCTGCTCGCCCGGTACGAGACGCTCGGCGACACGGAGGCGCTGACCGAGGCCGAGACCCTGCTGCGGGCGGCCTGCGCGCCGAAGGGCACCGCCCCGGCGGCCCGTTTCGCCCTGCTGTCCAGCCTCGGGCTGGTGCTGCGGTCCCGCGCCGAGGTATCCGGCGATCCCGACCTCCTCGCCGAGGCCGTGGCCGCCGGCAGGGTGTCGCTCACCGGCCCGCTGAACCCGGCCCACCGCGTGGCGGCGCTAGCCGATCTGAGCCTGTCGCTGCACATGTCGTACCAGGCGAGCGGTGACTCCGCCCTGCTGGAGGAGGCCGTCGCCCACGCCTCCGACGCGGTGGCGGCGACTCCGGAGGGCCATCCCGACCTGGCCGGCCGACTGGGCAACCTCGGGATCGTGCTGCGCAGCGCCGCGGAGCGGACCGGCGACCTCGCGCCGGCCGAGCGGGGTATCGCGGCGTGCCGGGCGGCCGTGGACCGTATGCCCGACACCGACCCGGACCGTCCCGCCGTGCTGAGCACCCTCGGGCTGCTGCTGCGCCTGCGCGGGGTCGCCGGTGACGACGGCAGCCTGCGCGAGGCTGTGCGCGTGATGACCGCGGTCGCCGACGCCACCGGCGAGGGCCATCCCGACCGACCGGGCCGGCTGTCGAACCTGATGATCGTTCTGCGGGCCCGGTACGACGCCACCGGCGCGTCGGCACACCTGCGCGACGCGATCGCGGCCGGGCGCCAAGCGCTCGCCGAGTTGCCGCCCGGCCACGGCAACCGGCCCTCGGTGCTCGCCAACCTGGGGCTCGCGCTGTCCACCCTCGGCTCCCGGTCGGGCGAGGACCGATCCCTCGAAGAAGCGGCCGCAGTCCACGCGGAGGCGGCCCGAAGTCCCGGCACGCCGGTCGTGCTGCGGATCTGGGCGCTGCGCGAGGAGGCGAGGATCCTCGCGCAGCGCGGTGATCCGCAGGCGGCCCTGCCGGCGTTGGAGACAGCCGTGTCGCTGCTGCCCCGGCTGGCCGGGCGCGCGCTGGACCGGCCCGACCGCGACCACGCGCTGGGGCGTGTCGGCGGCCTCGCGGCCCAGGTCGTGTCGACGGCGGTGGCGGCCGGCCGGGTGGGTCACGGCGTGGGGCTGCTGGAGCGGGCCCGGGGCGTTCTGCTGACCGAGTCGATCCTGGAACGTTCGGCGGATCTGACGGCGCTCACCGCAGCCGCCCCCGAACTGGCGGCGGAGTTCACGCGGTTGCGGGAGGAGTATGCCGCCGACGCCGGACAGGGCGGCGATCTGTACGCCCCCGACGGGCGCCGGGCGGCCGCCGCGGCCACCAGGCGGGCCCGGCGGGACGAGGAGTGGAGTTCCCTGCTCGCCGAGGTGCGCGCGCGGAACGGACTGCGGGACTTCCTGGACCCCGGACCGCCCGCCGAGCCGCACGGCATGTCCACGGACGGCCCGCTGGTGTACGTGTACGCGGCCGACGAGGGATGCGGTGCGGTGATCCTTCCGGCCGGCGGAGGGGCGCCCCGGCATGTGGCGTGCGACGCCGCGACGGCGGCCGACGCGGCACGCAACGCCGAGGGCTTCGACGCCGCCGTCCGCACCGCTTCCCAGGCCGGGGGGTACCGCGAACGGCTGGGCGCGCACCGGGAGATGAGCCGGGTGCTGGAGTGGCTGTGGGACGTGGTGGCGGAGCCGGTGCTGACGGCCCTGTCGGACGCCGACGGCGTGGCTCCGGACCGCTTGTGGTGGTGTCCGGTCGGGGTGTTCACGATGCTCCCGCTGCACGCCGCCGGGCACCACCGGCAACGGTCGGGGCGCACGGTCATGGACCGGACGACCAGTTCGTACACACCCACGCTGCGCGCCCTCGACTACGCGCGGGCAGGCGCCGGTCCGGCAGCCGCCGCGGTGGACTCTCCCCTGGTGGTCTCGGTCGCCGACCCGCCTGGCGCGGCCCCGCTGCCGGGGGCGGAGCGGGAGACGGAGGCGCTGCGGATGCTGTTGCCCGACTGCACGGTGCTGAGCGCGTCCGCCGCCGAGCACGACGCGGTGCTCGCCGCGCTGGAGGACCGGGCCGCCGTCCACTTCGCCTGCCACGCGGTCTCCGACCGCCGCGTTCCGTCCCGGAGCCGACTTCTGCTCCGCGACCACCTGGAGCGGCCGCTGACGGTCCGTGAGGTGGCCGGGGTGTCGAACCCGGCGGGTGCGATGTGCTACCTGTCCGCCTGTGCCACCACGGAGTCGGCGCCGCGGCTCGCCGACGAGTTCGTCCACATCACGTCGGCCTTCCAACTCGCCGGGTTCTCGCATGTGATCGGCACGCTGTGGCCCGTGAACGACGTCCACGCGGCCACGGTCGCCACCCGCTTCTACACCGGACTGCGGAACCCCGGCGGGCCGCTGAGGACCTGGTGCGCCGCCGAGGCGATCTCGGCCGCGGCCCGGTCCGTGCGCGACGTCATGCCGGCGTCCCCGCTGCACTGGGCGGGCTATGTCCACTGGGGGGCCTGAGGACACCGTGGCGGGCTGCGTCGGCGGCGACACGGGCAGCCTCGCTCTCCGCCCGGAGCGCCGTGAACTGCCGCTGGGCCAGGTTGAGATGCCACTCGGCGCGGAGGCGCCGGTCCGGTCCCCGAGCGGCGGCCAGCAGGCCGAGTCCGTGGTGGGCGCGGGCGCGTTCGTAGGAGCTGCCGCAGGCGCGCGCGGCCTCCAGGGCGCGCGCGAAGTGCCGGGTGGCGTCGTCGGGTCGGCCGTCCTGGGCGGCGAAGTCGCCCAGCACGTTCAGCGCCATCGCCGCGTCCAGGCGCATGTCCAACGCGGTGAACAGCGCCAGCGCCTCGGTCAGGTGCTCCTCGGCGGCGGGTCCGACGCCGGCGGCCCGTTCCATGACCGCCGCGTCGCGCAGGGCGATGGCGAGGTTGCGCGGCAGGCCGTTGCCCCGCCGGAACGCGAGGACGGTGTGCTGTTCGGCCAGGGCCTGCGCATGCCGGCCGCGCCGGTGCAGCACCCAGGCGTGGTGGGCGAGCACGGTCGTCTCGGCGAACCGGTCCCCGCTCGCGCGCGCCGCGGCGATCGCCCGGTCGAGCAGCTCCGCCGCCGGTTCGAGCCGGCCGCGGGTGGAGCGAGCCAGGCCGGCGTTGCCGAGCGAGACCGCTTCGGCGGTCCGGTCCCCGCACGCCCGGGCGGCGTCCACGGCCCAGGTGTGCGAGCGTTCCCAGGCATCCCAGTGCCTGCCGAGGAAGTAGACGCCGCGCAGTGCGTAGGCCAGCTGCCAGCAGTGGACGGCCAGGCCGTTCCGCAGGGCCGTACCGCACAGCTGGGTGAGCGCACTCAGGTTGTCGGTCAGCCAGGCCAGGGCTTCCTCGTAGCCGGCGAAGGCGCGGTCGCCCGGCCGGGCCGGTCCGGCCGCCGAAGGGAAGCGGTGGCGGTGCGGGCTGATCAGGAGATCGGCCTCGGTGCAGCCGCGCAGGGTGTGGTCGAGCAGCGAGCGCAGTGCGGCGTCCCGGCGTCCGGCGGGAAGCCGTACCGCGGCAGAGGTGCGGCTGACGGCGCCGACCAGGTCGTGGAACCGGTAGCGGTCGGCCGCCGAGCGCAGGAGCAGTCCCGCGTCGTGCAGCCCTTCCAGCAGGCGGCGGGCCTCGCCCTCGGTCGTTGCCGCGAGCGCGGCGGCGGTCAGAGCGTCGAAGGGTTCGTCGGGGTGCAGTCCGAGGAGGGCGAACATCTCCCGCTGATCGTCGGGGAGGGTGGACAGCGACGACTCCAGGGCGGCGACGACGCTGCGCTCCCCGTCGTCCAGTTCGGCCAGTCGCTCGTACTCGTCGGTCAGCCGGTCGCTCAGTTCGCGCAGCGGGCTGTGCCGGGCCCGCGCCGCCGCTATGCGCACGGCGAGGGGCAGATGGCCGCAGCGGCGGACGATCGTCTCGCAGGCTGCCCGTGTCGCGGACGTGTCCGGCACCCTGGCGAGCGAGCGGAACAGGTCCAGTGAGTCGGCGGGGCGGAGCGGACCGAGCGCGAGGTGCTCGGCGTCGTCGAGGGCGATCAGCCGGCTGCGGCTGGTCACGAGCACGGCGCAGCGTGGACCGGACGGCAGGAGGGGAAGCACCTGCCGGGTGGAGCGGGCGTTGTCCAGGACCAGCAGCAGCGCCAGGTCCTCGGTCATCGCGCGGAACAGCGCCGAGCGTTCGCCGGTGCCGGCGGGGATGTGCGCTCCGCCCACGCCCAGGCGGCGCAGCAGCCGGCTGAGCGCTTCCGCGGGAGGCATCGGCTCGGTGTCCGCCGTGTGACCGTTCAGGTCGAGGTAGAGGCAGCCGTCGGGGAAGGCGTCCAGCGCCTGGCGGGCCGTGCGGACCGCCAGCGCGGTCTTGCCGCTGCCCGCCATGCCGTGGACGGCGTGGACGACGGGCGCGGTGAGGGCAGCCGGCCCGACCGGGTCCGGCGGCGGCGCATCCGTGGCCGCCGTCACCGCCGCGAGCACCGCCTCGATCTCGGCGTCACGGCCGAGGAAGTGCCGTGAGAGGGGCGGCAGTCCGGAGGGCGGGCGCTGCACGCCGTCGGCCCAGGCGCGACGGTCGGCGTCCTCGGAGGCCGGGTCGGGCAGGTCCGTCGCGGCGGCGGCGGGGAGCAGCGCGAGGAGCGCGCCCTCGGCGTCCAGCAGGGCGTCGAGCCGTTCCACCAGATCGATGTCGGGAAGGCGGGCTCCGTTCTCGTAGCGGCTGAGGACACTGTGGTCCAGATGGACCGCCTTGCCCAACTGGCGCTGAGAAAGACCTCGTCGGTCGCGCAGGCGTCTGAGCGAAGCGCCGAACACGGCGGCTGGGTCCACGGCCGCGACCTCCCCTCTTCCGCGCGTCGCAGCGGTGCGCGCACGTGGGCACCGCGGGCACCACGGCCGCACCGCACGTCCCCTGTGCGCCGCGTGAGCGGGTTGCCAGCATCGTGGGGGACGCGCCATGGCCCGGCGGGTGCTCGCCGGTTCATGGTTGCACGCGACACCGCCCCGCCGGCGTCCCTTTGCCCCTCGAACCGCTCCGGCACACGTCCGCCCCGCGACCCGACGGAGATGACCGCCCCATGGCGCCCATGACCACCTCGCCCGACCGAGCGGACTGCGAACTGTGCACGGCCGCCCAAGGGGTGACGCCACGTCACTTCCCGCAGCCGGTCAACAGGGTGTTGTTGCGCAGCAGACACTTCGTCGTAGTGCCGGCGCTGGGACCCCTGGTGCCGGGCCATGCCCTGGTGGTCGGCCGACGCCATGCGGGCGGCCTGCTGACCACGGCCCGGCGGGTGCAGACGGACTACGCGGAACTGGCGGCCCTGCTGCGGGCCCATTGCGCGCTGCGCGGCCAGGACCTGCTGGAACTCGAACACGGCGGGGCGACACAGGGCGGCCGCGGCCCGTGCATCGACCACACCCATGTCCACCTGTTGCCGGGGCTGAGCCACTGCATCGGAGTGCTCGACGGTCGGCTGCCCCGGCTCGATGCCCCGCCGCGGCCCACGGCGGCGGTCGAGCGGCCTTATCTGTGGGTGCGCAACGCGACGGAGGCCCGCTGGTACGACGCCACCCGGGCGATCGGACAGGAGGCCCGGCGGGCGATCGGCCGGGCGCTCCAGATCGACGACTGGGACTGGGCGGTCAGCCCCGGCTGGGAAACGGTGAAGGAGACGATCGGCTATTGGACACGGCAGACGCTCGCATGACCGGCGGGACGGGGATCGAGGCCTTCACCGCGACCGACGCCTGCTACGAGTTCCTCACCGCGGACCTCCCCTACCTCGGGCGGACCTCTCCGTACGTCTTCCGCTTCCCCTGCCCGGTCACCGCGCGGCAACTGGGCGTCATCGGCAGACAGGGCGCCAGGGTCGTCGGTGCCGACCGGCGCGGGCGCCCGGTGCACCTGGTGGGCGTGGCCTCCCGGGGCATACCGCTGGCCGCGGCCGTCGCCCGGTCCCTCGGCGGCGACGACGTCGCCCTGTCCACCGTCGGCGGGAACGGATCCGTCGAGCACGTCGCCCGGACCGGCCCCGGTCACTTCACGGTGGTGGTGGACAACTCGGTCGTCACGGGGGCCACGGCCGCCGACACCACCCGGGCGCTGTCCCGGATCGGGGTGCGGCCCGCGCTGTGGATCCGCTTCTTCGACAGGGAGGAGCTGGACGTGGACGGCGCGGACCCGACGCGCGCGGTCGAGGAGCGGATCGGATGCCCCATCAGGTCGGTGTTCGCGCTGCGGGACCTGCTGCGCGCGGAGAGGCGGCCGGTCGAGCGCGCGGTCCTGGCCGGTTACGCCGCCGCGCACGGCACCGCGTCGCTGCGTTCCTGGCTGGAGGAGACCGGGTGACGGAGCGTGCGTCACGGACACGGCGGCTGGTCCTGGTGCGGCACGCCGAGAGCGAGGCCAACGCCGGCCGTCCGTGCGCCGACCCGCGCTCGTCGCCGCTGACGGAGCTGGGTCTGCGGCAGGCGGAGCGAGTGGCCCGAGGCTGGCGGGAGGCTCCCGGTCTGATCGTGACCTCGCCGTTCGTCCGGGCCCGCCGGACGGCTGACGCCACGGCACGGCGGTTCCCCGACGTGCCGAGCCAGGTCTGGCCGGTCGGGGAGTTCCTCTACCTCTCGGGCCCGCCCGCGCTGCTCGCCTCACCCGCCGGACGCCGCCCGCTGGCCGACGCGTACTGGCGGCGGGCCGATCCCGCTCATCGGGACGGCCCCGGCGCCGAGTCCTTCCACGGGCTCCTGGACCGCGCGTCCCGCTTCCTGGACCGGGCGGCCGGCCTTCCGGGCGCCGCGGTGACCGCCGTCTTCACCCACGAGCTGTTCATCCGCGCCGTGCTGTGGCGGATCCTGCTGCCGGACCGTCCCGTCGGCCCGGAGGCGATGACCGACTTCCACGGCTGGCGCAGATCACTGCCGCTCGGCAACACCGGTGTCGTACAGATCGCCGTGCACCAGCAGTTCGGCGTACGGCTGGAGTCCGTGGGTGAAGGAGGAGCGGGCGTCGAAGCGCCGTGACCCGAAGTCCGCCACGGGGCGGGACCGGCCGTCCTGCGTCAGCAGCAGACGGCCGCCGGACGGCCCGAAGGCGCCCACGGCGTGCACCGGGATCGGCGCCAGGGCCGCACGGACCGCGCTCAGCCGGTCGGGCGCGATCCCGCACACCAGCTCCCAGTCGCCCCACGTCAGGGCCAGTGCCCTCGGGTCGACGCCGAGCGCGGCGGCCACCTTGCGGGCCGCCGGACGGGGCTGGAGGGCCCCCGCGTCGACGACCACGTCGAGGCCGTTCACCTTGGCGAGTTCGTCCAGCGCGGCGCCCAGCCCGTCGGAGGCGTCGGTGCAGCAGCTGACCCCGCCGGTGGCGGCCAGCCGCATGCCCTCCGGCACCCGTGCCACGGGGCGGGTCAGGGCCGCCTCCAGGACCGCTTCGTCGGCTGCGGTCAGCCCGGGCACGTCGAGGCGGTACAGGGCGCGCAGCACCGCCGCCCAGAACGAGCCCGGATCGCCGATGACGCACACCACGTCACCGGCCGCCGCGCCGGTGCGGCGCAGTACCCGGTCGGCGCGGACGCGTCCGGTGGCGGCGGCCGTGGCGGAGAACTCCGCGCCGTCCTTGACGTTGCCGCCCAGCACCGGGCAGGACCAGGTCCTGCACGCCTCGGCCAGCCCCTGGAGGAACCGATCGTAGGCGTGCACGGTCATGTCGCCGTGCATCACCGTGGACACGAGCAGTCCGGTCGGCGTCGCGCCCACCGCGGCCAGGTCGCTCAGGTTGATGACCGCGGTGAGCCAGCCGTAGTACCAGTGGTCGGGCTCGCGGAAGTCGAACACGACCGGTCTGGGGCACGGGTCGATGGTGCAGACCAGTACCTCGTCCGGCGCCGGCGGTTCCACCACCGCGCAGTCGTCGCCGATGACGTCGCCGAGTGAGTTGCGGGACTGGAGCCGCGGCAGCACCAGCCGTTCCACGACAGCGCGTTCGCCGAGTTCGGCCAGGGTCGTCCCGTGCGGGAAGAGAGCGTCGGCCGGATCGTGCGGCAGGAGTGGTGCCACCGGACCTCCCGGGGTGTGGTCGTGCCGGTTCCCCGATGCGGACGCACGGGGTGCCTCGGAGCGCGGCAGCGACTGTAGTGGCCGCGACCGGGCGGTGCTCCCGGCCGTTCGGTGCCGGCGGCGTGCACCACCACGTCACCACAGCGGCACCGCACGTCCCCTCGTATCCGGGCGCCGCGCTGCCACATTGGTGACCGGTTCGACTTGTACGGCGGCGGGCCCGCGCTGCGGCGCGGCACGGCCGCACGAAAGGAGGAAGCCATGTGGCTCCCGGCACGGCTTCGGTCGGGTATCGACGACATCCGGCGCGGCCGCCGGCTGGACACCTACGCCACCTTCCTGATCGGCCTCGCGGTGACCGGCCTCGGCCTGTCCGGCGTGGTCGACGCCACGGTGGTGGGCAGCACGGTCCTGGCCGGGGTGAGCTTCCTGGTCCTGCACACGGTGCCTCAACAACCGCTCCATGACACGGAGTCGGTGCTGCGGGACCGATCGGACTACCGGACCGTGGCCGAACTGCTGCGGCACGCACGGGATCTGCGGGTGTACGGGCCGACGGCTCTGCACGTGCTGGTCAACTCGGCGGAGATCAGACGGGAGATCCTCGACCGGGGCGGCAGCTGCCGGGTCGTCGTCCAGGCGCCCGACCCCGGGCAACTGCGGATGACCGCTCTGCAACTGGACTCCAGCATGGATCTGGAGGTGACGCTCCGGCAGTCCCTGTCGGTGCTGCGGCGCCTCGCCGACCGTCCGGGTTTCGCCCACCGGCTGCTGCCCTTCAATCCGGGCTTCAGCCTGCTGGTCGTCAACGCGGACGCGCCGGACGGCTATGTCATCGTGGAGACCCACGGGTTCCAGGACGACAGCATCGCCGACCGCATGCACATCCAGATCGCCAAGGCGGAGTCGTCACGGTGGTTCGGCTACTGGACGGCCCGGTTCGAGGCGCTGTGGGAGGCCGCGGCCGAGGACCCGGGGGCCGCTCACGGGCCGACGCCGGACGGGACGGATCCCACTGCCGTGCCGATCCCCGCCGACCCGCAGGGCACGCCCGCCGGCGGGGGGCCCGCGTGACCGCGACCGACGACTCCCGCACGCTGGACGCCACGATCTCCAGACTGGGCGCCCTGGGGCCGACGGGGGTGACCTTCTGGTCGGGCGCCGGCATCTCCCGGGACGGACCGTCGGCGCTGCCCGCGGCGGCCGCGCTCACCGAGCGCGTTTTCGACACGTTCTTCACGGCCCACGACGCCCGGAGCGTCCACTCCGTGGTGATGGGCCGTCACGCGGCCGTCGGCTGGCGGGTCGACCCCCTCTGCGACCGGTTGCCGGACGCCGCTCCCTCGATCCGGCTCCCCCGGCTGGAAACCGTTCTCGGGGTGGCCGACCGCACGCTCGGCGCTCACCGGGCGCTGCGGATCCTCGACGTCATGGGCGCCGTTCCGCCCAACCGGCTGCACCTGCTCTTCGCCCGGCATCTGGGCGCCGGGGGCACCCATGTCACCGCCAACTTCGACGACTGCGTCGAACGCGCCCATGTGAAGGCCTACGGCACGCAACCGGATCCCCGGCGTCTGCTGCACTTCCACGACTCGGTCCGCGACGACCCCGACCACGAGTCGCTGGGCGCCACGCTCGCCCGGATCGAGGCCGGGTTCCCCGCCGAGCAGGCCGCCGAACTGACCGGCGTCCTCAAGGCCTCCCCCGCCGTGGTCGTCGTCGGATACAGCGGCAGCGACTTCTTCGACGTGGACCCGATGCTGGCAGGTCTGGAACCGGGCGCGCTGGCCGGCCGGCTCGTCGTCTGGGTCAACCACGAGGGTGTGCGGCCGGAACACCCCGCCACGCATCCGTCCGCTCGACGGCCCGCCATGGCACGCCTCCTCGAACGGGCCGGCGCCGAGGTCGTCGTCCTGTGCGGCGCCACCGCCGACGTCATGACCCGGCTCGGTCACGCTCTGGGCCTGCCGCCGCTGGGGCCGACCGAGCCGGGTCGGCCGGCCTGGACCGATGTGCCCGTCACCTCGCGGGAGCGGATCGCGGCGACCTTGGCGCTCCACCGTGCGCTGGGCCTGGTGGGCGAGGTCGGCGCCATGCTCCAGGACCCCTCCGTCCGCGCGGCCTGCCCCGCCGCCGACGTGCGCCGGGCCCGAAGCGAGTGGCTGTGGGAACAGGGACGCTGGCGCGACCTGCGCAGACTGTGGTGGTCCGCGCCGCGCCCCGACGGTGTGAGCGCGGCGGAACGCGCCGAACGCATCGGCGCCTGCCTGTGGGTCGAGGGGCGCCTGCTGCCGGCGTACCTGTGGCTGCGCCATCACCGGCTTCGCGCGCCGGCCGACGAGGCGTCACGCCTGGCCGAGACGGAGGGCAGGGCCCTGGAGCATCTGGCGCGGGTGCCCGGTGCGCGCGGGGTCGCCCGTGTGCTGATCCGTCGGTTCCTGCGGGAGACGGCGGATCTCGGCGTCGGCGGTGACGTCGGTCTGCGCCGCAAGGTGGACGACGTGCGCAGCAGCTTGACGGCGCTGGCGGCGGGCGGCCCCCGGCAGGGGGACCGGGCCGAGGAGGACCGGGTCTGGTACGTAGAGACCGGCAGCGTCCTCGGATCGCTCAACTATCAGCACCGGCTGCTCCGCGACACCTACGATCCGGCGCTCGACGACGGGGAACTCGACCGGGCCTACCGGAGCGCGGCTGAACGGTACGCGTCGATCGGGTCCGTCGCCGGGGAGCTGCGGACGCATCTGCTCCCGGGCGCGGAACGGGTCTTCACCCTCGGCGAATACCTGACGGCGCTGGGCAGGCTCCAGTACGGACCCGTCCACCGCACCCGGCTCGCCGCGCGTTTCGCGGCCGTGCGGACGGTCCGTGTTCTGCGCACGGCGCCCTGGAGAGGCACGCGCGAATCGGCACCGGAACCGGGCGCTCGTGGTCAGGACGTCACGAGCGCGGCCCCGTCGGCTCCGCCGAATCGCTTGCGCTGAAGCGCACTTCAAGCGCAAGACTCCCGTTCGAGCCGGGGACACCCGGCCGAACGGGAGGATCCGTCATGAAGTACCGCACCCTGGGTGCCGACCCGGCCACCCGTCGCGAGGTCAGCGTCCTCGCGCTCGGGACGATGCTGTTCGGGTCGGCGACCGACGAGGAGACGTCCTTCGCGATTCTCGACCGGTACGTCGAGGCCGGCGGGAACTTTCTCGACACGTCCGACAACTACGCCTTCTGGGCGGACGGCGGCCAGGGCGGCCAGAGCGAGGAACTGCTCGGCCGCTGGCGGCGCAGCCGCGGCGTCGGCGACGAGATCGTGCTCGCGACCAAGCTCGGCGCCCGGCCGCTCGCGCCCGGCACCGACTACATGGACAACCCCGAGGGCCTGTCCGCGAAGGTGATCCGGGAGGCCGCCGAACGGAGCCGGGACCGGCTCGGCGTGGAGCGGCTGGATCTGCTCTACGCGCACATCGACGACCACACCGTCCCCCAGCGGGAGACCGTCGAGGCCTTCGCCGAGCTCGTCGCCGAGGGCACGGTCGGGCTGCTCGGGGTGAGCAACCAGGCCGTCTGGCGGGTGGAGCGGGCCCGCGCCCTCGCCGCAGCGGCCGGCCTGCCGGGGTACGAGGTGCTCCAGTACCAGCACAGCTTCCTGCGCCCGCGCACCGACATCCCCGACGGGCTCTTCCCCGACGGCAGCCTCGGCCACGCCGGCCCGGAGCTGCGCGGCTATCTGCGAGCGGAGCCCGGCCTGACCCTCGTCGCGTATTCGCCGCTCCTCAAGGGCGCGTACACCCGCACGGACCGGCCGCTGCCGCCGGACTACGACCACCCGGGCACCCCGGCCCGGCTCGCCGTGCTGCGCGAGGTCGCCCGGGAGACCGGCGCGAGCGTCAACCAGGTCGTGCTGGCCTGGCAGTTGGGCGGACAGCTGCCGATCGTGCCGCTGGCCGGGGCGTCGTCGGTGGCGCAACTGGAGGAGAACCTGGCCGCCGTCGACCTGGAGCTGACCGGGGAGCAGCGCTCCCGGCTGGACGCCGCGCACTGAGGTCCGGCGGGATGACCGGGCGGTAACCGGGGAGGCTACGCTGGGATCATGCCGTCCCCCCGCCGTACCGCCCGACAGTCCGAGCTGCTGGAACGACTTGTCGCGCTGCTCACGGCGGAGGGGTTCTCGGACTTCACCCTGGACGACCTCGCCGAGCGGCTGCGCTGCTCGAAGACGACCCTCTACCAGCTGGCCCGCAGCAAGCAGGGGCTGGTGGTGGAGGCCGTCAAGCACTACTTCCGCGGAGCGACCGAGGCCGTCGAGAAGCGGGTGGGGCAGACCGTCGACCCCTCGGACCGGGTGCGCGTGTACCTGAGCGCCGTCGCCGAACAGCTGCGCCCTCTCTCGCGCCGGTTCCTGGAGGACGTCGCGGACTTCCCGCCCGCCCGCGAGGTGTACGAGGCCAACACGCGCATGGCGGCGGAACGGGTGCGCCGGCTGATCGCCGAGGGCGTCTCGGACGGCGCCTTCCGCGAGGTGCACACCGCGTTCGTGGGCGAGGTGGCCGCAGCGACGATGCGCCAGATCCAGCAGGGCGAGCTCAAGGCGCGCACCGGGCTCACCGACGCGGAGGCGTACGAGCAGCTCGCGTCGCTCATCGTGCACGCCGTTTCGTCCTGACGTCCCGCGGCTCGTCCGCTCCCTTTCCTCCCGGGCAGACGTCCGGTGCGGGGTGCCGCGGAGCGCCCGCGTGGAGTACCGTGGATGATACTTTCGTACACACGCCAGTATCATTCTCGGTACTGCCGGCACTTCTACGTGGAGGTCACCATGCCTGCCACTCGCGCCCTGCCGACCGAGGAGGCCGTCGAGCTCATCCAGCTCACGCGCACCCTCGCCGCCAAGGAACTCGCACCCCGGGTCGCCGACGCGGAGGCGGACGGGGCGTTCCCCCGGGACGTCTTCCGCACCCTCGGGCGCAGCGGCCTGCTCGGGCTGCCGTTCGCCGAGGAGTTCGGCGGGGCGGAGCAGCCCTACGAGGTCTACCTCCAGGTGCTGGAGGAGGTGGCCGCCGTCTGGTCGAGCGTCGCCGTGGGCATCTCCGTGCACGCCCTGTCCTGCTTCCCGCTGGCCCGCTTCGGCACCGACGAGCAGCGGCGCAGGTGGCTGCCGGGCATGCTCGGCGGTGAACTCCTCGGCGCGTACTGCCTGTCCGAGCCGCACGCCGGCTCCGACCCGGCCGCCATGCTCACCCGCGCGGTCCGCGACGGCGACTCCTACGTCCTCAACGGCTCCAAGGCCTGGACCACCCACGGCGGCTACGCCGACTTCTACACCGTGATGGCTCGCACCTCCGACGACCGCACACACGGCATCTCCTGCTTCCTGATCCCGGCGGACGCCCCCGGACTGAGCGCCGACCCGCCGGAGCGCAAGATGGGCCTGACGGGCTCGGCGACGGCGACCATGCGCCTCGACGACGTCCGGGTGCCCGTGGAGCGCCGGATCGGGGAGGAGGGGCAGGGCCTGAAGATCGCGCTCGCCTCCCTCGACTGCGGCCGGCTCGGCATCTCGGCCGTCGCCACCGGGCTCGCCCAGGGCGCGCTGGACCACGCGGTGCGCTACGCCCGCGAGCGGGAGACGTTCGGCAAGCCGATCATCGAGCACCAGGGCCTGGCGTTCGTGCTCGCCGACATGAGCGCCGCGATCGAGTCGGCTCGGGCCGCCGCGCTGTCCGCCGCCCGCCTGAAGGACATCGGCGTGCCCTTCACACGGGAGGCGTCCATCGCCAAACTCGTGGCCACGGACAATGCCATGAAGGTGACCACGGACGCCGTGCAGGTCCTCGGGGGGTACGGGTACACCCGTGACTTCCCGGTGGAGCGTTACATGCGCGAGGCCAAGGTCATGCAGATCTTCGAAGGAACCAACCAGATCCAGCGCATGATCATCTCCCGTGCGCTGGACCGTGACGAGGGCGGTGTGCTCACCGTCCTCGGCAAGGAGTGATGATGCAGCTCGACAACACCGCCGCCCTTGTCACCGGCGGTGCGTCCGGCCTCGGCGCGGCCACCGCGAAGGCCCTCGCCGGGCGCGGCGCCCGGGTCTTCGCCCTCGACCTCAAGGACGGCGTCGACAAGGCGCCCGAGGTCGACGGCGTCACCTACGTCCCCGCCGACGTCACCGACCCCGAGCAGGTGCGCGCCGCCGTCGCGGCGGCGGCCGGCTCCGGCGTCCCGCTGCGGACGGTGGTCAACTGCGCGGGCATCGGCCCGTCGGCGCGGATCCTCGGCAAGAAGGGCGTCCACGACCTGGGCCTGTACGCCAAGGTGATCCAGATCAACCTGATCGGCACCTTCAACGTGCTCGCCGTCGCCTCGGAGGCCATCGCCGGGACCGAGGCCGACGCCGACGGCCAGCGGGGCGTCATCGTCAACACCGCGTCCATCGCCGCGTACGACGGCCAGATCGGCCAGGCGGCCTACGCGTCCTCCAAGGGCGGGGTCGTCGGGCTGACGCTGCCCGCCGCGCGCGACCTGGCGCAGTACGGCATCCGGGTGTGCACCATCGCCCCGGGCATCGTCGAGACCCCGATGCTGGCCACCGTGTCGGAGGAGTTCCGGGCCGGGCTCGCGGCCGGCGTGCCGTTCCCGCGCCGGCTGGCCCGCCCCGAGGAGTACGCGCAGCTCGCGTTGTCGATCGTCGACCACGACTACCTCAACGGCGAGACCATCAGGATGGACGGCGCGCTGCGGATGGCCCCCAGGTAGTCCCCGTGGGCGGCCCGTGCCGGCCCTCCGGGCCGGTGCGGCCGCCTAGGGTCTGACCAGCAGCTGGAAGTCGAAGGCGTACCGGGACGCGCGGTAGATGTGCGTCCCGTACTCCACCGGCCGGCCGGTGTCGTCGTACGCCGTGCGCTGCATGGTCAGCAGGGCCGCCCCCTCCTTCTCCGCGAGCAGGGCGGCCTCCTCGGCGGTGGCCGAGCGGGCCCCCACGGTCTGGTGGGCGCTGTGCAGGGTGATGCCCGCCGAGCGCAGCAGCCGGTACAGGCCCGTCGACTCCAGGCGCTCGGTGTCGAGGTCCAGCAGGGCCGGCGGCAGGTAGTTGCACAGGAACGCCACCGGCTGTCCGTGCGTGGCGCGCAGCCGCTCCAGCACGGTGACCTCGCTGCCTTCCGGGATGCCCAGCGCGGCCGCGACGTGCGCGGTCGCCGGCACACGTTCGTTGCGTACGACGTCCGTGGTGGGCCCCTGTCCGGCGGCCTCCAGATCGTCGTAGAGACTGCTCAGTTCCAGCGGCCGCCTCACCTGGCTGTGCACCACCTGCGTGCCCACGCCGCGGCGGCGTACCAGCAGGCCCTTGTCGACGAGCGACTGGATCGCCTGGCGGACCGTCGGGCGGGACAGGCCGAGACGGGTCGACAGGTCGATCTCGTTGCCCAGGAGGTTGCCGGGGGTGAGGGCCCCGTGTTCGATCGCCGCCTCCAGCTGCTGCGCGAGCTGGTGGTAGAGCGGCACCGGGCTGGTGCGGTCCAGCGCGAAGTGCAGTGCGTCGAGCGCCGAGCCGGGCACCGCACGGGCGTGGCCGCCGGTCTTCGCCATCGGGGCGCCTCCTCGGTTCGGTGGGGTGGGGGAGCGGGCGGTGCGCGTCGGGCGGGTGCGGTCCCGACGACGGCGGCGGGCCCGCCGGAGAATCTTCCGCGTCTCTGTGCTCGCGCGAGGGGTACGCCCCTTCGCGGGGGGTAGTGATCGATCTTGGTGCGCCCCTGTGATCGAATGCAGTGGTCGGCGTCTCCCAGGTGTAGATCCGTGGAGCCCTTGGTGTCAATGCTTTGTTCTAACATTCGGACCTGATCGTGAAATGATGTCTTAACAAAGTATTGACAGGGGGCCGGACACGGGATTGGATCCCGTCCCAGCAGCGCACGGGCCGAGTCCGGGACACCTGAACAGTCGCGGACCCGGCCCCGTGGCCCCAATCTGAGGAGAACGGGCCCCGGATCCTCGCGATCACCCTCCCCCCTCCCCCCGGTCGTTTCCCCGTAGCACAGTGAGGTGCAGGAAAGATGGACAGCTCTTCTCCCTCCCGCTCGCGCAGAATCGCCCCGGTCGTGGCCATGGCCGCGGCGGTGGCCCTGACCCTCGCGGGCTGCTCCAGCAGCTCCGGCGGAAAGAAGTCCGAGGAGAGCGCGGACGGCGCTTCCGCGGGCAAGGCGAGCACCCCGCAGATGACGGTCGCCCTGGTGACCCATCAGTCGCCCGGCGACACCTTCTGGGACATCGTCCGCAAGGGGGCCCAGGCCGCCGCGGCCAAGGACAACGTCAAGCTGGTGTACTCCGCCGACCCGAGCGCGGGCGGTCAGGCCAACCTGATCCAGAACGCGATCGACCAGAAGGTCGACGGCATCGCGGTGACCCTCGCCAAGCCCGACGCCCTCAAGGCCGTCATCGGCAAGGCGACGGCCGCGAAGATACCCGTGGTGGGCCTCAACTCCGGTGTGAGCGAGTGGAAGAAGCTCGGCCTGCTGGAGTTCTTCGGCCAGGACGAGACCGTCGCGGGCGAGGCTCTCGGCAACAAGCTGAACTCGCTGGGCTCCAAGAAGGTCGTCTGCGTCATCCAGGAGCAGGGCAACATCGGCCTGACCCAGCGCTGCGACGGCGTGAAGAAGACGTTCTCCGGATCCGTCGAGACCCTCTACGTCAACGGCACCGACATGCCGTCCGTGAAGTCGACCATCACCGCCAAGCTCAGCCAGGACAAGGCCATCGACCACGTCGTCACGCTCGGCGCCCCCATCGCGCTGACCGCGGCGCAGTCGGTCTCCGACGCCGGCAGCAAGGCCAAGATCGCCACCTTCGACCTCAACAAGGACCTGACCGGCGCCATCAGCAAGGGCACCGTCGAGCTGGCGGTCGACCAGCAGCCCTACCTGCAGGGCTACCTGGCGATCGACTCGCTGTGGCTCTACAAGAACAACGGCAACTACATGGGCGGCGGGGAGCAGCCGGTGCTGACCGGTCCCGCCTTCGTGGACAAGTCCAACGTCGACGCGGTGGCCGCATACGCCGCGAAGGGCACCCGGTGATGAGCATGACTGGGCACGCCGAGCCGGCGGTGGGAACACCGCCGGCCCCCGGCCGCAAGGAGAGTGACGGCCGGACCGCGCAACGCCCCCTGGCCCTGCGCCTGCTGGCCCGCCCCGAGGTGGGCGTCTTCCTCGGCGCCGTCGCGGTGTACGTCTTCTTCCTGATCGCGGCGCCGCCGGTGCGCGAGGCCAGCGCGATGGCGAACATCCTCTACCAGTCGTCGACCATCGGGATCATGGCCCTGCCCGTCGCGCTGCTGATGATCGGCGGCGAGTTCGACCTGTCGGCCGGCGTCGCGGTGATCGCCTCGGCGCTCACCGCGAGCATGCTCAGCTACCAGCTCACCATGAACGTCTGGGTGGGCGTGGTCGTGGCGCTCCTGGTCTCCCTGGGGATCGGGTTCTTCAACGGATGGATGGTGGTCAGGACCGGGCTGCCCAGCTTCCTGATCACGCTGGGCACGTTCCTGATCCTGCAGGGCGCGAACCTGGCCGTCACCAAGCTGGTCACCACCAACGTGGCCACCGACGACATCAGCGACATGGACGGCTTCGGCCAGGCGAAGAAGATCTTCGCCTCGTCCTTCGAGGTCGGCGGCGTCCAGGTGAAGATCACGATCCTGTACTGGCTGGTGTTCGCGGCCCTGGCCACCTGGGTGCTGCTGCGCACCAGGTACGGCAACTGGATCTTCGCGGTCGGCGGCAACAAGGAGTCCGCCCGCGCGGTCGGCGTGCCGGTGACCTTCACGAAGATCTCCCTCTTCATGCTGGTCGGCCTCGGCGCCTGGTTCGTCGGCATGCACCAGCTGTTCACCTTCAACACGGTGCAGTCCGGCGAGGGCGTCGGCCAGGAGCTGATCTACATCTCCGCGGCCGTGATCGGCGGCTGTCTGCTGACCGGCGGAGCCGGCTCGGCCATCGGCCCGGTCTTCGGCGCGTTCATGTTCGGCATGGTGCAGCAGGGCATCGTCTACGCCAACTGGAACCCCGACTGGTTCAAGGCCTTCCTCGGCGTGATGCTCCTCGGCGCCGTCCTGATCAATCTGTGGGTCAGCCGCACGGCGACCCGGAGGTGACCCCCATGACATCCAGCAACCACAGCGGCGCCCACGGGGCCGTCATCGCGGACACGGTCGCCGAGGGCGCGGACGGCGGGGCGATCGTCGAACTACGCAACGCGGGCAAGTCCTACGGCAACATCCGCGCCCTGCACGGCGTCAGCCTGACCGTCCACCCGGGCCAGGTGACCTGTGTCCTGGGCGACAACGGCGCCGGCAAGTCCACCCTCATCAAGATCGTCTCCGGGCTGCACCAGCACACCGAGGGCGAGTTCCTCGTCGACGGCCGCCCGGTGCGCTTCTCCACCCCGCGCGAAGCCCTCGACAGGGGGATCGCCACCGTCTACCAGGACCTGGCCACCGTCCCGCTGATGCCGGTGTGGAGGAACTTCTTCCTCGGCTCGGAGATGACCAAGGGCTCCTGGCCGCTGCGCCGCCTCGACATCGACAGGATGAAGAAGACCGCCGACGAGGAACTGCGCAACATGGGCATCGTCCTCGACGACCTGGAACAGCCCATCGGCACGCTCTCCGGCGGTCAGCGCCAGTGCGTCGCGATCGCCCGCGCCGTCTACTTCGGCGCGCGCGTCCTCATCCTGGACGAGCCCACCGCCGCCCTCGGCGTCAAGCAGTCCGGCGTCGTGCTGAAGTACATCGCCGCCGCCCGCGACCGCGGCCTCGGCGTCATCTTCATCACCCACAACCCGCACCATGCCTACATGGTCGGCGACCACTTCAGCGTGCTGCGCCTGGGCACCATGGAGCTCACCGCCTCCCGCGACCGGGTCAGCCTCGAAGAGCTCACCAACCACATGGCCGGCGGCGCCGAACTCGCCGCTCTGAAGCACGAGTTGTCCCAGGTCCGCGGCGTGGACGTGGACCTGCTGCCGGAGGAGGAGGACCTCACCGCTCCGGTGGCCGCCCCGGGCGAAGGGAAGTCCTGAGATGTCCGGTGCGCTGGACCGCATCAAGGTGGGGTCCGCGCCCGACTCCTGGGGCGTGTGGTTCCCCGACGACCCCCGGCAGGTGCCCTGGGAACGCTTCCTGGACGAGGTCGCCGAGGCCGGCTACTCCTGGATCGAACTCGGCCCCTACGGCTACCTGCCGACCGACCCGGCCCGTCTCACCGACGAGGTGGACCGGCGGAACCTGAAGGTGTCGGCGGGCACCGTCTTCACCGGCCTGCACCGCGGGCCCTCCGTCTGGGAGGCCACCTGGGCGCATGTGAGTCGAGTGGCCGCGCTCACCCGGGCGATGGGCGCGAGGCACCTCGTCGTCATCCCGTCCTTCTGGAGCGACGACAGGACGGCCGAGATCCTGGAGCCGCCGGAGCTGACCGGCGAGCAGTGGGCGCACCTCACCAAGGGCATGGAGCGCCTGGGGCACGAGGTGAAGGAGGCCTACGGACTGGACCTGGTGGTCCACCCGCACGCCGACACCCACCTCGACACCGAGGACCACGTCGAACGCTTCCTGGACTCCACCGACGGCGAACTGGTCAACCTCTGCCTGGACACCGGTCACTACGCCTACTGCGGCGGCGACAGCGTCGAGTTGATCGAGAGCTACGGCGAGCGCATCGGCTATCTGCACCTCAAGCAGGTCGACCCGGAGATCCTCGCCGCAGTGGTGCGCGACCAAGTGCCGTTCGGCCCCGCGGTGCGACGCGGAGTGATGTGCGAACCGCCCTCCGGGATACCGGCGTTGGAGCCGGTCCTCGTCGCCGCGCAGCGGCTCGGCGTCGAACTGTTCGCGATCGTCGAGCAGGACATGTACCCGTGCGAGCCGGACGCGCCACTGCCCGTCGCCGTGCGGACCCGCAAGTTCCTGCGCTCCTGCGGGGCCTGAGCGGCCGCCGACGGCCGAAGGCGCGTCGCGCCGTCGCCGACAGGCGGCGGCGCGCCCCCGCTCGTATGGTGGGGGTGATGGGCCGCATGCGGCCCGTGCCCCCTGGTGCGGCTGTGGCCTGCGGCGCGAGAACCTCCTCACGCGGGAGCAAGCCCATGACACACCCGTACACGCGACTGCGCGGCGGCGTCCTCGTCGCCGCCGCGGTGGGGGCGCTGGTGGCGCCCGCCGCGGCCGGCGCGACGCCGCTGCCCTCCCCGGCCGCCGCCCACGCGACCGCCGCCGAACCGCCCTCGCCCACCTCGTCCGGCGACGACGTCGTCGCGCTCACCCCCGCCGTGCGGCAGCAGGTCGACGACGCCGTCCAGCGGGTCATGAAGCAGGCGAACGTGCCCGGCGTGAGCGTCGGCATCTGGACGCCCGACAAGGGGCAGTACGTGAAGTCCTTCGGCGTCCGCGACAAGAGCACCGGTCAGGCCATGGCCCCCGACCTGTTCATGCGGATCGGCAGCGAGACCAAGACGTTCACCGTCACCGCGCTCCTGCAACTCGTCGACCAGGGCAAGGTCGGCCTCGACGACACCATCGGCCAATACATCGACGGCGTGCCGAACGGCGACCGCATCACCCTGCGCCAGCTGGCCGACATGCGCAGCGGACTGTTCAACTACTCCGCCGACGACGACTTCTTCAAGGCGCTGACCTCCGACCCGAAGCGGCCCTTCACCCCGCAGGAGCTGCTCGGCTACTCCTTCAAGCACCCCGTGCTCTTCCCGCCGGGCAAGGAGTTCTACTACTGCAACACCAACCTGATCCTGCTCGGCCTGGTCGTCGAGAAGATGAGCGGTCAGCATCTGAACGACTACATCCACGAGCACATCCTGGACCCCGCCGGACTCGACGACACCCTGTTCCCCACCGGCAACGAGTTCCCCACGCCGCACTCCCAGGGCTACACGAACCAGACCGCGACCGGCGAGGTCGAGGACTCGGCCGACTGGAACCCCTCCTGGGGCTGGGCCGCCGGCGCGATGATCTCCACCCTGGACGACCTGCGGATCTGGGCGCGCACCGTGGCCACGGGCGTGCTGCCCGACGGCGACCGGATGATCAGCCCCGCCGCCCAGAAGCAGCGGTTGACGACACCCCCCACGCCCATCCCGGGCGCCGGATACGGCCTCGGCATCTTCGACGTGCAGGGCTGGATCGGCCACAACGGCTCGCTGCCCGGTTACGAGTCGCTGACCATCTATCTGCCGTCCGCGCAGGCCACCCTCGTCGTCGTGCTGAACACCGACATCAACTACAAGAACGACGAGCCCAGCACCCTGTTCGGCGACGCGATCACCACGGTCATCTCCCCCGGCCACGTCTTCGACCTGCCGGCGGAACCCACGGCGAGGTGAGGACGTTCAGAAGGGCACAGGGCTGGTGAAGTCGTGCACAGGGAGGGTGAGATGCGGGAGAAGGAGCAGACCGGCACCGCGGAGGAGCGGCGTCGGGCCCGGTTCGGCGCGTTGCCCGAGCGGGTGCGCCCGCAGGACATGGTGGAGGAGCAGCCGGCCACGCCGAGAGACCCGGCGCGGGACGCCTACGACCCGGACGAGGTCGCGGTCCGGTACGGCCTGTGAGCCGATGAGCGCGGCCGGGGGGAGCACCGTCCCCGGCCGCGCTCATGGCGGCCCGCCGGCTCAGCCGGCCCGCACCTGCGCGATCGTCACCGGCCGGTGCTCATGCAGGGACAGCGTGCACGCCTCCGCGATCCAGCCCGCCTCCAGCGCGTCCTCGATCGTGCAGGGCGAGGGACGCGAGCCCGCCACGACCTCGGTGAAAGCGGTGAGTTCGGCGCGGTAGGCGGCGGTGAAGCGGTCCATGAAGAAGTCGTGCGGAACGCCGGCCGGGAAGGTGACGCCGGGCTCCACCGAGCGCAGCGGCAGCTTGTCCTCCAGGCCCACGGCGATCGAGTCCGTGAAACCGTGGAGCTCCATACGGACGTCGTAACCCCTGGCGTTGTGACGGGAGTTGGAGACGACCGCGATGGTGCCGTCGTCGAGGGTGAGGACCGCCCCGGTGGTGTCGGCGTCGCCCGCCTCCCTGATGTAGTCGGCGCCCCGGTTGCCGCCGACCGCGTACACCTCGGTCACCTCACGACCCGTCACCCAGCGGATGATGTCGAAGTCGTGCACGGAACAGTCCCGGAAGATGCCGCCGGACGAGGCGACGTACGCGGCCGGCGGCGGGGCCGGGTCCAGCGTGGTGGAGCGGACGGTGTGCAGCTTGCCCAGCTCGCCCGCCTGGACGGCCGCCCGCGCGGCGACGAAACCCGCGTCGAAGCGGCGGTTGTAGCCGATCTGGATGGGCACGCTGCTGCCCTGGACGGCCTTGAGCACAGCGACGCCCTCGGCCATCGTCCTGGCGACGGGCTTCTCGCAGAAGACGGGGACGCCCGCCTCGACGGCGGCGAGGATCAGACCCGGGTGGGCGTCGGTGGCCGCCGCGATCACGACACCGTCCACCCCGGCGGCCAGCACTGCCTCGGGGGAGTCGGCGACGTCGGCGCCGAACCGCTCGGCGGCGGTCTTGGCGGCCTCGGCGAACGGGTCGGCCACGACGAGCGACTCGACGGCGTCGAGTCCGAAGAGGGTCTCGGCGTGGAAGGCGCCGATGCGGCCGAGGCCGAGGATTCCGATGCGCATGGGACGTGCAGCTCCTTGAGGGTCTTACGGGACGGGGAGGGGGACGGGCG
>NZ_JAHHIU010000107.1 GCF_024539815.1 Streptomyces hayashii
ATGCCGCGGCTGCGCGGCGTCAAGGACGCGGGCAGTGGCGGACAGGCGACACGTCGGCGTGACCACCCCCACCCACTCCCCCGTCCGGCGGACCTGGCCCCGGCCGCCGACTCACGAAGACACCAGTGCATGGACCAGCCGCCTCGGTCCGGCCTTGGCCGGCTCGCGCAAGCGGTTCGTGGCTCGCACGCGGTTCGTGGCGCACGCGGTTCGTTGACGGTCGACGTACGCGTCAGCTGCCGCGGAGGCCGACCGCCATCGTCAGTTCCAGGACCCGGTGCGGCGACGCGAGATCCGGGAACAGCTCCCGCAGCTGCGACATCCGGTACCGGACCGTCTGGGGATGGACGAACAACGCCGCCGCCACCTCCTCCCGCCGGCCCTGGTGCAGCAGCCACGCCCGCAGCGTCTCCTCCAGCCGTCGTGCGGTCGCGGCAGGCAAGGTCCGCAACGGTGCGAGGGCTCGGGCACGCAGGTCTGCGAAGGCGTCCGCGTCGGCGCTCAGCACCAGCTCGGGCAGGTGGGCCTCGGTGTCGCGGATGTCGGAGGAGAGGGAGCGCGCGCGCACGGCTCGTGCGTGCGAGTCGGACGCACGGGTCCACGGCCGGGCCGGGCCGACCACGGCAGCGCGGCCGGTCAGCTGCCGCAAGAGGTGTGATCGGTCGGCGTCGGGGACGAGCAGCACACCGGTGGCGTCCGGAAGATCGTCGAGAACGAGGGTGCTCGGGTCGAGCGCTCGGTAGGCGGGCCGGGCCTGGGCGGCGGGCAGCAGGACCGCGGTCAGCGAGCCGGGAGGCTGCCACCCGGCTCGTTGGGCGGAGGCCAGCAGCACGTCCGGGCTCGCGCCGGCGAGGAGGTCGCGGGCCAGATGTTCCAGGTGGCGCTCATGAGCCCGGCCCCGGGCGGCGAGTTCGTCGGCGTGGCCCGCGGCGCTCGCGGCGGACAGCTCATCGATGTAGGCGAAGGTCAGCTCGGCGAACTTGGCGACCTCGGCGGCGGGCAGACCTGCGGGTACGGCGCCCGCTGCCAGGCCGCGCCAGGCCACGCGGGCGCCGACGCGGTAGGCGCTGAGCAGCGCGTCCATCGACCGGCCGTCGCGCACCTCGCCGCGGCCCAGCTCGTAGGCCGCGTCACCGCCGTCGCCGCCCGTGGCGTTCCCGCTGGCGAGGTCCAGGTAGTGCCCCAGAGCGGTGCGGACGGCTCGGCGGATGGTGCCGCCCATGCTGCCCGAGAGGGCGTTGGCGTAGGGAGGGACCTCGTCGATGATCGCCTGGACGACCTCGTCGGCGGTGCTCTTCAGGGCGGCCCGTAGCGCGGTGACCGTCGTCTCGTCCAAGGCCAGTTCGCTGGCCCTCCGGATTGCATGGCTCACGTTTTCATTCCCTGCGAACAAATCTACCGTCCAGATTCACGTCCTGCGGTCAGGACTTTACGCCCTGAGGCGCAGCAAGCTGGTGTCATGACGAGTACAGCCCTCCGCAGCAGGGCGTGGAAGCTGCTGGAGATGGTCACGACGCCGCTGCTGCCGTCGGACTACCTCGACCTGGTCAGCCCGCTGCGTGCGGGCGCTGACCTGCGAGGGCGCATCGAGGCCGTGCACCCCGAGACGGGTGACGCCGCGACCGTCGTGATCAGGCCGGGGCGGGGCTGGCGCGGCCACACGGCCGGTCAGTACGTGCGGATCGGGGTCGACGTCGACGGGGTGCGCCTGTGGCGCGCCTACTCCATCACCTCGCCGACGAACCGCCGGGACGGCCGCATCACGATCACCGTGAAGGCGATCCCTGACGGCAAGGTCAGCAATCACCTGGTCCGCAGGGCGACACCGGGCACGCTGATCCAGCTCGACCAGGCGACCGGTGACTTCGTGCTGCCGCAGGCCAAGCCCGCCAAGGTGCTCTACCTGACGGCCGGCAGCGGCATCACTCCCGCGATGGGCATGCTGCGCGACACCGAGTTCGACGACGTCGTCATGGTGCACTGCGCGCCACGGCCGCAGGACGTGATCTTCCGTGACGCGCTGCACGGCCTGGTCGCGGACGGAAAGCTCCGGCTCACCGAGGTGCACACCGACACGGACGGCATGCTCGACATCGCCCGTCTCGACGAACTCGTGCCCGACTGGGCCGAGCGCGAGACCTGGGCCTGCGGGCCCGCGGGTCTGCTCGACGCCGCCGAGAAGCACTGGAGCGAGCACGGCGTACCGGACCGCCTGCACACCGAACGCTTCCGCGCCGGCATCGCCGTGGCCCGCGACGGCGGCGGTGGCGAGGTCACGTTCAGCGCCACCGGCACGAGCGTCGAGGCGGACGGCGCCACGCCGTTGCTGGACGTCGGCGAGGAGGCTGGTGTGCTCATGCCGTCCGGGTGCCGCATGGGCATCTGCTTCGGCTGCATCACGCCGCTCAAGGCGGGCGCCGTCCGCGACCTGCGCACCGGCGAGATCACCGAGGCCGAGCCGGGCGTCCTCATCCAGACCTGTGTGTCCGCCGCCGCGGGCCCCTGCGACATCGAACGTTAGGACCACGTTGACCGCCATCGACCCCACCGCCCACCTGTCCGCGGAGCAGATCGAGGAGCTCGGCCGCGAGCTGGACGCGATCCGCGACGAGGTGATCGCCGGCCGCGGCGAGAAGGACGCCGCCTACATCCGCAAGGTCATCTCGGCGCAGCGCAAGCTCGAACTGGCCAGCAGAGGCGTGCTGCTCTTCTCGCTCTTCCCGCCCGCGTGGGTGCTCGGCACCGCCGGTCTGTCCGTGGCCAAGATCATGGACAACATGGAGATCGGCCACAACATCCTGCACGGTCAGTGGGACTGGATGCGCGACCCGAAGATCCACTCCACCACCTGGGAATGGGACCACGTCTCGCCGGCCGACCAGTGGAAGCACTCGCACAACGAACTGCACCACACGTACACCAACGTGATCGGCAAGGACAACGACCTCGGCTACGGCATCATGCGCGTCGACGAGGACCAGAAGTGGCACCCGTTCCACCTCGGCCAGCCGCTGTGGAACTTCCTCAACGCCTGTTTCTTCGAGTACGGCATCGCAGCGTACGACCTGGAGCTGGGCAAGAACCTGAGCAAGCGCCGCCGTAAGAACCCGGAGTTCCGGGCGCGGGCCAAGGCCGTGGGCCGCAAGATCCGCAAGCAGGTGCTCAAGGACTACGTGATCCACCCGCTGCTGTCGGGCCCGTCGTTCCTCCCCACGCTCGCCGCCACGTTCACCGCGAACCTGGTCCGCAACATCTGGTCCCACTCGGTGATCATGTGCGGGCACTTCCCCGAGGGCGTGCAGGTCTTCGAGCGCCGGTCGATCAGGGGCGAGACGCGCGGCCAGTGGTACCTGCGCCAGATGATGGGCTCGGCGAACATCAGCGGCAGCAAGGCCATGCACTTCATGACCGGCAACCTCTCGCACCAGATCGAGCACCACCTGTTCCCGGACCTGCCGAGCAACCGGTACGCCGAGGTCGCCGTGAAGGTGCGCGCGCTGTTCGAGAAGTACGAGCTGGAGTACGTCACCGGGCCGCTGCCCATGCAGGTGTTCTCCGCCTGGCGCAAGGTCGTCCGGCTCTCGCTGCCGAACAAGAAGGCCAAGGTCGCGACGCCGGAGCGGGAGCCCGAGCTCGTCGCCGCCTGATCCCGGGTACGGGATCGGATCCCTCGGCCGTACCGGCGGCCAGGCCACCGCACCGCCGGTTTCGGTGAGAGCCGTTACGGACCGTGGGCGGGAGTACCGAAGACTTCGGCCGGCCCGTCTCGGCTGCTGGACCTGGCCCTCCCGGCGCCGTACCCGGACGGCGAGGGTAGCCCGGTCGCCGAAGCGGCGTGGGCGATGCCGTGGTCGCGGGCGAAGCGGTCGGCCTCGACCGCCCAGGCCCCGGACCGCCCGCAGTCCCGGGCCGGGCCGCCGCCCACCGCACGGCCCGCCCCCCGCCGACGTCTCCGCAACTCCGCGCGCGGTCCTCGCCGCAGGCGGCTGCACGAGCGTGCCGTCGACGCGTTGTGGCGGACCCTCGGGGGTAGCGTCCTCGTCATGGACATTCGCACGACTGTTGAGCGTGCTCAACGAATCAAGCAGCTGCACGCCGAGTACAAGCCGCTCGTGCTGCCGACCGTCTGGGACGTCTGGTCCGCGCGGACGGCAGCCGGCGCCGGATTCCCCGCGCTCACCATCGGCAGTCATCCGCTCGCCGACTCCCGTGGAGCGGACGACCACGAGGGGCAGACCTTCGAGGAGGTTCTCGCCGCCGTCAGGCCGATCATCGCGGCCGTCGACGTTCCCGTGTCCGTCGACCTTGAGGCCGGCTACGGACAGGAACCCGCGGACCTCATCGCCGGACTCACCGAAGTCGGCGGCGCCGGTCTCAACATCGAGGACACCGTCCACTCGGACGGCGGACGCCTGCGTTCCACCAAGGAACACGCGAACTACATCGCCGGCCTGCGCGCAGCGGCCGACGACGCCGGGATCCCGGTCTGGATCAACGGGCGCACCGACCTCTTCCTCCGGGCGGAGGACGCCTCCGCCGTCGTCGACGAGGCGATCGAGCGACTGCACGCCCTGGAGCAGGCGGGCGCCGACAGCGTCTACCCGGTGGGCATCCAGGACGACGACGGCCTGCTGACCGCGGTGACCGGCGCGGTCTCCATCCCGGTGAACTCCACCGCCCATCCCGTCAAGCATGATCTTGACCGCTTTCGTCGCCTCGGCGTCGGCCGGATCACCTACGGCCCGCTGCTGCAAATCGCCTTGACCGACGCGATGAGGAACATGATCGGGCCGTGGGCGCCCTGACCGACTCGCGCACGGCCGCTACGACGACGCAGGTGCACGCTGACTGGCCGACTGACTGGCTGACCGACTGAGTCAATAGGTCTCCGTGGGCGCCTCCACGGACAACGGTGGTCGTCGTTCTCGACGGTGAGGCCACCCCGGTGCTTGCCTACGGGAGAGCAACCGGGGTGGTGACCCCGCACGGTCTTCCCCGGCGCGGACCACTTCGGCTCCACCGGGCCACCGGGCCACCGGGCCACCGGGCCACCATGACCGCACGCAGGCCGAGGTCTTCCAGCGGGTGGCTTCGGTGGTGGCACCGGGGCGATCGCGAGACGGCGGGCGACGTCGCCCCGGGAACCGGCAGGCGTGCTGGTCCCGTTCAGACGGGGATGAAAGCCCCCTCCGGGGCGTCGTCGAGGACGAATCCGTTGTCGAGCCGGACGCGTACCGTGACACGGAGCATCTGTCGCTGATAGGCGGCCCAGTGCTCTTCCAAAGCCTCCACCTGCTCCTCCAGTTGCCCTCTGCTCGCCGACGGCATCTGGTGGCCGAAGTCGTCGAGGAGCGACTTGAGGCGCACGTACTCCCGGACCTCGTGGCTCTGCTGCCGGTGATGCTCGTCCACCCGCTCGACGGTGCCCTCCACACCTGCCGCCAGGGCCACCGAGGCGGCGAAGGCACCCGTATCCTCATGCAGTTCCTCGGCCGAGGTCGCCGACCCGGCCAGCCGGAGGTCCCCGGCCAGCCGTACCCGTTGGCCCACGTTCAGCATCATCGGCCTTTCGCCTTGCTCCCGGTGCGATCCGGTAGGCGTGGCGTCGTCAGGCCTACCGGAGAGGACAGGATCATCCCATCCCCGTCTCTGGGCTGGGGTCTCCCACCCGTCCGACACTGCCCGACGACCTGGAGCACGGCGACTGCGTGACCACGGACCCCGCGCCCGCCCGGCCACTCCGCCGGGGGGCGGCGCCGGCGGGCGGCCGTCGAGGGCAAAATGACTGCATGAGCCGACAATCAGACGAGGTGCGCGAAGCGATCGAGGGCGAGCTGCGCCTCATGGACCCGCGTGTTCGCAGTTCACGCTCGCTGGCCCTTGAGCTGCTGGACCCGGACTTCACCGAGGTCGGCGCTTCGGGGCGGCGGTGGACGTACGACGAGATGCTCGCCGCGATGCCCGAGATGGCGGGTGCGGCAGAAAGCGGTCCGCTCTACGAGGCATCCGAGTTCACCGGGGTCCTCCTGGCCCCCGGGCTGGTGCACCTCACCTACGAGACCGCGCTCGACGGAAAACGGGCACGACGTAGTTCGCTCTGGCGAAAGCAGGGCGCTGACGCGAGCTGGCAGATGTACTACCACCAGGCCACGCCCGTCCCGCCTGCCGGCGTGTGACCGCGCGTCCTGTACGGCGGCCGTGCGGCGACCGTTCCCTGTCACGTGCTTCGAGGCAAACAGCTCGGACGCCGCGGGCCATGTGCTGAACAGCGCAGCAGCCCCTGATCGCCCGTCGGCAGGGCATGGCGGTGCGTCGCCCGGTCCCGACGGCAAGGCGCTGGAGGCGTGGGCTGCCGGACAGACGATCGGCAATGCCGTCACCCCAAGCGGCCCCCAGCCACCTCCAATGAAAGGCTCTGACGATGAACTCGTCGCACCTCCCCACAGATGGACCCGCTCCGATCGACCACCGCGCCGCGGTCGCGGCGGAGACCGCCCGATTCGTCGCCGGCCTCGAAGACGCCGACCTGACGACCCCCGTGCCGAGCTGCCCCGGTTGGACGCTGGCGGACCTGATCAAGCACACCGGCAGCGTCCAGCGCTGGTTCTCGGCGCTACTGCACGCGCGCATCCAGGAGCCGCCGCGCAAGCGGGAGGTGGACCTGCGGCTCCCGGAGCGGCAGGAAGACTACCCCGACTGGCTGGCCGACAGCGCGACCGTGGCCGCGCAGGCCTTCGCGGCCACCGACCCCGACCTGCCCATGTGGGCATGGGGCGTCGATCAGCACGCCCGCTTCTGGGCACGCCGGATGCTCTTCGAAACCCTGTTGCACCGGGTCGACGCCGAACTGTCCCTGGGCCGTCGGGCCACCGTCGACCGGCCCCTGGCGGTCGACGGGATCGACGAGTTCCTCGTCAATCTGCCCTTCGCCGCTCCCTTCGCGCCCGACGTAGCCAAGCTGCGCGGCCCCGACAAGGCCATCCGCTTCAACGCGACCGACGGCGAGGGATGCTGGCTCGTCCGCCTGCGGTCCGACGGGTTCGGGCTCGACGCGAACGCCGGTGCCGCCGAGAGCGCCGACGCGACCGTTCATGGGCTCGCTGCCGATCTGCTGCTGCTCGTCTACGGCCGGTTGCACCACAGTGCGGCGGTCTTCACACAAGAAGGAGACAGGGACCTGCTGGCTCACTGGTTCGCCAACTCCGCGTTCTAGCTGTACCGAGCCGCAGCGTTGTTCACACGGGCGAGCCTTGCGGATGACGCTCGCATCGGCCATGAGGTGCCCACTGCCGGGGCTGTCTCCCGAGAGATCGGGGCGGGCGTGGTCGTGCGGACCGGCGTGGCGAGCCCGCTGCCGTCTGCCGTCTGCCGTCTGCCGTCTGCCGTCTGCCGTCTGCCGTCTGCCGGGCAGTGGTCGCCGGAACCGCTCTCCGGTAACGTACCGACCGGACGGTACAGCTGACGCGTCCGATGCACCGTCATGTGCTCGATGACACCGCCGTTTCATCCGCCACTGGACGGAGAGCCGCTGATGACGCATCACCCCGACCGCGACAGCCTCGCCCTCGCGCGCGAGACCTGGAGAACTCTTGAGCCCTACCACGGGGCCGTCTACTTCTCGCCCGAAGCCGCCGCCCAGTACGCCGAGTTGGGCGTGGACGTCAGGACGGGGTACTTCGCGTCCCGATCGGCCGCGCTCGGAGCCGCTTCGGCGGACCTGGTGATCGCCACGTTCTACAACTTCAATCCCCAACTGGTGCGCCGGGCCATACCCGCGGCGTGGGACGTCGCCACGCCAGAGCAATTCGCCGCTGCCCGGCTCACGGGGATCGACGCCTCGCTCCGCCGCATCCTGGGCGCGGAGGTCTCCTCGCCGGAGATGGCCCGCGCAGCGGAACTCGCCCGCGCCATGGCCGAGGTGACGGTCGGTCACCCACAGGGCCGCCCCCTCTTCGCCGCGCACGCCGCACTGCCGTGGCCGAGCGCACCTCACCTCGTGCTCTGGCACGCGCAGACCCTGCTGAGGGAGTTCCGTGGGGACGGTCACGTGGGGGCACTGCTGACCGCCGGACTGAACGGGCTCGAAGCTCTCGTCACGCACGCCGCCGCGGGCGACGTCGCCGCAGAGGTGCTGCGCGACTCGCGGGCATGGACGCCGCAGCAGTGGGGCGAGGCCGTGCAGAACCTGCGTGAGCGTGGATGGCTCGACGAAGGGCCGCACTTGGCGCTGTCCGAGGACGGTGCGCGGCGCAGGGCGGAGATCGAGCACACCACCGACAGACTGGCCGCCCTCCCCTACCTCACGCACGGCCCTGCGGACTGCGCCGAACTGTCCTCGTTGGTCAGGCCGTTCAGCCTCGCGGTGGCCAAGGAGCTCCTACCGTGGGCAGTAGGCCGCCTGAGCGCGGGGAAGCCGTAGAAGGCCGGCAGTTGGTCGGCGGCGGCCCAGCCCCTGGCTCATCGCGCCGCTGCCGAACTCGGTGAGGCGCAGCGAGGCCTGCCTCGCCCGGACTTCACATGGTGGGCCTCGGTCGAAGGCTCCCAGAAGTCCGGGCGACGGCCCGCGGACCGGGCCAGGCGGATCTCGCGGAGCTGCCGCATGGAGTGCGTCGTCCCCCGTTCGTCCGATCACGTCATGCGGCATCGCATCCGAGCATCGGCTCGGTCAGCCGGCCCACCGGGCGTCGAGGGCGATGGTCTGCAGGCGGTCGAGCGTGAGCGGGGGCTGCGGTCGCGTCACCGGGCCGCTCTCGGCGTAGGAGTTCACTTCCTGGACGATGACCCGGCGGCCGTCGGGGTGGAGGGTGTCGACCAGCCACACCACGGCGGAGCCGCCCTTCTCCGACGCCCGCTTGGCCCGCTTCACCTGGGTGCCGTCGGCCAGGGTCAGGGCCTGGCACTCGATGTACTGGCCGTCGCAGCCCATATGTCCTTCGAGGACGTCGCCCATGTCGAACTGGGCGTTCACCCCGATCATGCTCTTTCCGTGGCCGTCGTCCCAGACCAGCGCGCCGTAGCCTTCCTGACCCTGCTGGTCGGAGATCTTTGCGCCCTTGGGCAGCAGGGACTTCAGCACCCGGATCATCTGCCGGCCGGACAGCGACGCGTCGGAGTCCGAAAGCGCGATGGAGGGGGACGAGGCCCTGACGCCGGCGTTGGCGGTCCGCGGTTCGGCGGCCGAGGCCTGAGCCGCCGCACCGAGCCCGAGAGCCAGGACGAGGCCGGCGGCGACGGCCACGCGGCGGCCCGGACGACGGCGTACGGGAGTGCTGCTGTTCATGTGGTGACTTCCTTCTCTGAATCCGAACGCGGATGTTCCCTGCGTCGCGGGACGGCGCTTGGTGCGAGGCGCCGGACACGGCCCGGGCACAGATGTGTCCCGGTGAACAGGCGCAGGGTGGTTGTCACGTCCTACCGGCCCGGCGGTCGTGCCGCTTCGGCCGGTGCGACATCCACAGACTCCAGGAGAGCGGGCGCCCCCGCCAACAGTTGCCGCCGCAGTCGGGACGACGGGACCGTCCCACCCTCGTTGACCTGGGGAAACAGGAGTGGGTGGGATGCCGTTCCGGGACGCGCGGACCCCTCGTGCCGCGTCGTCCGTCATGGGCGCGGCCGACACCACCCGTCAGTCGCCCGTCTCCGCGCCGCCGACGGCAGCGGTGCGGGCCGCTGCGCCGGCGGACGGGGTGAAGACGGGCGCAGCCGATCGCGTGGTCGGCGCGCCGCCTCCGGCCGTTCGATCGACCGGTCCGTCAGTCCGCCGGGTAGAACTGCGCGTACCAGCGGCGCAGCGCCTTGATGCCCTTCTCATGCGGAAGCAGGACGGGGCGCGCCTGGTAGATCTTGTGGTCCCAGATCCCGAGCTCCTGGCGCACCTCGCCCAACGCCTCCCTGCGGAAGACGAGTTTGGCCAGGGGCGTCAGGAACGGCAGCCGGGCCGGTTTGCGGATGTAGTACAGCATGCGCAGCTCGCTGGTGCGGTCGTCGACGGGTGTGCTGAGGGCGATGGCGGTCACCGACAGGACGGGGCCGTGGGTACGCACCACCATGACGCCGGGCCCGTACATGAACGCGTCGAAGGTGTTGTCGACGACCCGGCCGAGGACGCGGCGGGAGATCCGGCCTCGGGCCTCGGCGAACGGACCGTCCGCCTGCCAGTCCTGGACAGGGGGTTCGCTCTGGCCGTGGATGAAGTGGAAGTGGGACTCGTCGACGATGTTCTCGCGCATCTCCTGGATGTGGACGCGTGCCCGGCAGGTGTCGTCGATGGGCGCGGCGAACTCCTTCGCTTGCGCCTCGGGGATCTCCGGCACCTCCCACGAGGGCTCGCCCGGTCCGGCGTACACGAGGACGAGCCCGCTGTGCTCGCGGACGGGGAACCCGTCGAGGGCGACCTTGGGGGTCCGCACGGCGAACGGGGCCCGCACGCACCGGCCGTCGGCGCCGAACCGCCACCCGTGGAAGGGGCACTCCACCGTGCCGTCCACGACCTTCCCGCCCGCGCCGAGGTGCGCGCCGTAGTGCGGGCAGTGCGCGTCCCGTACGGCTGCGCGGCCGTCGGCTCCCCGGAAGGCGATGAGCGCCCGCCCGAAGTAGTGCAGGCTGACCACCTTGCCCGGTCGCAGTTCACGGCTGCGCAGCACCGCATACCAGCCGTACGGCACGGTCGGCATCGGATACTCGTCGGCCCGGGGATCGCGCGACAGGCCGGCCAAGTTGTCATGACTGCGACGTAAAGGCATGCGCAGATGCTAGCCGCCCGACCATGGCGATCAGTCGCCGGTGATGAAGTCTTCCGGCCGGTCCTGCCGCAGTCGGACGGAGCGGTGGTTCAGGAGGTCGAGCGCCTCGGGAATACCGCCGCCGAACTCGTCACGAATCTTCTGCAGGGCTTGGATCCTGCGCCCCTCCAGGATCAGGTAGTCGATCTGCGACCAGCGCAGGTCCGTTCCGTCGGTGGGTCGCTTGAGGGCGTCGACCTCGGCTCGCAGCAGAGCTACGGCGGCGACGATCTCGTCGTCGGACACGGTGCCTTGGAGAGCCGGTGCCCCGGGTCCCGGTTCCGGGCGCAGGATTCCAAGTTCTCGGCAGAGCCGCGCACGCAGATCGCCGAGCTCGCGCCGAATCGCGTCGCGCTGCGCCGGCGCGTCGTCCGACTCGGCCTGCGCCGGATTCGTCTCATCGTCAGCCATGCGGCTGATTCTCCGCCAGACTGCCGACTGGGCGCGAGGCCCGCCGAGTGGGAGCGCACCGCCTCGACGTCGTCGCGGGCGAGGCGGTGTCACGGGGAGGTGTTCGCGCGCAGCGGTGGGCGGCCGCCTACCGGAAACCAGGGTCTTGCCGTGCTCGTCTGCCTCCCGCGCTTCGACCGAGTTCGTGGACCAGGCATCCGAGCGTGACGCGTTCGGCCGAGTGCGAGTGCTGCGGGGTCACAGGCTGTGGGCGACGGGGTGCAGCGGTTCGTAGAGGGGAAGTTCGGCCCCGCTGGGGAGCCGGACGGCCGTCAGTTTGCCCCAGCGTTGTTCGCTGACCGGGCGGGTGATCTCAACGCCCTTGGCGCGGAACGCGTCGAGCTGGGAGTCGAGGTCGTCGCACATCAGGTAGAACTCGTGCCGGGCCGGGCCATCCGTCGGATGCACGGCGACTTCGGCCGGGGGCAGCTTGAAGACGAGCCAGCCACCACCCGCGTCGACGCCGGGAAAACCGAGGACGTCACGGATGAAGGCGCGGTCCGCTTCGGCGTCCTGGCTGTGGAGGATGACATGCGCGCCGCTGATCATGGCTGGCTCCGGTCGGTCGACGTGCTGGCGGTCGTGTCACCCGGCATCCTGGCACGCCGAGGCCGAGAAGACCTTCGACCGGGTTCGATGACACGGCGGGCGACTTGAACGTCGACGGACACCGGTGTCCCTGAGCGACCGGTGCCGCGTACCCACTGCAACATCACCCTTCGAATGCCGTTCAAACGGGAGCACCGCCCTCCCTAACGCGGGTGTCGCAAATTCGGATCCTGCCGGAGGCACAAGGGAAAAGGCCACCCAGGGCCGTTCCTACGTGGCCTTTGACATCCACTTCTTACATCAACGCGGGCGGTCACCCCCGGTCGGGACGCCTCTTCCGCAGCGGCCGATCCATGTGGCTCATGGCCTCGCGCTGCGTGTCCTGCACGACGTGCGCGTACACGTCCATGGTGACGCTGATCTGCGAGTGGCCCAGGATCTCCAATACGACGCGGGGAGCCACTCCGGCGGCCGTGAGGAGAGTGGCCGTGCCGTGCCGGGCGCCGTGCAGCCGGATGACGCGGAGGCCGGCGGACTCGGCGACGCGGGTGAAGGAACGGTAGACGTTCCGCGGCTCGACCTGACGGCCGGTACGAGTGGTGAAGACGTAGCCCGACTCCTGCCAGGTCTCCCCCGCCCTGGCCCGAGTCGCCGCCTGCCGCATCCGGTGCCAGCGCAAGGGCGCGAGGCAGGGCGCGGGAAACGGAACGACACGACGGCGGCGGCTCTTGGGATCGTCGTCATAGAGGACGGCGCGACGGCGCTGCGTCTGCTGACGGACGTAGAGGAGGCCATAAGCGCATGCGGCAGGTCGAGTGCGGCAGGGTAGATGACCAACGAGGCCCCCGAGCAAAGTGATTGAGACGTCAGGCATCTCGATCAACAGCCCGGGGGCCTCATTCGTTGCGCTTCGCACGCCGTCACCTGATCGGAGGCGAGCTCGAAGAAGCTCAGTGGTCCGCGGGCCTGGACCTGCTCCGGCTTGCCGGCGATGGATGCCGGCGCACTGTTGACACGGAGCAGAGAGGTGGTTGGTCTACCACCAAGAGGTGCACATGATGCCGCTGTTGTCGCCCTGGCTCAGCAGCGTCGCGCAGACGCGGAAGGCCCGGCTCGACGAGCTGCTGGTCGGGTAGGCCGGCGTCGTCATCCTCTTGCCGCCCGTCATCGTGTTGAACGGACCGCACTGGATCCAGGTCTGCCTGTTGTCGTTGCTGACGTCCATCCAGACCTCTGCCCGGACGCCGGAGCTCCAATTGCTACCCGATCCGGTGGTCAAGACGCCCCACGCGGCCTGTCGACCTCCGACGTTGCCTGCCTGCATCGCGTACGAGGCGACAGCATGGGGAACGTCAATCACCATCGCCCCCGCACCCCCCACACCCTGGCCACTGAGACTGTCCGGGATGTCGGTGAAACCATTCACACCTCCCTCGCAGTCCGACCGTGCTGCCTGAGCCGCGCCGGCGGATCCGGCCACCATGCCTGCCGCCAACATGATCGCGGCTGCTCCTACGGTGAAGATCCGTCGGATGCTGTGCATGTTTTCTCCCTGGGTCCAGGTGCTGAGGGCTTCCGCAGAGGGGCGCTGTGCCGTGGCGCCCATCCGTCAAGATCATCGTTGAGTCGTCGGCCACTGCTGTGACCTGACCGAAGCGCCAACGGCCCCCGCTTCCGCCGCCGTAGCGGTGCAGGGGGACGCCCAGCCGGCGCCTCGAACTGTAGGGCGGAGCCGGGACGTTGCGACCCTGACAGATGTCAGGGTCACGATCAGCTGTTGGGGCGCGCCAAGGCCCCGCCAGGCCGCCTGGCCTGGGTCACTTAAGGGGCGATCAACTGGCTGCACTCAACGCTGCCTTGTACCCGCACGGCAGGATCGGCGAGAAGCTGCTCTCAACTTTGACCCGGCCGGATCTCCTCGCGCCAGCGGCAGTCTCATCGTCCTCCAGTTCGCCCGCCTGAAGTCCTGGCGGATCTTCCGCAGGTCCGGCTGCAGCCCCAACCGCATGATGTCAATCGCCAAGGCCGTCCTCACCCTGGAGCTGCAACGCTGAAGAAGCTCAGTGATGTCGGGGACCGAACGGCGGCTCAGCTCCTCGGCCAGGCGCTGGCGGCCCGCCTGCGTGGCTTTGCCGTTCAGGGTGGCTGTCAGCGCCCAGAAGGCCGCCCATGCCATTCTCGCTGGCGCAGGATGCCAGAGCCGTCGACATCACACGGCTGACGTCAACGGGGCCGGACGGAGGCATACGGCAGCACCCTCGGGCGACTGCCGGACCAGCCGTCAACGGCCCTGGATGCGGGCGCGGATCGAACTCGGGGTGCGGGCACGGCGCCGTCGGCGAGGGTTCGCCCGTGCCGGCAGCGCCGTGCCCGCGAATCGGGTGAGGGCTTCCATGCCGCTGCGCAGGAGAGATCCCGGTGTGTGCAGCAGCGCAGTCAGGCCGGCACCCACGTCGGTGGAGGCCAAGGCCGGGCTCCGGTCCGCGCCCCCTGCAAGTCCTCCCCGCATCACCGCCTTCGGCGGGAGTGGCCCCAGGAGGAGTCGTCGACGAGGCGGCCGCGGTCGTCGCGCAGGATGACGGTGTCGGCGTCGTTGTCCCACACGTAGTCGCGGCGGTTTTGGTAGAGGTCGTCGCGGGTGTCGAGGCCCTTTCCGGTGTGGATGCGGACCGTTGTGCGCGCGGCCAGGCGGTAGTGGTGGAAGGTGTAGGTGCGACCGTTCTCGTTCGCGAGGGTCCAGCCGTCGAGGTTGACCGCGTGGCGGGTGAGGTTGACGAGTTGCACCCGCTCCTTGTTCAACGAACGGTTGGAGCGGCCGCCGCGTCCCGCGGAGTCGTTCATGACGGCCGAGATCTGCACCCTCGGATGCCGTGAACGTCCGTGGTCGGCCGCGGACGCCGGAGGCGCCGCCGCCGAGACCAGTGCGCCGGTCACCAGCGCGGCGGCAGCGAAACGACGAGCGCTGGAAGTAGCAGAAGCAGAAGCAGACAAGGGTCCCCCTCTTGGTGCGGGCACTTCTCGCAGACGGCCTTCACGGCCGTTGCGGAGTCCGTGCGGCATGCGGATGCCGGTGGGTCGGTCGCACACACTCTGCCGACCCACGCGAGGGGAGGGGCGAGAAACGGCACGGAGTCACCTGGTGCACATATATCCGCGACTCTCCGATGCCCTCACCCGTGTGAGGGCTTGACGCCTGGAGTTGACGGCTCCTGTCCGGGCTGCCGTGCGCCGACGCATGCGAGGGTGAGCGTGGCGGTCACGGCCAGGACGACGACGGCGGCCCCCGAGAGCAGGAAGGCGTTCTCGGCTCCGGCGAGGGTGATGGCGGTCGAGGCCACGAAGGGGGAGATCGCCAGGGCTCCTGCCACCCCGGCCTCCCACAGGCCGAGCGCCTTCGCCAGATGACGGCTCGGTATGCGCTGCTGCACCAGTGCGATCAGGGGAATGTCCGTGAGGGCCGAGGCCAGCCCCGTGGCGGTCAGGAGAACCGCCGCCACAGCATGGGAGGTGACCGTTCCCAGCGGAGCCCGGAAGATCCCGAGCAGGGCCCACGCCAGCACCGCGGCCGGTGCGAGTCTGCGGATGCGCAGGCCGGCCAGGAGCAGGGCGCCCACCACTTCGGCGACCCCGGCGATGCCGAGCAGCAGGCCGTACCGGCCGCCCTGTCCCACGACCGCGACGAGTCCGACGGTCAGGAAACCGTTGGTCAGGGCGAGGGCGAGCACGAAGGTCACGATGACCACGAGCACATCGGGAGCGGCCCGAACTGCCCTGAGTCCGGCGGCGAGATCGGACCACAGCCCGGTCTGACCGCTCGGCCGGGCGGGGCGGGTCACACGGATGGCGGCCACGGCGACCGCCGAGCCCAGGAAGGTGAGTCCGTTCACCACCAGCACCGACTGCAGCGAGCCGAAGGCCAGCAGCGGCGCGAGCATGAGCGGGCCGACGAAGAAGGCGGCCCGGAAGGCGACCTGCAGCAGGCCGTTGGCCTGCTGGAGACGGTCGTCCGGCACGATCTGCGTGACGATGGCGTTGCGGGCCGGGGCGAACGGGGCGCCGATCAGCGCCAGGAGCGCCGTGGTCGCCACGAGCAGGGGCAGGTTCAGCAGGTCGAGGGAGAGCAGGACCGAGGCCACAGCCACCACGGCGACCCGGGCCAGGTCGGTGACGATCATCAGTTTCCTGCGGTCTCCGCGGTCGGCGTACGACGCGACGACGAAGGTGGCCACGAACGCGGGAGCAAACGCGGAGACGCTGACCAGGGCGACGGCCGTGGGGTCCTTCGTCAGAGCCCAGGCCAGCCAGGCGGTCGCGGCCGTGTACAGGCCGTCGCCGAAGCGTGAGACGCCCTGGCCGGCGAAGAGAAGCAGGAAGTCGCGGTCCCTCAGCAGTGACATGCGGACACTGTCGGGTCCCGTCGGGAGTCCGATCCATTTATTAGGCAGATGGCTAATCAGTCGCCTCGCCGTCGCCGTCGCCGTGCAGGAAGCTCTCCAGGCTGGGGGTCAGGCCCGCCACCTGTCCGGGCGCGAGCCGGTACAGGACGTAATAGCCCTCGCGACGGCGTTCGAGCAGGCCCGCGTCCGCCAGTACCCGCAGGTGCTTGGACAGGGCGGCCTCGCTGACGCCGACCAGCGGGGCCAACTCCTGTGTGCTGCGCGGGCGTTCGGCGAGCAATCGCAGGGCACGCAGCCGGGTGTCGTCGGCGAGCGCGCGGAGCGTGCCGACGAGCCTGGCCGGCGGGATCCTCGGGCGGGCCTCGCGGACGATCGACGAGACGGGGAAGACGAGGCCGAGGGGCCAGGGACCGTCGCAGTTGACGCGTACGTGCGGCCACACATAGGCGCTGGGGGCGAGGACGAAGGTGTCGTCCGGGCCGATGGCGACCTCGTGGTCGTGCGGTCGCTCCAGCCAGAAGCGTTCGGCCCGCAGATCGCTGCGCACCTCCGGCCACAGGCCGCGGAGCATCCCGTACAGGCCGCGCTGCTCGATCTGGTGTCCGGCCTCGCTGACACCGGCGGCGAGTTCGGGTTCGAGCCGTGCCCATTCCTCCTGGAAGGCATCCCGCCAGTAGCGCTCCAGCATGCTCAGAAACCGTTCGAGCAGCGCGCGGGGGTCGTCGAGGAGCATCGCGGCCATCGCTTCGTCGCTCTCCCGTGCGGCTCGCTCCCGCAACAGGCGGCGTACCTCCGGTTCGTCGAGCACGCGCGGATCCCTGCCCTCGCCGCCGCCCGGCCAGGGCGTGAGCAGGGGGACGGCGAACTCCAGGCGGACCAGCTCCGGATCCGCCCCGCGCAGGCAGGCCAGTTCGTCTTCGAAGTCCGTCAGTCCGCCGGTCGGCTGCGGAAAGAGGAACTCGGGGAAATACGAGCGCACCGCGTAGGAGAACGCCTCGATCTCCCGCTTCAGCGCCGGGGACAGCCTGCGCATCGCCCGCACCCAGCCGTGCTGGACGGGGTGGTGCTTGGGTTCCACCAGCACATGGAGACTCAGTACGGCTTCCATCGTCGGCGAGTAGGCGAATGCCACCCGCTCCGCACCGCCGGCCGGGACCCGGAACACGATCGTCATGACCCGTCATCCTTGCCGGACTGTGTCCGCGACGGGAAGGCCTCCGCCTGCTCGTTCACGCGCCTGCGCACACGGCAGGGGCGTGGAGCGGCCTCCGAGCCGCCCCGGGTGATCGGTGCGAACGCGCCGACCGAGGGGAAGCGGTGGCACGTTCGTGCATCGCGCCGAAGTGGGACCGCCGTGGGAGTGCTCAGCCTGATCGCGCGGTGTGGTCGGGATGTCCCGCAGTGCGTCGAGCCTCTTTCATTTCGGCTTCGTAGAGGTGATCACGCCCGTCTGCCAATTCCTGCAAAGCCCGCCGCTCCGCGTTCTTGAAGGGCTCGTAATACGTGCGGTTGTACTCTTCGATGATCTGGAACGTCCAGTGCCCAGGGATCACGTTCCGCCCGATGATTTCCGTCTGCACGCGGTCGGCCCATTCCGCGTGGCCGGCTTTCCTCAGGAGGTCGGCAGCGCGGTCGAGTTCCAGATCCGCTCCCCCGGTCAACTGGTGGAACTCATAGAGGTGCCCGCGCGCGCGTTCGGTCGTCTCCAGGGCTTTGGAGAGGGCTCCCAGCGCTTCGACCGTCTGGTCGCTGACGCCCTCGGGCCGCCGGTGAACGCGGTCGGGCCCGTCGTGATTCATGCCGTTCATGCCGTTCATGCCGTTCATGCCGTTCATGCCGGAAGAGTCCCCCGCAGTCGGCTGCCCATACCGGACTCGGTTCCATGCTCGGCCGTGTGGACCACTTCGGAGGACTGATCGATCCGGTGACCTCACCTCGAACCGGCTCAGCGGTGGGCGGCCGGGGTTCGGTAGGAGTCCGCGGTGGCGCTCAGCACCTCGGTCCACGGGGTGGGCTTGAGACCGAAGGCGGCGGTGGCCGCGCCCGAGTCCATCACGAACGGGCGTTCGAACTGGTAGGCGACCTCGCGCAGGGCTCGCACGACCGGGTTGACCAGACCGAGCGCCGCCAGCATGACGGCCGGGATCTCACCGACCCGGACCGGCACGACCCCCGCGGCCTCGGCGAGGTCGGCGACGGCCTCGCGCTGGGTGCGGGGCGGGTTGCCGGGAACGTGCCAGGCCCGGCCCCAGGCCCGTTCCTCGCCGCCGACGGTGACCAGCAGCCGGGCGGCGTCCTCGGTGTAGGTCCAGCTGTGGGCGGTGTCGGCGCTGCGCAGCACCTGGACGCCGCGGCCGGCCAGCAGCCGCGGCACCACCCGGGCCCCGAGCGGGCTCTCGGCGTACGGTCCGATGTAGTCGGAGCTGCGGATCTCGGTGGCCCGGATCCGCCCTTCCCGATGCAGGGCGAGCGCGTCCTCCCACATCCGGGCGCGCACCCGGCCCTTCTCGGAGCTGGGATCGAGCGGGGTGTCCTCGGTCATCGGGGCGGTGACCGCGCCGTAGCCGTAGAGGTTGCCGACCGTGGCCAGGACCGCCCCGGAGCGCTCGGCGGCGATCAGCAGGGCGGCAGCGAGCGGGGGCCACTCCGTGACCCAGCGGCGGTAGGCCGGGCCGGCGCAGTTGTAGAGAACAGCCGCGCCGGCGGCCAGTTCGCCGAGCGCTGCGGCGTCGGTGGCGTCCAGCCGCACGCTCCGTACGCCGGGCAGGCCTGCCAGGCCGGCCATGGCAGGCGCGGCTCCGGAGCGGCTGACCAGGACGACTTCCTCGCCGCGTGCGGAGAGGAGCCGGGCCGCGGCGGAGCCGATGGGGCCCATGCCGACGATCAGGTGCTTACTCACGGTGTTCCTCCGATGCATCAGAGAACAGTGTTCTCTTTTGGCCGATGCCGAGAGACTGGCGCAGCGCCGGGGAGTTGTCAAGAACAGTGTTCTCTCTTGCGTCCGGTGTTCTCGTTTTCGCTGCTCCGTGTCAGGATGGACGCATGTCCACCCCTCAGAAGCCCCGCACCGCACGGGAACGGGCCCGGATCGAGTTCACCGCGGAGATCAAGGCGGTGGCCCGCAGACAGCTCGCCGAAAGCGGCGCCGCCGCGCTCTCGCTTCGCGCGGTCGCCAGGGAGCTCGGCCTGGCCTCCGCGTCAGCGCTCTACCGCTACTTCCCGGGCCGCGACGCCCTGCTGACCGCGCTCATCCTGGACGGCTACACCTCCCTGAGCGACGCCGCCGAGGCCGCCTACGCCGCGCTGGACACGGCGGACGCCGAGCCGGTGGCCGCGCTGGAGCGCTGGGCCGGTGTCTGCCACGCGGTGCGGGACTGGGCGCTGGCACATCCACACGAGTACGCGCTGATCTACGGCTCGCCGGTGCCCGGCTACACCGCCCCGCAGGACACCGTGGCGCAGGCGACCCGGCTCCCCTACCTGATCGGCGCCCTCTTCGCCGACCGGCTCGGCAAGGACGGTCCCCGCCCCGGCGACACCCGGACCGCGATGCCGGACGACGCCCGGCAGTCACTGGCGCCACTGCTCGCCGGACTTCCCCCGGACACCCCGGCCGACATGGTCATGAGCAGCCTGATGGCCTGGACCTACCTGCTGGGCGCCGTCTCCTTCGAGCTCTTCGGCCACCGCCGCGACATCATCGCGGACCCCCGCGCCTTCTTCGACCACGAGGCCCGCCGCCTCGGCGCAGCCCTCGGCCTCACCGCCTGAAGGGTTGGCGGGGGCGGGGCCGCGCCGGCTCTCACGAGTTCTCCCGCGGACGGCGGGGCCGCCCGGTGCGCCGGAGCGGTCCCGCCCGTCGGCACTCCGGTCAGCCGGAGGCGAGGCGGTTCTTGAGGCCCTGTCCGTAGGCGGTCGGAGTTCCGTCGTAGTCGGTGATGAGCGCCGGGCCGGACTTGCAGTCCCATGTGTTCCAGGTCCAGCCCAGGTAGCCGAGCTCTCTGATGTCCAGCCAGTTCATGAGGGTGTCGACGTAGCCGTGGGCGCAGTCGTTCTGCCCGATCTCGCCGACCACCAGCGGATAGCGCGCGGCGACGGGCGCGATCGTGGAGTCCCAGCAGCTCCGGGTGTTGCAGCTGTTGAAGTTGTACGAGTGCCAGGACGCCATGAGGTTCCCGGCCGGGTCGGAGGGCGCGTAGGTCAGCCACCCGGACAGGTCGTTGGAGTAGTCGATGCCTCCGACCATGACGGGGTTGGTCGCGCCGGTGGACCGCACGGCATTGACGAGAGTCTGCATACCGGCCACGGAGTAGAGGAAGCCGATGCAGGCCGCCCCGCCGTCGCGCCAGCACTTCCACGAAGCGTTGCGGTCGAACATCACCAGGTTCGGAAAGGGCTCGTTGAACAGGTCGAAGACGACGGCCTGGTCGCTCTTGAAGGCGTTGGCCACCGACTTCCAGAAGTCCGGGGCGTGGTCGCTGTCGGGCATGGGCTTCTGGCACTGCGCGGCATACGCCCAGCAAGTGGAGCCGAAGCCTATGTGGACGCCGCTGCTCCAGTGCAGTTCGAGGATGACGTACAGGCCGGCCTGGCGGAGCCGGGAGACGTAATCGGAGATGGCGTTACGGTAATTGGCGCCGCTGTAGGCGGGGTTGACGCCGTTGATGCCGAGCCAGCAGTCCTCGTTGAGCGGAACGCGGACGACGTCGGCCCGCCAGTTCTTGATCGCCTGGATCGAGGCGCCGTCAGCGGGGCCGTCGAAGATGCCCCGGTTCTGCACGCACATGAACTCGGTTCCGGAGCGGTTGACTCCGCGCAGCCTGGTGGGCAACGCGGCCGCCGCGACGGAGACGCCATGCCGGATGACGGACGTACCGCGGGCAGCCGGTGCCGCGGACACCGGCTCGGGCACGAGCAGCGCTCCGATCAGGCCCAGCAGCGCGGCGAGAACGCCTGCTGCCCAGCGGTTTCCGGCAGTGGAGTGACGAACTCTCATCGTGTCTCCCGATGGGGGGCGCTTCGGCCGCAGTGCGACGAGTGGACAGGCGGACCGGCAGGCGGGCAAGCGGGCAAGCGGGCAGGCGGGCAGGCGGGCAGGCGGACTCTCCCGCGCTTCGGGCGCGTCAGGTTCCGCGCAGGGAGTCGTCGGCTCGTAGGTACGGGGCCAGTGTGGCCGCGGTTCCGGCGCAGCGCAGATAGTTCTTGGCGTGGTGGAAGCCGAAGAGGGGGTGCACCGAATCGGTGAGGTCGAGTCCGAGGCCGTCGAAGAACCTGGCAAGCCCGGGCGGTACGGCCACCGGGTCGCCGGGGTCTGCGATGTTCACCCACCGTGCGGCCCCGGACGGCCGGATGCCTCGATACGGCGGCGCCGCTCCCGTCGGGGCCGGATCCAGCCGCTCGAAGACCACTCCGGGCAGGGCCAACGGCGAGCCCAGCGTCAGGAAGAGCTCGACGCCGGCCTCCGGAGTGCCGTGCAGGGCCTCGTAGGCGACGACCGAGCCGAGCGAGTGGGCCACGACCACGCGTGGCCGGTGCCGCATGATCCGCGCTGCCACCTCCTCCCGCGCATCGATGCGTTCCTTGCCGTCCACTGCTCTCAGATAGGTGGCCACTTCCGCGAAGAAGAGCCGTACGAAGATGCGCAGACGCCCTTCGTCGAGGTCGAACCGGCGAGCCAGCCAGGCCGCCAACTGACGTACGAGAAGCGTCAGATGACCGTGAGCGGGAGGGCGGGACATGCCCAGAGCATCGGCCCAGGCCTCCATCATCTGCTGGGCCAGCGGGTCCGTCAGTGGCCCCCCGTCGCCTGGGCCCTGGGCCGGGGGGCCGGCGTGGGTGTCGAGCTTGTCGGCGTAGTAGGCGAAGTCGACATCGAGGCGTTCCGGGTCGGCACCGAGGCCCGCGGCCAGGTGGCGGGCCCACGCGGTGGCCTGGAGCTGCCGTCGCTGCTCCAGGCGTTCGCCCGACAGGCCACGGCCGAAGCTGTTGCCGACGCCGTGTACAGCCAGCACGGGCAGGGCACGGGCGGTAGCGCCGCCGTCGGTCATCGCAGCCTCCGTAGCAAGGGGGACAGGTCCAGAGCGGCGACCTCTCGGCCCATCCCCACCACAACGGTGCCGTCCGCGTGAACGTGGAGCGCCCGGGGCGTCTCCGGCAGCGCATGGGTGGTGAGGAGTGTTCCGTCTTCGGTGTTCCATGCCTTCAGCAACCGGTCGTCGCCGCAGGACACGAGGAGGGGCTGGTCACCGGTGCACAGGGGGGACAAGGCGCGCACCCGCCCGAGATGTCCGTCCAGGTGGTGCAGCTGGTTCCCGGAGGTCAGGTCCCACACCTGAAGGGTCCCGTCCCCGGCGCCGACGGCCACGAGGGAGCGTCCTCGCCAGGCGAGAGCGGCGAGGGAGCGGGGCCAGCCCCGGACGGGGAATCGCCGTTCGAGACGCGTGGTCCGGGCGGCCAGGGCATGCACGCGTACCGACCCGTCGAGATGGGCGCTGATGATCATGAGCCGGTCGCCGCAGTCGAGGACGGCCAGATCCCAGACGGCGCCGGCGCCGGGTTCCCACGTGTGCGACGAGGTGTCGGCTCGGAGGTCCCACACCATTATCGTTCCGTCCGCGCACCCGGCGACGGCGATCGGCCTTCCGTCCGTCTCGGCGGTGACGACACGGCGCACACCCCCGGTGGCCTGCGTGAGGGCTCGCACGAAAGCGCCGTCGGCGATGTCCCACAGCCGCAAGGACCCGTCGTCGCCCCCGCTGACCGCCAACGACCGGCCGTCCAGGCGGGTCACCGCCGTGGAGCGCACCCAGTCGGTATGCCCCTTCAGAGTGGCGGTCAGCGTGCCCGTGGTGGAATCCCATACCCGTACCGTGCCGTCGTCGCCGCCGGTGACGGCATGGGCGCCCGCGGGATCCCCTGCCACGGCCCGCACGCGTCCGGTGTGTCCGGAGGGCACCGGGCGGACCCCTGGGGTTTCCAGGTCCCACAGCCGCAGCGTGCCGCCGTCTCCGCCTGTGACCAGGTGCTCCTTGCCGTTCACCTTCAGTGCCGCGATGCTCCGGACGGTCGAGGTGTGGCCGGTCAGCACACTTGTGAGTTCACCCGACGAGACGTCCCAGACCCGCACTTGGCCGTCCGACATACCCGCGGCTGCGAGCATGCGCCCGTGCTCCGTCGGTGTGGCCAGAGCAGGAGCGCTGCCGTTGGCCACCGGCAGGTCGCGCAGTCGGCGACCCGCGAACGGGTCCCAGACCGCCGCGGAGCCGTCCGCCGAGCCGACGACGGCGAGCGGCCGCTCCGCAGAGGACAACGCCGCGACAGAGCGGATCGCACCGTTCCCGCTGCCCGCCACCATCCGAATTGCGCCGGTGAGCAGGTCGAGGACGGTCAGTACGCCGTCGAGGGTGCATGCCATCACATACGGACGGCCGTTCCTGCGGAGGAGGGCGAGGGCCCCGAGCCGGCTGGTCCTGCCCGGCAGCCGCCGTGCCGCGACGCCGGTCACGAAGGAATGGACGAGGATCGTGCCGTCGGCCCCGACGGAGACGATATGGCCCGTTCCGTCCCAGGGGGCCACGGCGATATGCGTGACCTCGCTCTCGTGGCCCTGAAGCCGGACCGGCCGCCCGCCTCGGTTCACGTCCCAGCGCCAGAGCCCGCCGTCCGTGTCGCCGATCACCACGCGGCTCTCACCCTGCACGTCGGCCGCGGCCAGTGCGGTGGCGTCGTTGTTGCGGCCGGGGCGCTCGCGCAGTGGAGCGCCGGTCGAAAGGTCCCAGACGGTGATCGCCCGGTCGGTGCCCAGGGTGACGGCGATGGGGCGCCCATCGGGCGCGGTGAGTGCGGCTACGGTCCGGACGCGCTGCTGTCCGACGGGTATGGACCGAATCAGCTCGGTCGAGACCTGCTGTCCGGTCGCCCAGCGCACGGCCCAGTCCTGATCGTCCGGCAGTTCGTCGCGGAGGCGGCGGTGGCCGAGACGTTCGGCGGCCAGAGTCAGCAACTGACTGCGTTCGCGTCCGTCCGGCGAGCCGCGCAGGGTAGCGGAGTGCCGGTAGACGGCCGCGCTGAGCCGGGCCTGCTCCGAACGCGCCTCGTGCAGCACCGCGCTGATGGCCGAGGGCTCGGCGTGCAGCAGGAACCCGGCATCGGCAAGGAGGGAATCGAGGCCGTCGGCGTCGACGGCGTGGCGCGCCAGATGCCGTAGCAGGTAAGGGTCGGCGAGGTGCCAGAGCGGATGGCCGGCCCGGTCCCGGGGAACGGCGTGCCGCAGTTGCCGGAAGAGCCGGCCGGCCGAGGTCCTGTCGGCGAGCGTCATGGTGACACCCCCGGGTCGTGCGAAGTCGCATGCAGGGCTCGCAATTGGTCGGCGAGTCCTTCGTGGAACAGGCGGTAGAGGGTGGCCCCGTCGGTGTCGACGTCACGCCGGAGATAGAAGCGCGCCGAGCCGTCGAGCAGCGTGTGCAGTTCCTGGAGGGGGATGGCCGTCGTGGCGTCGGGAGCCGACGTGAACGCCTGTGCCGCGTGTGCCAGAACGCGCTCCGGCATGCCGCGCCCCTGTGCGTAGGCGAGGGCGGTCAGCACGGACAGCAGGCGCCTCTCTCCCGGGTGACGCCTCAGATCAAGGCGGAGCAGCTCAAGCAGACTGCGCGGCGCCTGCTGCCCCAGTCTGCGGGCGCCGGAAGTGTCCCGGTCTGCGGCGCTCAACCGGCCGGTGGCCAGCAGATAGTGGACATACAGCCCCGCGGTGAGGAACTCGCCCCACTCCAGCCCCTCCCCGCGGTCCGGTCCGTGGCCGGCCAGCCGCTCCGCCATCCCGTCCGCGAGCGCGCGCCGTACCCCGCCCAGCGCGCTGCCCGCGTACGGGGTGTCGTGCTCCAGGAGGTTCTGGACGTAGTCACGGACCCCGAGTCGCACCCGCGCGGCAGGGATCGCGTCGAGGTCGGTCACTCGGCCGCGCAGTTCGACCAGCCGGAACAGTTCGCTCAGCGTGTCCTCCGCTCGGGTGCCGATCGCGATACGCAACAGACCCGGTTCCCCCAGCGCCTTGCGGGCCAGCGGGACGAGCAGTGCGGAGGCGATGTCCTGCGGCTCCTCGGCCTCGTCGAGAGCGTCGACGACCACGGTGACCGGGGTCCCGTCGTCCGGTGCGTCGAGCAGGCGTGCGAGGTGGGCGGCGGGGCCCATGCCCGGAGAGGACGCATCGGATCGTCCCGTCGGGCAGATCGCCCGGATCTGCTGTTCGAGCGACTGGACCATCTGGTCGAGGGTGAGCCGTCGGGCGTGCACGACGACCAGGCGGTCGTTCTCGCCGGGGCGGATGTGCAGGTGGCTCCAGATCCCGCGGGTGGCCTTGCGCAGGGCGGGATGCGCCGCGCACACCAGGACCCCGAGCAGCGCCGACTTCCCGACTCCGGGCTTGCCCGTGACCACACGCAGCAAAGGGCCGCCCCCGTCCAGCCACGTCGCCAGCTCCGCGATCTCCGCCTCACGGCCGGAGAAGTAGCCGTACTCCCCTTCGCGGGCCACCGGGTGGCCACCCGACGCCCGCCGGCGGAAATGTTCGGGGTCACCGGCCCACTCGGTGAGGCGAGCGATCTCGGGTGGCACGTTCTCCAGCAGTTCGCCCGGCGATCCCGGGTCGGTGTGCCCCAGGTACACGGGGTTCGGAAAGAACGGAAGATCGATGTCCACATGACTGGGGACGAGGCTGGTGAGGATGTGCTGCACCGGCCCCCGGTCGATGTCCACCAGTCGGCTCACCACCCGCTCGATCTCCTGGTACACCGTCTTGGCCGGGATGTACGGGAGGGAGCGGTCGATGCGTAACTCGCCGTCCCGGTACCGGTGCAGTACCTGTGTGGCGGCCTGGCTGAGGCGATAGCCGAACGCCTGCTGCTGCGCTCCTGTGGCGGCCAGCACCCATGCGCGGCGCCCGGACACCTCCTGCCGCGTGTGCCAGGACTCCAACGCAACCTGGCCCGCGTAACAGACATCGAGGATGAACAAGGTGTAGGGGCGGTGCCGGCCGGGGTGATCCTCGATCAGTTCGATCCAGTGCGTGACGGGGACGGTGAGGCGTTCTCCTTGAGGATCGAGGACGTACAGCTTTTCGCTGCTGCTCGCGGCGAGTTCGCCGTGCCCGACGATGTGCACGACCAGGACGTCGATGTCGTGGGCGGTGACCGCCTCCTCGATCGCGACCCGGTGGTCCGGCGGGTCCGAAAGGGCCTTCGGCCGCAGTGGTGCGTAGTGGAAGGCGCCGAACGCGTCGGCCACGCGCTGGGCGTGCAGGGGCGCCGCATCCAGCATGTCGAGTTCGACGCGGGGCGACATGCCGTCTTCGTCCGGGGAAAGAGATATCCCCAGGGCCAGTACGGCGTAATGCCGGTCGTGCGGATCGTGCGGGTTGTTCGCTTCGGTCTCAAGGTGCCGGTCCGATTCGTCGAGCACGGTCGCCGCTGCCCTCCCCACCTTCCCGCATCGCGGATCACATCCGACTTTAGGCGAATCGGCGTAGGGCCTACCGGGCAACGCGAGATGTCGATGAACTCAAAGGGGGTTCCTTGTGACCGTCGACCGCTTGTCCAAGTGCCCGGCCGCGTAAGGGCCCCGGGGAAAAGGGAAGGCGGGGAGAAGGAGTGACCGCCGCCGCGAGGTGGGCCTCCGGTCCATGACGGATCCTTGCCGTGGCGGTGGTCGAGGGAGCTGGGCGCACGGGTGGTCGCCGGTCATAGGCGCCACACCACGGGCAGTGAGGCGTCCGCTCCGTCGGCGGAGTAGTCGTGGACGACGTCCAGCAGGTCGGCCATCCTCGCCTGCCAGGTGATGTTGACGGGGAGCCCGTCGAGTGCGGCGATCATCGCCGCGTAGTCGTCGACCTCCAGCAGGTGGAACAGGTCGGCGCCGCTGCGCCAGATGGTCCACTCGCCGACCCCGGCGGCGCGGATGGCCGCGGTCAGTTCCTCGGGGACCTCGCGGTGCGCCGCCTCGTACTCCGCGATGCGGTCCGCACGGACCTTGGTGTGCAGGGCGACTCTCATCGCGATCCCTTCCTCATGACGGCTCCTTCGACGGCACGGCGGCGGGGGTCGGCGTGTCCGGGGCCAGCAGTCCCTCGGCCCGCAGCGCATGCCACATCGCGGCAGGGACGGGGTGGCGCAGCTGGTCCACGGTGTCGCGCACCTCCTCGGCGGAGCGGGCCCCGGTCAGGACGCCCGCCACCGCCCGGTGACCGAACGCGAAGTGCAGGGCGGCCGTGCGCAGCGGCACACCGTGGCGCTCGGCGATCGCCTTGAGTCGCAGGGCACGTTCCAGGACGGATCGCGGGGCGGGCGCGTAGTCGTACGTGGCTCCGGGCTTCGGGTCGGTCAGCAGCCCGGAGTTGAAGACCCCGCCGATGATCACGCTCCGGCCGCGGGCGGCGGCCTCGGGCAGCACCTCGGCAAGCCCTTCCTGTTCCAGCAGGGTGTAGCGGCCTGCGAGCAGCACCACGTCGACGTCGGTCTCCCGCAGGAAGCGGGCGGGCAGCGCGCACTGGTTCGTTCCGACGCCGATCGCCCCGACCACGCCTTCGGCGCGCAGCCGCTCCAGCGCCGGGTACGCCTCGGTGAGGGCCTGGTCGGCGTGGTCGTCCGGGTCGTGCAGCAGCACGATGTCGACGCGGTCGAGGGCGAGGCGGTCCAGGCTCGCCTCCAGGGAGCGCAGCACACCGTCGGCGCTGAAGTCCCAGACGCGCCGATGGGTGTCGGAGACGGCGAAACCGTGCGCGAGGTCGTCCCCGCGGCCGCCCTGCGGGTTCGGCTCCAGCAGCCGTCCGACCTTGGTGGACACGGTGTAGGCGTCCCGGGGGCGGTCGCGCAGCGCGGCGCCCAGGCGGCGCTCGGAGAGCCCGAGGCCGTAATGGGGCGCGGTGTCGAAGGTGCGGATGCCGGCGTCCCAGGCGGCGTCCACGGCGGCGAAGGACGCGTCGGCGGTGACCGGACGGTAGAGGTTGCCGATGCCCGCGGCTCCGAACGACAGCTCGGTGACCCGGACTCCCGTGCCGCCCAGTGCCGCCGTCCTCATGAGCGGGCCGCCGGGCGGAGTCTCAGTCCCTGCACGCCGCCGTCCACGGCGAGAACGGTGCCGGTCACACACGCGGCGGCCGGAGACGCCAGGTAGGCCACGGCCGCGGCGATCTCGTCGGCGGTGACCAGACGGCCCATCGGCTGGCGTGCGTTGAGGGCGGCGCGTTCGGCGTCCGGGTCGTCGGCGGCGTCCAGGAGCCGGGTCACCCACGGCGTGTCGGCGGTGCCGGGATTGACGCAGTTGACGCGGATGCCCTCGCGGACGTGGTCGGCGGCCATGGCCAGGGTGAGCGACAGGACGGCGCCCTTGCTGGCGGAGTACAGGGCGCGCTGCGGGAGCCCGGCCGTGGCCGCGATCGAGCACGTGTTGACGATGGCCGCGATGCCCGGACGGGCGGTTGCGGCGCGCCGCAGATACGGCAGGGCGGCGCGGGTCGTGCGGACCATGCCGAGGACGTTGACGTCCAGGACGCGGTGCCACTGTTCGTCGGGGTTGTCCTCGACCGTGCCGACGGCGCCGATGCCCGCGTTGTTGACGAGGATGTCGAGGCCGCCGAGCCGGTCGGCCGCTTCCGTCACGGCGTGGCGCACCGAGGTGTCGTCGCCGACGTCGGCCTTGAGGGCGTGCAGCGGCTCGGGCACCCGGGTCGGGTCGAGGTCGAGCACGGCCACCGCCGCGCCCCGTTCGGCCAGTGTGCGGGCGGTGGCGAGCCCGATGCCGGACGCTCCGCCGGTGACGAGGGCCCGGAGCCCTGACAGATCGGTCATGAGGCGCTCTCCTGCCCGGCGCGGTCGGCGATCCAGAACGTTCCGTTCTGGAAGTCGTAGGCGGCGATGGACTCCTCCCGCATGGCGGCGGAGAACCCGGGGGCGAGGGGGGCGGTGTAGTGCCCGTCGCGCATCACCACGGGCACGGTGAAGTGCTCGTGGAGGTGGTCGACGTACTCGATGACCCGGTCCTCGGTGGTACCGGACAGGGCCAGGTAGTCGAACATCGACAGGTGCTGCACCAGCTCGCACAGTCCCACCCCGCCGGCGTGCGGACAGACCGGCACCCCGAACTTCGCGGCGAGCAGCAGGATCGCCAGGTTCTCGTTCACCCCGCCGACCCGCGCGGCGTCGATCTGGACGACGTCGAGGGCGCCGGCCTGGAGGAGCTGCTTGAAGACGACGCGGTTCTGCACGTGCTCGCCGGTGGCCACCTTCACAGGCGCGACCGCCCGGCGTACGGCGGCATGTCCGAGGACGTCGTCGGGGCTGGTGGGCTCCTCGATCCAGTACGGGCCGAACTCGGCGAGCGCGTTGGTCCACTCGATCGCCTCGTCCACGTTCCACCGCTGGTTGGCGTCGATGGCGATGCGGATGTCGTCGCCGACGGCGGCGCGGGCGATGCGCAGGCGCCGGATGTCGTCGTTCAGGTCGGCGCCGACCTTGAGCTTGATCTGCGTGAACCCGTCCGCGACCGCCTGTTTGGCCAGCCGGATGAGCTTGTCGTCGGAGTAGCCGAGCCAGCCCGGTGAGGTCGTGTAGCCGGGGTAGCCGCGCTGCAGGAGCACGGCCTCGCGCTCGGCGAGGCCGGCCCGGCCCTCACGCAGCAGTGTGAGCGCGTCTTCGGGGGTGAGCACGTCGGCGATGTAGCGGAAGTCGATCTGGGAGACCAGCCACTCCGGTTCCGCATGGGCGAGCAGACGCCACAGCGGCTGTCCGGCCCGTTTGGCGGCGAGGTCCCACACGGCGTTCACCACCGCACCGATCGCCATGTGCATGACGCCCTTTTCGGGGCCGAGCCAGCGCAGCTGGCTGTCGCCGATCAGGTCGCGGCTGAGCGAGCCCGGGTCGGCGCACAACTCGTCCACGGACCGGCCCACGACGTGGTGCCGGAGCGCGGCGATCGCGGCGACCTGGACGTCGTTGCCGCGTCCGATGGTGAAGGTGAAGCCGTGACCCTCGAACCCGTCACCGGCGTCGGTGCGCAGCACGACGTAGGCGGCGGAGTAGTCGGGGTCCGGGTTCATCGCGTCGGAACCGTCCAGCTCCCGCGAGGTGGGGAAGCGGACGTCGTAGGTGTCGACCGCGGTGATCCGGGCGGAGATGGCAGACAAGAGGGTGCCTTTCATGCTTGGCCGAAGGTCTGGCGCTGGCTGCCGAGCCTGTCGACGGAGAGTTCGACGGTGTCGCCGGGGCGGAGATAGGGCGTGCCCGGCAGCCCCAGGGCCACCCCCGCAGGCGTGCCCGTGTTGATCACGTCGCCCGGCTCCAGGACCATGTACTGGCTCAGGTACGCCACGATGCGGTCGACCGGGAAGATCATGTCCCGGGTGTGCCCGTTCTGCCGCTTCACCCCGTTGACGCTCAGGTGCAGCCCGAGGTCCTGCGGGTCGCCGACCTCGTCGGCGGTGACCAGCCAGGGGCCGAGCGGGTTGAAGGTCGCGCAGGACTTGCCGAGGTCCCACTGCGAGGAGTACTCCAGCTGGAACTCCCGCTCCGAGACGTCATGGCTGATCGCGTACCCCGCGATGACGTTCCGCGCGGCCTCGGGGCCTTCCAGGTAGCCGGCCCGGCGGCCGATGACGACCGCGAGCTCGACCTCCCAGTCGGTCTTCACCGAGCCTCGGGGGACGAGTACCTCGTCGTAGGCTCCGATGACGGTTGCGGGGTCCTTCATGAACACCACCGGCCGCTCGGGAATCACCGCACCGGTCTCGGCGGCGTGGTCCCGGTAGTTCAGGCCGACGCAGACGATCTTGCCGGGGCGTGCGACGGGCGGGCCGATCCGCAGGCCGTCCTCGTCCAGTGCGGGCAGGGTTTCCGCCGCGACCGCGGCACGGGCGCGGGCGATGCCGTCGGAGGCGAGGAACGCGCCGTCGATGTCGAAGGTCACGGAGGACAGGTCCAGCAGCCGGCCGTCGTCGGTGCGAACGGCGGGCCGCTCTTCGCCGGGGGCTCCGACTCGCAGCAGTTTCACCGGTGTTTCCCTTGCCATAGGCGGAGTTGCGGAGGGCGGCGGCAGTCGGCCGTAACGGGCCCCGGCCGCCGGCCGCCTCCCCGACCGGACCGTGCGGAGAGCCTCGGCACGCGCTCCCACAGTCATCGGATGTATGGCGGCATCGAGACTGTAGACGGCCGTCAACCCGCTGACAACCGATTCCTCGGATGTATTTCTCCACTGCCGTCAATTCACCCCGATTCGATACGACTTGGCCCGACGGCCTCCGCGAGTTCCGGGGTGATGGGCAGCGATTTCCTCCGATGACTCGATACGAAATCCCCTCGACGGAATCCGCTGATGGGAGCCGGAGCCGGACGCACCCGGCACCAGCCGGAGCAGGCGAGGACAGCCCGTCGCACCGCCACCCGACACCTGCCGGCGGGGTGGACCCGACCGTCGTTGCCGAATCGTGAGCCTCGGCCCGGCACTGCGCCGTGATCTTCCGACCCGGCAAAGCCCCAGGTGAAAGGCTGATCCAGCAGGATGCCGAGGCATTCGGAGCGGGCCGCGGAGCCCTCCCGTCATCGTGCGGCGCAAATCTGCGGCAGCGGACTCTTGTCAATCTCGGCAACGCCGTCGTAACGTCCTGGACGTCCGAGATACATCGGAGGAATCGCCCAGCGTTCCTGGTGTCCCCTCAGCCGGCCAGGACGGCCCGCTGGACCTTCCGTCTCTCGGGCACGGCTGTCCCTCCCTTCCGTCCGATCGGGAGCGGTCCCGCACCGCCCTGTGCCGGGCCACCTCTGCCCGGCTGCGGCCTCGCCCTCCTCTTCGGCAGGCGCGTACGCCTCCCTCTCATCGCTGCCCCGCGGTCCTCCGCCCCGCCAAAGGAGACAACACGGCCATGAAGCCCTCTCGCACCCGCTCCACTGCCACCGCCGCCACAGCCGTGCTCGCGGTCCTCGCCCTCGCCACCGCGTGCAACCGGTCCGGCGCGGACTCGGTCGGCTCCGGCGGTGGCAAGCCGGCCATCGGCATCGACCTGCCGCGTTCCGACTCCGACTTCTGGAACTCCTACGCCCAGTACCTGAAGAAGGACATCAAGTCCGACGGCGTCAACGCCCTGCCGCTGAGCAACTCGCAGAACGACGTCACCAAGCTGGTGGCCAACGTGCAGGTCTTCCAGAACACGGGCGCCAAGGCCGTCGTCATGGCGCCCCAGGACACCGGCGCCGTCGCCTCCACCCTGGACGCGCTCGCCGCGAAGAAGATCCCCGTGGTCAGCGTCGACACCCGGCCGGACAAGGGCGACGTCTACATGGTGGTCCGGGCCGACAACCGGGCGTACGGCACCAAGGCCTGCGAGTTCCTCGGCAAGCAGCTCGGCGGCAAGGGCAAGGTGGCCGAGCTCCAGGGCGCCCTGGACTCGATCAACGGACGCGACCGCTCGGAGGCCTTCGCGGAGTGCATGAAGACCAAGTTCCCCCAGATCAAGGTCTTCGAGCTGCCCACGGACTGGAAGGGTGACGTGGCCTCCGCGAAACTGCAGTCACTGCTGGCCCAGCACCCGGATCTGAACGGCGTCTACATGCAGGCCGGCGGTGTCTTCCTGCAGCCGACCCTGTCGCTGCTGGAGCAGAAGGGCCTGCTCAAGCCTGCTGGGCAGAAGGGCCACGTCAGCATCGTCTCCAACGACGGCATCCCCCAGGAGTTCGACGCCATCCGCAAGGGCCAGATCGACGCGACCATCTCCCAGCCCGCCGACCTCTACGCCAAGTACGCGCTGTACTACGCCGCCGCCGCGGCCGAGGGCAAGACCTTCGAGCCGGGCGCCACCGACCACGGCTCCACCATCATCAAGCTGCCCAACGGCCTGGAGGACCAGCTGCCCGCACCGCTGGTCACCAAGGACAACGTCGAGGACAAATCGCTCTGGGGCAACAACATCGGACAGTGACCGGCGGCCACGGACCGCAGCGCCGGGGGACCTCGCTCCCCTTCCCCCGTCTGCGGTCCCGCCGCCCGGATCCGGGTCCACTCCCCGGCTCCCCGGCTTCCCCGGTCCCCACCATCCGTACCGAAGGACGGTAGCCACCATGGCGGACACCGCCACCACCCCGGCGAGCGGCCCCGGAACCCGGGGCCCGGTCGCCGAGGCGACCGGCATCAGCAAACGATTCGGCGCCACCGTCGCGCTGCGCGACGCCCGCATCAGCATCGCCGAGGGCGAGTCACATGCCCTGGTCGGCCGCAACGGAGCCGGCAAGTCCACGCTCGTGTCGGTCCTCACGGGCCTCCAACAGCCCGACACCGGTTCCCTGCGTTTCTCGGGCGAGCCGGCGCCCGGCTTCGGCGACATCGACGCCTGGCGCTCCCGGGTCGCCTGCGTCTACCAGCGCTCCACGATCATCGGTGATCTGACCGTCGCCGAGAACCTCTTCCTGAACCGGCAGAGCCCCGGCGCGGTGCGCCCCATCCGCTGGAAGCAGCTCAGACAGCGGGCGGAGGAGCTCCTCGGCGAGTACGGCGTTGCCGTCGACCCCGCCGCGCGGGCCAGGGACCTGACCGTGGAACAGCGGCAGTTCGTGGAGATCGCCCGCGCGCTGTCCTTCGGCGCCCGGTTCATCGTCCTGGACGAGCCGACCGCGAAGCTCGACGCCCGCGGCATCGGCCGCCTCTTCGGCAAGCTCCGGGATCTTCAGGAGCAGGGCGTCGCCTTCCTCTTCATCTCCCACCACCTGCAAGAGGTGTACGACCTCTGCACCACGGTCACGGTCTACCGCGACGCCCGTCACATCCTCACCGCCCCCGTGGCCGAACTCGGTCACCAGGCACTTGTTGAGGCCATGACCGGTGAGACCGCCTCCGCGGCGCCCAGCTCCGCGGGCGCCTCCCCGGCCACGCCCGCCGACGGGACGGCGGAGCTGCTGAGCATCGACGCACTGACCCTGCCCGGAGTCTGCGAGGACTTCTCGCTGTCGGTGCGCTCCGGCGAGGTGGTCGGACTCGCCGGAGCGACGGCCAGCGGCAACGTCCAGGTGGGCGAGACCGTCGCAGGGCTGCACCGCGTGAAGGCCGGCCGGATCTCGGTCGGCGGCCGAGCGGTGCGCACCGGAAGTGTGCCGTCCGCCCTGGCGGCCGGAGTGGGTTTCGTCCCCGAGGACCGCCATCTTCAGGGGCTGGTCAACAATCGCAGCGTCGCGGAGAACGCGACGCTCACCGTCACCGACCAGCTCGGCCCGTTCGGCACCGTCCTGCCCGCCCGCACCAGGGCCTTCGCCCGGCACATGATCCGCGACCTCGACATCAAGACCCCCGCGGCCGCCACCCCGGTCTCCGAGCTCTCGGGCGGCAACCAGCAGAAGGTCGTCGTCGCCCGCGCCCTGGCCACCGACCCGCGCGTGCTGGTGGCCATCCGCCCCACCAACGGCGTCGACGTCAAGTCCAAGGAGTTCCTGCTCGGCAGGATCCGGCGGGCCGCCGACGAGGGCAAGGCAGCGCTGATCGTCTCCGACGAACTCGACGACCTCAGGGCCTGCGACCGGGTCGTGGTCATGTTCCACGGACGGGTGGTCGCCGAGTTCGACCGCGGCTGGAAGGACGAGCACGTCGTCGCCGCCGTCGAGGGCGTCTCCGCCGCCCCCACCCCATCCGCCGCGTCCACGGCGGCCGGCACCCACCAGCACGGAAGGTAGACATGTCCACCACCACAGACGTCACGGAGCCCGCACCGAGCACAACGGAGCCGGCCGCGGTGGACACCGCCCGCCGCCGGCTCGACCTCGGCCGCTTCCGTGAACTGTCCCTGGTCCCGGCCATCCTCGTACTGGGCCTGATCGGCTTCATCGTCTCGCCGGCCTTCCTGACCGCCGACAACCTCATCGGTGTGGCACAGCAGTCCACCGAGCTGAGCCTGCTGGTGCTCGCCACCGCCCTCATCCTCATCTGCGGGCGGATGGACCTCTCCCTGGAGTCCACCATCGGCGTGGCACCGGTCATCGCCGTATGGCTCGTCCTGCCGACGAGCGGTGGGCGGTTCAACGGGCTCGGGCTCCTGCCCGAGTGGACGGCCATCCCGCTGTGCCTCCTGGTCGGCGTGGCGATCGGCGCCCTGAACGGCTTCCTCATCCTCAAGCTGCGCCTCAACGGGTTCATCGTCACCCTCGGCGGCCTGACCATGCTGCGCGGCCTCCAGGTCGCCCTCTCCGAGGGCCAGTCGATCGTGGACCTGCCGTCCTCGTTCACCTACCTGGGCAAGGCCTCCTGGTTCGGCATACCCGCAGCCATCTGGATCTGCACGCTGCTGTTCGCGGCGGGCGCCGGCGCACTGGCCTGGCTGCGGCACGGCCGGGCGCTGTACGCGATCGGCGGCAACGCGGAGGCGGCACGCACGGCCGGCATCCGCGTGGACCGGATCGTATGGGTGGTCCTGATCATCGGCAGCGCGCTGGCCGCGTTCGCCGGCATCCTCTACAGCGGCCACTACGGCTCCATCTCCGCCACCCAGGGCAGCGGCTGGATCTTCCAGGTCTTCGCCGCGACCGTCATCGGCGGGGTCAGCCTCAACGGCGGCAAGGGCTCCGTCTTCGGCGCGCTGACCGGCGTGCTCACCCTCCAGCTCGTCGTCAACGTCATGACGCTGGCAGGCGTACCGGCACTGTGGAACCAGTTCCTCAACGGCGCGATCATCATCGTCGCCCTGATCATCTCGCGCTTCGCCTCCGGCGAGAAGCAGGAGTAACGACATCCCGAGCGCCGCTCCGCCGCACGGCGGAGCGGCGCTCGCGCACCACCCGGCACAGGAAGGCACGCACGTGGCACTCACCGACGAGGCGATGGACAAGATCAAGGCGATGATCGTCGCAGGCGAACTGGAGCCCGGTTCCCGCCTGCCGAAGGAGGAGATCCTCGCCGCTCAGCTGGGCCTGTCCCGCAACTCCCTGCGGGAGGCCGTCCGCGCGCTCACCGCCATGCGCATCCTCATGGTGCGGCAGGGCGACGGGACCTACGTGTCCAGCCTGGAACCGCATCTCCTCCTGGAGTCGCTCTCCTTCGCCTCGGACGTATCCCACGGGCGGACCGCCCTGCAACTGCTCCAGGTACGCAGGCTCCTGGAGCCTCAGGTGACCGGGGTGGCGGCCGCGCTGCTGACATCCGACGACCTCCGGGAACTCGGCGAGATCCTGGAGCGGTCCGAGTCGGCCCCCACGGTGGAGGAGTTCATCGTCCACGACATCGCGTTCCACGCGAGGATCGTGGAAGCCGTCGGCAACCCGGTGCTCTCCATGCTGCTGCGCGTGCTGTCCACCCGCACCCAGCGAGTGCGCATCGTCCGCGGCAGCCAGGGGCGGCGCACCCTGGAGAACGCGCACCGGGAGCACCAGCAGATCCTCGGCGCACTCCGGGCACGCGACGCCCTGCTGGCCGCCTCGGCCGCGACGGTGCACATCACCGCCGTCGAGCAGTGGCTGGCGGCGAGCCTGAGCGAGGCCCCGCAGTAACCACTCGGCGTACCGACCGCTCCCGCACACCGCACTCCCCCGCCACCCGGCACGCCCGCCCACGCCGGTCGGCCGTGGCCCGCGCCCTCCCGCCCGCTCCACTCTCCGCAGAGAACTCACTCCGCCGCCCCCTCGCAACAGGCCGAGGAAGCGGCGGAGTTCAGGATCAGACGGCGACGATCCGCCACTGCTGCTCGCTGCGGCCCGCGTAGGGCTGCTGCTCGACGGCGGCTCCGTCGGCGGTGCCGGCCTCGTCCACCGCGAGCGAGAGCCCGCTGTAACGGTTGACGAGGACGTAGTTTCCGTCGCCGGTGGGCGTGACGGCCCAGTGCTGTTGGGGGGCGTCGGCGTCGCCCCAGATGCCGGCGGCGCCACCGTCCTCGCGGGAGAGCCCCGCGATCTCCAGGAGCTTGCCGCTGCCCACACCCTTGATCTTGTAGTAGCCGTCGCCGGTCTTGACGAAGGTCCACTTCTGGTTCGTCTGGCCGAGCCAGGGCCACTGCTGGATCTTCGTGCCGTCGGTGGTGCGCCTGTCCACGACGTCGGCCACCTGGCCGCTGTTCCGGTTGACCAGCTGGTAGACGGTGCCGTCGCCGGGCAGTGTGGTGGACACCAGGGCCGGCTTGACGGACCGGCCTCCGATCCTCACACCGCTGACGTTGGCATAGCCGCCGGTGGCCCCGTTGACCTGGATCCGCACGAAGCCCACGTTCCGGTTGGGCCACTCGACCAGCTTCGCCTTCTTGTCGCCGGCCCACGTGCCGGCGGCGACCTGGGTGAAGATGACGCCGTCGGTGCTGGTCAGGATGGTGTACGAAGTGATGTCGCCGTCGGTGGAGTTGTTGCGGTTCCACTGCTTGGGCAGGTACTCCAGGGTGGAGACGTTGCTCCACACCCCGCCGAGGTCGATGGTGAGGGACTGCGGCAACGGCGCCGGGAGCCCCCAGGTCGACCAGCAGGTCTCGTAGCGGACGTCGCTGAGTCCGTCGATGGCGTTGAACGGACCCTCGCCGGTGTGGAAGCCGGTCGCATACGCGTTGACCGGTGTGACGGGGTGCTCTGCGCGCAGCGGCTGGACGGGCAGCGGCGGCCGGGAGGCGTTCGGGCTCCACGCCGCGCCGACCTCGGCGAGCCGGCTGACGACGTTCGCGTCCAGCAGGCCGTTGCGGTTGGGCGGGCAGTTGAGGATGAACGAGGTGTACTTCGGTTCCAGGTCGGCCAGGTGCGACAGGATCGCGGACTTGCTCAGGAGGCCCTCGGTCGGAGTGGAGGGGTGCCAGAACCAACCGTTGCTGATGGTCTGCCCCTGCACGCCGGCGTAGGTGTTGCCCGCAGGCGCCGTGACGCCCAACGGCTCCTCGAAGAAGATCGCGTCGCCGAGGAAGGGCTCCGACAGTCCGCCGAGGTCGATCATGACGCAGTCCGGCTGCAACTCTTTGACCAGCGACCGGATCTGCTGGTAGGAGACGGCCTGCTGTCCCATCTGCCACGCGTAACCATCGGTCATGAACATATCGATGGTGCCGTAGTCGGTGAGCAACTCGCGGATCTGACCGAGGACGAAGGTCATGTGGCTGGGCTGGATGGCATCGGTGATCTGGAGTCCGGTCACCTTGTGCCGGCTCTCCCATGCCTCGACGCCGAAGGTGCGGTCCCATATCGAGTAGTAGAGCCCGACCTTCAGCCCCTTCGCACGGAAGGCGTCGCAGTACGCCTGGACGACGTCGTGCTTGTAGGAGCTGTTCGCGACGTTCTGGGTGCCGTGGGCGCTCGGCCACAGGGCGAAGCCGTCATGGTGCCTGGTGGTCAGGAAGCCGTAGCTCATCTTCGCGGCGACCGCCGCGTCGGCCCACTGCGCGCAGTTGACGCTGGGAGGAGCGAAGAGGGTGGGGCTCTGGTGGGGTTCGGCCCACTCCTCGTTGCTGAAGGTGCCGAGACTGAAGTGGTTGAACATGCCGAACCGCAAGTCGGCCATCTTGCTGAGGTTGGTCTGCGTGTCTGCGGCGGCCGCCTTCGACAGAAGGCCGGAGAAGCCGGGGACGAGCGGCAGGGCGGTCGCGGCCGTCGCCGCACCCGCCGCACCCAGAAACGTACGACGGTTCATTCTTGATGGGGACATGGGCCCACTCCTGTGGATCGGGCGGCATTCGCTTGCGGTGAGGGCGCGGTGAGCACGGCAAGCGGAAGCCTGGGCGGCGGGATACGGGGCTACGGCGGGCTGCGTCGGGCCGGTGGGCGGCGGACGGTCGGGGCACCCTTCGGTGAAACAACATCGGATGTATTAACGATGATCGACCGGTGATGTGTCTAGGGTCTCGACAGAAACAGCCAGATCGAAACGGGAGATCCAGCCCGCGCGCGCTTTCAGGCATCAGCCGGAGCGGCTCGATACGTAGGAGGTATTGGCGCCGCAGGCCGAGTGAAGCCGGATCGCCCGTCCGTCGCCCGGACCGCGGACGGCTGCTCAGCAGCATCACGGCTCGCCGGGGGATCCGCCCGGCAGCCGGGCGGACGGGTCGGTCGGGCGATCCGCTTCTACGGGTGCAGGTGCAGTGCGATGTGCGGGACGAGCGCCTGCAGGAAATCCTGGGCGTCGAAGATCTCGCCGGCGGAGGCGACGCCGGTGACCCGGATGCGGCCGGCCAGGACGCGCTCAAGGGCCTCGGCGACAAGGGGCGCGGTGACGGCGTAGATGTCCTGGCCGCCTGCCGTGGCCCGGCGTTCGGCACCGCCCGAACGCACGACGCCGTCGACGAGGAAGGTCTGGTCGGAACGCCCGCTCTCGTCGGCGGCGGTCGGGGCCGGTGTGCGGGGGGCGGCGATGTCGCGGACCGCTTCGACGGTCATGTACGTGGTCACATCGGGGATGGACAGGTGCTGGGGAACGGTGACCACGTCCGCCATCGTGAACTCCCCGATCACCTGCCGGGGGCCGATCGGATCCGGGAAGGTCCACTCCAGGACGGGCGCCTGGTCGGTGCGGTGCTCCCACTGTCCGCCGCGGTAGCGCAGGCGTCGGTCACCGCGCCGCTCGCGCGAGACCGCGCCCGAGAGCCGGGTGCCGGCGGTGGGGTGCCAGCTGCTGAGCGCGTAGGCGATGTGGGCCTCGTCGGCTTCGGTCCAGTCGCCCATCGCCGCGGTGGCCAACAGGTCGCCGAGACCCCCGAAGAAGGCCATGGCCGGAACGATCACCGCTCCCGCGTCCCGGGCCCGCCCACGGTAGTGGGCGAAGGTGTCGAGATTCGCCTCAAGCTCCGCGGCCACGTCCAGATACGGGATCCCCGCCCGCAGCGCGGCCTCGATGACGGGGCCGGTGGTCGAGGCGAAGGGCCCGGCGCAGTTGACGACCGCCGCCGTTCCCGCCAGAGCCCGGTCCAGCGAGACGGGGTCCCCGACCGACGCCACCCGCGCCTCCCACCCGTGCTCGCCGGCCAGCTCCTCCAAAGCCTGCGCGTCGCGCCCCGACGGCACCGGGACGAACCCGCGCGCGGTCAGCTCCGCGACCACGAACCGCCCCGTGTGACCGTACGCGCCGAAGACCGCCACCGACTGGCCTGACCCCATGAACTGCTCCCTGTCCACCCGCACACCCGCCGCGACGCCCATCCGCCGCGGCCTGACACCCCCATCCTGTCCTCGCGGCGACACCCCGCACGAGCGTCGGAAACGACATGCCACGTACAGTTTCGGACATGCCCACTGTCGCGCTGGCCGTCACCGACGGCATGCTCCACTACGAACTGTCCGTGGCCGTGGAGATCTTCGGGTCCGACCTGAGCCACGTCGTCGACCCCTGGTACGACTTCTCCCTCTGCGGGAACGGACCGGTCCGTGTCGACCGCTTCCGCATCGAACCCGACCACGGCCTCGACCACCTCGCGCGCGCGGACACCGTGATCGTCCCCGGCTGGGCCGACACGGATCGCGAACCGCCCCGCGAACTGGTCGACGCGGTGCGCGCCGCTCATGCGGCCGGCGCCCGCGTGGCCTCACTGTGCACCGGCGCCTTCGTCCTGGGCGCGGCGGGACTGCTCGACGGCCGGCGCGCCACCACCCACTGGGCACACACCCAGGAACTCGCCAGGCGCCACCCGACGGCCACCGTCGATCCGGACGTCCTCTACGTCGACAACGGCGACGTCCTCACCTCCGCGGGCAAGGCCGCCGCCATGGACCTGTGCCTGCACCTGGTCCGCCTCGACCACGGCTCGGCCGACGCCAACAAGATCGCCCGGCGCCTGGTCATCCCGCCTCACCGCGACGGCGGCCAGGCCCAGTTCATCGCCACTCCCCTGCCCGCCCCCGGCAACCACCCCCTGAGCGAACTCTTCCCCTGGGCGCTGGAGCGACTGGACCGCCCGCTCACCGTGGAGGATCTGGCGCGCCAGGCCCGCATGAGCTCACGCCATCTCGGCCGGCACTTCAGACACCTCACCGGCACCACGCCACTGCAGTGGCTCCACACCCAGCGCATCCGCCACGCGCAGGAACTACTGGAGACCACCGACGCCACCGTGGACACCATCGCAGCGGCCACCGGCATGGGCACCGCGACCACCCTGCGCCGGCACTTCCACCGCAGCGTCGGAGTCCCACCCGACACCTACCGGCGCACCTTCCGCCCCTGACCCCGCACTCTTCACCGGGTCGGCATGCGGCAGCCTTGATGCCACGACGGCCGGTCGATCATGTGAGACGAGGCGTCGCGCGACTCCTACGATCACTGCGCTGCTGTTTCGCGCCGGGCACTGGCACCGCGCGCGTCCGACAGCCGCCGCAGGTTCGGCTCCCGGTGCGTTTCGGTCTCCAGCCCCGCGGTCACGGACCTGACCGATCCAAGGCGTCGCGTCGGTCTTCGAGACGGACAGTCAGGTCGGGCCAGTGCTCGGACCACCGCACCAGGTCACTCGTGGTCAACGACCAACTCGAATTCACGGTTTCGTCCGGCAGGAAGCGGACGCAGGTTCCCGTGGTCCCGTCGGGCGCGACGGACTCCAGATCGGTCACCGGAACGCCGTGCTCATAGCGCTGGCTCCAGGATCCTCCAAGACGACGGTTGGTATGAATCAGCCACTCGCTGAGCGCCGCGACGACGGACATACCGCGACGCGGATGTCCGTCCGGGAGCCGTTCAGGCTCCGAGAGGTCGAAGAACCGGAGGTCTTTCGTGGCCATGACCGGCTTCTTCACCACCCGGCCATGCTCGTCGACCCGAGTGTCGGTGCCCCGCCCATCGTCCTTCACCGACACAGAGCCGTCGGCATGCAGCGTGATCACACACTGTCCGCCGCCCCGGCTCTGTGCTTCATCGGCGGCATGAGCAACGACCTCAAGAACAAGGTGTCCTGGCCCGTCCGGAGCGAACCGTGCCGGTTCCCGGCGGATCTGACCGAGATGGTCAGCGTCCACGATGGCGGCCCAATCATGCGTGGTATTGAGCCAAGAGTCCCTTGATCCATCCATCTGACAAGTATCCGTCGGGGCTCTCGTCCAGGCTGCCGAAATGAACCGCTGGTAGCGATCGTCAGAGCCGGGACCGGCCTTATCTCCGAGGTCGCCGAGGAGGCCGCGGATCCGATCGGCGCCGGCATGGTGCGCTCGACCTCGCGGGGCCGGCCACGCCGGTCGGCGGTGAGGAGCCGCTGGGTCGTCAGTCCCGGCCGGGGGCGGCGAGCCAGCGGTCGTCCTGGAATTCGGCCGGGATGTCGTCCTCCCACGGATCGATCCCGCGGCGTTCCATTTCGTCGAACCATCGGTCCCGCTGTGATTCGGGGAGACGCCGTCCGCACCATGGGCAGAAGTCGATGGTGATGCTCGATGTGCCGCCATCGTGGACGATCAGCCCGTACTCCTGGAACCTGCCGGTGAAACCGATCAGCGAGTCCGGGCAGGCGAAGGGGTCGTCGTGCTGGTCGCAGGTCACGTTCAGACTGCGGCTCATCGCCTCGCAACAGTGGTTGGTCATGACCTCGGTTCCTCGTTCATCGACACTGTGCACAGAAGTAGATCACGGCCGGGGGTGGTCACCGGATGGCATCTGGAGACCTGACGGATGCACAGCGCGCCCGGCTGGAGCGGTCGTCGCCCACAGGCAGGACGCCGGGGCGCCGCCGGTGGGGAGCGGCGCAAGAACACATGAAGTCGCGCAGAATCGCAACCTTTGAAGCCCTCTTCTGGCACGGCAACGGCAAACAGGGCCGTTTCCGGTGAAAGTCCCTGCGCACAAGGCTAGTTCACCTACGGTGTCGGTCTGCTGCCGAGGGGGTACACAGTGACGAAAAAGGGACGTGCGCACGGCAACGGCCGTACGGGTAGGCCAGGTCAGAGAAATTCCGGCCGATCTCAGCGTGCGTCCGGCAGGTTCGTGCGCATGTACCGCCGGTACCACGCGTGGCGCGCCCCGTTCCCGCTGTGGGCCCGGATCATGTGCGACATCCTGTTCTGGGCCGTCATCGCCGCCGTGGCGTACGTGACGATCGGCAGCCTCTGCGGAGCAGTCCTCATCGCAGCCCCCCTGCTCGGGTTCTTCGCGCTCGCGTCGGGCAAGGAATACGACGACGGCATCGACTGGGGCGACCACCGAATGGGAGGGCAGCCCAGGAACCCCGGACCCAAGTTCTAGCGTTCCTCGCGTCCATGCCCGTCTGGTGCCCTCGGCACCGAGGCAACGGCCGCCGGTTACGTCACCGTGATCGTCCGCGCGGCCGGTCGAGGGGCGAGTCCGATTTCGGACCGGTGCCGAGACTCCGTCAGGGTGCGTCGAGCACGACCAGGTGAACTCTCCCGTGTGGCGGATCCGCGCGGCCAGGATCGCGGGCATCGCGACAGCCACGGCCGCCTCCTGGCCCAAGGCGTTGGCGCACTGCACGCGCGCCGTGGACCTCCTGGGCGAGGTCGTGACGCGGCAGCTGTCGCGCCCGGACCGCGAACACGGCCTGGGTGCAGGTACCGACCGTGGCCACCGAGGCGGGTGCCATAGCCCTCACCGCGGGACAGCCCGAGGCAGCCGTCGTACTCCTCGAAAGGGGCCGGGCGCTCATGCACAGTCAGAACCTGGACCTGCACTCGGATCTGCGGGCACTGCGCGAAGCGGCGCCGGACCTCGTCGAGCGCCTCGGTCTCGTGGCCTCCGAACTGGCCCGCGCGGAGGAACTACTCGCCTGCTGACGTTCGCTGAGCTTCCTGGACCGCTGGGAGGGGCGGGACGTCGCCGCCGAGGTCGGTCCGCCCGATGCCCCGCCACCGGATCGACGGGCCCGAGCAGCCGACGCCGCCTCACCATGGAGCGGCGACGCAGCGGACCGGCTCGCCCGGGCGCTCGGAGCGCCGAACCCGACCGCGGGCCCGGAACCCAGCAAGGCCGCCGAGGTCAGTGGCCGGCGATCCAGCGCCGAACGGCCTCGTTGACGGTGTCGTCGAGGGCGCTCAGCGCTTCCACGGCATGCAGATCTCCTGCCTCTGGCGCGACTCCCGCTCGGACGAGTGCCGCGTGGAGCTCCAAGCGCCGTCGGTCCGCCGGAGCCATCGCCGGCGGAAGCCGGCGGCTCGGGTCAGGAGCAGGCCACAGTGGCTCCTCCTCGGTTGCCCGCGCCTGAGGCGGCACTCGCCAGTCCTCGTCCCCCCACTGCTCCCCCGTCTGCGCCCCGTCCAGAGTCGTCTGCGCGTCGAAACCGCAGCGGTAGGGGTCCAGGATCAGCTCAGGCACCGTCACGGCGGTCGGTGAGTACTGCCACTTCTGCATACAACCTCCAGCATTCGGCGTTCGCTCGGTGTTCAGGAGACCGCCTGCCCGGTCGGCAGTTGCAGGGCCGCCGCCGAACCACCCGAACGCCTCCAAACCCATCTCGTCACACCACCGACCACCGGCACCACCGCACCACAGGACCACCGGCGCCGACAGCTCACCCGGCGGGGTGGTCGGGCGCGCCGGGACGGTCGCCCCGGCCGCCCCTGCCCACCGAGCACCGGGCTCTCCACGGCGGCGCGCGGCGAGGCGGGCTCTCGACGCCCCTGACGTGGCCTTCAACGCGTCCGGTCCCCGGGCGTCACCCGATCGGCCCCCGCCCAGGCGGCGTAAGCCGCTCGGACGGGGTCTCCTGGGAGAAGAAAGGCATCCCTCAAGGAGGCCACCATGTACGAGATGTGTCCTGGGCCCGATAAGCCCGGAACCGCCGTGGTATGGCATGTCATCGCCAAACAAGCGACCTTCACCCTGTGCGGGCAACGGCTCGCTGATCGCACGGAGGGATCGCAGGTCGAGCAGGCCCGTCACTGCCTCTCGTGCATGGACTCGTTCGCCCGACTCGTCACGGCCAAGCCGCATTGACGGTGAAGGCCGTCGCCGGTCGCCCGGCGGAACCGCTCTCCGGTCACGGCCGATCACCCGCCCGTCGCCTGCGGTGCGCGTGGGGTGTCCGCTCAGCCGGGGACAGGTTATGCAAGGGCAGCCAGCGGCGCTGGACGCTGGGCGGAAGGTGACGCCACGCGCCCGCGAACCGCCCTCGCCCATCCGCACCCGTCCGCGCGCAAACCCCGGGCGACGTCGTCGCCGACCCCCGCCCGGGACAGCCGGCCGCTCACTTTTTCGCCGCGGCCGGCGCGGTGCCGGAGGCGACCGGTTCGGGGTCGGCGGGCGCGCGTCCCACGTCCGACAGGGTTTCGCGGGCCCGCGCGTCGACGAAGCGGGTCACAAGATGCTGCGCCGCGCCGAAGATGACGGCCCAGGCCATGATTTGCGAGCTGGTGTCCAGGGCGCTCAGGCCGGGAATGAAAGCGCCCTTGATGAGCAGCACACCGATGAAAGCCGTCAGAGCCCCGGTGGGGAATTTCAGCAGCGCTGCGGAAAGCGGCAGCATATAAGGAGAACTGGTGCCCTGGATACGGCGCAGAGAGGCTATCACCGTGAGCGCCGCGCCGGCCAGCCCCGCCGCCTCGATCACGAGAACGTCGACGTGCTGGGCGTAACGACTCGGAACACGGTGCGGCTTCAGTGGAATCTCACCGGATGGGCACGCCATGTACTTGCCTCCCTTGGGGAGGAAGCACATGTTCAGGGAATGGGGGCAGTACCAGCCCCAGACCGCCAGTCCGGCGGCGCCGAGAAGGACGAAGACGGTCGCGATACGCAGAATGATGCTGAGGCTGCGCACTCTGCTGAATTCAGCGTCCAGCGCGTCGTACGAGGCGCTCAGCGCGAGAACGAGGAGCCCTCGGTCCCCCGGTCGGGGCCTTTTCGTCTCCATGCGTCTCTCGTTCGACTCCAGCCGTGCCCGAAGGGGGTTGCCCGGTCGGAGATGCTGTCGGACGTGGCTCAGCACGTCAGCGCTTCGGCTCCTCAGGTCGTCTTCCGGGCACAGCGTGAGCAGCATGACGTCGGTTGCGCGAATGTTGGCCCATGCCCGTTCCAGGGCTGCGGCTCCGGAGAAGGGGCGACGCGGTGCGGTGATGGCATTTCCTGCCTCCTCAAGCTGCCGTGAGATCCCTTCCAGTGTTTCCTCACGTCGGCACTGCTCAGCTCGGTTCTTTACCGTTCGGCACCTTTCCCGGTCTGCTTGCTGTTCCAGGTAGAGGATGCGTGCGGCAGCCCGCTCGCGCCAGGCTGTTCTGTGCGTCCTGAACACGAGTTTGGGCGATCCGGGGAACTGGACGACGTTCTTTCGTCTGGTCGGCTCGTAGGGGTGGTCGCGCTTCGACGACTCAGGCGCGGTGTTACGCACGAGCAGGAGCGAGGTGATCCACAGGAGAACGAAGACGAAGAGGCTTCCTCCGGCTTCCGTCGGGCGTCCGGAACCGTTGAACTCTTTCCCGTTGGTCATCCTGACCTCCAGCAAAGCTCCCTTCCCAGCCTAGGGCGCGGAACCGGCGGGTGCACTTCACGAAACTGGGCCTGGGAGAAGGCTCGTCAGGCAGCCGCCGCCGCCCGCATCGCCGTGCTCACTCGACCGCGTTCCCCCAATCAGCTCACGGCGCAGGCACGATGACGTCGTGGAGCTGTGACCGGGCCGTGTACTGCACGGACTTGCTCAGGTCGGGGCGGCCCGTCATATGGACCAGCAGGGTGTACGAGTCGAAGGCCAGGTCCGGGAAGACGAAGCCGCCGAGGCGGTCGGTGGTCGTCGCCGCCCCGTTCTCGACGACAGTGACCGGCAGGCCGGGCAGCGGCGCCAGTTTGTCGTCGAGCACTCGCCCGCACAGGGCCGGTTCGTCCGGCCGCGCCGGTCTGACCTCGACGGTCTTCACGGCGGCGTGGGGCTCGGTCTCGTCGAACGCCTGAAGCCCGACGGTGACGGTGAGAGAAAAGGCGGGCCTGGGGGGCACCCCGAGGGCCGTCCAGAACTGGCCCATCCCCTGGCCCTCCTTCATCTGCGCCACGGAGGCCGTCAGCGGGTGGAGCTGTGGGGGCATGGTGAGGTCGCCTCGCAAGAAGCGCGTGTCGATCACCTCGAAGCGGCTCAGCCACAGCAGGACGAGCCCGAGCAGCCGGTGTTCCTCCGCGGCCTTGAGACCCGCGCTCTGCGTGGACCAGACCGTGACGAGGTAGGTGCAGTCCACGCGCAGTGGCCGGTGACGGCTGACGTAGCCGTCCTCCGTCCGCTCGACCAGCGGTGTCTGGTCACGCAGGTCCCGGTTCTCCTGGACGTCGTGGAGGAAGAGGTCCACCGTGGCCTGGGTCGGGGTGAAGGTCCTGTCCGGGGTGTCGAAACTGACGTCCGCGGCGCGGACCTCCGGCGGTGCGGCGGGGTCGGTCAGCATCGCCTTGAGTGTGGCATCCAGGTCTTGGAACATGCTCACCTGCCAGGGGGCCGGCACGGGAGGGATGGCTCATGCCCGGGTCGTCACGGCCCTTGAGGACCGGGGTCGGGGGCGGGCTCGACCTTGCCCATCTTCAGGTACTCACGCCGTGTCGCCCGGAGCAGTTCGGTCATGCCGATCCGGCCGTCCCCGGCGGCCGCCAGGAACGCGGCATGCAGAACGATGTTGTGAATGTTGCCGCCGGACAGCCGGAATTCCCGTGCCAGGCGATCGAGGTCCACGTCGGGAGCGCGGGGGGCCTCCGGGGGGATGCACACGTCCCAGATGCGACGGCGCTCGGCGTCGTCCGGGAAGGGGAACTCCACGACGAACCGGAGCCTGCGGGTGAAAGCGTCGTCGAGGTGCCCGCGCATGTTGGTGGCGAGGATGGCGAGGCCGTCGTACTCCTCCATGCGCTGTAGCAGGTACGCCACTTCGATGTTGGCGTAACGGTCGTGGGCGTCGTGTACGTCGGACCGTCTGCCGAACAGGGCGTCCGCCTCGTCGAAGAACAGGATGGCGTCGGCGTCGGCGGCCGCGGTGAAGACACGTTCGAGGTTCTTCTCGGTCTCGCCGACGTACTTGCTGATCACCATCGAGAGGTCGATCTTGAACAGGTCCAGGCCGACGTCATGGGCGACGACCTCCGCGGCCATGGTCTTGCCCGTGCCGGGTGGACCGGCGAACAGCGCGCTGACGCCCTTTCCCTGGGACATGCGCCGGTCGAACCCCCACTCGTCCATCACCCGCCTGCGGTGGACCATCCATTCGCACAGTCCGTGCAGCAGCTCCAGTGACTCCGGGGGCAGCACGAGGTCCCGCACGGTGCGGGACGGCTCGACGCGCCGGGCGAGCGAGGTCAGCCGGTGCCCGGTCTCGGCGCGGGCCGCGGCGAACAGTTCCGGACGGGAGGGCGCGCCGGCCGCGGCCTCCGGGTCGTCCTCGGCGTGCAGCCGGGCGGCGGTGCGGGCGGTCAGCACGGCGTCCTCGATCTGCGCCGGGCCGAGCCGGAACCGTACGGCGAGCGCATCGAGATCGGCCGGAGCGGCTCTGGCTCCGTGCGCCGCGAGCGCCGCTTCCCAGCCGGCGCGCCGCGAGGCGGCGTCCCCGGGAGCGCACGGCACGGTGAGCACACCGAGCGGCCGGCGTACGGTCGGCGCCCAGGGCCGGCTGCCCGACAGGGTCACCACGCCGTCGTAGGCCGACAACCGGTCGGCCAGGGCTCGCGTGCAGGGTGACTCGACGTCGTCGAAGTGGAGCAGTGCGCCCTGCAGGGACGCCTCGCGGAAAAGGAGTTCCAGGGCGTCGGCATCCTGAACGACGTCTTCGGCGTCAACGGCCAGGAGCGGAACGGCGAGTGCGCCGGCGAGCGCTTCGGCGGTGCGCCGGCGTCCCGCTCCCGGCGGGCCCTGGAAGTACAGCCGCAGGGGCCGGCGTCCCCACGCGTCGCGCACCGTGCGGTACAGCGCCTCGTCCTCGACGGGGCCCGGTGGCGGAGTCATCAGCTCGCAGAAGGGGGCCAGTCTGCGATCGAGGCCGCCCTGATCGAGCAGGACGTCCACGATCTGCCCGTCGGGCACGAGGAGTCGGGCGGGGAGCGGCGCCGACGCGGTGCACGGGTCCGGGAGGAGGCTCAGCACGCGTCGGCCGAGCAGCGGAGCGTCGGCGCCGAAGAACCGGCGCGCGAGAAGCCGCTCACGGGGGGTTGCCGTCAACAGGTCCAGCGCCAGACCTACCGTGGGGCGCCTGCGGTCGGCGTCGTCCTGGAGGCAGCCGTAGAGCCGCTCGTATGCGGGGTCGACCTCGGGCGCGAGGGCGAGGAGGACGACGTCCAGCTCGAAGTCGCAGAGTCCGTAGCAGTTGCGGAGCCACGACCAGCCACGCTCCATGCCGACGATGTCCTCCCAGCCCGGCTCCCGGCCCGCCGTGTCGGGGTGCCCCTCAGCTGACGGCCGCTCGCCGGGCATGCGGTGCGTGAAGCGGGCGCCTCTCTGCCGGGCGGCGCCGTTCGGGCCGCGCCGGGCGTCGTCGGCATCCTCGGCGCCGCGCCTGCCAAGGGTCGACTCGACTGCGGGGCGCAGCAGGTCGTCCAGTCGCCGAAAGGCCGGGAGTCCGGGTGCGGTGCCGTTCTCCGTGCACGCCGACACGGAGGCGGCCATGGCCTCGGACACGGGAACTCCTTGCACGGACATCGCCTTTCAGCGCTCGGGAGCGGCGCGCGGCGTGCGTGACTCCGCCGTCACGCCGTGATCTCCCGGTCGGAGCGCGGTCGAAGGGGCCTGGCCTTCTTGTGCACCTCGTCCCATTCCTGCGGAAGGCCGTCGATGATGATGAACTTCTCGCCGTTCTCCTCGATGATCTTCCCCTCCATCTTGGCGACGTCGAGCCCGTAGTACCGCTGCATCAGATAGCCGAAGTACTTGCGTTCGTCGAAGACCATGGTTCCGACGGGTGTCTCCCAAGCGCCCTTGCGGTACATCAGGATGACGTCCACCACGGACAGGACCGACATCATCCGTCCCGCGACGCCCTCTATCGCCTGGGTCAGGCCGCCGCCGCGCACTCCGGACGCGACGCCCTTGGCCGCCCGCAGCGGGATCACCGGCTCCGTCCGGGGAACAGCCTCGGCGAGTTCCCCGGCCGGCGGGCCGGGCGCTGCTCGCGGCGTCGCCCCCGGTTCCGGCCCGCGTGTGAGCGGCTGCGAGAGCTCGACCTTGGGCTGTCCGGCCGCGGGCGGCACGGCGGCCCCCGAGGAGGGCGGGACGGCTGCCACCTCGGGCGGTGCGGTGGGTGTGACGCCCTCTCCCCGGATCTTCCCCGACGCGGTGTGGCGAGCCACGTCCGCCTCGGTCTTCAGCCTGTTGGGCTGCGGCTTCATGGCCTTCGTCGGGCGGTTGGGCGCGCCGACCGTCTGTCGTTTGGGATGAAGTACGGAGTGCGCCGCGTGGAGATCGTGCGGTACCGGACTCGCCAGGGAACCCTGACCGACATGGTGGTGTTCAAGGATCTGCCCCTTGTAGGCCGCGTGCTGCGGGTACCTGCTCACCCAGACGTCGTCGACGATCGGGGAGCGCCCCTTCGCAATGGCCTCAAGGTTGCTCGGGCTCAGGGCACCGCCGCCGCCGTAATGGTCCCTCCAGCGCTGCCAGAACAGCCGGCTGTCGCGCAGATAGCCCAGCTGACTGGACTCCACGTTCTCTCCCTTGCCCACCCAGGGCATTTCGACGACTTCGGCGGGCAGTCGCAACGGACTGTTCGTGTCGGGCTGTCGCATCACGCCGGACGCAGCGGCCCCCGCCACCTTCAACGGCGTGCGACCGGGCAGCACCGCCTCGTGCGCGGCGGCCTCCGCGGCCTGCTCCAGCGCCGGGCCGGCGACCGAGCCCGGCGCCTGCCCCGCGGTTCCTCGGGACTGCTGGACGGCGTGCGCGAGTTCATGTGCGAGCAGCCGGCGACCTGCGGCGGTGCCGGGGGCGTACTGCCCGCGAGCGAACGCGATGTGATGTCCGAACGTGTACGCCTTGGCCGACATGGCCCGCGCGGAGTCCGCCGCCGTGGCGTCGGCGTGGACGCGGATGCGGGAGAAGTCCACTGCGAACCGTGATTCCATCGCGGTTCGCACGGGTGCCTCCAGAGCCTCCCCCGGCGTGTGCAGGCCGTGCTGCACCGCGGTGGGCTTCTGGGAAGTCGGTGCCTGTGGCAGCGTCTCTCGCTCTGCGAACTCGTGCATGCCGCACCCCTCGGGGGACTCGCTCTCCAGGCTAGTTCACGGGTCCGCATCCGGCATCCTGCCGGTGGTGCGGCCCGGGGTGGAGGCGGACACGGTCAGCCCCGTCGGTTCCCCCGCGGGACCTGCGGACGGCGGGAGCGCTCCGCAAGTGACAGGTCGCCACATGACCGGCCGGCGACCCGGCACGACGGCGCGGACGAACGGTTCGTCCTCCTTGTCCGTGACGGTCTCGCCCGTGCTGCGCACCGGTTCCTGACGAGCCGTCCGGTGTCCGGCGGGGCCCTCGCACAGGTCGCGATCCACCGGTTTCAGGCGCACGCTGGAAGCATCAGGGCACTCCGCTCCGCGCGGGGACACCTGTCCGCGAGGTCGGTGACCACTCCGCGGGGCCGGGCCGAGGAGGTCAGTCATGGTCCACACCCCACTCCATCCGGACGGCGTCGAGTCAGAGGACCATCCGTGGCGTATCAGCCTCGTCGAACACCCGAAGCGCTTCGAATCCGCGGAGTTCCGGGCCGCCAAGAAGACGGCACAGGCGATTCTGCGCGCCATGGACGATCCCGACCTGCCCTACGGGCCCCGGCCCGTCGACCCAGGATCGGGACCGGACGCGCCCGCACATTGGGAGATGCATCACGGGGGCAGCCTGTGGGTGAAGGGGTCCACGTGCTGGCGCATGTACCGCGCTCGCGTCGGCATCGAGTGGAGCATGCAGTTCTGCGCGGACCCCGCGAAGGTCGACCGCCTCCGGCAGGAGGCATCCGAGCTGATGGACGCCTTCCCCCTCACCGTGCCCGCGCTGGCGGAGCTCGGCTACGACAGAGCCGGGGAACTGCTGCGCACGCCGATCGAGGACGCGGACGGAGTGGAGGCGTGGACCGACTCCCTGTTCAACGCGTGCGTGCCGATGAGCCGGGGGAACCATCAGGGCATCCTTCCCGGGGTGCCGGGTGAACACCACTACCCCTGGCCGGTCAAGAGCGCGGATTTCATCCGGTACGACGACTTCCAGCTGTGGGTGACCCTGCCCGACGGCACGCACGGCGCCGTCACTCCGGTGGACCGCCGCGGCTCCGGTGACGGGCATGTCCGTCTGGCCTTCGTCCCCGAGGGCAGCGACGCCGCCGAGACGATAGCCGAGGCGCAGGAACGCGGTCTGATGGCCGTGCTGCCCGCCAACAGCCCGGTGGCCCGGCAGGCGTTCGCGCAGCAGTCGTCGGCGGGGAAGCCGAGTTCGAAGTGACGGCACGGATCCGCGCCCCCGGTGTCGCGTCGCCCCCGGCGGACGGTCCGTGGCCGGGCGCCGCTCCGTCGACCCGCTGCCGGCGGAAGGCCGGCTCCCACCGCGGGGCACGAGCCGAGGACGTCGCTCCGCGGCTTCACCAGACCATCGTCTCAAGGCACCGACGCGATCCACATCGGGCGAGGAGGCTCCGATGACCGAGTTCGATACGAAGCCACCAGGCATATATCTTGAGGAGGTCGAGACCGCCGGGCCGATCGCGGGAGCCGGAACCAGTACGGCGGCGCTGATCGGCACCGTCGCCGGTGACAGTGCGAGCATCGTGCCGAACAAGCCGGTCCTGGTGACGAACTGGACGCAGTACGCGGAGAAGTTCGGCGAGTTCAAGAAACCCCTGAGCCTTCCGTACGCCGTGCGCGGCTTCTTCGAGAACGGCGGAACCCTCGCCTACATCGTGCCGGTCACCGACATGGCCGAACTCGACAACGCCCTGGCGGCGCTCACGCACACCCTGGACGTCAGCATCGTGTGCCTGCCCGGCGAGACGAATGCCGCGACCCAGGCGTCGCTGATCACCCATTGCGAGACGATGGGCGACCGTTTCGCGGTCCTGGACGGGGCGCGCACTCCCGACAACCCAGCCGACACGGCTCCGGTGCACAGCCAGCGCGACGGGCTCATGACCGACCGGGGTTTCGGTGCGCTGTACTGGCCGTGGATCGTCATCAACGACCCCGAGGCGCCGGCGAGCAGCCCGGGACGGGTGACCGTGGCCCCGTCGGGTCACATCGCCGGCGTGATGGCCCGCAGTGACAGCACCCGGGGGGTCCACAAGGCGCCGGCCAACGAGGTCATACGCGGAGCGCTGGACCTCGAATACCAGCTCAACGACGACGAGCAGGGCGTTCTGAACAACCTCAACATCAACGCGCTGCGCACCTTCCCCGGCGGACCGCCCCTGGTGTGGGGCGCGCGGGCGCTGTCCAAACTCACCGCCTGGCAGTACGTCAATGTGCGCCGGCTCGTGGCGTACATCTCGGACTCCCTTCTGCAGGGCCTGCGCTGGGCCGTGTTCCAGCCCAACAACACGGCGCTGTGGAAGGCCCTCGAACGTACCGTCACGGAGTTCCTGACGCGTGTGTGGCAGTCCGGAGCGCTCTTCGGGCGCACGGCTGCCGAAGCCTTCTACGTCAAGATCGACGAGGAGCTGAATCCCGACCCGGTACGGGCATTGGGGCGCGTGTTCATCGAGATCGGCCTGGCGCCCACCCGGCCCGCCGAACAGATCGTGATCCGACTGGGCCTGTGGTCCGGCAGCGGCCGGGTCAGCGAGGTGTAGAGAGGACGACCAGGGATGGCGCAGACAGGTGAGCGGGTCGAGCCCTTCCGCAATTTCAACTTCCTCGTGGAACTGGACGGGATCGCCCAGGCCAGCTTCCGGGAGTGCAGTGGACTGGGGTCGACGACGGAGGTCATCGAGAACCGCGAGGGCGGCGACAACACCACCGTGCGCAAGCTGCCCGGCAAGACGAGCTACTCCGACATCACCCTCAAGTGGGGCCTCACCGGGTCCCACGAGTTGTGGGACTGGCGTCAGCAGGTGGTGGACGGGACCGTGGCGCGCAAGAACGGCTCGATCGTCGTGTACGACCTGAGCAACCACACGGAGGTGGCGCGCTGGAACTTCGTCAGCGCGTGGCCCACCAAGTGGGAGGGCGCCTCGTTCAGCGCCAAGGGCGCGGACGTCGCCGTCGACACCCTCGTACTGGCCCACGAGGGCCTGAGCCGGGTGTGACGGCCATGCTGGTCACGGAGGTCGAGTTCGAACTGCCGAAAGGCTATGTGGACGCCGCCGGCGATCTGCACCGCGACGGCGTCATGCGGTTGGCGACGGCAGCGGACGAGATCTACCCGCTGAAGGACCCCCGGGTACAGGGCTGGCCCGCGTACCTGATCGTCATCCTGCTGTCCCGGGTGGTGACGAGACTGGGCGGGGTGCCGGAGGTCACGCCGGGAGTGATCGAGGGTCTGTACTCGGAGGACCTGGCCCATCTGCAGTCCCTCTACAACCGGATCAACGGGCTGACCGCCACCACCCTCCTGATCACCTGTCCGCACTGCGGTCAGGAGCACGAGGCGGAGGTCCCGCAGCCGGGGGGGTGACGGGCTACCCCGTGGCACGGGTCCGCCAGGAGGTGGCCTTTCTGGGACGACATGTCCACTGGACTCTCGCCGAGTCGCTCGCCCTCGACCACGCGGAGCGACTGCACTGGATCCGTGAGATCACCGACGCTCTGGAGCAGGAAGGCGAACCATGACGGAGGATGGCAGCCTGCCGGCGCCGACCCTGGGCGAGCGCCTCGACGCCCACGGGCGGCGGCACGCCGAACGCCTGCTCGTCCCCCTGCCATGGGCGGGCATGCTGCGGGTCTTCATGGACCGGGCCGCCGGACTGACGGCGGGCGCGGGCCGCTTCGAGCGGTTCGAGTCGACACCGGACCGTCCCGCTCCCCTCACGACGACCGCGCTGCCCGGGAGGCTCCGCACGGCCCGGGACCCCGGCCCGTACGCCGCCGACGACCCCGCGCCCGACACCCCCGCGCCGGAAGGGCGTCCCGGGCCCCCTCCGGCTGCGGTCGGCCCTTCCTCGACGGCCCCTACACCGCCGTCCCCGAGCCCCGGGGCGAGACCGCCGGGGGCCGCCCGGCGGCACGAGGACGGCGCTTCGGCCTCGACCGGGCGCCGGCAGGACGACCTGCCCGCCACGGCCCGGTCACGGCTGAGGGCCGTGGTCGGACCGGCCGCGGAGGCGATGCGAGTGCACGACGACGAACGGGCCGACTCGCTCGCCCGGGCCCGGCGGGCGGATGCCGTGACCGTGGGGCAGGACGTGTACTTCCGCCACGGCCGGCTCCGCCCCCGGGACGAGCGGGGGTTCGCCCTGCTGGTCCACGAGGCCACCCACGTCATGGCTCTGCTGCGGCCGGGCGCGTCCTGGCGCCGGGCCACCGGTGCGGGCGTCCGTGCGGAGGAGGCCGAGGCGATGGCCGGCGAACGGTCGGCGTGGTCCGAGGCCGGTTCCCCCCGCCGTCCGTCGGGCCCCGGCCCTTCGGCCCGCCCGCACCC
>NZ_JAHHIU010000108.1 GCF_024539815.1 Streptomyces hayashii
CTCCCCGAAGGAACCATCATGAGCACGCTCGACTTCACGATCCTCGACCTGGACTTCCCGGCCGGCAGCAAGAACAAGACCGCCACCCTCGTCACCGGCGAGCGCGAGGCCCTCCTGGTCGACGCCGCCTTCACCCGCGCCGACGGGCATCGCCTGACCGCCGAGATCCTCGACTCCGGCAAGACGCTCACCACTGTCTTCGTCTCCCACGCCGACCCCGACTTCTACTTCGGCGCGGAGGTCGTCGCCGACGCCTTCCCGGAGGCGAGGTTCGTCGCGACCCCGCTCGTCATCGAGCACATCCAGCAGTCCTACGAGGGCAAGCTCAAGGCATGGGCGGCGCTCGGCGCCAACCTGCCCACCCGCCTGGTGGACCTCGAACCGCTCGTCGGCGACATCACCCTGGAGGGTCACCGCTTCGAGCTCAAGGGCGGCCCGGCCGCACTGCCCGACCGTCACTACCTGTGGCAGGCCGAGCACCGTGCCCTGCTCGGCGGCGTGCTGCTCTTCCAGCAGGAGCACGTCTGGGTCGCCGACACCCCCACCCCGGGCGACCGCGCCGCCTGGATCGACCTGCTGGACGAAATGGCCGCGCTGGAACCGCAGTTGGTCGTGCCCGGCCACCGTCTGCCCGGCACGGCGGCGGACGCGTCCGCCGTCTCCGCCACCCGCGACTACCTGGTCGCCTTCGAGGAGGAGCTCGGCCGGGCCGCCGACGGCGCCGCGCTGACCGAGGCGCTGGTCGAGCGGTTCCCCGACAACGGCATGCTGATCGCCGCGCAGATCGGCGCGAAGGTCGCCAAGGGCGAGATGAAGTGGGGCTGACATGAGCGAGTTCGCGACCTCCACCGCCCCCGCCGACGTCGTGCGCCGCCAGTACCTGGCCTCCGCGGCAGGCGACCTGGAGGCCCTTCGGGCCACCCTCGCCCCGGACGTGGAGTGGACCGAGATGGCCGGCTTCCCTCTCGCCGGCACCTATCGCACCCCCGAAGGCGTCACCGCCAACGTGATGGAACGGCTCGGCGCGGACTGGACCGGCTGGACCGCCCACGACGACACCTACGTCGTCGACGGCGAGAACGTCGTCGTCCTGGCCCGCTACACCGCCGTCAACAACGCCACCTCCAAGGCGATCGACGTCCGGGTCGCGCACCACTTCGTCGTCCGCGGCGGACTCATCGTGCGTTTCGAGCAGTTCGTCGACACCGCGCTCGTCCGCGAGGCGATGACCGACTGACCCGCTGCCCCGTCCGCACCGCCCTCACCCGTGCACCGCGGCGCATCCGCGTCGCGGTGCACGGCCCGCCGGGCCGACCGTCCCCTTCGCGACGTCCTCCGCCGCGCGAAACTATCGCGCTCCGTGCTCCCCGTCACCGCATCCTGCGGATGGTGTGACGGCTCCCTCAACACCAGGTCAGCTCAGGCCCGTTGAGCACCTGTCGGCGCTTCTCCGGGTCCGCGAAAGCCGGAGGTATGCTTTCGTGGCCCGGACAGGCGGCGCAGTCCGACGGCCCCGGCAGCCGGGGGTGTCAGAATGACCGCTTCATCGGGCGAGGGATGGGGACAGGCAACCGTGCCGGACAGCCGATCAGACGCGCCTTCCCCGGACGGGACGCAGGGGCGGAGCACCAGAGGCGCCGGACCGGCGGCGGTCACCATCGCGTACATCGCCGAGTCCGCCGGCGTCTCGGTCCCCACGGTGTCGAAGGTGCTCAACGGCCGGTCCGGCGTGTCCGACGAGACCCGGGCCCGTGTCGAGGAGCTCATCCACCGGTACGGCTACCGCAAGCCGCCGAAGAACCGCAGCAACCTCGTGGAGCTGGTCTTCCGCGAGCTGGAGAGCATGTGGGCCGTGGAGATCATCCGTGGCGTCGAACGAGTGGCCCGCCGGAACAAGGTCGGCGTGCTGGTGTCGGAGTTCGGTCTCCAGGACACCCCGGCCAGGACCATCGACGACACCCTCGGGCGGCGCCCGCAGTGCGTCCTGTCGGTCTCCCAGCTGTCGGAGGAGGAGCGCGACCAGCTGAAGGCCAAGGGCATCCCGTTCGTCGTCTTCGACCCCACCGAGGAGCTTCCCGACGACGTTCCCTTCGTCGGCGCCACCAACTGGCGCGGCGGCCAGGCCGCGACCCGGCACCTGGTGGACCTGGGCCACCGGCGCATCGCCATGATCAGCGGACCCGACCATCCCTTCTGCCAGGCGCGGCTGGCCGGTTACACCTCCGCCCTCACCGAAGCCGGCCTGCCGGTGGACCCCGACCTGGTGGTCAAAACCCTCCTCACCCGCGACGACGGCCGCGCGGCGGCACGCGAACTGCTCTCCCGGCCCGACCGTCCCACCGCCGTGTTCACCGCCAACGACATGCAGGCGCTGGGCGTCTACCAGGCCGCCCGCGAGCTCGGGCTGAGCATCCCGCAGGACCTGAGCGTGGTCGGTTTCGACGACGTCCCCGCCGTCGCCTGGGTCGACCCGCCCCTGACCACGGTCCACCAGCCGCTGGCGGAGATGGCGGTGGCCGCCACCGAGCTGGCACTGGCAATGGGCCGCGGCGAGGACGTGCCCCAGGTCGGGGTGGAGATCGCCACCACGCTCACCGTCCGCGAGAGCACGGCCCCGCCGAAGACCTGAACGGACCGTCGAAGAAGCGCGTGGGCCGCCGAAGACCTGAAGGGCCGGGAAAGACACCCGAGTCGCGCCGGGGAAGACACCTGAGCCGGCCGGGCGAGACCTGAGTCGTCCGGCGAAGAGCCCCGGGCGCCGGGAAGGCCGCCCGGGGCGAAGGGCCCGTCAGCCGACGATGCCGGTCACCGAGTTTCCGGACTTCGTCACTCGGTACGTCACGGTGGCTCCGCTCCAGAAGTGGAAGACGAGCGTCGCCTGCGCGCCGTCACGCAGCGAGGCGACGAACTTCGAGGTCAGAAGCAGGGCGTTGGCGGGGTAGTCGGGCGAGAACGCCTCGTTGAACTCCTGGTAGGGCGTCCAGGTGGTGGGACCGGCGTTGCCGCCGTCCGCGTACGTGGCCTCCATGGTGGCCAGCAGGTCACCGCGGAACCGGGTGGGGATGGTGACGCCGCCCGCGTCGCCGGTCGCGTTCGAGAGGACCGGCCGGTCGTACGTGGTCACGTGGACCTTCCAGGGCAGCCCCCGGGAGAAGCGGGCCTCGACGGTCGCGTCGATCCCGTACGCGCGGTTGCCCGCCAGCCGGGTGAGCGCCGCCGACGTGAGGGTGAGCTGGCTGCCGGAGACGGTGTAGTCCCGGCCCGGGGCGAGCTTTTTGCTGCCCTGCCACAGTCCCAGGAAGGCGTTGCCGTTCGGGTTGAGGGTGAGGGACTCGGCCGTGATCGCACCCGACTTCGCCAGGAAGATCCGGTCCGAGGACGCGGTACCCGAGCGGGTGGTCCAGCTCGACCTGATCTGGTCGATCAGTGCGGGGTCGCGCCATTGCAGCGTGCCGCGGTTCAGGAAGTTGAAGGCGTCCCACAGGGCCGTGGTGACGCCGGCGGCGCGGGCCTGGTAGCCGAACTGCTCGAAGTACTTCAGCGCCTCGCCCAGTTCGACGCGGGCGGGGTGGTTGTGGTCGGGGTACGACAGCAGGCCGTACTCGCCCAGGTAGACGGGGATTCCCCGGGAGGTGAGGGTGGTGCGGATCCGGTCGAAGGTGTCGGTCATGTCCTTCTGCGCGGTGGCGTCGAACCGTGTGCCGCCGGCGATGTTCACACTGAACGGGTACCAGCCGTAGAAGTGCACCGTGGCCACGAGCCGGGGGTCGTTCAGGGACTTCATCTCGCCGACCAGGTTGTCCAGGAAGTCCTGGCCGGCATTGGTGTGCAGGCTCGGCAGCATGAGCAGACGCGTCGCGTTGTTGCCGCCGGACCCGCGCACCACCGTGTGGAACGCCGTGTTGAGTTCGTTGTTGTACTGATTGCCCTGGACGTCGGTGGTGTTGTCGAACTGCGGCTCGTTGTTGCTCTCGAAGAGCAGGGCCTGCGAGGAGTCGCGGAACGCGGCCGCGATCTGGGTCCAGGTGGCCTTGAAGCGGGCCAGTACGTTGTCGTGGTCGGTGGGCATGGCGGCGATCCACTGCCACGAGTCGTGGTGAACGTTGATCACCACACGGAGGCCGTCGGCCAGCGCCCAGTCGACCACCTGCTTGACGCGGTTCATCCAGGTCGCGTCGATCGTGTAGGGGGCGGTGGAGGACTGGTGACCGCTCCAGGTGACGGGGATCCGCACGCTGCGGAAGCCCTGGGCCCTGATGGTGTCGAACAGGGCCTTGGTGGCCGGCGGGTTGCCCCAGGACGTCTCGTCGGGAATGGCGTCCAGGGTGTTGCCCAGGTTCCAGCTGGGCTGCATCGCGGCCACCGTGTCCCTGGCGGCGGCGAGGCGGGGGAGCCGTGCCGCGGACGCGTCCTCGTGGCGCGGCACGGCCAGGGCGGTGGTGCTGGTCAGCCCGATCGCGGCGACCAGCGCCAGGAGGAGGCCGAGCACCCGGCCGGGGCCGCGGCTGCGGCGGCCGGGTGTGTGGTGCGTTCCCTTCATCTTCGGACCTCTGTTTCTGTTGGCCGAGCGGGGGTTCCGCCCGTGGGGGGATGGAGCGACAGGTGGTCGAGGGAGGGGATCGTCTTCCGGTGGCGATGCGGTGTCCGTGCGCGACGCCGGTTCAGGCGCGGAGCGGCTCGTAGTCGAACCAGTCGAAGTGGACGGTGCCGGACGAGGCGTACAGGCCGATGACCCGGCCGGTGAAGCCGCCGGCGACCTCGGTCGACAGATACCGGCCGTCGAGGGCGCCGAGCGCTGTGAAGGCGCCGTCCGGCTCCTCGACGCCGAACGTGAGGATGTCCGGCCCGCTGCGGGAGTCCTGCTGCGGGGCGCCGGTGATCCGTGCGGCGAGGGTCACGGGCCCGGCGGGCACGGACCGGGACGCCACGACGGTGCGCAGCGGTCCGACCCGGCTGAGCACACGCACCTCGCCTTCGCGCGCCTCGATCTCGTAGTGGTGGCGTTCGTCCAGGCGGACGGCGAGGCCGCCGTGACCGTCCGCGGGGTCGATACGGGTGCGCGCCGCGCAGGTCAGGTGCTGTTGGCGGCGGCCGACGAACACGACGTCGGGATCGTCCAGGGAGCCGCCCCGGGAGTGCAGGGTGAGCCAGCCGGACCGCTCCTTGGTGGTGCAGTGCTCCGCCGGACGGTCGCGTACGGAGATCCACTGCGGGCGCAGCTCGTTCAGGTCGAAGTCGTCCCGGACCGGTTCGACGGGTCCGGGGACCAACGGCCAGGCAGGGGCAGGCAGTTCGGTCGTCACCTTGTCGACGACGGGCCAGCCGTCCACCCAGGCGACGGGCGCGAGGAAGGTCTCGCGGCCCAGCACGTGCCAGCCCGGGGTGCCGCCGCGCGGCCGGACGCCCAGCACCACCATCCACCAGGAGCCGTCGGGCCCCTGGACCAGGTCGGCGTGGCCGGTGTTCTGGACGGGGTGGTCGGTGCCGCGGTGCGTGAGGACCGGGTTGGCCGGGCACGGTTCGAACGGGCCGCCCGGCGTGAGTCCGCGGGCGATCGAGACGCCGTGGCAGCGCTCGGTGCCGCCCTCCGCGATCAGCAGGTACCAGTAGTCGCCGATCCGGTACAGATGCGGCGCCTCGGGCGCCTTGGCGTCCGGCGCGCCGGACCAGAGCCTGCGCGGCGTTCCGAACGTCTCGCCGGTGTACGGGTCGATGCGGACCTGGGAGACCCCGGCGACGGTGCACCAGCAGACGCCGTCCTCGTCCCAGGCGAGGTCCGGGTCGATGCCGCGGACGCCGGCCAGGCGGACCGGGTCGGACCAGGGTCCGGCGGGGTCGGTGGCGGTGAACAGCATGTTGCCGCCGTCGGTCACGTTGGTGACGATCAGCCAGAAGCGGCCGTCGTGGTGGCGCAGGGTGGGGGCGTAGATGCCGCCGGAGGACGGTGCGTCGGCGGGCAGGCGCAACTGGCTCGGCCGGTCCAGGGCGTTGCCGATCTGCGTCCAGTGGATCAGGTCGCGGCTGTGGAACACGGGGATGCCGGGGAAGTATTCGAAGCTGGAGCAGACGACGTAGTAGTCGTCGCCCACGCGGCAGACGCTGGGGTCGGGGTGGAAGCCGGGGATCACCGGGTTGGGGAACGTGGCGGGGCGAACAGCGGCGTCCGCCTGCGACTCGTCTGACACTCAGTCAATTCCTTTGTCTCGTATGGTTGTTCCGATAGGGGAGGGTGGTCTCATGGCGTGTCCGGCGCCGGGTGGGTGAGGCGGATCAGCACCGCGGACGGCGCCGTGGGCAGCGTCAGCGTGAGCTCGGCGGCACCCGGGTTCCAGGCCAGGGCGGCCTGGTTCGCGGTGGGGTAGAGCACCTCGACCCGGGCCCCGACGCCGCGGAGATGGAGGAGGGGCAGAGCGGCGGTGGCCTCCTCGCCGGGCCGGCGCCAGGCGGTGAGATACGTGGTGGCCGGGGTGCGCAGGGCCAGCGCGAGCCAGGGATCGTCCCAGGCCGGAAGGCCGAGCGGCCAGGCGGGCACCGCCCCGGCCAGATCGGAGCGAATGGCCTTGTGGACCGCGACCCCTTCGTGGACCAGGGCGCGGGCCTCGGGACGCAGCTCGGGCAGCAGTCCGGACAGATGGATGCGCCCGAGGAGAGCGTTGGCCATCGTGAAGACGACCTCGTCCAGGGAGTCCTGCGGCAGCGGGTAGGCCCAGACGGCCCCCTGCTCGGGGGTGACCGCGGTCGGCGCGGAGGCCGCGATGGGCGCGTACCGCTGGAGGTTCTGCTGGTCGCTGGTGGACTGCAGTTGCAGCCGGGACAGCAGCGCGTGGTCCCAGCGCATTCCGCCCGAGGAACAGTTCTCCAGCACGAGGTGCGGGTGGCGGTCCAGGACGCCGTCGAGCCAGTCGAGGTGGGCGCGGTTGTGGCCGAGCAGACCGGCGGCCGGGGTCTCGCCGGGCCGGGCGCTGGTGCCGGAGCCCGGGTCGATGTTGTGGTCGAGTTTGAGGTAACCGACCCCCCACACCCCGACCAGGCGGTCCACTACCTCGTCCAGGTGGGCGCGGGCGGCCGGGTGGCGCAGGTCGAGGTGGTGGCGTCCGGTCTCGGTGACGCGCACGCCGTCGCGGCGGAAGAACGCCTCGTCGGGCAGGGACCTGGCCATGGGGCTGCGGACGCCGATCACCTCCGGCTCCAGCCACAGGCCGGGCGTCATGCCCCGTTCCCGGATGCGGTCGAGGACCTCGTGGATCCCGCGCTCCCCGGGGAAGCGGGAGGCCGCGGGCTCCCAGGCGCCGACGCTGTCCCACCAGCCGCCGTCCTCGCCGTCGTACCAGCCGGCGTCGATGACGAAGTACTCCGCGCCCGCCTCGGCCGCCGCGTCGACCAACGGCAGCAGTTTCTCGGTCGTGGGATCGCCCATCAGGCAGTTCATGTAGTCGTTGAAGATCACAGGGAGCCGCCGGTGGTCGGGGTGCGGGCGGCGGACGGCCCGGCGGTAGCGGGTGAGCGCGGCGAACGCCTCGTCCGGCCCGCCGTCGTCGCTGAAGGCGAGAGCCACCGGCACGGTGCGGAACTCCGCGCCGGCGTCGAGGGGGTGCCGCCAGCCGTGCTGGGTGTCGGTCGGGCCGAACAGGGCCAGGTAGGCGAGCCGGTCGCGTTCTCCGCACTCCCAGTGCCAGCCGCCGCCGTTGTGCTCGATCTGCCACAGCCAGGTACGCCCGGAGTCACGGCCGGTCAGGCCGCCCATGGGCAGTCGGCCGCAGCTGGACCACACGCCCCGGCCGGTCCGGGTGAACTCCCCTTTGCCGTTGTCGTAGACGACACGGTCGTCGAGGACCGGCGAGGTCGCCCGCATCGGCCTGCGCTGCCAGCGGCATTCGGCGACCCAGTCGTTCTCCGCCCACAGCAGGTCCGCGTCCCCGACAGCCTGCGGACCGTCCGCGAGGCAGCCCACGACGAGGGACGAGACCGACTCCAGGTGCAGCGCGGCGTCCCCGGCGTTGCGCAGGATCACCTCGCTGCGCAGCACCGGCACACCGTCGGGCGACGTGTAGCGCACCTGGGCGACGAGACCGGTCTCGGGGTCGTGGAGTTCGACGCCGAGCGTGTGCCGGTCGCCGTCGCGGGCTGCTCGGTGGGCGCGGTACCGCAGCCGCCCGCCGAGGGTCGTGTCGACGAGGCGGGCGCCCGACCAGGAACGGCCGTGGCCCGCGGCCGTCACCTCCACCAGGGGCAGGGGAGGCCAGGAGCGCCGCTCGGCGGGCGGTCCGCCGGGCAGTCCGAGATGCGTGAGACGCGCTGCGCCGTCGTCGTCGACGCCGATCTCGACCCGCAGGGCCGGGTGGCCCCATCGGATGATCTGCGGTGGGCTGCTCATGGCTGCCTTTCTGGTGTGGCGTCACCCGGGCGACGAGGTGCGTGCGGCGGGCGCTGGTCATGGAGCGGCCCTTCCCTTGTGTCGAAGCGCTTCACCTGGCCGCGAAGGTTAATGACAGGTTTCTCGCGAAACAAGAGGGCCAATGCCGGGAAACTTTCTCCCTGTCCGGTCATTGACAGCTCCGAGGGAGCGGTGGCAGCGTCGAAGCGCTTCAACACTCCGCAATCCTCCTGCTTAGGGGTCAGCCTCGTGGGTCCTCCCTCGCCGTCCGCTGTCGGCCCGCTCCCCTTCGGTGAGCCGGCGCTGCCGATCGAACCGGGCGTCGTCTCCTTGCGCACCGACACGGAAGCACCGCACGGCGTGTCCCGGCTCGGCGGGGCGACGAGCCTTCGGCAGGCCGTGGGCCCGGGCGTGACCTGGGAAGACGAGCCGGCCCGCGAGGCCGCCGAGGCCGTCCGGGTCGAGCCGCTCGACCAGCGTTCCGGTCCGGCCCGCGTCGCCCCCGGCACCCGGGCCCGTACTACCGAAGGCGGTCGCCACGGAGACCGGAGGCTGATCGCCGCGCAGCGCGTGCGAACGGAGGCGCCCGCCCGATGAAGTTCACGGACGGCCACTGGCTGATGCGTCCGGGCTGCACCCCGTACTTCGCCGCCGAGGTCGCGGACGCCCACGCGGACCCGGACCGGATGACCCTGTACGCCCCGGTCAAGCGCGTCACCGGCCGCGGGGGCACGCTCAACGGCCCGCTGCTGACCGTGGAGTGCTGGTCGCCGGCCGAGGGCGTCATCGGCGTGCGCACCACCCACCACGCCGGGTCCGTGCGCCGCGGACCGGAGTTCGCGCTGTCCGGGGCCCCCTTCGCAGACGAAGGCGCGGGCAAGGTCCGCCGCGACGGCCCGCTGCTGGAACTGACCTCCGGTGAACTGACCCTGCGCGTCGACTCCTCCCGGCCGTGGCGGCTGGAGTTCGTCGCGGACGGCCGGACGCTGACCTCCGCGGGGGAGCGGGGCACCGGATTCGTCACCGACGCGGCGGGCCGCCACCACATGGTCGGCCGACTCGCCCTCGGCGTGGGCGAGTCGGTGTACGGCCTGGGCGAGCGGTTCACCCCGTTCGTCAAGAACGGCCAGTCCGTGGACATCTGGCAGGCCGACGGCGGCACGAGCAGCGAACAGGCCTACAAGAACGTCCCGTTCCATCTGACCGACCGGGGCTACGGCGTTTTCGTGAACCACCCGGGAAGGGTGAGCTACGAGGTCGGCTCCGAGTCGGTCGGCCAGGTCCAGTTCAGCGTCGAGGACCAGTCACTGGAGTACTTCGTCGTCCACGGGCCGAGCCCGAAGCAGGTCCTGGAGCGCTACACCGCGCTCACCGGCCGCCCCGCCCTGCCCCCGGCCTGGGCGATGGGCCTGTGGCTCACGACCTCCTTCACCACCGACTACGACGAGGCCACCGTGGCCCGCTTCATCGACGGCATGGCCGAGCGCGGCCTCCCGCTGAGCGTCTTCCACTTCGACTGCTTCTGGATGCGCGCCTACCAGTGGTGCGACTTCGCCTGGGACGACGCGGCCTTCCCCGACCCGCAGGGCATGCTCGCCCGGCTCAAGGAACGGGGTCTCCGGGTCTCCGCCTGGATCAACCCGTACATCGCCCAGAAGTCCGCGCTGTTCGAGGAGGGCATGCGTGAGGGCCACCTCGTGCGCCGGCCGGACGGCAGCGTGTGGCAGTGGGACCTGTGGCAGCCGGGCATGGCCCTGGTGGACTTCACGAACCCCGCCGCCCGCGCCTGGTACACCGGCAGGCTGCGCCGCCTGCTCGCCCAGGGCGTCGACTGCTTCAAGACCGACTTCGGCGAGCGCGTCCCCACCGACGTCGTCTGGCACGACGGCTCCGACCCGGAACGGATGCACAACTACTACACCCACCTCTACAACCAGGCCGTGTTCGAGCTGCTGCGCGAGGAACGGGGGGAGGGCGAGGCACTGCTCTTCGCCCGCTCGGCCACCGCCGGCGGCCAGCAGTACCCCGTGCACTGGGGCGGGGACTGCGACTCGCACTTCGGCGCCATGGCCGAGTCGCTGCGCGGCGGCCTTTCCCTCGGCCTGTCCGGCTTCGGCTTCTGGAGCCACGACATCGGAGGCTTCGAGGGCACTCCCACCCCGGCCGTCTTCAAGCGCTGGGTGCAGTTCGGCCTGCTCTCCTCGCACAGCCGCCTGCACGGCAGCACGTCCTACCGCGTCCCCTGGGACTACGGCGACGAAGCCGTCGACGTCACCCGCGAGTTCACCCTCCTCAAGCACCGCCTGGCCCCCTACCTCCAGCGCGCCGCGCAGCAGGCGCACGCCACCGGCGTCCCCGTGATGCGCGCCATGCTGCTGGAGTTCCCCGACGACCCCACCGCCGCCCACCTCGACCGGCAGTACATGCTCGGCGACGATCTGCTCGTCGCCCCGGTCTTCACCGACGACGGCACGGTGGAGTACTACGTGCCCGAGGGCGTCTGGACCAACGTCCTGAACGGCGCCCCGGTCACCGGCCCGGGCTGGGTGCGCGAGCGGCACGACTTCCACACCCTGCCGCTGCTGGCCCGCCCCGACTCGGTGATCGCGCTGGCCGCCGACGACCAACGCCCGGTCTCCGCCTGGGCCGAGGACGTCGAGCTACGGGTGCACGCCTTCGCCGACGGCGCGGAACGCACGATCGTGATCCCGACACCGGAGGGGCCCGGGGAGGCGGCCCGCTTCCACGTATGCCGCGAGGGCGACACGCTGCGTGTGACGACCGACAGCCCGCACCCCTGGCGCCTGCGCCTCGGCGGCCCGGACGGCGCCCTGCACTCCGCCGCCGCGGGGAGCGGGACGACCGAGATCCCCTGCGGGGGCCGAGCCGCGGCGGCGGGTCACGGCGGGTCCTGAACTACGCCCGGTCGCCGCGCCCGCGGGCTTGCGGTTCTCCGGCGTGGACCGGGCCGGTCCCGTGGGCGATGACGACCAGCCGGTCGCGGTCGCCCACCGAACTCGGGCATGCGGATGCCCGTCACCACGACGTCGGGTCACGCTCGCGGTTCCGCGCGCTCCCGTCCTGGGCCGTCCGCAGACACCGGCGGCCGCTGCGATCGCAGCAGGGACGGGCACGCGACCTGCGTCCGCGCGCTCAGCACGACTTGGCGAGCCGTTCGACCCGGTCGTGGAGACGCTCGACGTGCAGTTCGGACTCCGGCTTCATCAGCACGCTGCGCAGCACGCGTGCCCCGTCGGCGTCGGCGGTGATCTTCGGGTGCCTGGCGGCGAACGCCTCACGGCCGGCCTTGAGCGTGCTCAGGAACACCGGATCGTCCTGGGTCATGCCGTCGTTCAGGACGCGCGCGGAGGCGGCGTCGACACCGCTCAGCGTCGCGGGCTCCGTCGTCGGGAAGTAGGTGACGATGTCCAGCTCGGGCCGCTGGTACAGATCGAGGAGGTCCGACGAGTCGATCAGGTCGGCCCATCGCAGCGCGGCCCTGCGGCCGGCCGCCAGCACGCGGCCGAGGCCGTCGGGGGTGGGCGGGACGAGCTGGAAGGTGAGCCACAGGGCGGCAGCCGAGGCTCCGGCCCGCGAGCACTCCAGGCTGATCTCGCCGAGGTGGAGCTCGGTCGAGGTGAAGTAGGTGTAGGGCGAGTCGTGCAGGTAGAAGCGTCCCACCTCGGGATCGCGGAAGAGGACCGCCCCGCAGCCGTAGGGCTGGAGTCCGTGCTTGTGCGGATCGACGACGATCGAGTCGCACCCGGCGATCGCCCGCCAGGGCTCGGACGGGAGCCCCTCGGGGCCCGTGGCGCCGGCCAGCAGGGTGAAGAAGCCGCCGTAGGCGGCGTCGACGTGGAGGCGGACGCCGTAACGGTCCCGGTAGGCCAGAGCGGTGTGTATCTGATCGACGGCGCCGAGACCGGTGGTGCCGGCGGTGAGCACGACGGTGCCCACGTCCCCGGAACGCAGGACCTCCTCCAGCGCGTCGAGGTCCATGCGGCCCCGTTCGTCGGTGGGGATCGGGTGGCCCTTGAGGCCGAGCACGTGGCACATCCGGCCGTGGGTGTAGTGGGCCTCGGCGCTGTAGGCGACCCCGCGGCCGGGGTGCAGTTCCCGGGCCACGAACAGGGCCTCCAGGTTGGCGATGGTGCCGCTGGTGGTGAGGTGCCCGAGGTGGGTGTCGTAGCCGAACATCGAGGCGAGCTGCGCGACGGTCTCGCGCTCCATGGCCGCGGTGGCGGGGCCGCCGTCCAGGGCGTGGTTGTTCGGGTTGATCAGCATGGCGGTGAGGTAGCCGATCACGGCGGCCGGGTGCGCGGGCTTGAGCATCTGGCCCGCGTAACTCGGGTGGAAGAAGGGGTAGTTGTTCTTCAGTCGTCCCGTGAACTCCTCGAAGACGGTGGCGAACCGTTCGTCGTCGACGTGCAGGGACGGGTGGGGCTGGTAGGGGCTGAAGGTGTCGGCCCAGGCCTGGACGGCGTCGTCGGCTCGGCCGAGCCAGTGCTGCAGATCCACGGGTCTCCCCTTTCTCGGAGTTCTCGGAGTTCTCGGAGTTCTCGGGTCGTCGGGTCGTCGGGTTCTCGGGTCGTCGGGGGTTCTCGGGTTCTGGCTTTCGCGGACTCCTCCGGCGGCGCCGCTTTTCGGCGGCGGCACCACCATAGGCTTTCGTTGACTACTCAGCAATTGATTGCTCAGTGATTGAGACGGGAGATAGGTGACCGAGCAGTAAAGTCGTCGCAGGAGCCCGGGCAGGGGCCCGGCTGAGAGGACACGCAGATGGATGCCGCGAGGGATGCCGCGGGGGATGCCGAGACGCAACGGGGCGCCGAGGCCGCCCGCGCCGCGAACAGCCGGCTCGTTCACGACTTCGGGTTGCTGATCAAGAGCGCCACCCGCCTGGAACAGCGCATCGACAGCGCGCTGCGACGGGAGTGCGGGATCAGTCACACGATGTTCGAGGTCCTCATCAGGCTCTGCCGGCAACCGGGGGAGGAGGTCACGCAACGTGCCCTCGCCGACGATCTCACCCTCACCAGCAGCGGCATCACCCGGTTGATCGACCGGATGGAAGAGGGGACCGCCCTCGTCCGTCGCGTGCCGTCACCCCAGGACCGCCGCAGTGTCCTGGTCGAAGCGACCGACCACGGCCGTGCCGTGTTCCTCCGGGCGGCGGAGGTCCATGGCGAGGTCGTGGAGCGGTATTTCGTCACACCGCTGGCCCCGGCCGACTACGGGCGGCTCACCGCCTGGCTGAGCGAGATCCACGGGGCGCTGCGCGACGGCTGACGTCGGGGGGCGGCCGCGTGGCTGCGCTCAACCGCCGTCAGCCGCGCGAGACCCCGGGGCCGTCCCGCTGCCGGAGGCGGCGCTGTTCATCATCAAGCGGGTGAGGCTGGTGCGGTTCGAGACGCCCATCTTGCGATACACCTGCCCGAGGTGGGTCTCCACCGTCCGCACGCTGAGGAAGAGGCTCTCGGCGATCCTGATGTTGGTCATGCCGGTGCTGACGAGGCCCGCTATCTCCCGTTCGCGTGCGGTCAGGGCGGCCTGGGAGCCGTCGGTCCCGGCGCACGCGGCCAGCCGGGCCCGCCACCGGGCGACGTCGCCCCTCAGACGCGCGGAACCGCACTGGTCGGCGAGGACCCCGGCGCCGTCCAGCCGGTCGGCGACGCCGTCGGTCCTTCCCGCGTCCAGGGACAGCTCGGCCACGGCGAGCAGGGTGACGCAGGCCTCGACCCGCTCACCGCTGAGCGAGAAGTCGGAGACCGCTTCCAGCGCCGGTCGCAGCGCCGCGTCCGTCTCCCCGGCCGCGGCGTGCGCGCGCATGCGGGCGCGCAGGGCGAACCCCCTGCGGCCGGGCGACGGCAGCTGTTCCAGGCATTGTTCGGCGAGCTCGGCCCACTGCTCGACCGACGCGCGATCGCCCATCGCGAGCGACGCCTGCGCCAAGGCGTCGCACCAGCGGGGCTTGCGCCAGGCGGTGAGCCGGGTCAGCCCGGGGCCGCCCGCCGCGTCCAGCAGCAGCCAACGCGCCCGCGCCGGATCGCCGGTGCGCTGCACCCACTCGGCGTGGAAACACCGGACGGTGACCGCCCACGCGGTCGGCGAGGCGCTGGCTACGGTGAGGGCGCGTGCGGCCGATGCCTCCGCTTCCGCCCGGTCGCCCGGACCGTCCCGCCAGAAGAGCACCTCGGCCCGCACCATCGAGCTGACGGCTTCCTCGGCCGGGCTCTCCTTTCCCGCGACGTGGCGGTCGATCTCGTCGAGGGCGGCCAGCGCGCCCGCCAGGTTCCCGCGCCGCAGCTGGGCGTTGGCCAGCACCGTGAGGATCTGCGGCTGGATGTACGTCTGACCGGTGCGCCGGGAGAGGGCCACCGCGCGCGTGAGGTGCCGTTCGGCGTCGACCAGCCGGCCGAGCATTCCCTCGGTCATGCCCGTCTGCAGCGAGGCGTTCAGGTTGGTGAGCAGAGCGGTGTCGGATGCGGCGTCCACGAGCGCCGCCGCGGTCGTCGCCCGCTCCTGCGCGGTGGCCAGGTCGCCGGTGAACAGATAGCCGAGTGCGCTCTGCGCCAGAGCCTGCGCCTCGCCGACCCGGTCGTGGTGCTGCCGTGCGATGACCGCGGCCGTGTCGGCGTGCTGCCGGGAGGTCACGTACTCCTGGAGGTCGTACGCGTGGTCGGCGAGTTCCGTGTGCAGGGCGGCCGCGATCGCGGCGTCCTGGCCGGCCAGCGTCGCGAGCCCGGAACGGGCCAGGGCGCCCGCCTCGGCGTACCGCCCCAGGGTCCGTTCGATCCGGCTGGAGTCGGCGAGCGCGCCCGCCCGGCCGGGCCGGTCGGGCATGGCCGACCGCAGGGCGTCGAGCAGCTTGCGGCTCTCGGCCGCGTCCCCGGTCAGCAATCGGGCGCGGGCCAGCAGCACCTGCGCTTCGTGCCAGTGCGCCTGGCCCGGCCGGAGCGAGGGCAGCGCGGCCTGCAGATGACCGGCCGCCACGGCGGGAGAGCCGTACAGCATCTCGCGTGCGGCGGCGATCAGGGTGGTCGCGTGCTCCGGCCGGTTCGGGTCGGCGGCCCGGGCCACGTGATGGGCGCGCTTGGCGATGGGAGCGCCCTGCTCGGCCAGCGCGGCTTCGGCCCGGCGGTGCAGGGTGACGCGCCGGCTGGGTTCGAGCCGCTCGTAGACGACGTCGCCGACCGCTCGATGGCGCAGCGTGAGCTGCGGTGCGGGCTCGGCGGGCCGGACGAGGTCCACGCCGGTGAGCGTGTCCAGCGCGCGGACCGTGGCGGCGACGTCGTGCCCGGCGACGGCGGCCAGCAGCTCGGGGTGGAACGGCTCGCGCAGGACCGCCGCGGCCTGGAGGACCGTCAGGGAGTCGGCGTCGAGGCCCGCGAGTTCGCCGAGGACGGCCGTCGAGGCGGCCGCTGCGTCCGGCCCGCGGGAGCCCAGCACCTTGAGGTACTGCGGGTTGCCCTGGGCCTCCCGGTGGATCGCGTCGGCGTCCGGATGGTCTCCGAGCAGGGCTTCTGCCTGCTCGCGGGACAAGGGCCCGAGGTTCCACACCTCCAGCGCCCCCGCGGACTCGGCCCGGGAGACCAGCTCCGCGTGCCAGGGCGACAACTGGCGCTGCCGGCAGACGACGAGGCACAGCACCGGACCGGCGGAAGCCGCCTGCAGCAGGCGTTCCACGGGGAGTTGGCGGTCGGCGGGCAGAAGGTGGAAGTCCTCCACCACCACCAGCAGGGGGCCGCCCTCCGCCGCGCGTGCGGCGACCTCGCGCACCTCCTGCAGGCGCAACTCCCCGACGAACGAGGACACGCTCGCGGCTCGCCCACGAGCAGTGCAGACGGGTATGCCGGCGGCTCGGGCCTCGGCCATGACCGCCGACGCCAGCGCGCTCTTGCCGATGCCCGGTTCCCCGACGAGCGCGACGGCCCTCCCCGATCCCCTCTCAAGATCGGCCAAGGCTCGCACCAGCTCCTGGAGCTCCGCCTCACGGCCGAGCAACGGACGTGCGTCACCGAACGCGCGGCGGGCAGAAGGCGGCGTTTCACCCTGTGGATCATCGGACATGACACGGCACGATAGTGGCTGCCGGTGACAATCAGGCAAAGGGGACGTACTCCGCGCCCCGTTCGGAAGAACTGTTGCCGGATCCGGACGTACCGCTCGTGCCCGCCGCACGCACGCGGCACGGTGGATCCGCCGGTCGGACGACCCCTTGCCCCAAGGTGTCCCGGAGGGCACGAAACCCGTGCCGGCACAGGCGAGTCGGCGATTTCGCGGGTGTCCTCGCGACTGATTATGATCTTGGTCATGTCTGTGCAGAGTTCCGAGAAGGCCCTTTCCCGCAAGCAGCGACTCCAGGAGAAGCAGCGCCGTCAGCTGGCGGTGGTGGACACCGTGGACAAGGCCGAGGCCAAGGTCCGCAAGGCGGAGGTCGAACTGGCCGTGGCCGTCGCCGAGGCGGTGCAGGTGTTCGGCGACGAGGAGTCCGCGTCCGAGGGGCTCGACATGCCGGTCGTGGCGATCCGGCGCTTCCTCGGCATGGCGCGTGAGGAAGCCGCGCGCGCCGACGAGGTCGCCGAGGCCGTCGGCGCATCCTGAGCCGACGGTGACCACCTCGCACGGCGCGGTGATGATCCGGGCCCGCGCGCGGAGAAGCGGACGAGGGATCAGCCGGTGACGGTCAGCAGCAGACCGGAGGCGATCAGGCCGATCTCGACCACCAGGACGAAGACATGGGCGGGCAGCCGGTCGACGGCCTTCTTGCCGACCCAGGCTCCCGCGGTGGCGGCCGGCGCGAGGGCCAGGCCGATGACGGCGCTCGACGCGGTCAGCACGGTCGCCGCGCCGAAGACGACCAGCTTGGTCAGGTGCATCACCACGGCGGCAGCGGCCTCGGTGCCGATGTAGGCGCCTTTGAGCAGGCCCCGGGAGAGGAAGAACGGCGCGACCATCGGCCCCACCGAGCCGACCAGCGCGGAGCCGAAACCGGAAGCGGCGCCGACGACGGTGAACGCTTTGTCGTCCAGCGCCGCGGTCTGCGGCTTCCAGCGTCGCCAGACGACCATGACCAGCAGGAACACGCCGATGGCACGGGTGAGCGCGGGCAGCGGTGCGGTGGCGAACAGCAGCGCTCCGACGGCCGCCGCCGGGACGGCGCCGAGGGCGAACACGCCGACCAGACGCCGGTCGACCTCGTGGCGGTTGAACCACACCCGGCTGCCGTTTCCGGCCAGTTGGGCGACCGTGAGCACGGCAACGGCGTCCCGGGCGCCCAGCACGGCGACGAAGACCGGCAGCAACAGCACGCCGCCGCCGAACCCGGCGATCGCGGACAGGGCCGCGGTGCCGAAGGTGGCGACGACGAGGGTGACGACCATCAGCGCCGGTTCCATGAGGGCGATTGTCCCGTCCCCCGCCCGCGGCCGTGAGGCGTGGGGGCACATTCCCGGCTCGCGAGCACGTCGACGGCCCCGCCGGCGGGCCGCCGCGAAGCGGCCCGCCGACGGGGCTCCACCCCTCGTCTCCATCAGCGGGCGCCGATGCGGACGCGGCCGGGGGCGCGGCCGGGGCGGGTGGACGGCGGTCGCCGTCGGGGGTGCACGAAGCCGCATCCGCGGCTTGCAGGGGACGGCTACCGGTCGAGGGCTCGCATCCCCGCCTCGTCGTACCGCTCGCCCGCGACCGCTGGCAGCTCCGCGTCGATGCGGGCGAGATCGTCCTTGGTCAGCGTGATGTCGACGGCGCCGGCGTTCTGTTCCAGGTAGGTGCGGCGCTTGGTGCCCGGGATCGGCACCAGGTCGTCGCCCTGGGCCAGCACCCAGGCGATGGCCAGTTGTGCCGGAAGCACGTCCTTCTCGGCGGCGATCTCCTTCACCTTCGCGGCCAGCCGCAGGTTCGCCTCCAGGTTGGCGTCCTGGAACCTAGGGTTCTGCCGGCGCCAGTCGTTCGCGTCCAGCTCGTCCGGCGAGCTGAACCGCCCGGCGAGGAAGCCGCGGCCGAGCGGCGAGTACGGCACGAAGCCGATGCCCAGCTCACGGCAGGCGGGCAGCACCTCGGCCTCGACGTCCCGCGACCACAGCGAGTACTCGCTCTGCACCGCGGTGATCGGGTGCACGGCGTGGGCGCGCCGGATGGTCTGCGCGCTCGCCTCGCTCAGGCCGATGCCGCGCACCTTGCCCTCGGCGACGAGCTCGCCCAGAGCGCCGACCGTCTCCTCGATCGGGACGTTCGGGTCGACCCGGTGCTGGTAGTACAGGTCGATGTGGTCGGTCCCCAGACGCTTCAGGGAGCCGTGGACGGAGCTGCGGACGTGCTCCGCCGAGCCGTCCTGCGGGCCGACCGTGGTGATGTCGCCCGGTACGGCGTCGTCCATCCGGTAGTTGAACTTCGTCGCGATCACGTACTCCTCGCGACGCCCCCGGATCGCCTCGCCGACGAGCGACTCGTTGGTCAGGGGGCCGTACATCTGTGCGGTGTCGAGGAAGTTCACCCCGACGTCGAGGGCACGCCGGATGGTCGCGACGCCCTCCTCCTGGTCGGCGGATCCGTAGAAGGCGGACATGCCCATGCACCCCAGGCCGATGGCCGATACCTGGAGGTCCCGCAGACTGCGCTTCTGCATGCCGTGTTCCAGCCTTTCCCTGCCACTCGTGCGTTGCCACTCGTGCGTTTGCCACGTGTGCGTTCTTCCGGGCGTCACAAAGCCCGTCGTCCATTCAGCGACGGATTCCCCCGCCAAGCATCCCGGGAGGGACGTCAGGCGATACGGGCCTCGCGCGCCGCGATGTCTGCAACGCTACGACCTGGAGCGCACTCCAGCGCAAGTCGGCCGGTCAGGTGGAACGGCGGCCCGGAAGGATCGCTCCGGGCGGCCCCGGGGACGGGGTCCCCGCCGCCGACTTTGCCTTCCCTTTACGATCGGCCGCGGATTCCACCGCCCTTCACGAGCGGGGGAATCCGTGCGCGGGGGCGGGGCCGACAGACGGCGTTGTCAGTGCCGGATGGCAGTATCCGGCTATGGATGGCGAGCCTTTCAACTGGCACGAGTTTTTGGGACGTTGGCAGCAGGAGTGGGTTCCGCGCGCCGACGAGGACGCGGAGGCCGGGGCCGTCGTCCCTCTGGGCAGGCCCGGGGCGGACGAGCGGGCGATCGCCGCGGCCGAGGAGCGGCTGGGCCGGCGCCTGCCGCCCTCGTACCGCGCGTTCCTGGCCGTGAGCGACGGATGGCATGTGGAACAGACGGCCGGGATCTACCAGCTCGGCGGCGTCGCGGACATCGAGTGGTTCCGGGATCCGTTCGACATGACCCCGCTCTACGAGGAGAACCTGGACGACGACCCGCGCGAGGAGGAGGTCCTGCTCGCCGGGATGTGGCGACGGGCGCTGCGGCTGGAGACCGACTCCGACATGTCGAACGCCCTGCTCGACCCGGGCGACCGCGACGAGCACGGCGAGTGGGCGCTCTACGTCTACAAGGGCTGGGGCGGTGAGCTGCCCGAGCGTTACCCGTCGTTCCGCGCGTACATGGAGGCCATGTACCGGGCCTTCCACTCCGACCGGGCGCAGCGGCCCGATTTCGTGAACGCGGTCACGCGCGCACAGGACGCGCATGTGGAGGAGGGCCGCCTGCTGGCCCTGCGTGGCCGGTACGAGGAGGCTCTGCCCCTGCTGGAAGAGGCGCTGTCCTTCGGGCGGCCGGGGAGCGCCGACCTGCTCACCCAGCTCCGGCAGCTGCTGGAACCGCGCGGGTCCCGCGAATACGGCTACCTGGTGGCCGACCCCCGCTACCTGCCCGACGTCCTGCCCCTGCAGGCCATGGAGCCGGCGCGCGGCGAATGGCGGCTGGGCGGGGACGATCACTGGCTGGGGATGATGGCCGCCCGCGGGGTCGACCGGGAGACCGCAAGGACCGTGCTCGGCGCGATGCGGGACGGCACCCACCGCTATGAGCCGCCCGGCGCGTGGGGCCGGGCCGTCGCCGAGGCCCGGGAGTCCGCCCGCTGGGGTGTCACCGACGCCGCCTGGCGGGTGTTGCGCGACGCGCTCCCGCTGTGGGAGGCGCCAGGGCCCTTGCTGATCGCCCCGATCGGCCTGCTCGCGGATCCCGTCCTCGGCGCGATGATCACCCCGGAGCGGGGCCGGGAGATCCTCGCGACACCGCGGGCGGGGGAGACGGGACCCCTTCCCGAGCCGGTGCCCGATCCCGATCCGCCGGGCCTCCTCTGGCTGACGGAGCCCGCGCCGAACCGGAGGCCGCACGACGGATACCGGTGTGTCTGGGCGGAGGGGGTCGATCCGGCGCGCCTTCCCTCACTGATCGGCGAGGAGGGCGCGGAACTGAGCGCGCCCGTGGATCTGCGCAGGGCGTCCTGGCGGGCACCCCAGCCCCACGAGCGTGAGGGCGTCGAACTCTGGGAGGACCGGGCCCTGGTCGGCGTCGGCCGCACCGCAGAAGCCTGGGCCTACGCTTTCGACGGCCATTCCCACCGCTACCTGGGCGACAGGTTCGTGTCCCCTGCCGCGGCGGCCTCCTCGGCGGGCCGCGCGGTGGTGGTGTGGCGCGAGCAGAGGGACGCGCGCCCCGGCGACCGCCCGGCCGCGTTCCACCTGTCGGTGGCCGAACGGGGCGTGGAACTCTACGCGTTCACCGTGCGCGGTGCCGAGATCCGGAGCTCCGGCGCGATACCCGAGGCGCTGGACCCCGCACGGCTTTTCCGCCCGGAGGACGACGAACCGGACGGCGAACGGCGCGCGTTGGAGGCCCTGCACGCCGAACTCGGGCTCTCACTGCCCCGGTTCGCGCTGGTCCATGGCAGACTCCGCACGTTCACCACCCGGTCCTGGTCCCGGGCGCCACGCGAGGGCGAGGGATTCGGCTACGCCTACGTCCGGTCGGTGGGCCACCGGACCTGAACCCGGCCGGCCCCCGCCGCCCTGCCCGCGGTGCCTGCCGTGCCCGTCCGTCGCTGTCCATCGTCCCGCCGTTCTGAGGAGGAGCCGCATGCGGGACCTTTCGGTACGCCGTGCGACCGACGCCGACCGTGCTGTGCTGGAACGTCTCTGGCTGCTGTTCCGCCACGACCTGTCCGGGTTCATGGGCGTGCTGCCCGACCCGGACGGGACGTTCCGGAGCGACAGGCTCCAGGCGGCGTTCGACGACGCCGACTGGGCGCCGTATCTGCTGACCAGCGGCGAACGCCCCGTCGGCCTCGCTGTCGTGCGCGGGCTCGGCGGACCCGTGCGCGTGCTCAACAGCTTCTTCGTGGTGCGCGGGGCGCGGCGATCCGGGATCGGACTGCGTGCCGTTCACGAGGTGGTCGCCAGGCATCCGGGCCCCTGGGAGATCGCCTTTCAGGACGTCAACGAGGGCGCCGCGCACTTCTGGCGTCGCGTCGCGGCCGAGATCGCGGGTGACGCGTGGACGGAGGAGCACCGGCCGGTTCCGCACCGGCCGGATCTGCCGCCCGACGCGTGGATCTCGTTCGAGGTCTCCGCGTGAGGGCGCGCGGATGTCACCGTCCGCCGGATCGGCGCAGGTCCGCCATGAGAAGCGCGGCCGGCCGGCGCGCGTCGTAGCGGGTTCGCTTTCGGCGCCGATGCGGCATGATGGCAGACCGGCAAGCGGCCCCCGAGGCGCAGCCGTCCACCCGGCGGACGGTGCGACGCGCTGCGCGCACCCGGCCGTCACCACGGGAGCGGACGCCGCCCGTCAACTCGCCCGGACCGCGGGCCCCTTCAGAAGCGCCGGTCACGAGCCGAAGCGTGTGTCGCCGCCCGGTGGATTCGCATAGCCTCGTACACGAGTACGACGGACGCGGCGTGCGTCCGCGGTGAGGAGGCGGTGGTGCTCGGAACGGGTGCGCGATGGCTCGCGGGCGCCATGACCCTGCTCTTTCTGGTGCTCGTCGGCCCCAGCGCACCGGCCGACGCCCCTCTCGTGGGGACCCTGCCCGTCGGCGCCGTCCGGGACATCGTGACGAACCGGGTCATGACGTGGAACATCTGCAACCCCTGCGAGGAGAGCAACGTCGACCGGGCGGCCGAGATCGCCGCGTTCGCGCCCCAGGTCATCGGCCTGCAGGAAGCGTGCGTGCGCGATGTCGACCGGATCCGGGACCACCTGGAAAGCCTTTACGGGCTGGTCTACCACGTCGAGTACGGCATGGTCCTGCACGACTGGGGCCGGTGCGGGGGAGTGCCGTGGAACCCGGGAGGCTTCGGCGAGGCGATCCTCTCGGCGGCGCCGATGACGGACCGCGTCAACGTGGAATACCCCGACGGCGGCTCCGAGGACCGTGGATACATGGCGGTGACCACCATGGTGGGCGGCCGGCCCGTGCGGGTCTTCAACACGCACTTGGCCGAGCGCCGTCAGGAGGCGGTCCGCGCGGAGCAGGCCCGCGTGCTCGCCCCGGAGGTGGCCCCGTACGGGCGCGCCGTCGTGCTGGGCGATTTCAACGCGCGGCCGGACGCTGTGGAGCTGGCCCCGCTGTGGGCGCTGGCTGCCGACGCGGATCCCCGGTGCCGTCCCTCGGACGCGGAGGCCTGTGAGCCGACCACCGACTGGTACAGCAAGTTCGACTACATCTTCCTGAGAGGCATCGCCGCGCTCAAGCACGGCGTGGAGCCCACCCCGTACTCGGACCACGACCTGTTCCACGCCGACCTGGACCTCACCTGAGCCGGTCCCGCCCGGGAACGTCGTGCCCGCGCGCGACCTGGCAGCGAGGTCCGGGTCGTCCGCACGGACCTGTGGGCTGTGCCGGACGAGGAATCGCCGACGGCCGCCGCACGTCGTCGACGCTGCTCCGACCGTGGAGACGGACGGCGCGGACGCCCCCGGGCGCAAGGGCGACGACGGCGGAACCGTCCACGCGGGCCGTGCACGGGTGCACGCCGGCCTGCCCGAACGCCGCTGCACCCTGACCGTCGTCAGCCACCGCGGACAGCAGACGACCGGGCAGCGGGTCACGGTCGCCGGTGCGACCGTCGCCGAGACCCCTCCTCGATGATCACTGTCCTCGCCGCGACCGGCGGCGCGGCCCTCGTCATCGGGGCCGCGGTCCTGCTCCGCCCCCGCTCACGCAGCGCCGCTGCCCCCGCCGGGCGTCCCGCTTCCGGGGGTTGCCCTCTATCGGCCGTTCCTGCTGGTCGCGGCCGGTTTCCCAGCCCGCCCGGCAACGGGAAACAGGAAACCCGTCGACCTCTCCCGAACCGGCGGACAGTCTGATGCCGAAAGACCGAGCACGACCTGCGACCAGGCAGGACGACCGCAAGGGGGAAACATGCGCAAGTTGTTCAGTGGGGCCGTTGCCCTGGCCACCGCCGCCACGGCCATGGTGGCGCTGTCCGGGACGGCCGAGGCCAAGCCGGCCGACGACTGGGCCGGGTGCCCGTCCGGCGCCGTCTGCGTCTACCCGCAGAACCAGAGCCCCGCCCAGAGCCCGAGCGCCGTCTACTGGACCTACGGGGCCCATGACCTCAGCAACCAGGTGGGCCGGCACTGGGTTCTCAACAACCAGACCGGTGGCGCCTCGGCGGAACTGTGCCTGAACTACGGCGGCACGAACTGCAACTCCACCATCGCGGCGCGGAACGGCGTGTACGCCGACCTCACGCCGGTCAACTCGATCAAGCTGAACCGGCCGTAGCGCCTTTCTCACGGGGGAACGTCCGGAACCGCCTCGGCGGTTCCGGACGTCCGTGTCCGCACTCGGCCTTCCTTCACGCCACGCCGGTGAAAGGCGTGATCAACCGTCATACGTCAGCAGTAACCTGGGTGTCGGCCGTCTCACGGCTCATGCGCGCGACACCCGGGGGATGTGGTGGGGGAGCAGCAGCACACCGGCGACCGACGTGAACCGCCACCGGGCGACACCCCGGTTCAGGACTTCCCCTCCCAGCTGAGACGTCTTCGCCGGCAGCGCGGACTCTCACTGGCCGACATGGCCCGCCGGACGCACTACAGCAAGGGCTACCTCAGCAAGATCGAGACCGGTGCCAAACGGGTCACCGTCGACGTCGCACGGCGCTGCGACGAGATCCTGGAGGCGGAGGGCGGGCTGCTGCGCCTGCTGACGAAGAACGCCGAAAGCCCGGAGCAATTGCGGCCGGAGCTCGACGGCGTCCGTCCCTACCGGGGGCTGTCGGCTTTCACCGCACAGGACGCGGAATGGTTCTTCGGCCGCGAGCGGACGACGGCCGCCCTGGTCGAGAGGGTCTTCGAACGGGTCGGCAGCGGGCCGCTGATGGTCGTGGCCCCGTCGGGCGCGGGCAAGTCGTCCCTGTTCCACGCGGGCCTCGTACCGGCCTTCAGTCATCCGGGCGGCTTCCCCATGCCGGGCGCCGAGCGATGGCCGGTGGTGGCCATCACGCCCACCGCCCGTCCGCTGGAGGAACTGCTGACCGGCGTCGCGAAAGCTCTGGAGGGCGATCTCGGCGTCACCGCAAGGCAGTTGAGGGACCGCCCCGAGGCGCTGCTGGAAGCCGTGCGGCGCACGGTGGACGACAACTCCTGCGCAGCCGGGGACAGACGGCCGCCGCCGGTGCGTCCGGTGCTCCTCGTCGACCAGTTCGAGGAGCTGTTCACGCTCTGCTCCGACGAGGACGAGCGGCGCGCCTTCGTCCGGGTGCTGTGCGCCCTGTCGACGTCCCGGCGCCCGTCGGAACCGGGGGACGCGTCCGGCCCTGATCCGGCCGTGGTGGTCCTGGGCGTACGGGCCGACCTGTCCGGCCGGTGCATCGAACTCCCCGAACTGGCGACGGTGTTCACCGACGGGCTGTTCGTTCTGCCCCCGATGTCCGTCGCCGGGCTGCGGGAGGCGATCACACGCCCCGCCGAGCTCGCCGGACTCACCCTGGAGCCGGGTCTCGTCCCCCTGCTGCTGCGCGACGCCGGGCTGCGCGACGACCCGGGAGGATTGCCCGGCGACGCGGCGGACCCCCAACGCGCCCTGCCGGACGTCACCCCTTCCGGTGCGCTGCCGCTGATCTCCCACGCGCTGCTGACCACCTGGCAGCGGCGCGAGGACGCCACCCTCACGGTCGCGGGGTACGAGCGCACCGGCGGGATCCGCGGGGCGGTCGCCCGCACCGCCGAGGACGTGTTCGCGGGCCTGTACCCCAGCGAGCAGCAGACGATCCGCAGGATTCTGGTGCGTCTGGTCCACGTCGCCGACGGCGCCGGACCGGCCCGGCGCCGGATGAGCCGGACCGCGCTGGTGGACCGGGCCGCCGACGCGGCCGACGCCACCACCGCCCTGGACGCGTTCGTGCGAGCCCGTCTGATCACCGCCGACCGAGACACCGTCGAGATCGCCCACGAGGCCCTGCTGCACGCCTGGCCCCGGCTGCGGGACTGGATCGACGCCGACCGGGACGGGCTGCTGGTCCACCAGCAACTCGCGCACGCCGCCGACGAATGGGAGCGCGAGGGCCGCGATCCGTCCGCGCTCTACCGCGGCGCCAGGCTGGACGCCGTCCGGGAGTGGGCCGGGGATCCGGACGGCCGCAGCCGGCTGAGCGCGCGGGAGGAGGCGTTCCTGCGTGCGAGCCGAGCCGAGGAGGCCGACCGTCAGCGGCAGGCCCGGCGGCAGATCCGGCGACGGCAGGGCACGCTGGCCACGCTGGTCGTGCTGCTGACCCTCGCCGTGGTCGCCGGGGCGCTGGCGTACCGGCAGCGCTCCGACGCGCTGCACCAGGAGCGGGTCGCCCGGTCCCGGGCCCTCGCCGCGCAGTCCGCGGCCCTGGCCGCCGGCCAGCCCGAGGCGTCGATGCGGCTCGCCGAGGAGGCCTACGGTTCCCAGGCGACGCCCGAGGCGCGCGGCGCACTCCTGAGCACCCAGGCGCAGCCCTTCGCGGCCCGGCTCGGCGGACACCGCGGGCCGGTCAACGCGGTGGCGTTCGCGCCCGACGGGCGGACGCTGGCGACCGCCAGCTCGGACGGCACGGTGATGCTGCGACGGGTCGCGGACCACCGTACGACCGCCACGTTCACGATGGGCGGGCAGGTCCGCTCGGTCGCCTTCAGCCCCGACGGCCGCACCCTCGCGGCGGGTTCCACGAACGGGCCGGTACGGCTGTGGGGCGCGGCCGACCACCGGACGAAGGCGGTGCTGCCGCAGAGCACCGCAGGCGCCCGGGCCGTGGCGTTCGACCCCCGGGGGCGCATGCTGGCCCTCGCGGCGGGCGACGGCACGGTCCAGATCTGGGACACCGGCCGCACGCGTCGTGTCGAAGCGTTCAGCGGCCACGTCGGGCAGGTCGACGCGCTGGCGTACGCCCCGGACGGCCGGACGCTCGCGTCGGCAGGCGCCGACCGGACCGTCCGGCTGTGGGACACCGTGCGCGCCCGGCCGGCGCGCGTGCTGAAGGGGCACACCGACGAGGTGTACGGCGTGGCGTTCGCGCCGGACGGGCGGACCCTGGCCAGCGGCGGCGCCGACCGGACCGTACGGCTGTGGGACCTGGCACGCCACCGGACGACGTCGGTCCTGACCGGGCACAGCGACGACGTCAACGCGGTCGCCTACACCCCCGACGGCGCCACGGTCGTCAGCGCGGGCGGGGACGGCACGACCCGTCTGTGGGACGTGCACAGCGGGATGCCGACGCTGACGCTCAGCGGTCACACCGACTACACGATGGGCGTGGCGGTGAACGCCGACGGGACCATGCTCGCCACCGCCGGGTTCGACCAGTCGGTCGTGCTCTGGGACCTGGGCGGCCCGGTCCTGACGGCCCGCCCGTACACCGAGGTCTGGCAGTCCGCCTACAGCCACGACGGAAGACTGCTGGCGACCGCCGACACCGATCACACGGTGCGGTTGTGGGACGTGGCACGGCACAGACCCGTGGCCACCCTGCGGGGCCACCGCTCGGCCGTGTTCTCGGTGGCGTTCGCGCCCGACGGACGGACGCTGGCCTCGGCCGGTTCGGACGGCACGGTACGGCTGTGGGACGTCGCCGCCCACCGACTCCTGCGCACGCTCGCCGGGCATCAGGGGGACGTCTTCTCGGTGGCGTTCTCGCCGGACGGCGCGCTGCTGGCGTCGGCGGGCGCCGACCGCACGGTGCGGCTGTGGGACGTGGCCACCCGCAGCCCCCTGGCCGTGCTCACCGGGCACACGGACTTCGTCAACGACGTCGCCTTCAGCCCCGACGGGCGCACCCTCGCGAGCGCGGGCGACGATCTGACGGTGCGGCTGTGGGACGTCGCGTCCCGCGGGCCGCTGGCCACGCTCGTCGGACACACCGGCGCGGTACGGGGCGTGGCGTTCAGTCCGGACGGCCGGGCGCTCGCGAGCAGCGGCAACGACGGGACCGTCCGGCTGTGGGATGTCGGCCGACGACGGTCGACGGCGGTGCTGGGAGGACTCACCGGATCGGTGCGCGGCATCGCGTTCTCCCCGGACGGCCGTCTGCTGGCCGGCAGCGGCAGCGACCGCACCGTGCGGGTGTGGGACGTGGCCGGGCGGCGGCTGTGGGCCACCCTGGCCGGACACACGAACGCGGTCTGGGGCACGGTGTTCGCACCGGACGGACGGACGATCGCCAGCAGCAGCAACGACGGCACCGTACGGCTGTGGAACCTGGACGTCACGGCCCGGTCGGCCGCGATCTGCCGACTGCGGCTGTCCCCCGCCCGCGCATCGACGTGCTCATCCCGCTGACCGCTGACCGCCGACCGCCGACCGCCGGCGCGATCGATCGCACGACCTGCGCGTCGGCGTACTGCCCCGCATCCCGTGGAGCCTGTCGAATCGGGAGCCCGGCATTCGTGTAGAAGGTGAGAGGCGGGCGCCGGGCCGGCCGGGCGAAGGGCTGTGACGAGGATGACCGACGTACGGACACTGCTCACCGGCCGGGGGCTGCTGGAGTCCCCGCGCTGGCACGACGACCGCTTGTGCTTCTCCGACTGGTCGGCCGGCGAGGTCGTCGCGGTCGACCTCGCCGGCCGCAGCGAGGTGATCGCGCGGGTGGCGTCGCTGCCGCTGTGCACCGCCCGGCTCCCGGACGGACGGATGGTGATCGTCTCGTCCCCGGACGGACTGCTGCTGCGGCGGGAGCCGGACGGCGCCCTGGTCACGCACGCGGAACTCGGACGGCCGGGCTGGAACGACATCGTGGTGGACGGTCGCGGCAACGCCTACGTCAACCGCGCGGGCTTCGACCCGATGGCAGGGGAGGAGTTCAGGCCCGGATCCATCCACCTGGCCGCTGCCGACGGCTCGGTGCGTCAGGTGGCCGACGACATCGCGTTTCCCAACGGCATGGCCGTGACGTCGGACAACTCCACGCTGATCGTCGCGGACTCGTACCGCCACAGTCTGGTCGCCTTCACCATCGACGCGGACGGCGGCCTGTCCGACCGACGCGTGTGGGCCGACCTCGCCGACGGCGTCCCGGACGGCATCTGCGTCGACGCGCGGAACGCGGTCTGGTACGCCGACGTGCCCCATCGGCGGTGCGTGCGCGTCGCCGAGGGCGGCACGGTCACGCAGACCGTGCCGGTGGACCGCGGATGTTTCGCCTGCGCACTGGGCGGCCCCGACGGCACGACGCTGTTCGTCGTGGCGGCGGAATGGCGGGGCATGACCGAGGCCGAGATGGTGGCGCCCGGCACGGGCACGGTGCTCACCCTGGAGGTCGCCGTGCCGGGAGCCGGCTGGCCGTGACCGACCGCGACCTGGGCGCGCCGTCGCCCCGCGAGCTCTGCGCAGCGCACGCGGGGCGGCGGCGGGCGTTCAGCCCTGGCGCTGTCCGTCGGTGGCCAGGATCTCGACGTAACCGTCGGTTCCGTGCACGCGGATCCGCTGGCCGTCCCTGATCAGCCGGGTGGCCCCCTCCACGCCCACCACGGCCGGCAGGCCGTACTCCCGGGCGACCACGGCCCCATGGGTCATCAGCCCGCCCACCTCCGTCACCAGGCCCGCGATGCCGACGAAGAGGGGCGACCAGCTGGGGTCCGTGTACGCCGTGACCAGGATGTCCCCCGCCTCCAGATCGGCTTCCGCCATGTCGAGGACGACGCGGGCCCTGCCTTCGACGGTCCCGGTGGACACCGGCAGGCCGCTCAGAGCGCCGTCCGGCACGTCGTCGCGCCGGTACCTCCCGCTGACGGCCTCGCCCTCGGACGTGAGCACCCGGGGCGGGGTGAGCGCGTGGTACGACCGGAACGCGTCCTTGCGCTGCCGGACGAGGTCGCCGTCCACCCGGTGCGAGCGCACGGCGTCGTGGAACTCCTGGAAGGTGAGGTAGAAGACGTCCTCCCGGTCGGAGAGCACGCCGGCGTCCACGAGTCGCTCGGCCTCGCCCAGCAGGGCCTGCTTGTAGACGAAGTAGCGGCTGATGATGCCGTACTTGGGGTACTCGCGGTATCCGATGAACGTGCGGAGCCTGTCGATCATCCGCTTGGTCTCGGCGGCTTTCGACTCACCGTCCGGCAGGGCCCGCAGACGTGACAGCACGTCCTGTTCCTTCATCTGCGCCTTCTGCCGCCCGCGTTCGAACCGCTGCGCGGCCGCGCCCGGCTCGAAGTTGCGGACGTGGTCCAGCAGAACCGGCAGCAGCGTGGCGGGGCGCTCGCTCCAACGCGGCCTCGTGATGTCGATCTCGCCGACGCAGCGCATGCCGTACCGGTCGAGGTAGGCCTCGATGGCTTCGCGTGCCTCGGTCCCGCCCGACAGCTTCGCCAACTCGTCGAGGAACTCCCCGTCCTCGACGCCCTGCAGAAAGGCGACCACCTCGCTATGCGGACGGATCGTGTCCGCGACGTCGAGCAGCTCCAGTCCCATCTCCGAGGTGATGTTGCCGGGCGCGGACAGCGTGAGCGTGTCGGCCGCGTTCTTCTCGCCGAGCCACTCCTGCAGCCTGTCGTTGAGCCACCAGGTGGCCTCCATGCCCGCCATGATCGCCTGCATGCTCTGCCGATCGGTGAGCGTCCGCTTGTGCTCCTCGAAGGCCCCGAGCAGGAAGTCGAACAGCGCCGGTCCGGTCTTCGTCCGGATGTCGTTCTTGAGGGCGGCGAGCAAGGCCTGGTTGCGTTCGACGAGTTCGGTGACGATGGCCGGATCGGTCGCGATCGGCGCGGGCGCGCCGCCGGGCGGCGGCCCGACGGGACCCTCGTCGGGGAGTGACGCGATGAAGCCGTCACGGTCGAGGACCGTCTCCAGCGCGTCCCTGATCACCGGATCGCCCTTCCCGATGAGATCGAGGAGTGCGGCACGGCTCGCGGGTGAGGCCAGGCGCCGGGTGGCGTCGACGAACAGCCTCCCGCCGGCCTCCTGCATCGGCGCCATGGCCGTCAGCTGCCACACGGAGAGCCCCAGGGGTTTCATGGGGTCGGTCATCATCTGCTGGTGCCCGACGGAGATGTAGACGTGATTGTCCTGGTCGTCCGTCTCGGGGATGGGGAACAACGTCGTGATCGGCCGGCTCTGCACGATCCGGAACCCGTCGTCGGCGTCGGCGTCGGCATCGTCGATGTCGATGTCGTCGACGAGACACCACTCGATGTCCTGCGGTCGGCCGAAGTGCGCCTCGATGCGCCGTCCGAGCCGCACGAGCCGCACGACCTGTGCATCCGTCAGCGCCGGCTCCGCCTGCCGCGCCGATTCGATCACCACGTCCTGAGTCCCGCCGGCCGGCAGGGCTTGAACGGCACGCTGTTTGACGGCGATCGCCTTGTCGACGATCTCGCCGTCCCGCACCTTGAAGACGTCGGGGTTCACCAGGCCGGAGACCAGGGCCTCGCCGAGTCCGAAACCGGCGTCCACGGTGGCGACCTTGCGGTTGCCCGTGACGGGGTCGGCCGTGAACAGGATGCCGGACGCCTCCGGGAAGACCATCCGCTGCACGACCACGGCCATGTGAACCGTACGGTGGTCGATGCCGTTGCGCTGACGGTAGATCACTGCCCGCTCGGTGAACAGCGAGGCCCAGCACCGGCTGACGTGCTGGAGGACCGCCGCCGGCCCCACGACGTTCAGGTACGTGTCCTGCTGCCCTGCGAAGGAGGCCGTCGGCAGGTCCTCCGCCGTCGCGCTGGACCGCACGGCGTAGGCGGCGTGCTCACCGAAGCCGGCGACCGCGCCGGTGACGGCCGCCGCGATGTCGCCGGGGACGGCGATCTCCTCGATGGTCCGACGGATCTGCGCGCTGAGCGCGCGGACCGACTCCCGGTCGTCCGCGCTCACACGCGACAGCCGATCGAGCTGATCGTCGATCGACGGCGCCTCGGCCATGAGCCGCCGGAAGGCGTCCGTCGTCACGCAGAAGCCGTCCGGCACGCGGACGCCGTCGATCCGCGACAGCGCGCCCAGATGCGCGCCCTTTCCTCCGACGACCGCGATCTGCGTGACGTCGACGTCCTCAAGACGCAGCACGTACTGCCCGGTCATCGCGACACCTCCGACGTGGCCGCGGCCCTCGGTCGCGCTGCGCTCGCCGGCCGCATCACCGGCGCGATCCCGGGCGCCCGCCCTCGCCCGGCACGTTCCACCGCTGGTTCGACGTCACCGCGTCCCCCGTACGTCGACAACAACACAAGCACGTCACGCCCTCATTTCCGCAGGTTGTGGCCTCGGCCGACGATTCTGCGCCCCGACCCGGGGCTTGCCGCAAGCCCCCGGGCGCGCTATAACTTAGGAGAGGCAAGGAGAGCGATCTCCTTGCCTTCGCCATTTCCCGGCCTCGGGGGAACGGCCGGCGAGCGTCAGCGGGCTCGGCGATCAGAACCAGCCGTGGGCGTCGAAGGCGTCGTGATCGAGCGCGGTCCTGATCCGGCTGAGCCACTCCGCGCCCAGCCGCCGCCCGTTCGGGAGCCGGTCGTCCCGATCCCAGCGCCAGGCCGTGATCATCGCCAGCACGAGGATCCGGCACGCGCGCAGCACGTCCGGTTCGACGCCCGGGTACCGCTCGCCGACCTCTTCCGGGGCATGGGCGAGATCGAATACGACGGGCCCCCGGCAACACGTCTCCAGATCGATGAACAGCAACCCGTGTGGCGTGGCGAGCACGTTGCCCGGGTGCGGCTCGCCGTGCAGCAGTTGCTCGGGGCCTCCGCGCTCGCCGATCACGCGTCCCAGGCGTCGTAGCGTGCTGCTCAGCAACTCCCGGTCCGCGTCGGGGAGCGCCGGGGTGCGGTCGCGGTCCGCCACGAGCCGCTGCGCCTGTCCGACCCGGTCCGTGAAGTGCGGCGTCGGGACGTCGAGCCGGCTCATGCCGGCATGCAACCGCTGGAGCGCGTCGGCGTAGTCGGCCGGTGAGACCTCGCGAGCGGGAAGGGCCTCGTAGTGGGTCCACAGCGTGACGACGAAGCCGTCGCGTTCGTGGACGCGGGGCTCTACCCGAGGGTCGGGCACAGCCACCGGGCACCCGGACCCGGCGAGCCGCCGGGCGAGGTCGATCTCGAACTGGGACACCTGATGCGCAACAGGGGCCACCCGGGCCACGACGTCACAGGGCAGCAGACGCAGCGTGAGCTTGTTCGAGTCATGAAGAACCGTCACGTCGTCGGCTGCCAAGCCGAGTGACGCGGCGATCGATCCGGCGGCGGCCACCGCACGCACCGCCTCCGACGCCTGCATGATCAGCCTGCTCCTTCATCCTCGTGCGTCGCGTTCAGCGAAGACGCTGGATCATGGGGCGCGTCCCGCCATACGGTGACGTCATGAGCGATCACTCGGAAGTGCCCGTCGCGCCCGTCGAGGCCTATGAACCGCCCTACTACGTGGCGGTCTTCACCACGGTACGATCCCAGGACCAGAGCGGCTACAGCGAGACCAACGCCAGGATGGAAGACCTGGTGAAGGGCATCCCAGGGTATCTGGGGATGGACCACGCGCAGACTCCCGGGGGGCTGGGCATCACGGTCGGGTACTTCCGCGACGCGGACGCCCTCACCCAGTGGCGGAGCGACGCCGAGCACCGCGCGGCGCAGAACCGCGGTCGAGCCCAGTGGTACGAGAGCTACACGCTGCACGTGGCGAAAGTGGAGCGGAGCCACGGCTTCGTGCGAGCGCAGGTCCCGCAGAGCCATGCAGCGGGCTGACCGGCCCCTGACACGTCGCCCCTGCCGCGAGCCCGCATCTCAGGGGCGCACGACGGTGACTCCGCCGACCAGGCCCCAGGCGTCGATCCGGACCGTCGGCCCGCCCGGCCGGCTCGGACCCTCGTCCTTCACTCCGCCCAGACGCAGTCCGTGGACCTCCACCCGGACGTCACGACGGACCTTGAGACTGACACCGCCGATCAGGCTCAGCTTGGTGATACGCAGCTCGGCGCCGTCGGGGATGTCGATGTCCGTCAGATCGACGTCGGCGCCGCCGATGAGGGAGGCGGTGACCGTCCGCTCGTGGAGGGTGGCGCCCTCCAGGCGGTGACCACCGATCAGGCTCACCTTGACGTCGGTCTTCTGCGGCTTCTCGCTGTTGCTCTTCGTCATGAGAACTACCCTACGGTCAGCGGCACTTGAGGCTCAGTGGCAGTCGTCCAGGGTTGCGCATGACAAGTGTCATGTCGAGGACGGCGCCTCGCCTGGTGGAAGCAGCCGGCGTCAGGCGTGGCCCTTGCCGTAGAAGCGGACGTAGTCGATCGTCATCGAGGCGGGGGACGGCGTCGAGCTGTCGGGCGGGCCGGGCCAGTCGCCTCCGACGGCCACGTTGAGCAGCAGGTGCATGTCCTGCTCGAAGACCCAGTCGCGGGGCGCGGGCAGCTGCGCGGGAGTCAGGGTGAAGTATGGCTTTCCGTCCACGGACCATGTGATGCGCCGCGGCTGCTTGTCCACGGCGTACGTGTGGAACGCCTGCGACGCGTCGGCCGGGAGGGCGAGGGAGCCGCCGATGCCGTTCTCGTTGAAGTAGGTCGGCCCGTGCGCGGTGCCGTACACGGTTCGCGGTTCTCCGCCGACCACCTCGCAGATGTCTATCTCGCCCTGTGCGGGCCATTCGGCTCCGTTGTCGCCGAGCATCCAGATCGCCGGCAGCAGGCCCGTGCCGGTGGGAAGCCTCGCGCGGATCTCCGCGCGTCCGTGAGTGAGGGCGACCTTCCCCTCGGTGGTCAGACGAGCCGACGTCCAGGTGCAGAACTCCTGGGTGTAACACGGCAGTCGGGACCCGGCGCGAGCCGGCCGCGCGGAGATCGACAGATGACCCTCGCCGTCGAGGCCGGAGTTGGCCGCGTCGTCCGTGTAGTACTGCAGTTCGTTGTTCCCCCACCCCTCGGCGTCCCGGTTCCCCGTCTCCGTGTTCCAGGACTTCTCCGACGGACGAGCAGCCGCCGCTCCGTCGAACTCCTCCTGCCAGAAGGGCACTTCCCGGGCCGAACGCGAGGGTGCTCCTTCAGTGGGCCCGCACCCGCACAGCAGTCCGCTCAGCGCCAGCACGACTGCCAGGTCGGTACGTCGGGTCATTTCGCGGTGCTCCTGAAAGATCGTGCGGAGGACGGTGGCCGAGGACGACGGGGGATCTCGACGTCACGGTAGGCCCTGGGCGCCATCGAGGTGACGTTGTGACCCGAGTCCGGTCCGGGAAGCCGTACCGGCCGCCGCTGCGGGGCGGCGGCACCGACGACGAGCTTCGCGAGTCCCCTCGGCGCATCCTGCGAGGAACTCACCGGTGAGACGGAGATCCGGCTCACGGCTCTGAAGGCGAGCCGTCATGGATGGAACCCCGGACCGTGCGCAGCTCTCTCATCCTGTGAGGGGGGCTCCAGATGAAGAAGATCATGACCCGGTACGCGCCCGTCGCGGCCCTGTTCGCCTGTTGCTGTCTGCCGCTGACCGCCTGCGGCACGGAACATCCCGGGACACAGGCCGCGGCCACGGCTGGACAAGGATCGTCCGCGACGGACGAGACGGGTGACGACGGCCAGGGAAACCTCCCCGACACGACCTCGGACGATCAGGGGACGTTGCCCGACACCACGTCCGACGATCAGGGGACCCTGCCCGATACGACCTCGGACGACCGGGGGACGTTGCCCGACACCACGTCCGACGATCAGGGGGCCCTGCCCGATACGACCTCGGACGACCGGGGGACGTTGCCCGACACGACGTCCGACGATCAGGGCAGTCTCCCCGACACCACCACCGACGACGGGAGCACGCCGACCGGTGGTCCCAACCGCTGGTTCCCGATGCTCCGCGAATTCCGCGCGTACCTCGCCACGAGCGTTCCGAAGGCGGACGCCGCCCTCGCCGCCCATGTGACGAGCGTCCGTATCCGCGTGCCCGCCGGCAGCGCCCGCAGTGAGGCCGTCGTGCGGGTCGACTTCGGTGTGGGCGAACAGGACGAGGCGGACCGCACCGCCGTCGTCTTCGCCCACTGGCGGAGTTCCGTATACGGCGATCACGGCCACGTCGACGTCCTCGGCCCGGCGAAGACCACCGCCGAAAAGGACTGGTGACCGGCGGTCGCGCCGCCCGTCAGGTTCGTCGCCGGCCGCCGCCGGAGCCCGATTCCTGGGTCCTGTGCCGGAGCACGAGGAAGGTCAGGAAGCCCGCGCAGAGGAGAATGACGGCGCCGACCAGGAACGGGACCGGAGTGTACTCGTCTGTGCATGTCTGGCCGTCGGCGGCCGTACGGCAGACGGTTCCCGGACCGCTTCGGTTCAGGTAAGCGATGTAGAAGAGCGGAACGGCCAGGCCGGCCAACAGCCCGACCATCGCGTTCCTGGGGCTCCGCCACAGCAGGAGACCCGCCGCGCCGGCGGCCAGAAGCAGCAGGACGACGCCCACCGACAGGAGGGCGGCCAGCCCTGTTCCGGCACATGCCCCCACCGCGAGCCACCCCAGGAACCAGCCCCAGGCCACGGCGTGTCCGTCCGGTTCCACGGCGGCCTCACGATCCCCCATGCTTCCCCCTTCCGCTCTCTCCGCTCTTCCTCTTCCGAGCGAAGCCGTGACATCGCACGTCGCGCGTCACGCCACTCCCAGCATGGCAGTCGGCCGCGTTCCGGGGCCATGGTCAGGAGGCGGCGGCCTGCCGATACGGTCGTTCCGACCTGCTGACCGTCGGCTGCACCTGGGCCGACCACCAGGTCGACGCCGAACAGTCCGAACGGCTCGCCCCGATCCGCCTCCGTCGCCTGACGCCGATAGGGCGAGTGCGGAGGTCGGTTGGGGAACTCCGTCCCCTGGTGCCGCCTCGACCGCGAGGATGTGGGTGACACATGACAGGGGAGTGGTGACATGGGCAGAGCTCAGAACGAGGCTCCGGCGATCAGTCTGTCCAAGATGCGGGCGCAGGCCCCGGATCTGGTGAACCTGTACAAGTCGGCCGGTTCCAGCGTGCGCGCGCACGGTCTTGAGGGAGTACGCGCCGCCGTCTATCTGGTGCTGGACCGTTCCGGTTCGATGCGGCCGTACTACAAGGACGGCACCATGCAGCATCTCGCCGAGCAGGTTCTCTCGCTGGCCGCTCATCTCGACGACGACGGCACGGTGCCGGTGGTGTTCTTCTCCACCGACGTCGACGGATCCAGCGACCTCAGGATCGGGGGCCATCATGGTCGGATCAACAAGCTGCACGAGAACCTCGGACACATGGGGCGGACGAACTATCACTGGGCCATGGACGACGTCATCGACCACTACCTGGCTTCCGGCAGTGATGCCCCAGCCTTCGTGATCTTCCAGACCGATGGCGGCCCCACCAGCAAGTTCGCCGCCGAACGGTACCTGTGCAAAGCCGCTCGCCTGCCGATGTTCTGGCAGTTCGTCGGCTTCGGCGACCCGGACGACAACGAGTTCGCCTTTCTCCGCCGTCTCGACGATCTGGCTGTGCCCAGGCACCGTGTGGTCGACAACGCGGGCTTTTTCCACGCCGGCCTCGATCCGCGCACGGTGGGCGACGATCTCCTTTACGACCGGCTTCTGCAGGAGTTCCCCAGTTGGCTTTCGTCGGCTCGCACCGCTCAGGTCCTGTAGCTATCGCCTGCACTGATCCCAGAACACCCGGACGCTCCGACGGCGCGAGCAGGCTTGCCCGGTCCGCCCCGACGTCGTCGGCTCACACGGCCATGGCTTCCTGGAGCCAGCGGGAGACCCGGTAGGGCAGCCACCAGGCCAGGTCGCCGACGCGCAGGACCAGGTGTTCTGCGGTGAACTCCTGGAGTATGTCGGCAGGCACGCCGGCGTGATGGGCGCCCGGGTCGAGTTGGGCGATGGCTTCGCGGTAGCGGGGTTCGTCGGCGGTGAAGCGGCGCAGGTCTCCCCAGCGACGGTCCCGGATCTGGACGAAGCCTGGCCCCTGGCGCCAGACCAGCTTGCACAGGTAGTGCCGGGTCCGCCATGCGTGCAGGGCCTCTTCGGCGCCGTCGAGGCCGGTGACGGTGCGCGGCGGATGGAGGTGGGACAGTACCTTCCACTGGTGGGCGGACTCCTGCGGTGACAGGCGAAGGTCCCAGTCGACGGAGACGGCGCGAGCGGTGAGGTCGCGCACCAGACACAGCCGGTCGACGGCCCTGCGATGGGTCGCGGGATCGTCGCTGGACAGGTCGACGGTGGCGTCCAGTTCGGCGTGTCGCACTCCCAGGTCCCACAGCCGGTCCACCTGTCGCGCCTGCGGGATCACCGGCAGGGTTCCCAGCGACATGCCGGGCAGGTCACGGGCCTGCGGGTCGAGGTCGCGCCAGGCTCTGACGGTGACGTTCGGTGCGTCGGCTGCCATGTGCGGTCCTTCGTCGAGGTCGGGGAGCCCGGCGGCCGGGGGGCCGCCGGGCGCAGCGCGGAGGGCGGAGGCCGGGGAGACCGGCGCTCAGGACGAGGCGGGCACGGGCTCGGCCGCGGTGCCGGCTTCGGCCTCCGTCGCGGTCGCGGTCGTCGTGTCGCCCCGGGTGTGGGCATGGCGCATGTAGTCCAGACGCAGCAGGTCCTGGTTCACGGCGGCGGGGGCGATGTGCACGTACTGGCCTGCGTCCGTGAACACGATGCCGTGCGTGACCCATTCCTTGAGCAGGGCCTCGACCTCGTGCGGTGTGCAGGCCGCCGTGCCGGGGGAGTCGGCGGCCGAGGCCAGCTTGCGGTGCAGTGCCACGACGGTGTGCGGCTGGTCCAGGAGACGGAAGAGCGCGGTCTCCAGCGGATCGGTGAGCTGAAGGGTCCGCCATGCGAAGGACGGCCGTCTGCTGACGAGCACGATCCGCTCACCCAGGTCGGTGTGGGTGAGGCGCGCGTCGGCGTGGTGTTTCTTCCACGCGGCGATGGCGTCGTTCAGGAGCGTGACCGTGGGCTCGGTGACACCGCGCTCCGGCGCCTGGAACACGTAGGCCAGGTCGTGGAGTTCGGCCTCGGGCAGGTCGTACGTGAACAGGTAGTGCTCCTGCGGCCGCAGTCCGGTGAAGCCCAGCTCGGGGCGCTTGAAATACGGGCTGAAGCGTTCGATGGCGATACGGGCGGACAGGTCGACCGGTGGGTCGAGGTGTTCCAGGGCGGGGAGCTGGCGGATGACGGGTTCGTAGTCGTCCGCGGTCTCGCCGGGAAAGCCGTGCAGGTAGTTCCATGACACCGACAGTCCGGTCTCGGCCGCGTCACGCAGCATGCGTACGTTCTGACAGCCGCTGACGCCCTTGTCCATGAGGTCGAGGACACGGCTGTTCAGGCTCTCGATGCCCGGCTGGACGTAGATGAGCCCGGCGTCCGCCAGGACCTGCAGCTGGGGGCGCCGCATGTTGGCCTTGATCTCGATGTGCATGCGCAGGTCGTAGCCGCTGTCGACGATGCGGGGCAGGACCGTGGAGAGGTAACGCATGTCCAGGATGTTGTCGACCACGTACATGTCGAGCACGCGATGCCGTTCCGCCAGGTCCATGATCTCCTGGTAGAACGTGTCGGGGCTCTTGCTGCGGAACTGCATGAAGGAGCCGTTCAGTCCGCAGAAGGTGCAGTGGTGCTTCTCTCCCCACCAGCAGCCGCGCGCGCCCTCGACGACCAGTTTCGGCTCCACCCACTTGTGGGCCACGGACGCGGCGAGACGTTCGAAGTAGCCGCTGTAGTCGGGAGGCAGGATCGCCGCGGGCGGCAGCGGCCCGCTGGGCATCGGGTTGGCGGTGTGCGCCGACTCGGGCGTGCGGTGGCACAGCCCCGGAATCGAGGCCGCGGCCGCCGGGTCGTCGTCGCGCAGCGCGTTCAGCAGGCGGGGGAAGGCGTCCTCGCCCTCGCCGCGGACCACGTAGTCCACGAAGGGGAAGTTGCGGTGAACGGCGGCGCCCTGCTCGGCGTCGCAGTTGGCGCCGCCCATGACGGTCACGATGTGCGGGGCCAGGCGCTTGATCCGGCGGGCCGCCGCCAGCGCGGCCGTGTTCTGCTGGAAAGTGGAGGTGAACCCGACCACGTCGGGCTCCAGCTCCACCACGCGCTGGGCCACCTCGGCGACGAACTCCGGCACGACGCGGTGCAGTTCGCGGGTCATGCGCATGCGGGAGCGGCGCAGCTTGGACGTCATCACGTCGACGAACTCCGTCTCCCTCCAGGCCGGGTCGTCGTAGAGCGCCGAGGAGAACACCCAGTCCCCGCAGCCGAGGAAGTAGGAGGACAGGGCGTAGTAGTCGTAGTCCTCGGCGGTGAACTCGGTGCGGCCGGTGATCCAGTCGGTGAACTCCAGATTGGCGTGCAGCACCTCGCAGGTGGCGTCCTGGACGTGTTCGTCGACGCTTCGTTTCAGGATGCCGAGCGCCAGTGAGGGCAGGTCCATCGGGGACCAGGGCATGTTGACGAGAAGAACGCGCACGATGGGCTCCTCGGAGCGCGAGCGGCTGGCGGGACGGGAGACGCGGGACGCGTGGAACGCGCGGGAGGGAGCCCGGCCGGCCCCTGTCGGGCAGGGCCGGCCGGGCCGTGGGTCACTCCTCGTCGTCGCTCTCGGCGGCGTTGCGGATCGGGATGGTGATGGTGATGCCGATTTTCGGCTTCCGGTTCTCCTCGTCGCCCGCGAGCGGGTCGTTGTGGATGATGTCCTTCTGCATGGTCGTCCTCCTTCTCGAATGCGTGGCGTGTGCTTCGGGCAGGTGGTGCTGTGCACGACCCGGTCCCGCTGTGTCCATCAGCGGGACCGGGGTCCTCCCGGCTGTCGCGCGGGGGGACGTGAGGGGGCGCCCGCCACCGGTGCGGGCAGGCACTGGTGCAGAAAGTTCAGGGAGCGCCGCAGGACGGCGACGTGTGCCGCGCCGTCGTAGCCGTCGTGTCCGGTGTCGAGCCACATCTGCTCGTGGGCCACGCCCGCGGCGGCCAGTGCGGCGGCGTAGCGGCGGATCTGCTCGGGCGGGCACTTGACGTCCTTCTCCGCGCCGACCAGGAGCAGGGGCGCCCGCACCTGCTCCGCGAACGTGAGCGGGGAGCTGTGGGCGTAACGTTCCGGCACCTCTTCCGGCGTACCGCCGAACCAGCGGACGTCCAGGGCTCGCAGCGCCGGCGTGGTCGTCCGGTGGGCGGCCACCCAGTCGGCGACGGGCTTCACCGCGATGCCCGCCTGCCAAGTCCGCGGGCGGGTGCCGAGCGCGAGGAGCACCAGATACGCCCCCCAGGAAACCCCCCACAGGGCGGTCGAGCCGTCGTCGGCGAGTCCGCGGCGGACGAGATCGGCCCGTACGGCAGCCAGATCGTCCACCTGGGCGTGGCCGACGTCCGTCCCGAACGCCCGCCGCCAGCGGGGGCCGTAGCCGGTCGAGCCGCGGTAGTTGACCCGCGCCACGGCATATCCGGAGGCCACCAGGGAGTGCACGGTGGCGTCGTAGGCGTCCCGGTCGTGGTCTGCGGGTCCGCCGTGGACCAGGAACACGGTCGGCGGCGGAACGGCGCCGGCGCCGAATCCGGTCCCGGTCCCGCCTCGGATTCCGGGCGCGGAACGGGAACTCGCGTCGCTGAGCCGGTCGTTGACCGAGCCCGGCATACTGAGCAAGGTGTGGAGGGAGCCGTGGGGCGTGGGGGTCCACAGCTCGGTGTGATGTCCGGGTACGAGTGGCAGGGGGCCGGGCGTCGGCAGCGCGACCTCGTCGGTGGCGCGCAGGACGGGCGGGTGGGCGGTGTCGGTCCACAGGTAGTGCAGTCCTCCACCGGGCCGCGGGGCGGCGTCCAGCAGGCTGCCCGCGGGGGTGGCGACGACGCGACGGGTACGGTCGCGCAGGGACACCCGGTGCAGCAGCGACCGGCCATGGCGCTCCTGGCGCACCAGCACCTCGTCGGTGTCGGGGTACCAGCAGGCGGTGATCTCGGTGTCGAAACGGGACCATGGGTGAGTGACCAGACCACGCTGCGCCGTCCAGGTCGCCAACTGATAGCCGTCCTCCAGCTCGTGCACCAGCAGCAGTTCGGAGCGTCCCGGCCGCGGCGAGAATCCCCGGCACCAGAATCTGCCGTGAGTGCCGTCGGGACGGTCAGGGCCGTCGGAGCCGTCGGAGCCGTCGGGGAGGACGGGGAGGTCGGGGCCGTCGTGGTGGGGCAGGGTGGCGACGACCCGGCCCGAGGGGGTGACGACGATGACGGTCGCCTCGCCGTCGGACACCGTCGCGAGGGCCACGAGATCGCCTTCCGGCGTGATGCCGCCCAGCCGGGACTGCCCGGCCGTTCGGAAGACCTCGCGCGGGGCCCTCCCACGCCGTCCCAACAGCAGACTCGTGCCCCCGTGCCCCGGCGCGATCGCCGCGACGACCGTCCCGTCGGCCGTCACCGCGAGACCGCGCGGCGACCCGGTCGGCGCCCCCGGCAGACCGGGCAGCCGGCAGCCGCCGTCGAACGGCTGGAACCACCAGTGCCCTCGGCCCTCGGCGTCCTCGTCGAACCACCACACATACGCGTCGGCGTCGACGGCGTGATGCACGGTGCCCTCGGGACGGTCGGTGACCTGCCGCGCGGTGCGGGTCGCGGCATCCCACGTGAAGACCTCGCAGCGGCCGTCCGCGTCAGCCGTCAGCACCATGCGCCGGGCGTCGCGCGGACACACCTCCGGCAGGGCTCCGAAGAAGACCTCGAAGGCGTCACCCATGACCGTCCCCCGTTCCGGCGGCGGCCGCGGCTCCCGCGCGCAGCACACCCGGGGCCTTCACCTGCGTGTACACGGCCAGCGCACCGAACAGCACGGTGCACAGCGACACGGGCGTGCGGAGAGTCCCCACGGTCACCATGAACGCGGCGAGCGCCGGCGCGCCGGCCGTGGCCAGCGCGGAGACCGCGCCGAGCACTCCCGCGGTCCGTGACTGCACATTCACCGGTGTCCACGCGACGGCGACACTCGACAGGACCACGGTGATCAGCGGGACCAGCAGAGACAGACCGGCGAACGCCGCTCCCCAGCCGACCGCACCGTCCGCCCACAGCAGTGAGCCGCACGGCACGGGCAGCAGCCAGGCGGCCAGGGTCAGCAGCCGCGTCGCGCCGAGCCGACGTACCGCGGGGGCCGCGACCAGCGCCCCCACGAGTCCGGCCGCTCCGGAGACGGCGAGCACCCCGCCGGCGGCCGCCGCGCCGCGGTCGTCGGCGCCCAGCCGGAACAGCGCGGTGTAGAAGAGCAGCGTCAGCGCGCCCCCGGCGGTCGACGTCCAGACCAGGACGAGTCGCAGTACCGGCGAACGGGCCACCGTGACCACGCCCGCGCTCGCGGCGGTGAGCCGCGCGCTCCACGGCTCACGCCGACGGGCGCCGCAGCCGACCGGTGCGTCCTGCGTGCGGGCAGGTGAGTCGAGGGGCGCGCGAACGGACCGTATGCCGAGTGCGGCCACGGCATAGGAGAGTGAGTCGGCCAGGAAGGGGAGGGGCCGGGAGAGCTGGAAGAGGACTCCGCCCAGCACCGGGCCCACGACCAGCGAGATCTGGTCGCCCACCTGTAACCCGGCGGCTGCCCGCGGCAGTTCGTCGGTGGCGGCCACATGGACGAGGGCCCCGCGCGAGGCGGCCTCGTAGGCCTCCGCGCACAGCCGCTCGGCCAGGGCCAGCCCCATCACGACCCATAGCGCGGGCCGGCCCAGACAGGTCAGGGCCAGCACCCCCGTGCACAGGGCCGCGAGCGCCGCCGACCCCGTCATCAGGCGCCGTCGCCGGCCCTGGTCCGCCGGTATCGCGACGAGCGGCCCGAGGACGACGCCGCTCAACGCGGCCGCACTGGCCAGCGAACCGGCGGTCCCCGGACTGTGACCGAGGTCCAGAAGCAGCAACGGCAGGACGAGCCCGGAAGCCTGACTGCCGAGCCCGTCGACGGCGTTGACCCACCACAGGATTCTGAGGTCGCGGTCCGCCCGGGCGGGCGGAACGCCGGTCCGCTCGCCCGACCGGTGCGCGCGGTGGGGCCCTTCGGCGGCGGGATCCTCGTCATACGGTGGGACGGGCCGGCCCGAAGGCCGGCGAACCGGTGACCCGTCGACGTTCCCCACCCCCCGTACGCCTGGGAGCCCGCGCCTCAGGGCCGGTCTCCGCGTGCCATGCGCAGAAAATGTGCGTGAAACGTGAAAGTGAGCGGGAGCCTAGCCATCGCGTGTCTTCGGCGACAAGTGGCGAACAGTGCGCAATCACCACCCGATAAGCGGACATGGCCGAGGATCGACTGGCCAACGTCATGGATCCGGGCAAGCGGGCCGAGCGCGGGGACCGGACGGCTCCGCGACGGCTCGGCGGCGGTGCGAAACCTTCCGCTTCACAGGCGCACAGCGACCCGGCCGCCGTGCGGGCGTCGGCTCGCGGCGGGCGAACGGCGTTCCCAGCGCGGCACGCATCGCTGTTCACCGCACTCGGCGCGGCGACCCGGGCGCCGCGCACGGCCCGAGCAACGGTTGCGCAGCCGAACTCCGTTGACCGTCAACGATGGTGATGGCCCATCAGGCATGACGCGCGTAGCCCGGAGTGCCTCCCGGCCGTCTCCCCGACGTCCGCGGCGACGGAGGGAGGCATTGGCCGACAATCCACCTTCAGGGCCGATGGATACCGGCCAGAAAGCCGGGAGGCGACCCGCTCGCCGTAGATCTCCGCGTGCGGCTCGGTGACCCGCTCGCAGATCTCCGGGCCCAGCGCTTTTACATCCGCTTGCCGCACCAGGTATCTTGCATCGCATGGAACCAGGTGATTCGACCAAGCAGGCCCGGGCGGCGGCCCAGCTGCGCAAGGGCGTCCTGGAGTACTGCGTACTCGCCCTGATGCGCGACCGCCCCCGCTACGGAGTGGAACTCCTCCACGCCCTGGAGGAGTCCGGCGCCCTGGCCACCAGCCAGGGCACGGTCTACCCGTTGCTCTCCCGGCTCCGCCGCGACGACCTGGTCACCACCACCTGGCAGGAGTCCGCCTCCGGACCGCCCCGTCGCTACTACGCGCTCACCGACAGCGGCCGGGCCGCGCTCGACGAGTTCACCCGCGTCTGGCCCGGCTTCCGCGACGCCGTCGACGCCTTCCTGACCACCCCGCACCCCTCCACCGGAGACACCGCATGAAGGCCACTGCCGACCCCGTACGCGACTACCTCTCCGCCGTCGAACGCGAGGGCTCCGCCCTCCCCGCCGACCGCCGTCAGGAACTCGTCGCCGACCTCGCCGAACACATCGAGGTGACCCGCGCCGAACGCCCCCACGCCTCGATCGGCGAGATACTCGCGGAGCTGGGGGACCCCCGCGCGATCGCGGCGACGGCGCTGGCCGAGGCGGGTGACGGGAGCGCGGAGTTCTCGGCCCGCAGCGGTGCGAGCGCACCCGCCGGACGCGGCAAGGTGCACCCCCTGGTCCCGCTCCTCATGCTCACCCTCTCGCTGCCCTTCATGATGGTCTTCCCCGACCTCCCCGGGCCGCTGTTCGGCGTCCTGTTCCGCATCACCGGCGCGGTGCTTCTCTGCACCTCCGTGCACTGGACCACCGTCCAGAAGACCACCGGCGTACTGCTCACCGCCGTCCTGCCGAGCGCCGTCATCGCCACCTGGAACCTGTCGGGCGCCCCGGCCGGCACCCCGTCCCTCGTGGCCAACCTGACAACGCTCGTCCTGCTGGTCGGCGCGGCCGCATGGCTCTGGCGGATCCGCCGAGCCTGAGACCGAGCGGGGACCCGCCGATGCGCGCGGCGCCGGTGACAAGATCAGCCGCAGGTGAACCTGTCGCCGGCACGGCGCCGGTCGCACCGAGGAGAACGGCGGTTCACCTGACGCGGCCCTCACCCCCGTCGGACTCCTCTGCCTCTTCCTCGTCGGGAAGGTGGACGTCGTCGACGGCGATGTTCACCTCGACCACCTCCAGGCCGGTCATCCGCTCCACCGCGCCGATGACGTCGGTGCGGACGTCACCGGTCACCTCGACGATGGAGACGCCGTACTCGACGACGACGTTCAGGTCCACGGCGGCCTGGCGCTCGCCGACCTCGACCTTCACTCCCTGAGTGACCGAGCCGCCTCCGCCCCCGCCGGGGACGCGGTCCCGCATGGCGCCGAAGGCGCGGGCCACGCCTCCGCCGAGATGGTGGATCCCCGGCACCTCACGGGCGGCCAAGCCCGCGATCTTGGCCACCACGCCGTCCGCCATGGTGGTCTTCCCCCTGGTCTCCGCCGGTGCGTCGGCCCCGGTCCGGCCCTTCAGCGTGCTCACTCCTGCCTCGGGCCGGCCGGCCGAGCCGACGCTGGTCGTGGTGTCCGTCATGGCGATCGCCTCAGCTTTTGTCCGATGTGCTGTGCGGGCTCCGGGTACCCGTACCGCGCGACCCGCTACCGCGCGATCCGAGAACGGGATCGGACGACGAAGGACGGCGCCCGGCTGCCGTCCGTCCCGCCGCTCCCGTCGCCCCCGCTTCAGCTCTGCCGGGCGGCGCATGGTGGTCCCGCCGGGCACGGAACTGTCTCCGCCGCCTTCGGGCCCGCCCGCTGTGACCGCCCCGTCTCACGCAGAGCACCACGGTCTCCGCTCGGCTCGGGACGGGGGTACGGTGACGGTACCGAGCGCACCTCGCACGCCGTCATCCGTTTCGGCGTCGCCCTCGGGGAACGGCAATCCCGGAGCGCATCGCGTCCGGCCGGAAATGAGCCGCCCCAATGAGCCTGATGAGCCTCGGAGTATTCGCCTCCTCGCACAAGGAGAACGAGTTCCGGCTTCCGCTGCACCCCAGCCACCTCGAACGGATCCCGCAGGACCTACGCGAGAAGATCTTCCTCGAACAGGGTTACGGGCGAAAGTTCGGCGTCGGCGACGACGCGCTGCGGCCCCTCGTCGCAGGCCTGCGCACCCGTGCGGACCTGGTCGCCGGGTGTGACGTCCTGCTGCTGCCGAAACCGACGCACGAGGACGTCGCCGAGCTGCGCGAGGGCCAGGTGCTGTGGGGGTGGCCGCACTGCGTGCAGGACGAGAAGATGACCCAGCTCGCCGTCGACCGGCGGCTGACGCTGATCGCCTGGGAGGCCATGAACCACTGGACCTCCACCGGCGCCTTCAGCGTCCATGTGTTCCACAAGAACAACGAGCTCGCCGGCTACTGCTCGGTGCTGCACGCCCTGCAGCTCGGCGGGCTGACCGGCAGCTACGGACGCCGTCTGCGAGCCGCGGTCATCAGCTTCGGCGCCACGGCTCGCGGAGCGGTCACGGGGTTGGGCGCCATGGGGATCTCCGACGTCACGGTGCTCACCCAGCGTGCCGCGGCGGCGGTGGCCTCGCCGATGTCGTCGGTGGTGATGGGCCACTTCAAGGAGGACGAGGACGATCCGTCCCGACTGTGCGCCGTCACCGGCGCCGGTTCGATGCCGCTGGCGGAGTACCTGGCCGGATTCGACGTCATCGTCAATTGCATCCTGCAGGACACCGACGCGCCGCTGACGTTCGTCACCGACGAGGAACTCGCCCTGTTCCGGCCCGGGACCCTCTTCATCGACGTCTCCTGCGACGAGGGCATGGGATTCGAATGGGCCCGTCCGACGACCTTCGGCGAGCCGATGCTCGCGATGGGGCAGGGCTGCCACTACTACGCGGTGGATCACAGCCCGTCCCACCTGTGGAACTCCGCCACCTGGGAGATCAGCGAGGCCCTCCTTCCCTATCTGCGCAAGGTCATGAGCGGCCCGGCGGCGTGGGACAGCGACGTGACGGTCCAGAAGGCCATCGAGATCCGCGACGGCGTCGTCCGGAACCCGAAGATCCTGTCCTTCCAGCACCGGCAAGCCGCGTATCCCCACACTCTCGACGCCCCGGCGGTTCCTCCGCCGCACCCGCAGCCGCACAGTTCATCCGTGTGACCGGCTGGTCGCGTCTCCGCGGCACCCCATGTCCTTTTCCCAGGGGAACGGCAAGGGGCGGACGCGAACTTCGAGGTGCCGGCGCCGGTGCTGGTGCTGGTGCCGACGCCGTCGGGCTGCGCGGGTGAGATTTCTTCCGTTCTCCTGTCACATCGCGCCGCCGGGCTCCGTCAGGTCAGTGGAAGCAACGCCACGACCTCAAGGAGCCGTCCACCATGAAGGCACGCACGATCACCGAGAAGATCCCGATGACTCCGCGGATGACCGAAGATCCCGCGCAGCTCGTTCCCGAGCTGGCGGATGTGTCGGCGGCGCTGTTCAAGCTCGTGGGAAACGGTTCGGTGCCGCGTTCCACGGTCAGTCTCGTCCAACTGCGCGCGGGCCAGATCGTCGGCAGCACCTACCTGACCGTTCTGCACACGGGATTCCTGCGCAAGGCAGGTGAGACCGACGAACGGATCGCGTCGGTGTCGTCCTGGACCGACTCGCCGTACTTCACCGAAGCCGAGCGGGCCGCGCTGGCGCTCGTGGAGGCCGTGCTCCAGCCGTCGGCGCACGGCGAGCGGGTTCCCGACGAGCTGTACGCCCGGGTGGCAGAGCACTACGACGCCAAGGCGCTTGCCACCCTGATGTTCGCGATCGGGCAGATCAACTTCTTCATCGCCGTGGCCCTCGTCGCCAAGCCCGTACCCGGCCGGGGATTCAGGGAGCCTTGGAACTAGGTTCCCCCGGATCCCCGGCAGGCCTTGGTCCCAGGTCCTAGTCCTGCAAGGGGACCCAGGCGCGCTCGCCCGCGTCGTTCGTGCCGAACCAGTAGTGCGGCATGCCCTTGATGCTCGTCGTGTGGAACGGGCGGCCGTCGTCGTCGATGCGGATCGTGCCGGTGCGGCCCTGCGAGGACCAGTCGAGTTCGAGGTACCAGCGGGCGTCGTAGGTCTGCGTCGTCGCGTTGACGAGCAGCACCTCCGGGTCCTCGGCGGAGACGCGATAAGGGAAGTGCACGGCGGGGACGCGGTTTCCGGTGTCGGCGCCGTCCGTCGGACGGGTGATCGGGCGGTCGGCGTCGAGGTTCACGGTGAAGCTGCGGGGCGTGATGTCGCCGCCGCAGCCCTCGCCCATGGAGTACGCGTTCCCGGAGGCCGGGCGCTCACGGCTGACGATGCGGACGTGGAGCGCCTCCAGGACCACGGCGGTGGACGACAGCCCCTGTACCGAGATCTGCACCGTCGTCTCCCGCCCGTGTGCCGCGCCCTGCGTCGACGCCCAGGCCCCGGCGTCCTGCTCCACCGGCGGCGGAGGCACTTGAGCGGGCGGCTTGTCGACGACGTAGTCGTGGCCGCAGCCCTTGTTCCAGACCAAGGAGTCGGTGCTCAGGGCCAGGGGCGCCTTGGCGGTCGGCCTCGCGACGGAGGCGGGATCGTGTCCGGTGGCGGACGGGGCGGGAGCGGTCTGCCCGGCACCAGGCGACGCGGAGCTGCGGGAAGGGGCAGTGGAGGCCTTTGCCGACGGTGTCGCCGGACGGAGGGGCGCGCCGGGGGCGGTCGTCCGCGGACCCGGGCGGGAGGCGTCCGCCTTGGAGGAACGGTCGTTCGTCAGGATGTACGCGCTGGTCAGAGTGGTGAGCACCGCGCAGACGACCGCGGTGGACGCCAGCACCCGTCGGCGGCGGTACCAGGGTCGAGGAGTGGGGGAGGGCGCGGATCCGTCCGGGTCGGGAGCGTCCCCGGGTCGCTCCACGGAGCCGATCTCCTCGACGGGCCGCCCGGCTCCGGCGAGTTCCCCGGTTTCGACGGGCGCCCCGGCCCCGGCGGGTCGCCTGTCCGGTGCCGTCGCCCAGGACGGCACCGGAACCGCCGCCTCCACGGAACCGCCGGCACGCACCCGCTGCCGAGCCGCCACCGCCGCCAACCACAGCCGGTGCAGTTCGAGTCGCTCCTGCGGCGTCGCCCCGCAGAAGGCCGCGAGCCGCTCCACGGGGGAGAAGTCCTGCGGCACCGCCTCGCCCGCGCAGTACCGGTGCAGCGTGGAGGTGTTCATGTTGAGGCGACGGGCCAGGGAGCCATAGCTCCGGTCCGTACGCCCCTTCAGTCGGCGCAGCAGCGCCGCGAACTCCTCGACATCGTCCCGACCCGACACCGTTCCTCCGTCGTCCGCCTGCGATCCCGTATCTCAGGCACTCATATATCTGCACGTCAGATGGGCTGGGATGGTTCCACGGTCGCCAAGGTGACGACACTCGTCGCACCGGACTCCGGTGACCGGCGATGCTCTTGGCGTCGCCCTGACCAGGCCCTGGCGGGAGTTCTATCTGTCTGCCGCCGAACAACGAGACCGTGTTCACGAACGCCTGCAGCGTCACCGGAGTCAGGATCTCCAGCAGTTCCACCCGGTGATCCGGCTGAACGTCCCGGCTCGCCCGACTGGGCTGTTTGCAGCAACGGGAAGCGCGCCGGCACCTGCGGCCGGTGAGGCTTGACGTGCAACTGCCCGTCGCCCATCTTCTGGAGCCTGAATGCCTCTGTGCCCCGCGCGGTCTCTTCGTGCCGTGCTGCGATCACGTCTTGGGTCCGTGCTCGTCATCGCGATCGCCTCTTCGGCGGTCCTGGTACCGGTGGCCGCGGGCGCCGCCACCGGGCCCGCGAAGGACCGGACGCTGCAGGAGCAGATCGACCGCTTCGTGAGCGAGCCCGGCGGGCCGCCCGGAATCATCGCCGTGCTGCGCGACGGCAAGCGGACCCGTGTGCTCCGGGCCGGAGTCGCGGACCTGGCGACGGGCCGCCGACCGCAGGCGACGGACCACATGCGCATCGCGAGCACGGCCAAGGCCTTCAGCGGAGCGGTCGCGCTGTCCCTCGTCGACCGCGGCGCGCTGAGTCTCGACGACACCCTGCTCCGGCGCCTCCCCAAGCTTCCGCGCGCCTGGGGTCAGGTGACGCTGCGACAGCTGCTCAACCACACCAGCGGGCTGCCGGACTACTCGCGGGATCCCGAGTTCACTGCGGTGATCGCCGCCGACCCACGCCACCACTTCGACTCGCATCACCTGCTCGACTACGTGGCCGACGAGCCCCTGCGGTTCCGTCCGGGCAGCCGGTACGGGTACTCCAACTCCGACAACATCGCCGTCGCCCTGATGGCGGAGGCGGTCACCGGAGCCCCGTACGAAGAACTGCTGCGGGTACTGGTGTACCGGCCGCTGGGCCTGCGCGACACCAGCCTGCCGCAGGGCTACCGCCTGCCCAAGCCCTACCTGCACGGGTACGACATGAGCGACCCCGCGTCTCCGCAGGACGTCAGCGAAGTCTTCAGCGCCTCCGGCGCGTGGGCCTCGGGCGGCATCGTCTCCACCCCGCTCGACATGACCCGCTTCATCCGCGGCTACGCCTCTGGCGCGCTGTACGGCAGGGACGTCGTGCGGGAGCAGCGCCGGTGGATCGAGGGTGCGTCCGAGCCCGCCGGTCCGGGGCGCAACAAGGCGGGCCTGGGGATCTTCCGCTACTCGACACGGTGCGGCGTCGTGCTGGGCCACACCGGCAACTTCCCCGGCTACACGCAACTGGTGGCCGCCACCCCCGACGGCCGGCGATCACTGACGTTCTCGATCACGAGCCAGATCAGCGCGACCAGCGATCCCGCGCGGCTGGAGCGCCTGCGCGCCATTCAGGAGAACTACGTCTGCGCCCTGCTGCACGACAGGCGGTGACCGTGCCGCACGGTCGTCCATGAGCGACTCCTTCACAAGGCGGGGTCGGTGTCGCTCGCGACCGGGGAGCTGGGGGACGGAAGGGGCGCGGACGGTCAACGCGTCGCGGTGACTGCGCCATTGGCTGTCAGTGTGCTCGGGTACCGTCACGCGGTATGAGCGATCAGCCTTTTGTGGTGAGCGTCCGCCGTGCGCAGCCGGCCGATGTCTCCGGACTGGTGGCGTGCAGTAGCGCACTGTTCGCCGAGGACGCGGGCACGAGAGATCCGAGCGTCTACTTGGGCTGGCCCCGTGAGTTCGGGCCCGAACGCTTCGCCGCGGGCCTGGACGACCCGACCAGGCTCTTGCTCGTGGCGGACTGCGACGGGGAGATCGTGGGACACCTCGCCGGAGCCGCCGCTGAGGGGTCTGCCATGAGGCCGGTCAAGGTCGCGACGCTCGTGAGCATGTATGTACAGCCGGCTCACCGCCGTGGCGGTCTCGGAGCGCGCATGGTCGCGCAGTTCTCTTCCTGGGCGAGGGAGGTGGGGGCCGAACTGGCCGAGGTGACTGCGTACGCCGGCAACGCCGATGCGATCCGCTTCTACGAGCGGAACGGTTTCGCGGGTCACTCGGTGACGTTGCGGACGGCGTGGTGATTCCTCGGGCGTGCCGGAGGGGGCAGGCGTCCGGCTGGTGACCGCGGGGCGCCGTTGACGGTCCGAGGGCCGATCCCTCGCCTGTCCGTCGGCGGACCCCGTCGCCTGCCCGAGTTCGGCCGTGACCAGCACCGGGACATCGGCGGCGACGGTGGCCGTACGTATCGGCTGAAACGCGGTGCGGATGCCCCCGCGGGACCCCTTACCGCTGCCTCATCCTGCTAGAATATCGGCCATCACCTGAGCCTTCTCAGTGCGGATTTCGATCCGCCGGGGAGGCTTTTTTCATGCCCGGGGCCGTCCGCCCCGGAACCCGTGGACCCGTACGGAGCGCTCGCCCCGCCAAGCGGCCTGAATGCGTCGCGCCCGTCGGTTCCGCCCTCCGAAGCAGCGACCAGAGGAGATCCACGCCGTGAGCACACCGACGAACACCGCTTCAGCCGCGGGAACTTGGCAACTCGGTGACCTGACCGTCAACCGCGTCGGATTCGGCGCCATGCGGTTGACGGGTACCGCGCCTTTCGACCGCGGAGTGCCGCGTGACCGCGATCGGTCGATCGGAGTGCTGCGGCGGGCAGTCGAACTCGGCGTCAACCACATCGACACCGCCGCCTACTACTTCTCGGCCACGCGCTCCGCCAACGAGCTGATCAACCGCGCGCTGGCGCCGTACCCGGAGGATCTGGTCATCGCCACCAAGGTCTGGCCGGGCCGCGACTCCTCGGGCGACTGGTGGTGGGCGACGCCGGAGCAGTTGCGGGGTCAGGTCGAGGAGAACCTTCGCCAACTCGGCCGCGATCACCTGGACGTGGTGAACCTGCGCGTGCCCCCGAGCCGACGGACCGGTTCGATCGGCGAGCACTTCGGCGCGTTGGCCGAGCTGCGCGATGCCGGACTGATCCGCCACCTCGGTCTCTCCAACGTCACGTCCGAGCAGCTGACCGAGGCCCGGGCCATCGCCCCGGTCGTCTGTGTGCAGAACCCGTACGGGATCGGCGCGTCGGGTGAGGACCGGGCCGTCCTTCTGCGCAGCGGTGAACTCGGCCTCGCCTTCGTCCCGTTCTTCGCGATCGCAGGTCCCGGGCGCGAAGCGGGCCCGGTCACCGGAGACGGCGACACGGTGCGTGACGTCGCCCGCGCACACGGCGTGTCCGTCGCACAGGTCCGGCTGGCGTGGACCCTTCAGCAAGGTCCGCACGTGCTGGCGATCCCCGGGACCGGTGATCCGGACCACCTCGCGCAGAACGTGGCGGCCGGCGCAATGCGACTGTCGAACGAGGAGACGGCCCGCCTGACCTCGGTGCGGCCGACCGACGCATAGCGCAGTCGCGGTGGCACCTCGTTGCGGGGGAGTTCTCATGCGTCCTGGGGATACCAGCGCAGCTCCACCGTGTTGCCGTCCGGGTCCTGTACGTACAGGGAGACCGCGGTGCCCTGGGCGCCGAAACGCTCGGCGGGCCCGTCCAGCACCGTGAAGACGCCGGAATCGACGACCTGTTGCCAGTCGAGCGGCTCGACCACCAGGCAGATGTGGTCGACGTTGGAGTGCTTCGGCCGCTCGGCGGGCGTCTCGACGAGGTCGATGATCGTGGTCGGGCTCACCCTCACGGACGGGAAGGGGGCCTTGCCGTCCCGCCACTCGTCCACCCGCACCGGTTGCAGTCCCAGAGGGCCGGTGTAGAACGCCAGCGAACGCTCGATGTCGGCGACGTTGAGGACGAGGTGGTCGAAGGCGATCACGCGCATGGTGTCTCCGTGGGGTCGGGGCGCCCGGGGGCGCCGTGGCGGAACGACGGGGACGGCGGCATCGGACCCCGCCGTCCCACTACGGCTGGTCGGCGGCTGCCGTGGCCCGCCCCTCATCCGATCATTGCCGAGCCGGGGTTCATCGGTCCAACGCGGGTTCGTCACCCGATCCGGCTCCGTCGACGACGCCTCGGCCGTCCGGCCCGGCCCCGCGACCGGCTGACCGGCTCAGCCGTTCGCCGTCATCGCCACCCGTGAGGCCCAGAAGGCGATGACGGCGAACCTGCCCGTGCACGGAGCGACACGGCCGGTCGACGTCCGAGACCCCCTCGTCCTCCCGGACGGGTCACGGGTGCTGCCACGAAAGGTTTTTGACGGGACATCATGTTCAAGTGGTGCGGATCCGGCTTTCCGTTGAAGTCCCTTGCCTCGCCCGTGAAGGTCCCTTCTGATCTTGCTTGAACGCCGGCGAGCGGTGTGCGAAGCTGCCGTTCGATGGGGAGAGGTGCGATGGTGGGGCGGGATCGCGCAGGGGG
>NZ_JAHHIU010000109.1 GCF_024539815.1 Streptomyces hayashii
GCTCAGGGGCGGTGGCGAGTTCGGGAGCGGGCGTCACGGGGGGCCCGGGCTCCGACGGAGCGTGGGCCGCGGGGTCGGGCGCGGAGACGACGGCGGCGACCGCCACCGCCTCGGCGTCCGGCGCCTCGGCCGCTTCGCCGGCCTGCGCACCCTGCGCCGACGGGTCACCGAGGGACGCGACGGCCTGGGACGCCTGGGGCTCTTGAGACTCCTCGGCGGGACTCGCCGCCGCCGTCCCGCCCGCGTCGGCGACGGACTGATCCGCCATGGCCTGATCCGCCACGATCTGATCCGCCACGACGGACTCAGCCTCGGCGGCCTCTGCCACGACCGGGGCTGCCACGGTGGTCTCCGCCGGGTCGGGCGCGGCGGTCTCCGCCGCAGCTGCCTCGACGGCCTCCGCGGCCCCGACAGCCTCAGCTGCGTCGACGGCCACCGGCCCGGCAGGTTGGGCAGGCTCAGCGGGCCGGGCGGCTTCCTGGGCGACGGCCGGCTGTTCGGCGGACGCGGCCTCGGGACCTTCCGCGGTCTGCGGCGTCGGCGCCGCTTCCGCCGACTCCTCGACGGCGGCCACCGCGGCGTCCGCCTCCTGGTCGTCGTCGGGGTCCTGCAGTGCCTCCGCCATCATCGCGGCGCCGAGCAGCTCACCGGTGTCGACGATCCCGTACCCCTGGGCGACCCGGCGCCCCTGCGGGGCCTCGGGCTCGGGCTCGTGGGCTTCCTGCGGGGCGGTCGCGGCGATCGCCTCGGTCGCGACTCGGGCCACCACGGCCTGGGCCGCGCCCACCGGCTCGGCCTGCTGCGTCTGCGCGACCGCGGCCGGGACGACCGTTTCCCCGGCCGCGCCCCCTGAGGCGACCTGTGCCGGGGCCGGGGCCTGGACCGTCGCCTGGGCCGTGGCCTGTGCGGCGCCCCAGGGAGCCGCCCCCTGCGGTGGCATGTCCCGCAGGTGCGGTACGTCGAGATACTCGGGACCGGACGTCGGCGGGCCGGACTGACGCACCGGCACGCCGGCGGGGCCGCGGTCGGCGAGCGAGCGGACCGGGCTGGCGGAGGCGTCGGGAATCGGCGGGCCGAGATGCAGGGGGCGGCGCGGGGTCGCCTGCGGCGCGGACGGGCCGGGCAGGCGGACGCCGCTGAGGTCGACCGAACCGCTGTCGCGGCCGGCCGTCTCGTGCGGCCCCGGCTCGTGGACCGCTTCGACCACCGGTTCCGGTGCGGGCGGGGCCACCTCGTTGCCCCACGCGCTCTGGGCACCCGGCAGCAGCAGGTCTTCGTCCTCGGCGGTGGTCTCGGAGAGGTAGGTGTACGCACCGTGCGCGGGGGCGCCCGGCTGCTCCACCATGCCTGCGCTCTCCGGCAGTCCCTCGCCCGGGACCTGGCCGGTGTCGGTCATGCGTACCCCTCGCCCATCGGTTAGTGCTTCTACGGCCGGCTCGTCCGGAGCGGCGCACCGACCGCCCCGCAGTGAAGAACGAGCGTCCGTGCCCAGCGGCACGAACGACCCGCCCGAAAAAGCGACAAAGCCATTCAGTGGCATTGTCCCGGCCGCCGCCGCCTCGCGACAGCTTGATCGGCGAGGCTCCGCTGTGGACTGCGCCACGTTGCGCGCCCTCCGGTTCTGCCGTACCACACGCAGCCCAAAAGGGATGCGTTTTCCGGACATTGACCGACGAAGCGCCGGGCGAACGGAAGCGGTACGACGATCGGCCAGCCTACCGCGCGCGGTACGACAACAGGATCACGGGGAGGGCCGACCCGGTCACGGCCGGCGGTCGGCGAGAACCCCGGTGAGCAGGAACGCGACGCTCCGCTCCGTCTCCGTCCAGGCCCGCGTGTCGAGTTCGACGGACTGGACGAGGGAGCACTCGACGCCGTAGCCGTGCTCGGAGAGGTCGCGGCCCACGAGTTCGGCGGCGTCGCGGGTCGCCGCGTGGGTGACGATGCGCTGCGGACGGCGGTCGACCACCGCGGAGATCACCGGTGCTCCCCCGCCGCCGACCCGGACGACGTCCGGTTCGGGCAGGTTCTCCAGGACGTGCGGGGCGCCGCCGTGGACGATCTGGAGCTGGACTCCGTGACGGCGCGCCACGGCGTCGGTCCGCGCGCAGGCCTCCAGGTCCCGGTCGACGGCGATGACGGCGGCGCCCGCCCTGGCGGCCTCGGTCGCGAAGGCTCCGCTGCCGCAGCCGATGTCCCAGACGAGGTCGCCCACGCGCGGGCCCAGCCGGGCGAGTTGGGCGGCGCGCAGCAGCGGCGTCTCCCCCTCGCCGAGCCCGCCGCCGTACACCTCGCCGGGCAGGGCCCAGCCGCGCGGCCCGGCCCCCGGGTCACGGCCCGCGATCCAGCCGCCCTCCCCGGAGACGACCGGTCCGGTGGGGCCGCCGATGACGATGACGACGTTGGGGTCGCGCCAGATGTGGTCGGCCGCCTTGTCGGAGGTGACGACGCTGACCTGCTCGCGGTCGGTGCCGAGCTCCTCGCACACCACGAAGGTGCGGTGCACGCCCTCCATCAGCAGGCCCAGCTCGGCGGGACCGGCGCCCGGGGAGGTGAGGACGGCGACCTTGGTGTGGGCGCGGCACACGTTCACCGCGCGGCGCAGGGTGCGCCGGTGTGCGACGACGACCTGGGCGTCGTCCCAGGGCATGCCGGCCCGGGCGAAGGCGGCGGCCACGGCGGAGACGGCGGGGACGACCTCGACCTCCAGGCCGAACTCGGGTGCGCGCAGGGCCCGTACGACGCCGAAGAAGCCCGGGTCGCCGTCGGCGACGACGACGGCGGTGCCGCGGTGGCCGGCGATGCGGGGGGCGGCGAGGGCTACGCTGCCGAGCCGGATGCGTTCCGCGGCGGGAGGCACCTCGGGCAGCGTCAGATGGTGGGCGGCTCCGGCCACCAGGGTGGCGGCGCTCAGAGCGGAGCGGGCCGCGGCGGTCAGCGGTGAGCCGTCCCAGCCGATCACGGTGACGCGGTCGGCCATCGTCGTCAGTCTCCCCCGGTTTCACTCAGGCAGCGGGCTCCGTGAGGGTACCTGGTCAGGGTGTCCGCGACGGCGGCGGTCCGGGGTCAGTTCCAGTCGGTGTACGAGGTGAATCCGCCGCTCTCCGCGAAGTGCTCCCCGCCGCCGTCCAGGTCCTCCGGAAGGAGGCTCCACACGATGTAGTCGGTGCGCACCTCGCTCCACCCGCCGCCCTCGGCGCGGACGCGCGCTATGCAGGCCCCGCGCAGCACGCCCTCGCTGATGCATCCGATCTTCTGGGCGACCTGCTGCGAGGCGGTGTTGTCGGCGGCCGTGCGCAGCTCGATGCGTTCGAACCTCTGGTCGGTCAGCAGCCACCGGGCGGTGGCCAGCGCCGCCTCGGAGGCGTAGCCCTCGCCGCGCGCCCAGGGGGCGATGATGTACGACAGCTCGGTGGAGCGGACGTGCCAGTTGGTCTTGGCGAGCTGGACGACGCCGACCAGGCGCTGGGTGAGGAACTCGGTGACGGCGAGGTCGAGGCCGCGGCCCGCCGCGTGTTCGGCGGGGGCGTACTCGGTGATCCAGCGACGGGCGGCGGCCTCGTCGAAGGGCTGCGGCACGGCGGTCCAGGCGGCGACCTGCTCGTCGTTCATCATGTCTGCCAGGGCGGGCACGTCGTCCTCGTCGAGGGGACGCAAGCCCAACCGCTCCGTGCTGATGGAGATGGTGGGGAAGGTGCTCGTCATGCGCCGCTCCGTAACCTTCGGGACCTCGTGTACCTGCCGACCCGTCAGGGCCCGCTGAACTGCCCAGCATGCAGCATGCGGCACGGAACCACACCACGGGGTCCACGCCGGGTGAGGGCGCGGACCCCGGGTGCGGGCGTCGTCGGTGAAGGTCAGAAGGCCGCGACGACGGCGCCGTCGTACTTGTCGGCGATGAACTTCCGCACCTCGGGCGAGGTGAGCAGCTTGGCGAGCTTCGTCACGCGCGGGTCGTCCTCGTCGCCCTTCTTCACGGCGAGGAAGTTGGCGTACGGGTTGTCCTTGGCGGACTCCGCGACCAGGGCGTCCTTGGCCGGGCTGAGCTTGGCCTCCAGCGCGTAGTTGCCGTTGATGACGGCCGCGTCGACGTCACCGAGGGAGCGGGGCAGCTGGGCCGCCTCCAGCTCCTTGAACTTCAGGCCCTTGGGGTTGGACGCGACGTCCTTCGGGGTCGCGTCGTAGCCGGCGCCCGACTTGAGCCGCAGGAGGCCGTTGGCCTCCAGCAGCTTCAGCGCGCGGGCCTCGTTGGTGGTGTCGTTCGGCAGGGCGATCGTGGCGCCCTGCTTGAGGTCCGCGAGCTTCTTGACGTTCTTGGCGTACAGGCCGAGCGGCTCCAGGTGCACCGTGGCGTTCGGCACGGCGACGATGTCGGTGCCGTTCTTCTTGTTGAAGTCGTCCAGGTACGGCTGGTGCTGGAAGTAGTTGGCGTCGACCTCGCCCTGCTGGACGGCCGTGTTGGGCGTCACGTAGTCCGTGAACTCCTTGACCTCCAGCTTGAGGCCCGCCTTGGCCGCGAGGTGGTCCTTGACGTAGGCGAGGATCTCGCCCTGCGGGGTGGGGGTGGCGGCGACCGTGAGCGTGGCGTTCGCGTCGGCGCTGCCGGAGTCCTTGTCCGAGCCGCAGGCGCTGAGTCCGAGGGTGAGGGCTCCGGCGGCGAGGACGGCGGTGGTGATCCTGGTGGTGTTACGCACGAAAAGTGCCTTTCCTGAAGGGTGGTGCGCCCCGCTTCGGGTGGTGCGGGGAGTCTCGGGAGCGGCCCGGGAGGGGTCAGGCGACCTCGCCGGCGCCGGGGGCCGCCGGCTCCTTCGCCTTGAGCAGGCGCAGCTTCGGCGCGGGGCCGGAGCGTCCGCCGCGGCGGTGCAGGGAGCGGGCCGCGTAGTCGCCGGCGAACTGGATGAGCGCGATGACGACGGCGAGGATCGCCACCGTGATCCACATCAGATCGGTCTCGAAGCGCTGGTAGCCGTAGCGGATGGCGATGTCGCCGAGGCCGCCGGCGCCGACCGTGCCGGCCATCGCGGAGTAGCCGATGAGCGCGACGATCGTGGTGGTCGTGCCGGCGATGAGGGAGGGCAGGGACTCCGGGACGAGGACCTTGCGCACGATGGTCCAGGTGTTGCCGCCCATCGCCTGCACGGCTTCGACGAGACCGCCGTCCACTTCGCGGACAGCCGTCTCGACCAGGCGCGCGAAGAACGGGATGGCGCCGATGGCGAGCGGCACGATCGCGGCCTCGCGGCCGATGGTCGTCCCGGTGACTGTGCGCGTGAAGTTCATCAGCGCGACCATCAGGATGATGAAGGGCATCGAGCGGGCGATGTTCACGACCTGCCCGATCACCTTGTTGGCGACGGTGTTCTGCAGCAGGCCGCCCCGGTCGGTCAGCACCAGCAGGACGCCGAGCGGCAGGCCGCCGACGACGGCGACGAGGGTGGACCAGCCGACCATGTAGAGCGTGTCCCAACAGGCCTGGGACAGCAGGGGCTGGATCTCGGACCAGTCGGTTCCGCTCACTTGGCGCCCTCCTTCAGCAGCGCGGGCTGCGGGGCCGCGTCCACGACGTCGATCTGCAGGCCCTGTTCGCGCAGGAAGCCGATGGGCACGACGTTGTCCTCGTAGCGGCCGGGCAGTTCGATGCGCATGCGGCCGATCTGGAGGCCGCCGACGGTGTCGATGGCGGCGCCGAGGATCGAGATGTCGATGTTGTAGGTGCGCGAGAGCTGGGAGACGACGGGCCGGGTGGCGGCCTCGCCGTGGAAGGTGACGTCGACGACGGTGCGGTCGTCGCCGGTGGCCTCGCCGCCGACCGGGAAGAGCGCGGCGGCCAGTTCGGAGCCGGGGGTGGCGAGCAGCTCGCTGACCGTGCCGGACTCGACGACGCGGCCGCTGTCCATGAGCGCGGCGGAGTCGCAGACCGACTTCACCACGTCCATCTCGTGGGTGATCAGCAGGACCGTCAGTCCCAGCTGCCGGTTGAGGTCGCGCAGCAGTTGGAGGATGGAACGGGTGGTCTCCGGATCGAGTGCGCTGGTGGCCTCGTCGGACAGGAGCACCTTCGGGTCGCCGGCCAGGGCGCGGGCGATGCCGACACGTTGTTTCTGACCGCCGGAGAGCTGGGCGGGGTAGGACTTCGCCTTGTCGGCGAGGCCGACCAGGTCGAGCAGCCCCAACGCCTTGCGGGAACGTTCCTGCCCCGAGATGCCGAGGATCTCCAGCGGCAGCTCCACGTTGTCCTGCACGGTCCGCGTGGACAGCAGGTTGAAGTGCTGGAACACCATGCCGATCCGGCTGCGCGCCTGGCGCAGCTCCCGGCCGGCGCGCGGCCCGCGTCCGGCGAGCGCGGTGAGGTCCTGCCCGTCGACGGTGACCGTGCCGGCGGTGGGGCGTTCCAGGAGGTTGATGCAGCGGATGAGCGAGGACTTGCCGGCGCCGGACTGGCCGATGACGCCGTACACCTCGCCTTCGCGGACATGCAGGTCGACGCCGTCGAGGGCGGTGACCGCACGGCCGCGCGAGCGGTAGACCTTGCTCAGGCCCGTGGTGGTGATCACGTGGGGGTTTCCGTCACTGTCGAGTGCGCGGGCGTGGGTGTGCCCGGGCGCACGGATGCGGGCTGTCAGGGCGCGACACGGTTCTCGTCATGGCGGAAGAGCCGGGGAGAGACCTGTGCGCGGGGCGCGGCTCAGATCGCGTACGGCGGGCATGCGGCGTACGGACCTGCCACGGCGGCTCGCTTCGGGGCGCGAGCTCGGGGGTGGTGCGGGGGCCCTCTAGAAGGCGCGCATTCGACACATACAACGAGCACCGGGCGTCATGGTCGCCTCGGTCGCAGGGGTGCGGCTGCTCGTAGTGGTCATGAGCATCAGTAAAGCAGACGTATGGTCCTGACCAAGACCCCGGTGTCCGCATGCTGGACAGCCATGGACAGCTGCGGGCAGCGTTCCGCTGCATGTCGGCCGCCGTCGGAGATCCGCCCTCCATCGTCGGCGACCGGCGCCGACAGGGCGGACGGCCCCTTCACCACGAGCTGGGCGTCGAGCCCGTGGGCCTGGGCGCGTTGTGGCCGACACCACGCCACTGGCCGACGCCACGGGCCGACGTCACGGGCCGACGCCATGGCCGTCGCGCGGGGCGACGACCGCGGCGGTGATCGCCGCGCGCGGACGGACCGGGTCGCCGTAATCGGCCCCTCGCGCTCGGTCCCGCGGCCGGACGCGGGGCCGAGCGCGAGGGGCCGATTACGGCGTAATAGGGTCGCTGCATGCTTGATGCCCTGACGCTGGCGACCGGCGTCGCCGCGTTGCTCCTCGCCGCCTGGTGCGGCTGGGCCGCCTACCGTGACCAGCCGACGAAGGACTGGCATTTCATCGGGATGGCCGTGGTCTCGCTGCTGGCCGTCGTCCAGCTGGTGGTCGGGATCGTGCAGCTGGCGCGGGGCGAGAAGCCGGAGCAGGGCACGACGATCTTCGTGGCCTATCTGCTGGGGGCGTTCGCCTGTGTGCCGACGGCGGGCTTCATGTCGCTGGCCGAGCGGACCCGCTGGGGTTCGGTGACGGTCGCCGCGGCCGGAGTGGTCCTCGCCGTGCTGGAAGTGCGGCTCTTCGACATCTGGGGAGGCTGAGATGACGGCGACGCAGGAGAAGCCGGCCCGGCTGATCGGCGGCCCCGGGCTGCTGCTGGTGTGGTTCTACGGCGTGATGGTGGTCGGGGCGGTGTCGCGCTCGGTGTACCAGATCGCCACCGAGTTCGACCGGGCGCCGCTGTCGTACTCGCTGTCGGCCGTCGCGGGCGTGGTGTACGGATTCATCACGTACTCGCTGGTCCGGGGCGGGGAGACGGCCCGCAGGGCGGCGCAGGTCTGCTGCGCCGCCGAACTCGCGGGCGTGCTGGTCGTGGGCACCTGGACGCTGGTCGAGCCGTCGGCCTTCCCCGACTCGACCGTGTGGTCGCAGTACGGGATGGGGTACGTGTTCATCCCGGTTCTGCTGCCGCTGTCGGCCCTGTACTGGCTGCGGAGATCCCGGACCGCCGCTACGCGGTAGCCGCGTACTCCCCCGCCTGCTTCTCCAGGACGATCATCGGCACGCCGTCCGCGCCCTGGGAGGTGCCGACGGTCTGGTAGCCGACGCGGCGGTAGAGGCGGAGGTTGCCCTCGCTGCGGTGGCCGGTGAAGAGGCGGAACTTCTTGGCGCCGCGCTCCTCGGCGAGGGCCGACTCGGCGGCGCGCAGCAGCCGGGCGCCGATGCCGTGGCCCTGCAGTCGCGGGTGGACGCAGAGCTTGCCGATGGCCGCGGCGCCGTCCTCGGTGAGGTTGCCGCGTACACAGCCGACCACCTCGTCGCCCAGCCGGGCCACGAAGACGCAGTCGGTGGCGAGTTCCTCCCGCACCGACGCGAGGGTCTGGACGAGCGGGGCGATGCGGTAGTTGCCGTACAGCGCGGCTTCACTCTGGAAGCACAGGTACTGCAGCCTGAAGATCTGCTCGGTGTCCTGCTCGCTCGCCACCGAGATGGTCACGCTCATGCCCATGTGCGCACGCCTCCCGCTCACCTGATCGCCTGTGGTCCCTCACTCCTATCCCCGCACTTCGCGGGCCGCAACCTCCGGCGGAAGCAAACGCCTCAGACATCCCAGACATCGGGAACGTTCCGGCCCGAGACTGCCCTGTGAGATACCCAACTTCCCCGCGATCTCCCGGTAGGTGAGGTCCTCCGGCGACAGCAGAGCCTGCAGAAGACGGGAGCAGCGGCCGGGCAGGCGGTGCACGGCCTCGCGCAGGGCGCGGTGGCGGGCGGCGGTGAGGACGAGCTGCTCGGGACCGCGTTCGGCGTCGTCGGCCGGGTCGCTCGCGTACGGCTGCTCGCGGCGGACGGTTCGGCGGGTGCGGCGGGCCTCGGCGCGCACGGCGCGTCGCAGCCACCCCTGCGGGTCGCTCGGCGGGCCGTCGGTGGCGAGGTGTTCCAGGAGGCGGAGCCAGACCGCCTGTTCCAGGTCTCCGGGTTCGGCGCCGGCGGCGTGGGCCTCGGCGGAGGCCTCCGCGCTGAGCAGCGGGCGCAGGGCGCTGAGCAAGTCGGGCGTCATATGCCCCACGATGCGACCGCCCGGGCGGTCGGTTGCCCGGACGGCCCACTGTCACTCCAACGAGGACTCAGCCGTTGACGAAGTCGGCGCGGGCGAGCACCGCGGTGTCCGCGTTGTCCGTGAAGACCCCGTCGATGCCGGTCGCGAAGTAGGTGCGGAACGCGCCGAAGGAGTCGCCGTAGGCGTCCGCGTCCGCGCCCTTGCGGAAGTTCGCGGGCAGGAACGGGTTCTCGTTGCGCATGGTGTAGGGGTGCAGGACCAGGCCGACCGCGTGCGCGTCCTTCACCAGGGTGGTCGGCTCGGTGAGGTTCCCCGCCGCGTCCTTCGGGATGACGAGGTCGAGGGTGGGGCCGATGCCCTGGGCGTAGCCCGCGATCTCGCGCAGGCCGGCCCGGGTGACCAGGTCGGCGACCGTGCGCGGGTCGCCCGCCTCGACGAAGTCGAAGGGGCGCGAGTCCGCGGTGGACAGGAGCACGACGAGGGGGTTGTCCACCAGCTTGTTGAGCCGCTGGATGCTGGTGGGCTCGAAGGACTGCAGGATGACCGGCGAGTTCTTCCTGTCCTTGCCGTGCTTGTGCAGCAGCTTGGCGACCCTTTCCTCCAGGCCGAGACCGAGCTTGCGGAAGTAGGTGGGGTGCTTGGTCTCGGGGTAGATCCACACCTGCTTGCCGCGCTTGCGGGTCTGCTCGTCCTGCCACTTCAGGACTTCCTCGAAGGTGGGGATCTCCCAGCGCCCGTTGTAGAGCGTGTTGTGCGGGCGGTTGGCCGGGATGCGCTCGATCGCCCGCAGGGTCTTCAGCTCGGCGAGCGTGAAGTCCTCCGTGAACCATCCGGTGGTGGAGACGCCGTCGAGCACCTTCGTCGTTCTGCGGGCGGCGAACTCGGGGTGGTCGGCGACGTTCGTCGTGCCGCCGATCTCCGGCTCGTGGCGGCAGACCAGATGGCCGTCCCTGGTCGGGACCAGGTCGCCGGCCTCGACGACGTCGGCGCCCAGGTCGAGGGCCAGCTGGTAGGAGCCGAAGGTGTGCTCGGGGCGGTAGCCGCTGGCGCCGCGGTGACCGATGACCGTCGGCACGGGCAGGCTCCCCAGGCCGCCGCCGCGTCCGCCGCCATGACCGACGCCGGTCCGCGCCTCGGCGGCTCCCGCGGCGCCCGACAGGCCGAGGACGCCTCCGGCGGCGCCGAGCACGGCCGCGCCGAGGAGCGCCCGCCGTCCGGTTCCGCCCACGCCCGCCTGCTGGTTCGACTCCTGCGTGCCCTGCGTGCCCATGGGGGCCTCCTGCCGTCGGCTCGTCCGTGCGGGCCGATCGTAGGGGCGTGGACATGACCGCCGGGAGACCTCGGTCCGAACACGCGGGTGACGATGGATGGCGTGTGCCGTACATCGGATGCGGGGTGTCCCCTACGGCAGACGCGGAACATGGCCTACCGCGATGTGACGGATCCTCGGGTCCGTCGGAGCGCACGGATTCGCAGCGACTCGCCGGGGAACGCGGTTCAGTGGCCGGGCAAGCCCCGGGCGGCGAGAACGTCGAGGACGACCACGGCTCCACGGCTCCCCCGCTCCCCGGCTTCACCACGGTCACCCCTCGTTTCCGACCGGGTGACGGGCGTATGACAGCCGGAAGGCGGACGGACGACGGCTCGGCCGTCCAGGTGCACGTACGTCAACAGTGTGTAAGACCCGGGTGACCCGATGTGCGTCGGGCCCGCGGCCACGAGTATCGTCCTAGTCCTCACCTGCACATACTCATACCGTTTTCCCTTGACATCGGAGGGCTCGTTGTCCCGCTTCGCGCTCATCAAGGCAATGCTCGGACCGGTCATGCGCCTGATGTTCCGCCCACAGGTCGAGGGCGCGGAGCACATCCCCGGCGACGGCCCCGTCATCCTGGCGGGCAATCACCTCACCTTCATCGACTCGATGATCCTGCCGCTCGTGTGCGACCGGCAGGTGTACTTCATCGGCAAGGACGAGTACGTCACCGGCAAGAGCCTGAAGGGCCGTCTCATGGCCTGGTTCTTCACCGGGGTCGGCATGATCCCGGTCGACCGCGACGGCGGCCGCGGAGGCGTGGCCGCGCTGATGACCGGCCGTCGGGTGCTGGAGGAGGGCAAGGTCTTCGGCATCTACCCCGAGGGGACGCGCTCCCCTGACGGCCGCCTCTACCGCGGACGCACCGGTATCGCCCGGCTGACGCTGATGACCGGGGCGCCGGTCGTCCCCTTCGCGATGATCGGCACGGACAAGCTGCAGCCGGGCGGCTCGGGGATGCCCCGACCGGGGCGGGTCACCGTGCGGTTCGGCGAGGCGATGGAGTTCTCCCGCTACGAGGGGATGGACCGGGACCGCTATGTGCTGCGGGCCGTGACGGACTCGGTGATGACCGAGGTCATGCAGCTGTCGGGGCAGGAGTATGTGGACATGTACGCCACGAAGGCGAAAGCCGCGTAGGCCTCCGGCGGTTGGGCGGGGTGTTCTTGTTCTTGTCGGCGTTGGTCGTGGGTACTGCGGCTGGGGCCGCGGGCCGGGGTCGGGCTGCGCCCGTGCGAGAGGCTGCGCCCGTGCGAGGGGTCTTGCCCGTGCGAGGGGTCTTGCCCGTGCGAGGGGTCTTGCCCGTGGGGAGGGTGCGTGGGTGGGGCGCGGGCTCGTGAGGGGGTGCGAGTGCGTCGTGGCTGGTCGCGCAGTTCCCCGCGCCCCTGAGGGGTTGACCCGCGGCTCGTTCACTGCGTGCGCGCCCCTGAGGGGGTTGGCTCTCCGCTTGCTCACCGGGCGCCCGCGCCCCTGAGAGGGTTGACTCGCCGCTCTTTCACTGCGTGCCCGCGCCCCTGAGGGGGTCGGCCCGCCGCTTGCCCACCGGACGCCCGCACCCTGCGGGGGCTGGCCCACCCGTTCACTGCGTGCCCGCGCCCCCGAGGGGGTCGGCCCACCGCTTGCCCACCGGATGCCCGCGCCCCTGCGGGGGCTGGCCCACCCGTTCACTGCGTGCCCGCTCCCCCGAGGGGGTCGGCCCGCCGCTTGCCCACCGGACGCCCGCGCCCCTGAGGGGGTTGGCTCTCCGCTTGCTGAGCGGGTTTTCTCAGGGGTGATTTTCCAGGCGCTCGTTGCGGAGCATGAACCAGGCGGCTGCCGCCGTTGCCAGAAGGACCGCCGCGCCCACCGCGGACGCCACGCTCATGCCGTCCACGAAGGCCTCGCGCGCCGATGTGAGCATCTCCCCGGCCGCGGTCGCCGGCATGTGTCCCGCCGCCTCCACCGCTCCCCCCAGCGACTCGTGCGCCCCTTGCGGGGTGCCCGCCGGGGCCGGGAAGCCGCGGTAGACGCCCGTCACGATCGAGCCGAGCAGGGCGATGCCCAGGGCCGCGCCGAGTTCGTACGCCGTCTCGGACACCGCGGACGCCGCTCCCGCCTGGTCCTTGGGCACGGAGCCCAGGATGACGTCGGCGGTCACCGTGAAGGAGAAGCCGGCACCGACCCCGACCACCAGCAGGACGGCCCCCAGCAGCGGGTAGCCGGTGGACGGTCCTGTCGTCGTCAGAGCGGCCAGGGCCAGGCCGATCGCCGCGAGGCCGCCGCCGACCACGGCCCGCACCGAGAAGCGACGGGCGGCCCGGCCCGCCGCCAGGCCGGCCGCCACCGCGCCGACCGCTGCGGGCAGTTCGGCCAGTCCCGCCTCGAACGGAGCGCGTCCCTGGACGAGTTGCAGGTACTGGGAGAGGAAGAACACCAGGCCGGACAGGCCCAGGATGGTCAGCAGGTCGGCCAGCACCGCGCCGCTGAAACCGCGGTTGCGGAACAGGCGCATGTCCAGCAGCGGAGTCGGGAGAGTCAGCTGGCGGCGGACGAAGCCGAGCAGTGCAGCCGCGCCCAGGAGGCCGGTGCCGAGCGAGGCCCAGGTGAAGCCGTGGGTGGCGGCCTCCTTGACGGCGTACACGACACCGATCATGCCGAACAGCGACAGGACCACGCTCAGCAGGTCCCACGGGCCCGGGTTCGGGGTGCGGGACTCGGGGAGCGTCCTGATGCCGACGACGACGAGGACGACCATCACCGGCACGTTGATGAGGAAGACCGAGCCCCACCAGAAGTGTTCGAGCAGGAGTCCGCCCACGATGGGGCCGACCGCGGTGCCGGCGGAGGCGGTCGCGCCCCAGATGCCGATCGCCAGGCTGCGTTCGCGCGGATCGTGGAAGAGGTTGCGGATGAGGGCGAGGGTGGCGGGCATCAGGGTCGCGCCGGCCACGCCGAGCAGCGCCCGGGCGGCGATCATCGTCTCCGGCGTCGTCGCGTAGGCGTTGAGGACCGATATCAGCCCGAACGCGGTGGCTCCGGCGAGCAGGATCCGCTTGCGGCCGATGCGGTCGCCGAGGCTGCCCATCGAGACGAGCAGCCCGGCGATGACGAACGAGTAGACGTCCCCGATCCACAGGAGCTGGGTGCCGGAAGGTGCGAGGTCCTCGCTGATGTAGGGAGTCGCGAGGCCGAGGACGGTCGCGTCGACGGCCACCAGCAGCACGGCGAGCACGAGGACGGAGAGCGCGAGCCAGCGGTCCGGACGCCGCACCGCCTCGGTCGTGGTCGCCGGCTGCAGGGTGCTGGTCATGGTTCCTCTCTTCGTCATGCCGAATCCCGAGCTGCGGGATCGCGTGGGGCGGGATGTCTCAGCGCGCCGCCGAGCAGCAGCTCGACGACCATGTGCGGGAAGTCCTTCGGCGCGCCCTTGCCGCTCTGCACCATCCAGACTCCCGAGGCCAGCAGGCCGAACAGGGCCTCGGTGAGCCAGGCGGGCGTGAGGTCGATGCGGAACTCTCCGCTGAGCTGACCGCGCCGGAAGAGGGCGGAGATCCGGTCGTCGATCCGGGTCCAGCCCTCGTGCTGCTCCTCGCCCTCGAACAGCTGGTTCTCGGTGTAGAGGAAGGCGAGCAGGCCGGCGGCGGGCTCGATCGCGGCGACCAGCCGGCGTACGGCACCGCCCGCCGGACCGTCGTCGAGGCGGGCCGCGTCCAGGGCCGACTCGCACTCGGCGATCCCGAGGGCCTCCAGCGCGCGGACGAGCGCGTCGCGTCCGGCGAAGTGCCGGTGCAGCGTGGCGCGGCTGATGCCGGCGCCCTTGGCCACCTCGTCCATCGTCGCGGTCGATTTACGGGTCAGCAGGGCGGCTGCGCTGCGCAGCACGTGGTCACGGTCGACGGCCATGAGACAACCATAAACCACATGAGACAACTCTGTCTCATCATGGGCATGCGCGCCTCACGGTCGAGGCGCGTTCTCGTCCGCCGCGGCGGCTGCGGGACTGTCAGTGCCAGGGCAGGCGGCCGCGCTGCTCCCAGTACGCGCGGGGCTCCTCGGCGAGGGCGGCGAGCCGGTCCAGCTGGTCGTCGTCCAGGTCCGCGACGGCGGCGTGCAGGTTGGAGGCGAGCTGGGCGGATGTCGCGGCGCCGGAGAGGACGACTCCGGCCCAGGGCCGGCGCAGGATCAGGGCGAGGGCGATGGCGTCGCATCCGAGGGATGACTCGGCGGCGACCGCCTTCAGAGCTTCGGGCGCGTGGGGCCCGGCGAGACGGCCGTTGGCCATGCCCTCCTTCACGATCACCGTGAGGCCGGCGTCGTGGGCCTCGGCGAGGGCAGGGCCGGCCGAGGTCTCCAGCGCGTTGTACGTCGACTGGACGGTGCGGAAGAGGGGCTCGCCCTCGACCGTCACCGTGAGGGCGGCCCGGATGGCGGCGGCCTGGGCGGGGCCGCTGGTCGAGAAGCCGACGGTGACCCCCTGGGCGGCGGCCTCGGCGAGCTTCGCGTGGAGTTCCTTGTCGGTGAGGGCCGGACTGTCCGGGGTCACCGAGTGGATCTGGTAGAGGTCGAGCCGGTCGCCGAGCAGCTCGGCCGTCTCGGCGCGCTGACGTTCGTACGTCGCGAGGCCGTGGTCCTTGACCTCGTGCTTCTCCGCGTCCGTGGTCCAGTCGGCGGTGTAGGTGTAGCCCCACTTACTGCCGACGACCACGTCGTCGACGGCGGGCCTGGCCCTCAGCCAGTCGGCCAGGAACTCCTCCGAACGGCCGTAGGAGCGTGCCGCGTCGAAGTAGCGCACGCCCTGGGCGTAGGCCGCGTCGAGGAGTTCGTGCGTGCGGGAGCGCAACGCCTCGACGCTGCGGTCCGTTCCGAGGTCGTCGTCGCGGCCGAGGGTGATGTAGCCGGGACGGCCGACGGCGGCGAGGCCGAAGCCGATGTGGCAGGTGGGGGTCGTTGCGGCGGCCAGGCGGGCGAAGGGCATCGCGGGCTCCGTAGGGTCGGCTCCGGTTCGGCTCCCGACCAACGTAACCCGCGATGACCTTGAGCTCGGCCTCGGCCTCGGCGCCGGGCCTGGACCCGGCTACCGCTTCTCTTTGGCCGTCGCCCACTCGTGCTGGGCCGCGACGTCCCGCTTCACCTCGGCGAGCTGGACGGCGACCGCGCTGGGCGCGGTGCCGCCGCGACCGTCGCGGGAGGCCAGGGCGCCGGGGACGTTGAGGACCGAGCGCACCTCGGGGGTGAGGCGGGCGGAGATCTTCGCGAACTGCTCGTCCGTCAGCTCGTCCAGCTCCTTGCCGTCGGCCTCGGCGACCTTGACGCACTCGCCGGCGACCTCGTGGGCGACGCGGAACGGCTCGCCCTGCTTGACCAGCCACTCGGCGATGTCGGTGGCCAGGGAGAAGCCGGCCGGGGCCAGTTCCTCCATGCGCTCGCGGTGCACCGTGAGGGTGGCGATCATGCCGGTGAAGGCCGGAAGGAGGACCTCCAGCTGGTCGCAGGAGTCGAAGACCGGCTCCTTGTCCTCCTGCAGGTCCCGGTTGTAGGCCAGGGGCAGGGCCTTGAGGGTGGCCATCAGACCGGTGAGGTTGCCGATGAGACGGCCGCTCTTGCCCCGGGCCAGCTCCGCGATGTCCGGGTTCTTCTTCTGGGGCATGATCGACGAGCCCGTGGAGAAGGCGTCGTGCAGGGTGACGAAGGAGAACTCCTTCGTGTTCCAGATGATGATCTCCTCGGCGACCCGGGAGAGGTTCACCCCGATCATCGCGGTGATGAAGGCGAACTCGGCGACGAAGTCGCGGGACGCCGTGCCGTCGATGGAGTTGCCGACGCTGCCGTTCTCGAAGCCGAGGTCCTCGGCGACGGCCTCCGGGTCGAGGCCGAGGGAGGATCCGGCCAGCGCGCCGGAGCCGTACGGCGAGACGGCCGTGCGCTCGTCCCACTGACGCAGCCGCTCCGCGTCCCGGGACAACGCCTGCGCGTGGGCGAGGACATGGTGGGCGAAGAGGACCGGCTGGGCGTGCTGGAGATGGGTCCGGCCGGGCATGGCCACGTCGGGGTGGGCCTCCGCCAGCCCGATGAAGGCGTCCTGGAGTTCCGCGATCAGGCCGCCGATGATCCGGGCGTGGTCGCGCAGGTACATCCGGAACAGGGTGGCGACCTGGTCGTTGCGGGAACGACCGGCACGCAGCTTGCCGCCCAGGTCGGGGCCGAGACGCTCCAGAAGGCCGCGCTCCAGGGCGGTGTGGACGTCCTCGTCGGCGATCGTCCCCACGAAGGAGCCGTCGGCGACGTCCGCTTCGAGCCGGTCGAGACCGTCGAGCATCCGGGTCAGCTCGTCCTCGGTGAGCAGGCCCGCCTTGTGCAGCACGCGCGCGTGGGCGCGGGATCCGGCGATGTCGTAGGGCGCGAGCCGCCAGTCGAAGTGGACGGACGCGGACAGCTTGGCCAGGGCCTCGGCGGGACCGTCGGCGAAACGGCCGCCCCAGAGCCTTACGTCACCGCTGTTGCTGCTCACTTGCGCTGCTCCTCACCGCTGCACCTCAACGTTATGCATGAGTATGCAGAGCTCCGCATGATTCGTCAATCCGACCCCGTCCGTGTCGGCCTTCGAAGACTTTTCGAAGACGCCTTGAACAACTGCAACCGCTTACCCGTACTCACCCCTGAACGCTGGCGCCGCGTTGACCACACCCACTCCTGACCCAAGTGAGGCACCCGCATGTCCAGGGCTCTTCCCAAGTACAACAAGCGTCGCGTGGCGATCATCGGTGGCGCCGTCGCCGTGGCTCTGACCGGTGCGGTCGTGGTGAACACCGCCCTGGCCGGGGAGTCCAAGAGCGGGGCGACCAACGCCCAGACGCTCGCCGCCGGCCCCGGCACCATCGTGTGCCCGGACGTGACGTCGAAGCTGCCGGCGATCCCGGCCTCCGCCAAGGCCGAGGTCGACCGCAACCTCGCCCTGCTCCAGACGCAGATCCAGGAAGCCAACACGCGGTTGCAGAACACCGTGGGCCAGGGCGGCCCCAACTTCGTGCAGAACGCGATCCTCGGCCCGCTGAAGGACAAGCGCGTCTCGACCGTGAACCGCATCGCGACGGCCATCGGCCGTACGGCGGCGAAGCCGACGGGTCTGGACGCACTGGCGCCCTGCGCCCTCAACGGCGGCGGCGCGGCCACGGGCAACAACGGGAACGCCGGGAACGCCGGGAACAACGGGATGAACGGCAACGCCGGGAACAACGGCAACGCCGGCAACAACGCGAACAACGGCATGAACGGCAACGCCGGCAACAACAACGCCGGGAACGCGGGCAACGCCGGTGCGGTCGGCACGATCACGTGCCCGGACGTGGCCTCGCAGCTTCCCGCGGTCCCCGCCTCCGCCAAGGCCGAGGTCGACCGCAACCTCGCCCTGCTCCAGACGCAGATCCAGGAAGCCAACACCCGCCTGAAGAACACGGTCGGCCAGGGCGGCCCCAACTTCGTGCAGAACGCGATCCTCGGCCCGCTGCAGGGCAAGCGCGAGTCCACCATCGACCGCATCGCCATCTCGATCGGCCGCAAGGGGACCAAGCCGCAGGGACTGAACGTCCTCGCCGCCTGCACGCTGAACAAGTGACGTGACAGGCGCGGTGGCCGCCCCGATGAGACGCCGGCCGGGGCGGCCACCTGCGTTCCGCGCACACGGACGCGCAGGGAGGCAAGCGGCCGCGTCCGGCCGCACCCGTCCGACGACGGGCAAGGGTCCCGTGCCCTCCCAGGCGTGAGTCCCGTAATCTCCTTAGACACGCAAAAGGCTTTCCCGGATAATCATTAGACATGGGAAAGACCTATGAGCGCATAGACGGCAGGCTCCGGACGTTCATCGAGGAGCAACCCCTCTTCTTCGCCGCGACCGCGCCCCTGGCGGGCGACGGCACGGTCAACCTCTCCCCCAAAGGACTCAAGGGTTCGTTCGCGGTGCTCGACGAGCACACCGTGGCCTACCTCGACTTCGCCGGGTCCACCGCGGAGACCGTGGCGCACCTGCGCGAGAACGGCCGGATCACCCTGATGTGGTGCGCCTTCCAAGGGCCGCCGAACATCGTGCGCGTGCACGGCCGGGGTGAGCCGGTCTTCCGGGACGACCCCCGCTTCCGGGATCTCCTCGCCTGCTTCCCCGACATCGATCCGGCCCTGCACGGGCTGCGCGCGATCATCGTCGTGCACGCCGAACTCGTCCGGGACAGCTGCGGGTACGCGGTGCCCTTCATGACGTACGACGAGGACCGTGATCTGCACGGCAAGCGGTTCGCGCGGGAGGACGACGACTCGCTCAGCGCGTACTTCGCGAAGAAGGAGCACATCGCCACGAGCATGGACGGACTGCCGGGGCTGCCCCTGCCGCTGCGCCCGATCTGAGGCGCACGAGCAGCTCGATCCGCTCGATCCGCTGGGACCGGTGGGACCTGAACGGCCGGTGGGGACTGGTCCCGGGGAGGCCGCGGCCGCACGGACGGCCCATTCCGGCCTGCCGGCGCCGTCGCCTCCCTCTAGCGTCTGGATCATGCGCCCCCGTGTCGTCGCCGCCACCGTCGTCTGTGCGTCCTTCCTGCTGCTCGGCGCGGCTCCGGGCGACGGCGCCCACCAGCCGCTGCCCGCCCGGATGGCGGACACCGGCGGTGGCACGCAGCTGATCACGGCCGTGGCCCCGGAGGCCGGTGCGACGGCGGGCACGCTCACCTGGTGGGACCTGCGAGACGGACGGTGGGCGCCGGCCGGTTCGACGCCCGCCCGGTTCGGCGCGAACGGCCTGGTCGAGGGCGCCTCGCGGCGGCAGGGCACGAACACCACGCCCACCGGCCTGTACGGCCTGCCGTTCGCCTTCGGCATCCGGGCGGCGCCGCGCGGGACCTCGTACCCGTACCGTCCGGTGCGTCAGGACTCCTGGTGGTGTCAGGACAACGCCTCCCGTGCCTACAACCGGTGGACCGAGCCGCGACCGACCGACTGCCGTGCCACGGAGTCCGAGCATCTGGTGACCTACCGCACGCAGTACGCCCACGCGCTGGTCATCGGCTTCAACTACGGCAAGCCCGTGCGCGGCCGGGGGGCGGGGATCTTCCTGCATGTCAACGGGCGTGGCGCGACGGCGGGTTGTGTGTCGGTGCCGGTGCGGGCGATGCGGCGGATGCTGGCCTGGGCCCGGCCGGACGAGAGCCCCCACATCGCGATCGGCACATCTGCCGGGCCGACGGCGATCGACCGGTACTGAGCCCCCGCGCCCGGAGCGGTGCGGGCGTCGAGAGACGGCCCCAGCATGGGTTACCGGCGGTCGCACCGTTCCCGCGACGTTCTCGACGTCTCGGAGCGCCGCTGAACACTCCGCGCCCACGGCCCGTATCTGAGGGCCAAGGGTCCGTACCCACGGAGGAACAGTGACCACGACGATCGCCGGCGGCCGTGCCGCCCGCCGCCAGACGATGCGCCGCATCCGTCCGCGCCGCTCCCCGGCCGTTCCGCTGCTGCTCGCCGTCTGGGCGGGCGCGGCGGGTGTGCTGTGGTTGTGGTGGCACAACACGCCGAACATCGCGGACGACAACAGCAGGATCCTCAACGCGGGACGGATCACCGGGCTGCTCGCCGGGTACCTGATGGCGCTCGTCGTGCTGCAGATGGCGCGGGTGCCCGCGCTGGAGCGGCGGGTGGGCTCGGACCGGGTGGCCCGCTGGCACGCGATGAGCGGCCGGTACACGCTGTGTCTGGTCTTCGCGCACGTCTTCCTCATCATGTGGGGATACGCGCTGCAGGCCGGCAAGTCGCTGGGGGACATCGTCCAGCAGACGATCGACTCCGTGGAGCAGCTGCCCGACATGGGCAAGGCGGCCATCGGCACGGGTCTGTTCCTGCTGATCGGGCTGGTGTCGATCGCGCCGGTGCGCAAGCGGATGCCGTACGACACCTGGTACCACATCCACCTGATGACGTACGGGGCCGTGTTCCTGACGTTCTGGCACCAGATCACCACCGGCAACGACTTCGCCGTCGAGCCGACCGCGAAGACCGCCTGGTACGCGCTGTACGGATCGGTCACCGCGCTGGTCGTCTGGTACCGCATCATCACGCCGCTCCGGCTGAACCTGCGCCACCGGATGTACGTCGAGGCCGTCATCGAGGAGACGCCGGGCATCGTGTCCGTGCTGATCGGCGGGCGCAAGCTGCACCGGATGGGCGCGGAGGCCGGACACTTCTTCCGCTGGCGGTTCATGGCGCCGGGGATGCGCCTGAGCTCCCACCCGTACTCGCTGTCGGCGGCCCCCCGCCCGGACCTGCTGCGGATCACGGTCAAGGCGATCGGCGACCACAGCGCCGCACTGCGCGAGCTGCAGCCCGGCACGAAGGTGTGGGCCGAGGGACCGTACGGCGCGATGACGGCGTCCCGGCGCAGCCAGGGCAAGGTGCTGCTGGTGGCGGGCGGGGTCGGCATCACGCCGATGCGGGCGCTGTTCGAGACGCTGCCGGGCGCGGCCGGTGACATCACCCTGCTCTACCGGGCCAACAGCACGCAGGACCTGGCCCTGTGGGACGAGCTGGCGAAGATCGCCGACGAGCGCGGGGCGCGCTTGATGTACGCCGTCAACAGCCCCGACGGGGAGCGCCCCGACATCTCGGCGGAGTCCCTCCAGCGCAAGATCCCCGACATCGACAGCCACGACGTCTTCATGTGCGGGCCGAACGGGTTCGCCCAGGGTGTGTACGAGGCACTGCGCGGCGCCGGGGTTCCCGCCCGCCGCATCCACCACGAGTCGTTCGAGATGTGAGCGACCCGTACGCACGGGAACCTCGCCACCAACGGAAACCAGGAGCTCAGGAAGCGATGAGGAAGAGCCACCCTCTTCGGCGGGTCGTGCTGGCCACTGCCGCCACCGTGTCAGGGATCGTGCTGCTGCTGTCGCTGAAGCCGTCGTCCGACCCCGGTTCCGCGCAGGCCGCGGGCTCGGGCACGGGCGGGGCCGCGGCGGCGCAGGAAGCGGCGCAGGGCGGGGCCGGCGCGCCGGTCACCGGCACGATGACCGGTGACGCCGTCCAGACGCAGTACGGGGCCGTGCAGGTCCGGATCACCGTGGTCGCGAACAAGATCATGAAGGCCGAGGCCGTCCAGGCTCCCAAGGGCGGCACCAGCGACCAGAAGACCGCGCTGGCCGTGCCCAAGCTCAACGCCCAAGTCGTCGCCAAGCAGAGCCCGGACATCGACACGGTCTCGGGTGCCACGTACACCAGCGAGGGCTACAAGAAGTCGCTGCAGTCGGCGATCGACAAGGCGAACGCGAGTGCCGGGTCCGGGTCCTCCCAGGGCTCCGGGAGCGCGCAGGCGGCCGGCGCCTTCACCGGGAGCGCGGTCCAGACGCAGTACGGGACCGTGCAGGTCCGGATCACCGTGGCCGGCGGGAAGATCACCAAGGCCGAGGCGGTCCAGGCCCCCAAGGGCGGCACCAGCGACCAGAAGACGGCGCTTTCCGTGCCGAAGCTGAACCAGGAGGCCGTCGCCAAGGGCAGCGCCGACATCGACTCCGTCTCCGGCGCGACCTACACCAGCGAGGGCTACAAGAAGTCGCTGCAGTCGGCGCTGGACCAGGCGAAGGCGAAGGGCGGCTCGGCGTCGGGCTCCGGGAGTGCGGGTTCCTCCTCGGGGGCCGCACAGGCCAAGACCGTCACCGGCGCCGTCCAGCAGACGCAGTACGGACCCGTCCAGGTCCGGATCACCGTGGCCGGCGGGAAGATCACCAAGGCCGACGCGGTCCAGGCCCCCAAGGGCGGCACCAGCGACCAGAAGACGGCGCTTTCCGTGCCGAAGCTGAACCAGGAGGCCGTCGCCAAGGGCAGCGCCGACATCGACTCCGTCTCCGGCGCGACCTACACCAGCGAGGGCTACAAGAAGTCGCTGCAGTCGGCGCTGGACCAGGCCGGTGGCTGACACAGTGGCCGAGCCGGCGCCGGCCCCCGCCGTGGTGCGGCATGCCGAAGAGGTCATGGGAACCGTCTTCTCCTTCGACGTCCGCGGCGGCGGGGCCGAGGCGGTGCGGGCGGCGCTGGACGAGGCGATCGCCTCGCTGCACCGGGTGAACGAGGTGTTCACCACCTACCGCGAGGACAGCCAGGTGTCGCGGCTTGCGCGCGGTGAGCTGACCGTCGAGGAGTGCGATCCCGAGGTCGCCGAGGTGCTGGCGCTGGGCGAGGAGGCGGAGCGGGTCAGCCAGGGCTGGTTCAGCATGCGCTACCAGGGCCGGCTGGACCCGACCGGCGTCGTCAAGGGCTGGGCGGCCGAGCGCGCGGCCCGGCTGATCGCGGCGGCCGGCGTGAGCGGGGTCAGCGTCAACGGCGGCGGGGACGTGCAGCTGCTGGGCGTCCCCGGGCCCGAACGGCCCTGGCGGGTCGGGGTGTCGGATCCGCTGCGGCCGGGCGGCCTCGCGGCCGTGGTCTCGGCGGCGGGTGCGGACGAGCTGGCGGTCGCCACGTCGGGCACGACGGAGCGGGGCGCGCACATCGTGGATCCCCGCACGGGTCGCTCCGCGGTGACGGACCTGGTGGCCGTGACGGTGGTCGCGCCCCGACTGACCTGGGCGGACTGCTGGGCCACGGCGGCGTTCGCGATGGGCTCGCGGGAGGCGCTCGCGTGGCTGGAGGCGCTCCCGGACGTCGAGGCACTCCTGATCACGGCGGGCGACGAGGTGCGCTGCACGGGCGGCCTGGCCCGGCGCCTGGGCTGAGCCCCCGCGACCACGGCAGCCGGCCCGCCAGCACCACGAACCGGGACCCGCATCACCCACCCGCGGGGGCGCGGGGAAGTGCGCGACGAGGCCCGGACCAGGCGCGCTCCGCGGTCGCCGGCCGACGCGCACGGCTCCGCCGGCGGCGGCCCGCCGCGAGAGAGCGCCCCGCATGGCGCACCCCCGCACCGATCACCGTCACGGCCGCCGCAACGGCGCTAGTGACCGTTCTGGGCCAGCCGCAGCAGGTGGTCCGCCAGCGCCTGGCCGCCCGTGGGCTCCCGGCTGATCAGCAGCAGCGTGTCGTCGCCCGCGATGGTGCCGAGGATGTCGTGCAGCTCGGCCTGATCGATCGCCGAGGCGAGGAACTGGGCGGCCCCCGGCGGGGTCCGCAGGACCACGAGGTTGGCGGAAGCCTCCGCGGAGATCAGCAGCTCCTGCGACAGCCGCCGCATGCGCTCCTCCTTCGCGGACTCCCCCAGCGGCGCCCGGGGGGTCCGGAAACCCCCCTCGCTGGGCACCGCGTAGATGAGGTCGCCGTCGTTGTTGCGGATCTTGACCGCGTTCAGCTCGTCCAGATCCCGCGACAGCGTCGCCTGCGTGACGCTCAGCCCGTCGTCGGCCAGCAGTTTCGCCAGCTGGCTCTGCGAGCGCACCGGCTGCCGGTTGAGGATGTCCACGATCCGGCGGTGACGCGCGGTGCGGGTCTGCGGCACGGCGGCCCCGCCCGCACCGGCCTGCTCATGGTCCTGCGCCTGGCTCATCGTCGTCTCATTCCCCGGATCCGTCCCCGTTCGCTGCGTCGAGGATGCCGGGCAGTGCCCGCAGGAACGCCTCCACCTCGTCGTCGCCGAGGTTCAGCGGCGGCATCAGCCGGACGACGTCGGGGGCGGGCGCGTTCACCAGGAACCCGGCCTCCTGAGCCGCCTGCCGCACCTGGGGCGCGAGGGGCTCGGTGAGCACGATACCCAGGAGGAGCCCCGCTCCCCGGACATAATCGATCAACGGATGGCCCGTAGCCGTGATTCCGTCCCGCAACCTCTCGCTCTGCTGCTTGACGTTCTCCAGCAACCCCTCGTTCTCGATCGTGTCGAGAACGGCGAGTCCTGCGGCGCACGCGACGGGGTTGCCGCCGAACGTCGTCCCGTGCTGGCCGGGCTGCAGCAGCTCCGCGGCCCGCCCGAAGGCGACGGTCGCGCCCAGCGGCAGTCCGCCGCCGAGGCCCTTCGCCAGCGTCACGACGTCCGGCAGGACGCCCTCGTGGGCCTGGTACTCGAACCAGTTGCCGGTGCGGCCGACGCCGGTCTGCACCTCGTCCAGGACGAGCAGCGCGCCGGTCGCGGCGGTGATCGCCCGGGCCGCCTTGAGGTAGCCCGCGGGCGGGACGACGACGCCCAGCTCGCCCTGGACGGGCTCCAGGACGACGAGCGCGGTGTCCTCGGTGACGGCGGCCGCCAGTGCCTGCGCGTCGCCGAACGGCACATGCGTGACGTCGCCGGGCAGCGGCAGGAACGGCTCGCGCTTGCCCTGCTGGCCGGTGAGCGCCAGGGCCCCCATGGTGCGACCGTGGAAGGCGCCCTCGGTGGCGACGACGTGCGTGCGCCCGGTCAGCCGGCCGATCTTGAAGGCGGCCTCGTTGGCCTCGGCGCCGGAGTTGCAGAAGAAGACCCTGCCGTCCCGTCCGAAGTGCCGGAGCAGCCGTTCGGCGAGGGCGATCGTCGGCTCGGCCATGAAGAAGTTGGAGATGTGGCCGAGGGAGGCGATCTGCCGGCTCACCGCGTCCACGACGGCCGGGTGGGCGTGGCCGAGCGCGTTCACCGCGATGCCGCCGACGAAGTCGAGGTACTCCGTGCCGTCGGCGTCCCAGACCCGGCTGCCCGCGCCGCGCACCAGGGGCAGCAGCGGGGTGCCGTAGTTGTTCATGAACGCGCTCTGCCACCGCGCGGTCAGCTCCTGGTTGGCGTCGCTCACGGCTCCCCCTGTCCGTCGGGCACGACCATCGTGCCGATTCCCTCGTCGGTGAAGATCTCCAGCAGGATCGAGTGCTGGACCCGCCCGTCGATGACCCGGGCGGTGTTCACGCCGTTGCGCACGGCGTGCAGGCAGCCCTCCATCTTCGGGACCATGCCGGAGCTCAGGTCCGGCAGCAGCTTCTCCAGCTGCGCGGCCGTGAGGCGGCTGATCACCTCGTCGCTGTTCGGCCAGTCCTCGTAGAGTCCCTCGACGTCCGTGAGGACCATGAGGGTCTCGGCGCCCAGAGCAGCAGCGAGTGCCGCAGCCGCCGTATCAGCATTGACGTTGTAGACATGTCCGTCGTCCTGTGAGCGGGCGATCGACGAGACGACCGGGATGCGACCGTCGGCGAGGAGGGCCTCGATGGCGCCCGTGTCGATCGCGGTGATCTCGCCGACCCGCCCGATGTCGACCGACTCGCCGTCGATCTCGGGCCGGTGCTTGGTGGCGGTGATGGTGTGGGCGTCCTCGCCGGTAAGTCCGACGGCGAGGGGCCCGTGCTGGTTGAGCAGGCCGACCAGCTCGCGCTGGACGTGCCCGGCGAGCACCATCCGTACGACGTCCATGGCGTCCTCGGTGGTGACGCGCAGACCGGCCTTGAACTCGCTGACGATGCCGTGCTTGTCGAGGGCGGCGCTGATCTGCGGGCCGCCGCCGTGCACGACGACCGGCTTGAGGCCGGCGTGGTGCAGGAAGACGACGTCCTGGGCGAAGGCGGCCTTCAGGTCGTCGTCGATCATGGCGTTGCCGCCGAACTTGATGACGACGGTCCTGCCGTTGTGGCGGACCAGCCAGGGCAGCGCCTCGATGAGGATCTGGGCCTTGGGAAGCGCGGTGTGCTTGCGGGTCACGTTGCTCATGAGGAGTAGGCGCTGTTCTCGTGGATGTAGTCGGCGGTCAGGTCGTTGGTCCAGATCGTGGCCGTCTCGGAGCCGGCGGCCAGGTCGGCGACGATGTGCACCTCGCGGTAGCGCATGTCGACCGTGTCGCGGTCCTCGCCGACGCCGCCGTTCTTGCAGACCCAGACGCCGTTGATGGCGACGTTCAGCCGGTCCGGCTCGAAGACGGCCCCGGTCGTGCCGATCGCGGAGAGCACGCGGCCCCAGTTGGGGTCCTCGCCGTGGATCGCGCACTTGAGGAGGTTGTTGCGGGCGATGGAGCGGCCCACCTCGACGGCGTCGTCCTCGCTGGCCGCGCCCACCACCTCGACCCTGATGTCCTTGCTGGCGCCCTCGGCGTCGCGGATGAGCTGCTGACCGAGGTCGTCGCAGACGGCGCGCACGGCGGCGGCGAACTCCTCGTACCCGGGGGTGACCTCGGAGGCGCCCGAGGCGAGCAGCAGCACGGTGTCGTTGGTGGACATGCAGCCGTCGGAGTCGACCCGGTCGAAGGTGACCGCGGTGGCGGCGCGCAGCGCCCGGTCCAGGGTCGCGCTGTCGACGTCGGCGTCGGTGGTGAGGACGACCAGCATGGTGGCGAGGCCGGGGGCGAGCATGCCCGCGCCCTTGGCCATGCCGCCGACGGTCCAGCCCTCGCCCTGGGCCACGGACGTCTTGTGGACGGTGTCGGTGGTCTTGATGGCGATGGCGGCCTTCTCGCCGCCGTGCTCGGACAGCTCCGCGGCGGCGGTCTCGACGCCCGGCAGCAGCCTGTCCATCGGCAGCAGGACGCCGATGAGGCCGGTGGAGGCGACGGCGACCTCGGCCGCGTTGTGCCCGAGGACGTCCGCCGCCTTCTCGGCGGTCGCGTGGGTGTCCTGGAAGCCCTTCGGTCCCGTACAGGCGTTGGCGCCGCCGGAGTTGAGGACCACCGCGGTCACCCGGCCGCCCTTGAGGACCTGCTCGGACCACAGGACGGGTGCGGCCTTGACGCGGTTGGAGGTGAAGACGCCCGCGGCCGCTCGGCGGGGCCCGGTGTTGACCACGAGGGCCAGGTCCGGGTTGCCGTTCTGCTTGATCCCGGCGGCGATGCCCGCCGCCGTGAATCCCTTGGCTGCCGTGACGCTCACGGTGCGACTCCGATCGTGGAAAGCCCGGTGCTCTCGTCGAGTCCGAGGGCGATGTTCATGCTCTGCAGGGCGCCGCCCGCGGTGCCCTTGGTGAGGTTGTCGATGGCGCTGACGGCGATGATGCGGCCCGCGGCCTCGTCGTACGCGACCTGCACCTGAACGGCGTTGGAACCGTAGACGGACGCCGTGGCGGGCCACTGCCCCTCGGGGAGGAGGTGGACGAACGGCTCGTCGGCGAAGGCCTTGGCGTAGACGGCGCGCACGGCGTCGGCGCCGACGCCCGGCCGGGCCTTGGCGCTGCACGTGGCGAGGATGCCGCGGGACATCGGCGCGAGGGTCGGCGTGAAGGAGACGGTGACCGGCTCGCCCGCCGCCGCGCTGAGGTTCTGGATCATCTCGGGGGTGTGCCGGTGGACGCCGCCGACGCCGTACGGCGACATGGAGCCCATGACCTCGGAGCCCAGCAGATGCGTCCTGGCCGCCTTGCCCGCGCCGGAGGTGCCGGAGGCGGCGACGATCACGGCCTCGCTCTCGGCGATCGCGGCGGCGTACGCGGGGAACAGGGCCAGCGAGACGGCCGTGGGGTAGCAACCGGGGACCGCGATGCGCTTGGACCCCTCCAGCGCGGCGCGGCCGCCTGGCAGTTCGGGGAGGCCGTAGGGCCACGTCCCGGCGTGCGCGGAGCCGTAGAACCTCTCCCAGTCGGCCGGGTCCGCCAGCCGGAAGTCGGCGCCCATGTCGACGACGAGGACGTCCGGGCCGAGCTGCTCGGCAACGGCGGCGGACTGGCCGTGCGGGAGAGCCAGGAACACGACGTCGTGTCCGGCGAGCACCTCGGGGGAGGTCTCCTGCAGCACGCGGTCGGCCAGCGGCAGCAGGTGCGGCTGGAGAGCGCCCAGCTTCTGACCGGCGTTGGAATGGCCGGTCAGGGCGCCGATCTCGATCTCGGGGTGGGCAAGGAGCAGGCGCAGCAGCTCTCCGCCCGCGTACCCGCTCGCTCCGGCCACCGCCGCACGTACCACCATGACTCCTCCTCCTGGATGGCATGACTATACGTATCGATGCACGTTTATGCAATCTCCAGGAGTCGCGGGACCTCCGTCCGCGCGGAGCGCGCCGACGGGCGTGAGCGGCGGCCGCCCACGCCCGTCGGCCGGGCCTCTACCTCTGTCTGATCCGCAGGAAGGTGATCGAGTTCGCGGGGAAGGTGTAGGTGAACTTCCCGGCGACCGCGGTGAGCGTGGAGGTCACCGGCGCGACCGTGGTCGCGGTCTCCGAGTTGACCGCGTCCGGCGCGGCCGCCAGCGTGGTCACCCGGGCCCTGGACGCGACCTTCGCCCCGCCCAGGTCGATCGCCGTGCGGGCGTCGGCGGACTGGGCGTTGACGACCTTGACGATCAGGTCGCCGGTCCTGGTGTCCTCGGTGACGACCTGGCGGAACGGCTCGGCGGGCTTGTCGTCGGTGAAGCTGCCCCACTCCTGGCCGTCGAGGTAGAGGGTGACCTGGCGGCCCCGCACCTCGACGTGGACGTCGTAGGCGCGGCCCGTCTCGACGGACCCGGGCTTGGAGATCAGGGTGGACTTGCCGCCGTCCACGGCCTGCTCGACGGCGGACTGGGTGTTGTTCCAGCCGCCCAGGTTCCACCAGTAGTAGTTGCCGGTGTCCTTGACGCCGAACGCGACGAGGAAGCCCTCCTTGCCGGACTTCTTGGTGGCCTTCACCCGCAGGTCGTAGTCGTGCCAGGCGGCGTCACCGGCCGAGACCATGGTGTTCTCGGCGGCGGTGTCGCTCTGCACGTACTGCCCGTCCTGGAGCGACCAGCTGCCGCCGCCGGTGTGCGTCCACTTCGAGGCGTCGCCGGAGAAGTCGTCGCTCAGCAGTGTGGCGCCGTCCGCGCCGGTCACCTGTACGTCGTCGTAGGCCGCGCCGGTCGCCCAGGTGGAGAGGCCGACGGCGCCTGCGATCGGGCCCTGGAGGGACGGGGTGCCGGTGGCCGTCGACGGGACGACGCGGTCGCCCACGTTGGTCATGAACAGCTTCTGCACCTCGTAGTTGGCGGAGTTCCAGGAGGCGTGGTTGTTGAACCACACCAGGTCCGGACGCCATTGCACGTAGCCCTCGTTGGCGAAGAGCGGGGCGTAGGAGGCGAGCTTGACGACGTCGGCGTTGCGCTCCAGGCCGGTCATGTACGCGGCTTCGGCCAGCCCGTTCTTGAAGGCGTTGCCCTGGGAGGCGTACTCGCCGAGGAAGACCTTGGGGCCGCCGCGGTCGTAGGAGTCGTAGCGGTCGTTGTTCTGCAGGAACCACTGCGGGCTGTTGTAGTAGTGCTCGTCGACCATGTCGACCTTGGCGTCTCGGTTGAGCTGCCAGGCCGTGTCGAAGGTCGAACCGGAGTCGTCGGGGCCGGAGTTGGAGATGACGGTGACGTCCGGGTACTTCGCCTCGACGGCGGCGCGGAACTCCTTGAAGCGGGCGAGGAACTCGACGGGGAGGTTCTCCTCGTTGCCGACCTCGATGTGCGTGAGGTGGAAGGGCCGGGGGTGGCCCATCCGGGCGCGCTTGCGGCCCCAGGTCGAGGTCACCGGCCCGTTGGCGAACTCGATCAGGTCGAGGGTGTCCTGGACGTGCCGCTTGAGCAGCGCGTCGTCCACGACGGCCCGGTTCTGCCCGCAGCCGGTCACCAGGGCGGGGACGACCGGCAGCGGCATCGCGCCGACGTCCTCCGCGAGGCGGAAGTACTCGTAGTAGCCCAGTCCGTAACTCTGGTTGTAGCCCCAGAAGTTGGCGTTGGTGGCCCGCTCCTCGACGGGTCCGACGGTGTCCTTCCACTGGTAGGAGCGGGCACGCTGCCAGCCGGAGGCCTCGCTGTAGTCCTGCATCGAGCCGGTGTTGACCAGGCAGCCGCCGGGGAAGCGCACGAAACCCGGCTTCAGGGCGGCGATCTTCTCGGCGAGGTCCTTGCGCAGACCGTTCGGCTCGTGCTTGTAGGTGTCGCGGGGGAACAGGGACACCATGTCGAGGGCGGCCGCGCCGGAGGAGGCGACGGTCAGCCGGCCCTCACTGCTCGTGCGGGCGGCCGTCAGGGTCGCCCGGTACTGCGCCCAGCCGCCCGCGCGCACGGCGACCCTGCGGGCCGTGGCGAGCGTGCCGCCGGCGTCCTGGAGGCTCACGGTGAGCGTGCCGCCGCGCTCGGCGCGGGCCCAGACCGAGAAGTCGTACCTCTTGCCCTGCTCGACCCGGACGCCGGTGTTGTAGCCGGAGTTGGTGACGGACGAACCGGCGTCCAGGGAGAGATAGGAGCGGTTGCGGTCGTTCAGGCGTCCGGCGTCGTCGAGGACCCGGGCGCCGCCCTCGACCGTCCAGGAGGTCAGCGGGGTGTACGACCGGTTGTCGACCGTCGTGTACTCGAAGGATCTGTTCTGCACGAGTTCCGCGTACAGACCGCCGTCGGCCGCCCGGTTGATGTCCTCGAAGAAGACGCCGTACATCGTGTCGTCGATCTTCGCGCCCTTGGCGGCGGGGTGGACGGCGATGGCGTAGTCGGTGGTGTCGGCGGCCTGCGCGGGGGCCGGGACGAGTCCCGCGGCCAGCAGTAGGGCGCTCGCGCCGAGACCGAGTCTCAGTCGGGTGGTGCTGCGTGACATGAATGCTCCGAGGCTCTGTGTTCACAAATGTTCGACATGTCGGACACTGATCAGCGCTTCGAACGGCAAGATAGGGAGGGGGCCGGAGAGCGTCAATGGGTCGCGCGGCAGCGGAAGTTTCGGGAGTGAACGGCGATGGGCGGGTTCTGGCCAGTCTCCGACGTGCTGGCCCACCTGGCCGGGGACTGGCGGACGGAGCGGTCCGTGACGGACCTCGCGAGCGGTGAGACGGGCACGTTCACGGGGGCCACCGTCTTCCGGCCGCTCGACGAGGCGGGGCTGCTGCAACTGGAGACCGGCACGTTCACCTGGCGGGGCGTCGCCCGGCCCGCCGAGCGCACACTGCGCCTGCTGCCGGGCCCGGCGCCCGGCACGGCCGACGTCCGGTTCGCCGACGGCCGCCCCTTCCACGGACTGGACCTGACGACCGGACGGCACACGGCCGACCACCCCTGCGCGGCGGACCTCTACCGGGGCGAGTTCACCGTCTGGGACGCGGATCGCCTGCGGACGGTGTGGCGGGTGCGCGGCCCGGCCAAGGACCTGCTGCTGACCACGGACTACGCGCGCGTCGGCTGAGCGGTCACCCCTTCGAGACGCAGGTTCCACCGCCCGCCCCGGCCGGTCACGGTCGTCGTCGACAGCGGGCGCACGTCGATGTTCCAGTAGGTCGCCGGGGGCGCCTTGAGCGCGTAGACGACGGCGGCACGGATCACGCTGGGCTCGGCGACCGCCACGATCTTGTCGCCGTCGCCGATCGGCCGGGTGTCGAGCCAGTCGCCGACCCGCGTAACGAAGTCGAGCAGGGACTCGCCGCCGTGCGGGGTCGCCAGCGGGTCGGCCAGCCAGGCGTCCACCGCCTGCGGCTCGCGGGCCATCGCCTCACCGAGGGTGAGGCCCCGCCAGCGGCCCATGTCGCAGTCCCGCAGCGCGAGCTGCACCAGGGGCGCGTACCCGAGGGCGTCGCCGGTCGCACGGCTGCGCGGGGTGGGCGAGCAGTACCGCAGCCCGGCGGCGGCCAGCGGCAGGAGGTCGGGGACCGCCCGCTGCACCTCGTCCCAGCCCGGCTGGTCCAGCGGGCGGTCGTCCTCGAAGCGTTCCGCGAGCAGCGAGGAGCTGCGAGCGGCGGCGACGAACGTGACCCGAAGTGGCATGCGGTGATGGTGAGCCGCCGAAGTGCGCAGGTCAAGGGGCGTTACCTGCTAGTTGTCACGACTGCGCCAAACCTTGGCGGAAGTCCTGGACACGACAGGGCAAGTCACTCGAAAACGTGCGCCATCCAACGGTCGGGCGCGGCGAGCGGCCGAAAACCGGCCTTCTCGTACACGCCGTGCGCGTCGTGTGTGGCGAGCAGGATGCGGCGCAGCCCGTACGGCCCGAGGTGGTCCCGCACCGCCACGGCCATGGCCGTGCCGATCCCCTTGCCGCGCACGGCGGGGTCCACGTACACATCGCACAGCCAGGCGAAGGTGGCGTGGTCGGTGACCACCCGGGCGTAGGCGACCTGCTCCCCGGACGCCGTGTCGTACACCCCGAAGTTGAGCGAGCCCGCGACCGCCCGCTCGTGTCTGTCCAGGGTCCGCCCGATCGCCCAGTACGCGTCGGACGACAGCCATCGGTGCACGCGTCCGACGTCGATGCGGTCGGGGTCGGCGGAGATCTCGTAGCCGTCGGGGAGGCCGGAATCGTCGGTCATGGCGGGATCCTCACAGCGCGAGGACGTCATGTCGAACGGTTTGCGGGCAGCGCCTCCTCGCACGCGCTCTCCAGCCGCCGCACCCCCTCCGCGATCTCCGCCGTCCCGGCGACGGCGGCGAAGCTCAACCGGACGTGGGCGGCCGGGGGTTCGGCGCTGAAGTAGGGGCGGCCGGGGGCGAGGGCGACGCCGGCGCGCAGGGCGGCGGCGGTGAACGCCGTTTCGTCCGTGCCGTCGGGCAGGCGCAGCCACAGGTGGTAGCCGCCGGACGGGATGTGCGGCAGGGCCAGCCGGGGCAGGCGCAGCCGCAGCGCGGCGGTCATCGCATCCCGTCGGGCTCGCAACTCCGAGGCCACGGAACGCAGATGGCGGGGCCAGGCGGGCGAGCCGACGAGTTCGAGGGCCGCCTCCTGCAGCGGGCGGGGCACGAAGAAGCTGTCGACGACCTGAATGGCGCGCAGCCGTTCCAGCACCGGGCCCCGGGCGACAAGGGCGCTGACCCGGAAGCTCGGCGAGGTCGCCTTGGTCAGCGACCCGACGTGGACGACGACGCCGTCGGGGTCCTCGGCGGCGAGCGGACGCGGCAGCGAGCCCGCGTCCTCGTGGGCGAGCCTGCGCACGAAGTCGTCCTCCACGACGAACGCCCCCGCCTCACGGGCGATGCGCAGCACCTCGGCCCGCCGGTCGGCGGCGAGGACGGCCCCGGTCGGGTTCTGGAACAACGGCTGGCAGACGAAGACCCGGGCGCCGCTCGCCCGGAACGCGTCGGCGAGCAGCGCCGGCCGGACGCCGTCCGGGTCGACCGGGACCGGGACGGGTCGCAGTCCCGCCGACCGGGCGATCGCGAGCATGCCGGGGTAGGTCGGGGACTCCACCAGCACCGGCGCGCCGGGCGGGGCCAGGGCGCGCAGGGCGGTGGTCAGCGAGGTCTGGCCGCCGCCGCTGACCAGCACCTCCGCCCCGGTGACCGGACCGCCGACGGTGCGCGCGAACCACTCGCGCAGCTCCGGCAGCCCCTCCAGCGGCGGTCGTCCCCAGGCGCCGGGCCGGCGCCCCGCCCGGGCCAGGGCCGCGGCCATGGCCCGCTCCGGCTGCAGCGTCGGATGGAGGTAGCCGCCGTTGAACTCGATCACTCCGGGCGGCGGGGCGGAGAGCGAGACCGTGACGCCGGAGGCGTCCACCGAGCGCGGGACCAGGTCGCCCGCGCCGTCCGCGCTGAGCGACACCTCCTGCCAGGAGGTGTCGCCGGCGGGCTCGGCGACGAGCGACGGCCGGGCCCGGAAGGCGCCCGCGCCGGGCCGGGTGACCACGAGCCCCTCGGCGGCCAGCTGCGCCAGCGCCCGCGAGACGGTCACGGGGCTCACCCGGAACCTCTCGACCAGGGTCCGGCTCGACGGCAGCTTTCCACCGGGTGAGTAGCGGCCGAACTCCTGGCGCAGCTGTTCCACCAGCTCGCCCACACTGCTACGCTCTTGCATGAAGACACAGAGTAGCGCTACCGCATCGTCCGCGATAGCGGTCAGCACTCCGGACCTCGGCGCCCAGCGGAGCGGCCCCGGCACCCTCCAGGCCGCTCTCGGTGTCGTCGCCTTCTCACTGACCTTCCCCGCCACCGCCTGGGGCCTGGAGGGCTTCGGCCCCTGGGCGCTGGTCTCGGTGCGCAGCGTCCTGGCCACGGTGCTCGCCGGGGCGTGTCTGCTCGCGCTGAGGATCCCGCCGCCCGCCCGGCGGCACTGGGCGGGGCTGGCCGTCGTCGCCGGCGGGGTCGTCGTCGGCTTCCCGCTGCTGACCACGCTCGCGCTGCAGACGTCCACGACCGCGCACGCCGCCGTGGTGGTCGGCCTGCTGCCGCTGACGACCGCGCTGCTGTCCGTCCTGCGCACGGGCGCCCGCCCGTCCCGCGCCTTCTGGGCGGCGGCCCTGGTCGGCGCGGGCGCGGTGGCGGCCTTCACCGTGCAGCAGAGCGGCGGGGCCCTGACCACCGCCGACCTCTATCTGTTCGGGGCCCTGCTGGTGTGCGCGGCCGGCTACACCGAGGGCGGCCGGCTGGCCCGGGTCATGCCGGGCTGGCAGGTCATCGGCTGGGCGCTGGTGCTCTGCCTGCCCGTCACCCTGCCCGCCGCCGCGCTCGCCGTCGCCGTGGAACCCGTCCACCTCACCGCGCACAGCGTGGCCGGACTGCTGTGGGTCACCGCGGGTTCGCAGTTCCTCGGGCTGGTCGTCTGGTACCGGGGCATGGCGGCCATCGGCATTCCCCGGGCCAGCCAGTTGCAGTTGGCCCAACCGCTGCTCACACTGGTGTGGTCGGTGCTGCTGCTGGGCGAACACCTCACGCCCGCCGCGCCGCTGACGGCCGCGGCCGTCGTCGTCTGCATCGCCGTCACCCAGCGGGCGCGCGGCTGACCGCGAGCCGGCTGCCGCCCGCGACGGACGCGAGGATCGGGGACTCGACGGCACGGACCGCCGCTCGGCACTGTGAGGAGGCCCAGATGCGCGCAACCACGGGCGACCAGCTTGTCCAGCACGGCAGGGTGGTCGGGCAACACGACAAGGTCGGCGAGATCGTCGAGGTACTGGGCCAGGGCGGTGACCCCCCGTACCGCGTCCGTTTCGAGGACGGGCACGTGGGCGTGTGCTCGCCCGGCCCCGACACCGAGATCCGCCACCGCACGGCCGGCGAGCGACGCCTCTAGCGCGGCGTGAACCGGCACGAACCGGCACGAACCGGCTCGATGCAGCTCGGTGCGGCCGGCCGGACCCCGGCGCGACTCGGCGCGGGGGCACGGCCGGCCGCTGCCTTCAGCGCGGAGGCTCGGCCGGCTGCTGGTAGTGCTCGGCGACCACCCGGGCCATCGCCCCGATCCGGTCCGTCTTCACGTCCCCCGCGGCGAAGTAGACGTGCCCGCGCACCTCGGGGTGCGCGGCGGCCAAATCGAGGTGGGCCGACAGTTCGCCCGGATCCTGCCAGGCCGCGGGCTGCGTCGGGTCCCCCTGGCGGTACAGGGCCTCGCCGATGTACAGCCGGGTGCGGCTGCCCTTGGCCACCTCCGCCCACCAGGGCACGAGCTTGGCGTAGTCGGCGACGGACAGCCCGATGTTCCAGTACAGCTGGGGCACGACGTAGTCGATCCAGCCCTCCCGGACCCACTTGCGCGTGTCGGCGTGGATGTCGTCGTAGGACTGAAGGGCCCGGGTGTCCGAGCCGCGCGAGTCGGTCGAGGCGTTGCGCCACACACCGAAGGGGCTGATCCCGAACTGGCAGCCGGGCCGGGTGGCCTTGATACGGGCGGCCGTCTCCAGCACCAGCCGGTCGACGTTGTCGCGCCGCCAGGCGGCCCGGGTGGCGAAGGCGCCGCCGTGGGCGTCGTAGGCGTCCTCGTCGTCGAAGGTCTGACCGGCCACCGGGTAGGGGTAGAAGTAGTCGTCGAAGTGCACGGCGTCCAGCGGGTACTTCGCGACCGCGTCGAGGATCGCGTCCTGCACGAAGGCGCGGACCTCGGGCAGCCCGGGGTTGTAGTAGAGCCTCCCGCCGAACGGCACCACCCAGTCCGGGTGCCGGCGCGCGGGATGGTTGGCGACCAGCCGGGAGGGGTCGTCATGGGTGGCGATCCGGTAGGGGTTGAACCAGGCGTGCAGCTGAAGGCCACGGGCGTGGGCCTCCGCGACGGCCGTGCCCAGCGGATCCCAGCCCGGCGCCCTGCCCTGCACCCCCGTGAGCACCTCGGACCACGGCTCGTAGGACGAGGGCCACAGCGCGTCGGCGGTGGGCCGCACCTGGAGAATCACCGTGTTGAGCCGCCTGCGCACCGCCGCGTCCAGCAGGGCGATCAGTTCGGCGCGCTGGGCGGCTGCGGTCAGGCCCGTCCGGGACGGCCAGTCGCGGTTGGAGACGGTCGCCAGCCACATCCCCCGCATCTCGGTCGTCGCCCGCCGCTCCCGCCCGGGAGCGGCCGCCGCGCCCGTCGTGGTGAACGCCGACAGCGCTGCCAGCGCGAACGCCCGCCGGGTCAGTCGCCCCATCGCACACATCCCCACATACTCCGCGGATCCGTTCGGTCACGGATCGTTTCGGGGCCCAGCATGCCCCCACCCCGACGATCGATCATCGATACTTGCTAGTAACGTGCACGATCGGAGCAGGCCGACCGGGACCCGGCAGACCTGCCACTGCCAACAGAGTCAGCGCGGCGAAAGGTGCGATGTGACCGACATCGAACGGGTCGGAGTGGTGGGCTGCGGCCAGATGGGGGCGGGCATCGCCGAGGTCTGCGCCCGCGCCGGCCTCGACGTCAAGGTCGCCGAGACCAACGGCGAAGCCCTGGAGATCGGCCGGACCCGGCTGCTCAACTCCCTGACCAAGGCCGCGGAGCGCGGCAAGATCTCCGAGGAGGAGCGGGACGCCGCGCTGGCGCGCCTGAGCTTCACCACGGACCTCGGCGAGTTCGCCGACCGCGATCTGGTCGTCGAGGCCGTGGTCGAGAACGAGCAGGTCAAGACCGAGATCTTCCAGGTCCTCGACCAGGTGGTGACCCGCCAGGACGCGATCCTCGCCTCCAACACCTCCTCCATCCCGCTGGTGAAGCTGGCCGTCGCCACCTCGCGGCCCGACCAGGTCGTCGGCATCCACTTCTTCAACCCGGCCCCGGTGCAGCAGCTCGTCGAGCTGATCCCGGCGCTGACCACCTCGGAGGGCACGCTCGGCCGGGCGCAGCTGTTCGCCGAGAAGGTGCTGGGCAAACACGCCATCCGCGCCCAGGACCGCTCCGGCTTCGTGGTCAACGCGCTGCTGATCCCCTACCTCCTGTCCGCGATCCGGATGTTCGAGACGGGCATCGCCAGCCGCGAGGACATCGACAACGGCATGGAGATGGGCTGCGCCCACCCGATGGGCCCGCTGAAGCTGTCCGACCTGATCGGCCTGGACACGGTCGCCTCGGTCGCGTTCTCCATGTACGAGGAGTACAAGGAACCCCTCTACGCCGCTCCGCCGCTGCTGCAGCGCATGGTGGACGCGGGCCGGCTGGGCCGCAAGACCGGCTCCGGCTTCTACACGTACTGACCCACGTCACTCAGGGTCCTCACGCCGGCCGGTCTCGGGCCCGGCGCTCCGCGGAGCGCCGGGCCCGTTCCCTTCACACGCCGTGTGCGCGCCGGGCTCGCATATGCCGGACGCACACTCTCCCCACGGACCCGCCCGGCGGGTTCACTCATCATGCGCACGTAAGGGATGTGAGACGACCACGGAAAGGAGCGGACACGTGACCACCGATTCCGATCATCCCGTCGTCCATGGAGAACTCGCGGAGTTACGGCGCCGCCTCGATGTGGCGTACGCCCGCGTCGAGGGCGGACTGGCCCTGCTGACGCACCGCACCGAGGAGACGGCCAAGGAAGTCGACGAACTGAGCACACGCATCGTGGCGTTGGAGCACGCACGCTGGCCGCTGCCGGCCGTGGCCGCGCTCACCGCCGTCGGCGCACTGGTCGTGACGCTCTGGCAGGCCTTCGGCCACTGACGCCCGCGGGCGTCGGCAGGTCCGTCGTCAGCCGAGTCTGATGTGGTGCAGCAGCATCAACGCGGCCGCCATGTTGGCGGCCGGGACCTCCCCTCGGGCGACCAGGTCGGGCACGAGCTTGAGGGGGACCCATTCCCGGCGGTCCGACTCGAAGTCGTCCACCGGGTGACCCGTGTACTCGGCCTCGTCCGACCAGTAGATGTGGTGGACGGCGTCGGTGAGCCCGTTGGACGGCTCCACGCTCATCAGGTGGCGCAGGGGCCCCGGCCGCCAGCCGGTCTCCTCCTCCAGTTCCCGGGCGGCCGCCCGGGCGACGTCCTCGCCGTCCTCGACCACGCCCGCGGCGAGCTCCCACCCCCAGCTGTCGGTGATGAAGCGGTGCCGCCACAGCAGGAGGACCTCGTTGGCCTCGTTGACGACGGTCGCCACGGCGACGGGCCTCAGCCGTATGAGGAAGTGGTCGAGGTGCCGGCCGTCGGGCAGCTCCACATCTGCCAGGTTGACGCTGAACCAGCGGTTTTCATACACAGTTTGCTCGTTCTGTTTCGTCCACTGCACGGTTCTGCCACCTTCCGTCGAGTAAGTGGCAATATCGCAGCAGGACCATGCAGCGCCGGCGTGGACGCCGTGCCGACGCTTCTCCAGGTGTCGTGGTGCGGATACCCCGTGACGCCCCCGCCTACAGCGGTACGCGCAAGGCTCCGTCGATGAGTTCGGCCGCCTCGGCCGTGCCCGCGCACCCGCTGCGCACCAGGTGCTCGCGCACCGCCCGGAGTCTGTCGCGCAGCCGCTGGGACTCCATCCCCCGGACCTGTTCGGCCATCCGCACCGCGGTGACCACCGCCTTGTCGGCGTTGCCTTGACGCAGCTCGATCGTGCTGAGCATGGCGAGCCGGTGCACCCGGCCGCGGTCGTGCGCCGGGGTGTCCACGGCGGCCGCCGCATGCTCGGCGGCCGCGGCGAGATCGCCGAGGCTGAGCAAGGCCTCCGCCACCTGGACGTTGACCAGACCGGGCTGCACGTAGCCGGTCTCGTCGGGCTCGTGTCCGCGCCGGATGCGATCGGCGGCCGTCTCGGCCCGCCGGATGCACGACAGGGCGCTCGTGCCGTCTCCGAGGTGGGCGTACGCCTTGGCCTGCATCGCGTACAGGTCGGAGGCGAGGGCGGGCGTGATGTGCTTGCCCGCCGCCCGCAGCGCCGCCTCCGCGAAGGCGACGGCCTGCCGGTACTCCCGCATGAACAGCGACTGGTTCACCAGCAGGGCGATGACGTACGCCCCCAGCCCCCGGTCGCCGCTGGCCTTGGCCAGCCTGAGCGCCTGGTGGAAGTAGCGCTGAGCCAGGCCGTGCGCGTCGGAGTCGTAGGCGCAGATGCCCGCGACGGCCACCAACCCACCGGTGGCGCGGTGCAGTTGACGACCCGTCTCGTCCGTGTAGCTGCCGCGCAGCAGGGGCGCGGTCTCGGCGTTCAGGAAGCCGACGACCCGGCTGCGGGTCGCGATGCCGCCCGCCTTGCGGTACATCTGCTCATAGTGGGCGCGGGCGGCGCGCAGCATCTCGATGTCGGCGGAGGTGACGCGGTGCCGGCCGCCGCGGGAGACGTCCACGTCCTCCGGCGGGTTCTCCCACTCCCACACCGGCATCACCGCCGGCGTGCCGGTGACGGCGGGCGCGCCCAGGATGTGCGGGCGCTGCTGCTCGTCGGAGCGCCACAGGGCGGTGGCCCGCTCGACGAAGCCGGAGAGCGAGGCGCCGTGCGGGGCGGACGGCTCGCCCGGGACGCCGAGACCGATGTCGTCGAGGGTGACCGGCCGGTGCAGCCGCACCGCGAGCACCTCGCAGATGAGATCGGGGACCTGGCCGCGCGGCCGCTGGCCCTTCAGCCAACGGGCCACCGCCGTGTGCTCGTACCGCAGGGCGAGCCCGCGGGCCCGTCCGGCCTGGTTGACGTGGGCGGCGAGGCCCGCGTGCGAGATGCCCGCCTCGTCGAGGATCGCGTCGAGCAGAGTGTTGGGCTGCATGGGTGCCCCCCGGTGCCTCGGTGCCGTCAGACTAGTGGGTCCGACTTCACACGGGGTGTGAACGCAAAGCTCGCGTTCGCGGGGTGAGCGCGCTGTCGTGACGCCCTCACGGCCGGTTGACTGGAACGCCTCGCAAGAGGTTCGCCGGGCCGTCGGCTCCCCCTCGAAAAGCGACGGCCCGGCGTGGCGCTCCGCGGGTTCGCTCCGCGGGTTCGCTCCGCTGGGTTGAGCGGAGGGGATGCCTCGGGTACGTGGACGGGTGCGGGCCCGTCGTGACCGGTCGCGCAGTTCCCCGCGCCCGCAGGTGATGGCGCCTGGCCCCCTCCCGAACGAACCCACGCCGAGCGCAGGACCGCACCCCGAGCCCCCTCAGGAGCGCGACCGACCCGCAGGCACACGGGGCGCGGCCCCCGCGCCCCCTCAGGGGTGCGGGGGCCGCGCAAAGCCCGGGCTCAGCCCCGCAGGGCCGCTCCGGTTCGCTCGCCCGCCAGGGCGACCGCCGCGTCGCGGGCGGCCGACGCCTCGTCGACGGTCAGCGTCCGGTCCTCCGCGCGGAAGCGCAGCGCGTACGCCAGCGACTTCTTGCCGTCGCCGAGCTGTTCCGCGTTCTCGTAGACGTCGAACAGCCGGATGCCCTCCAGCAGTTCGCCCGCGCCCTCGCGCAGCGCGGCCTCGACGTCGGCGTGCGGCACGCTCCGGTCGACGACGAGGGCGACGTCCTGGGTGGCCACCGGGAACGTGGAGATGTGCGGCGCCTGAGGCGTGTCGTCGCCGACCCGCTCCAGGACGTCCAGGTCCAGCTCCATGGCGCAGGTGCGCGCGGGCAGGCCCAGGGCCTTCAGCACCCGGGGGTGCAGCTCGCCCGCGTGACCGACGACCCGCTCGGCGCCGTCGACCGCCACGACGAACTCGGCGCAGCGCCCGGGGTGCCACGGCCCGTAGCGGCCGTTGCGGACGGTCGGCTCGACGCCGGCCTCACGGGCGACCGTGCGGCCCGCCTCGACCGCGTCGGCCCAGTCCGCCGGACGGCCCTTGCCCCACCAGCCGGCCTGCTCGCGGGCGCCCGCGAGGACGACGGCGACATGGCGCGGCTGCTCGGGCAGCACGGCGTCCAGCGACGCCAGCTCCTCGTCGGTGGGACGGCGGTCGACGGGCAGGTGCCCGGCGACGCCCTGCTCCTCGCGCGGGAGGAAGACCAGCCCGGTCTCGAAGAGCGCCAGGTCGTGCGAGCCCCGGCCGTCGTTGCGGCGCAGCGCGCCCAGCAGGCCCGGCAGCAGCGACGTGCGGAGCGCGGGCTCCTCGTCGTTGAGCGGGTTGGTGAGCTTCACGACGCGGCGGGCCGGGTCCTCGGCGTCCAGGCCGAGCTGGTCGAAGACCTGCTCGCTGACGAACGGGTAGTTCGGCGCCTCGACGTACCCGGCCCCGGCCAGCGCGCGGCCGACGCGGCGGTGCAGGCGCTGGCGGTGGGTGAGACCGCGGCCCGAGGGCGGCTTGGGCAGCGTGGAGGGCAGGTTCTCGTAGCCCTCCAGCCGGATGACCTCCTCCGCGAGGTCGTTGACCTCCGCGAGGTCGGGCCGCCAGGACGGGACGGTGACGATCAGCTCGTCCTGCCCGTACACGTCGCAGCCGATCTCCTGCAGCCGGCGGACGACGGTCTCCCGCCCGTACACCACGCCCGCGACCTTGTCGGGGTGGTCGGCCGGAACGCTGATCGTGTGCGGCGCGGACGGGGCGATGATCTCCGTGACGCCCGCGTCGGCGGTGCCGCCCGCGAGCAGCACCAGCAGGTCCACGGTGCGCTGCGCGGCGGCAGCGGCGGCCTGCGGGTCGACGCCCCGCTCGAAGCGCCGGGACGCCTCGGAGGACAGCTTGTGGCGACGCGCCGCGCGGGCGATCGACACCGCGTCGAAGTGGGCGGCCTCGATGACGACGTCGGTCGTCGGGCTCTCCGCCTCGTCGTGGTCGGCGATCTCGGTGTTCGCGCCGCCCATGACGCCGGCGAGACCGATGGGCCCGCGGTCGTCGGTGATGACCAGATCCTCGGCGTGCAGCTTGCGGGTGACGCCGTCGAGGGTGACGATCTGCTCGCCCTCCCCGGCCCGGCGCACGCCGATCGTGCCCTGGACCAGGGCGCGGTCGTAGGCGTGCAGCGGCTGGCCGAGCTCCATCATCACGTAGTTGGTGACGTCGACGGCGAGCGAGATCGGACGCATTCCGACCTTCTGCAGCCTGCGCTTGAGCCAGATCGGCGAGCGCGCCTCGGGGCTCAGACCGGTGACGGTGCGGGCCGTGAAGCGGTCGCAGCCCATCGGCTCGGAGATCTGCACCGGGTAGCCGAAGGCGTTCGGCGCCGGCACGTCGATCAGGGCGGGGTCGCGCAGCGCCAGACCGTAGGCGATGGCGGCCTCCCGGGCGACACCGCGGATGGACAGGCAGTCGCCGCGGTTGGCGGTGACGGCGATGTCCAGGACCTCGTCGACCAGTTCGAGGAGCTCGACGGCGTCCCTGCCGACCTCGGTCTCCGGCGGCAGCACGATGATGCCGTGGCTGCCGTCGTCGCCCATGCCCAGCTCGTCGCCGGAGCAGATCATGCCGTGCGAGGTCCTGCCGTACGTCTTGCGCGCGGCGATCTCGAAGCCGCCGGGCAGGACCGCGCCCGGGAGCACCACGACGACCTTGTCGCCGACGGCGAAGTTGCGGGCGCCGCAGACGATCTCCTGCGGCTCACCGGTGCCGTTGGCCGTGCCGACGTCGACCGTGCAGAAACGGATCGGCTTCTTGAAGCCCTCCAGCTCCTCGACGGTCAGTACCTGACCGACGACGAGCGGGCCCTTGAGGTCGGCTCCGAGGTGTTCGACGGTCTCGACCTCAAGGCCGGCCGACACGAGCTTGGCCTGCACGTCACGGCCGGTCTCGGTGGCCGGCAGGTCGACGTACTCCCGCAGCCAGGAAAGCGGGACGCGCATCAGATCTCCATCCCGAACGGCCGGGTGAACCGGACGTCACCCTCGACCATGTCTCGCATGTCTTCGACGTTGTGGCGGAACATCAGCATCCGCTCGATGCCGAACCCGAAGGCGAACCCGCTGTACTTCTCGGGGTCGACGCCGCAGGCGGCCAGCACCTTGGGATTGACCATCCCGCAGCCGCCGAGCTCGATCCAGCCCTCGCTGGAGCAGGTGCGGCAGGGACGGTCGGGGTTGCCGACGGACTCGCCGCGGCAGACGTAGCACACCATGTCCATCTCGGCGGACGGCTCGGTGAACGGGAAGAAGTTCGGCCGCAGCCGGGTCTTCATGCCCTCGCCGAACAGCGACTGGACCATGTGGTCCATCGTGCCCTTGAGGTCGGCCATGGTCAGGCCCTCGTCCACGGCGAGCAGCTCGACCTGGTGGAAGACCGGGGTGTGCGTGGCGTCCAGCTCGTCGGTGCGGTACACGCGGCCGGGGCAGATCACGTAAACCGGCAGCTCACGGCTGAGCAGCGAGCGGATCTGGACCGGCGAGGTGTGGGTGCGCAGCACGACGCCCGACTCGGTGCCGCCCTGCGGGCCCTGCACGAAGAACGTGTCGGCCTCACCGCGGGCCGGATGGTCCGGGCCGATGTTGAGCGCGTCGAAGTTGAACCACTCGGCCTCGACCTGCGGGCCCTCGGCGACCTCGTAGCCCATGGCGACGAAGACGTCCTCGATACGCTCCGACAGCGTGGTCAGCGGGTGGCGGGCGCCGGCCGGCACACGGTCGTGGGGCAGCGTGACGTCCACCGCCTCCTCGACCAGCACCCGTGCGTCGCGCTCGGCCTCCAGCTCCTCCTGACGGGCGGCGAGGCCCTTGTTCACGGCGCCGCGGGCCTGACCGACCAGCTTGCCGGCAGCGGCCTTGGCGTGCGGGGGCAGGGCGCCGATCTCGCGATTGGCGAGGGCGAGCGGGGAGGTGCCGCCGGTGTGGGCGACCTTGGCCTCCTGGAGCGCGTCGAGGGAGTCCGCGGCGGCGAAGGCGGCGAGCGCCTCGTCCCGCATGCGCTCGATCTCTTCCGGTTTCAAGGCCTCGACCTCTACCGGGTCGTACGACTTATTCGGTGCCGACATCTCTTCCCGTGCTTCCGATTGTCTGGCTGAAGGTCCCCGTCATCGACTCACGCAGAGGTCGGAGGGCCGTCCATGGGACACAAGGGTGCCAAAGGCCGAGTCTAACGGGGTGACGATGTGCGAATGCGCCCGCGGGCCGTCCGGCCGGCTCTCAGGTGAGATACGCCGGGGTGCTCACGGGCAGCGTAAATCGGAACTCCGCGCCGCCGCCGGGGGCGCGGCCCACCGTGATGGCCCCGCCGTGGGCTTCGACGATGCCCTTGACGATGTACAGCCCGAGGCCCGTGCCGCCGCGCTTGCTGCCCCGCCAGAAGCGGGTGAAGACGCGGTTCATGGACTCCTCCGGGATGCCGGCGCCCTCGTCGCTCACGGTGACCGATGTGCCGGTGTCCTCCCCTTCCCGGGGGGACGCGGCGGGCGTGACGTCAATGGTGACGGTTCCCTCCCCGTGGCGCACCGCGTTTTCGAGGAGGTTGCTGAGGACCTGGTCGACCTTGTCGGGGTCGGCCCACAGGGCGGGCAGCGGCTGCTCGATGCGCAGCAGGAAGCGGTCGGCGGGCTGCCCGGCGGCCACATAGGCCTGGATGTGCCGTCCCACCGCCGCGCCCATGTCGACGGGCTGGCGGCGCACCTCCAGCCGTCCGGAGTCGATGCGGGAGATGTCGAGCAGCTCGGCGATGAGGCGGGTGACCCGGTCCGCGTCGGCGTCGACGGTCTCCAGCATCAGCCGCTTCTGGTCGTCGGTGAACCGTGACCACTTGGCGAGCAGGGTGGCGGTGAACCCCTTGACGGAGGTGAGCGGGGAGCGCAGTTCGTGGGCCACGATGGCGATCAGCTCGGCATGGCTGCGCTCGGTGCGGCGGCGGGCCTCGGTGTCGCGGATCGAGACGACGACCCGGCGGACGGGACCGGTGGGCTCGTCGCGGACGTACCGTGCGGAGACGAGCACCTCACGGCCGCCCGGCAGCAGGAGGTTGCGCTCGGGCTGGCCGACCCGGATGGCGAGGCCGCCGTAGGGGTCGGTCAGCTGCCACCAGCGGCGGCCCTCCAGGTCCTCCAGCGGCAGGGCCTTGTCGAGGCGCTGTCCGAGGGCGTCCTCGGCGGCGACGGCGGTGATCCGCCGGGCGGCGGCGTTGAAGCAGATCACGCGCCCGTGCTCGTCGGCGACGACGAGCCCGTCGGGCAGGTCGTCGGGGTCGATGCCGAGTCCGGCGAGGTCACCGGCCGGCCGGGCTGCTCCCGGTGCGCTGGTCGTGCCGACACTCATCCCCGTACCCCACCTCCCGTCCTCCCGGAAGAGGCCCGCGAACTCGTCACCCTACTAGCTGTCGGTCACGGAGCGGCACCCTCCGGAGGCGCGCTGTGCACGGGCCGACGCGTAGAGACATACGGCGGCGGCGGTCGCGAGGTTCAGACTCTCGGCCTTTCCGTGGATCGGGACGCGCACGACGGCGTCCGCGAGCGCGCGGGTCTCCTCGGGAAGTCCCCAGGCCTCGTTCCCGAACACCCACGCGGTGGGGCCGCCCATGGCGCCGTCGTCCAGTTCGGCGTCGAGGTCGTGGTCCCCCGCGCCGTCGGCGGCGAGGATCCGCACGCCGGCGTCCCGCAGCCCCGCCACGGCCTGTTCGACGGGGACGCCGACGGCGACGGGCAGGTGGAAGAGCGAGCCGACGGAGGCGCGGACGGCCTTGGGGTTGTAGAGGTCGACGGAGGCGTCGGTCAGCACGACGGCGTCGGCTCCGGCGGCGTCGGCGCACCGCAGCACGGTGCCCGCGTTGCCGGGGTCGCGCACATGGGCGAGGACGGCGACGAGCCGGGGCCGGGCGGCGACGATCCGCTCGAACGGCGTGTCCAGGAACCGGCAGATCCCGACGAGCCCCTGCGGGGTGACGGTGGTGGAGACGTCCTCGATGACCTGTTCGGCGGCGAGGTGGATCCGCGCGCCGGCTGAGCGGGCCTCGGCGATGACGTCGGCGTAGCGCTCGGCGGCCTCGACGGTGGCGAACAGCTCCACGAGCGTGGCCTGTCCGTCGGCGCGGTGCGCTGCGGCCTCCCGCACGGCCTGTGGCCCCTCCGCGAGGAACAGCCGCTCCTTGCCCCGGAAGTTCCGCCGGGCCAGCCGCCGCGCGGCCGCGACGCGGGGGGAACGGGGAGAGATCAGCTCGGGGGTGGCGGAGGGCATGTGGTTCACCTTCGGTATCAGGGCGACTGGGCGCGGCGGGGGCGACCGCGGCCCCGAGGGGCGCGGGGCCGCGTCACGTGCGGCTGCGCCGCGTGGGCGCGACCCGGCCACGCCCGGCCGGCGCCCGAACGACGGAGGCGGGCGTCAGCAGCAGAAGGACCCGCAGGCCGAAGCCTGCGGGTCCTTCCGTCACACGGCCTGGAGCCGGCGCGGTGTCACGCGGCCTTGGGCGCGTTCACGTCCGCGGGGAGGGCCTTCTGCGCGACCTCGACCAGCGCGGCGAACGCGGTGGCGTCGTTCACGGCGAGCTCGGCCAGGATCTTGCGGTCGACCTCGATGTTCGCGGCCTTCAGACCCTGGATGAGGCGGTTGTACGTCATGCCGTTCTGGCGGGCCGCAGCGTTGATGCGCTGGATCCACAGCTGACGGAAGTCGCCCTTGCGCTTCTTGCGGTCGTTGTAGTTGTAGACCAGCGAGTGGGTGACCTGCTCCTTGGCCTTGCGGTACAGGCGCGAACGCTGACCGCGGTAGCCGGAGGCCGCTTCGAGGATCGCCCGGCGCTTCTTGTGGGCGTTGACTGCCCGCTTGACGCGTGCCACTTTTTAACTCCTTGTAGCGGGGCCGTGGTTGGACTCACACGACCCGGAAACGATTGGGTCCCGGTCAGAGGTCAGGCGCGACGCTTGCGCCCGACGTCACTTGCCGAGAAGCTTCTTGATCTTCGCGGCGTCGCCCGGGGCCATCTCGGCGTTGCCGGTGAGGCGGCGCGTCACGCGGGACGACTTGTGCTCAAGCAGGTGGCGCTTGCCGGCACGCTCGCGGAGCACCTTGCCGGAGCCGGTGATCTTGAAGCGCTTGCTGGCACCGCTGTGCGACTTGTTCTTCGGCATAGCGCCGTTCTCTCCTCGTCGGTGGCGTTCCGGTGCCCGGTCGTGAAACCGGGCACGGTGGAACGTCGCTGGTATCGGTTATGTCCGCGGGACTCGCGCCCCTCGGATCACGCCTCGGCGGAAGCCTCGGCAGGGGCCTCGGCGTCAGCCGCCTCGACCTCGACGTCGCCGTCGGCGTTCACGGCGTCGGCGTCCGCTGCGTTCTGCGAGCGACCGGGGTTGGCCTTCGCCTCGGCCTTGCGGGCCTCCTGCGCCTGCCGGGCCTCGGCCATGGCCTCGGTCTTCTTCTTGTGCGGACCGAGAACCATGATCATGTTCCGGCCGTCCTGCTTCGGGTTCGACTCGATGAAGCCGAGGTCCTCGACGTCCGACGCGAGACGCTGCAGCAGTCGGTAGCCGAGCTCCGGCCGGGACTGCTCGCGACCACGGAACATGATCGTGATCTTGACCTTGTCGCCCTGCTTGAGGAACCGGACGACGTGACCCTTTTTGGTGTCGTAGTCGTGCGGGTCGATCTTCGGCCGGAGCTTCATTTCCTTGATGACCGTGTGCGCCTGGTTCTTGCGCGCCTCACGGGCCTTCATGGCCGACTCGTACTTGAACTTCCCGTAGTCCATGAGCTTGCAGACCGGCGGGCGTGCGCTCGCGGCCACCTCGACCAGGTCGAGGTCGTACTCCTGCGCAAGCTCCAGGGCCTTGGCCAGCGGCACGATGCCGACCTGCTCGCCACTGGGACCGACAAGTCGCACTTCGGGAACGCGAATCCGGTCGTTGATGCGGGGCTCGGTGCTGATGGATCCTCCTCGGTAGCACCACGCGGCAGTCTGGCGAACGGCCGCGTAACGTCTGTGTTCGATAGTTTGGCAACCACGTCGAAGCACAAAAAATGCCCCGGACAATCACATGCGGGGCTCCAAGCACTACCGGAGCACCGCCGCAAGGATCGCGGGGCGCGCTACCGGGCGACTCCATCGTCCGTACGGAACGATGGGGGCCGCCTGACCGGGGTGACCCGCCGTCCTTCAAGGACAGTCGGGTGGGAGCTCGGAGTCTCCACTTGTGGGCCGGGCCCGCCTGCTGAGGGGCACGCGTGTCCGACCGGTCGTTCACCGAGATTACCAGCCCCCGCCGCGAACGGCCAATCGAGCCTCGCCACCGGACCCGGTGCGGCCTGCGCCTATCGTGTCCTGCATGAGTGACACCTCCCCCGCCGGCTCCGCCGGGACGCCCGACACCCCCGACTTCGACGAGATGACCCGCGACATCGCCGAGGTCCCCGCCGTGGAGGTGATCGTGACGGTCGCCGTCAACCTGATGAGCGCCGCCGCGGTGAAGCTCGGTCTCACCGAGGAGGGCGACAAGTACAAGGACCTCGACGAGGCCCGCAAGCTGGTGACGGCCCTCGCCGGCCTGCTGGACGCGTCCGCGACCGAGATCAGCTCCTTCCACGCGGCCCCGCTGCGCGACGGTCTGAAGTCACTGCAACTGGCGTTCCGTGAGGCGTCGATCGTCCCGGACGAGCCGGGCCAGGGCCCGGGCGAGAAGTACACGGGTCCGATCTACGGCTGAGCCGGGTCCCGGCGGATCCAGCTCCTCGCGCACGGGGGAGCCGGCTCTCCGCGCACGGGGGAGCCGACTCTTCCCGCACGACGGGGAGCCGACTCCTCACGTGCAGGGGATTCAGCTCTTCACATACAGGGGCTCGCCCGGAGGCCTCGTCCCGGCCGGCAGCACTGCCAGGTCGAGACCGCGCACCAGGCGGGCCCGCAGCGTTTCGTCGGCCGCGAGACGGCGGGCCACGGCACGGGCCGTCTCGGCGGGCGCGGCCGCCGGATCGAGGACGAGGGCGAGGGTGCCGTCGGCCTCCCCGGGCCCCAGGTGGGCGCTGAGGACCTCCGGTTCGGCGGCCACGGCGGCCCGGACCGCCGCGGCGACGGCCGGGTCGGCGAGCGGATCGGCGGAGGCGCGGCCCTCGGCGAGCGCGAGCAGCGCGGGCCCGGTCAGCTCGAAGGCCACCGGCCCGGCCAGGTCGAGGACGACCGTGTCGGCCTTCTCGTGCGCGGCCGCCTGCAGCGCCTGGTGCAGCGGGACGGCGACCGGGCGGGCCTCGGGATCCCAGCGCGCGAGGGAGTCGGTGGAGGTGAAGGCGGGCAGCGCGGTGCGCGAGCCCGCCTTGAGGGTGGGGACGGCCATGTCGCTGGTCTTCTCGCGGCGCAGCCCGTGCTCGTCCTCCTCGACCTCGCCCAGCACCGCCACGACGGGGACGAGGAGCCGGGCGCCCTTCAGGGCCGCCAGCACCGGGGCCACGGCGGTGCGGTCCTCGGCCCAGGCGGCGAGCGCCGCGCTCAGCCGGGGGTCGGCGGAGCCGTCGTCGTCGGAGAAGCCGGGGTCGGGGATGTTCTTGTTCGCCACGGTCGTCGACCCTATCGGGGGTGCGCCCGTGGGGCGGTGCGGGGCCCGGGTCGACGACCGCGGCGACTCCGTTCACGGGATTCTCAGGCTCCCCTGACCCGGCTCTCACGTCGGTCCCACGGCTCGCACAGCCGACGCCCCGAGCATCACGGCCATGGAGTCCCCCGGAGCACGTCGCAGCCGCCGCGCTCGTCCCTCCCGGCGCGGCCGCCTTCTCCCTGTCGCGCTCGCCGCGGTCGCCGTGCTGGGGGCGACGGCCGGCGGCGCCGTCTGTGCGAAGACACGGGCCCACTCCGGGGCGCGGACCGTATCGTCGTCCCCGGCGGCGCCCGAACAGGACCGCGACGCGCTGTTGGCGTCGGCGATGAGGACGGTGACCGTGCCGGGCGGCGCGGCCGTGTCCGTGGCCGTGCTCGACCTGGCCTCCGGTGACGGCGCCGCGTACGGCGGGGGCCTCTTCGACACGGCGAGCATCGTCAAGGCGGACATCCTGGCCGCGCTGCTGCTGCGGGCGCAGGACGAGGGCCGTCCTCTCACGGCGGCCGAGAAGACGTACGCCACGGCCATGATCGAGAACAGTGACAACGACGCTGCCTCGGCGCTGTGGCGGACCATCGGCGAGGCCGCGGGTCTCGACGCCGCGAACGAGCGCCTCGGGCTGACGCGCACCGAGGGCGGCCAGGACATGCTGTGGGGGCTCACACAGACCACGGCAGCCGACCAACTCGTGCTGCTGCGGAAGGTGTTCGGGGAGGACTCGGAACTGAGCGCGGCCTCGCGGACGTATCTGCGGGATCTGATGGGGCGGATCGCCGCGGGCCAGGACTGGGGCGTCTCGGCAGCGGCCGACGGGTCCTGGGCGCTGAAGAACGGCTGGCTGCCGCGCAGCACGACGGGGCTGTGGGACGTCAACAGCATCGGTCGGGTGAGCGTCGGGGGCCGCGGCTACCTGCTGGCCGTGCTGTCGAAGGGGAACGCGACGCAGGCGGCGGGCATCTCGCTGGTCGAGGCCACGGCGAAGGCGGCGGTGTCGGCGTTCGCCGACGGCGGCGCCACGGCGTCGGCGTCCCTTCCGGTGGTCGCGCCGACGGGCACGGACTTCGCACCGGCATCGTCGCCCTTGCCCGGGCCGGCGTCGTCGTCCGCCCAGTCCTCCACCGACGCCGCCGGCTAGCCGGCCCGGACGCTAGCGTCTTTCGTACGTCTCGTAGGACTCGTACGTCTCGTACGTCTTGTGGGCCTCGTGCGCCTCGTGCGCCTCGCGGGGCTCGTGCTGGTCGCGCTCACGGCGGCCGCGCCACAGCACGACCGCCGTCAGCAGCAGCACCCCGCCGGCGCCGCCCGCCAGCAGGCCCGCCCAGCTCGACGTGACGTCGTCGGTCTTCGCCCGGTCGGGGCCGGCGCCGAAGTACCGCTCGCCGTAGGCCGCGGACTGCAGGCCCTCCGGCTTGAGGGCGGCGGCCGCACGGATCGCGGCGGCCGGGTCGATGAAGCCGTAGCCGCGGGAGTCGTCGCGGCCGCCCGAGGGGGCGTTGCGGGCCGTGTCCTCCAGGAGCTTCTTGATCTGCGCCGGCGTCAGACCGGGGTGGGCGGCCTTGACGAGCGCGACGGCTCCCGAGACGAAGGCGGAGGCGGCGCTGGTCCCCCAGCCCTGGTAGTACTTGTGGTCCGGGTCGGCGATGACGACGTCGACGCCGGGCGCGCTGACGGTCGCGTACCAGCGGCGGGTGGAGAACGAGGCGCGCGTGCCGTAGCGGTCGACGGCGGTCGCGGCGATGACGCCCGGGTAGGCGGCCGGGTAGGAGATGTGATCGCCCTTCTCGCCGCCGTTGCCGGCCGAGGCGACGACGACGGAGCCCTTCTTCAGGGCGTACTGGACGGCCTCGTCCTCGGCGGGCTCGGGGTGGGCGGAGGCGGAGTCGTCGCCCAGGGAGAGGTTGATGACGTCGGCGCCCTGGTCGGCGGCCCAGCGGATGCCGTCGGCGAGGGCGTTGCCGCGGGTGTTGCGGGCCTTGGTGCGCTGCGGGTCGCCGTCCTCCAGGATCACGCGGACGGGGAGGATCTTCGCCTCGGGGGCGATCCCGAGCACCCCGTCGTCGTTGCGGTCGCCGTGCCCGTGACCGGCGATGATGCTGGCCATCGCGGTGCCGTGACGGGCCCAGGCGCGGTCGCCGGGCTTGGCGCCGAAGCCCACCATGTCCCTGCCTTCCAGGACGTTCCCGGCGAGGTCGGGGTGGTCGGCCTCGACGCCGGTGTCCAGGACGGCGACGGTGATGCCCCGGCCCTTGGTGGTCTGCCAGGCCTGCTGGGTGTGCAGGGCGTCCAGGGCCCACTGCTGGGCCCGGATGCCGTCGGCGTGGGCGGCGGAGGGCGGCGCCAGGACGACGACGGCGGCGAGGAGGCAGCTCAGGAGACCGGCCCTGCGGGGCCTGCGCGTCGTACGGGGCGTACGGGTCCCGGAGGTCGTACGGGTCCTGCGGATGCTCATGAGGGCTGCTCCGAGGGCGTGACGGCGGTCTTGCGCAGGCCGCGCTCGACGCGGTCGGCGAGCCCCTGGGCCTCGTTGCCGAGGCCGGCCTGGGCGGGGGCCGTGGTGGCGCCGGTCGCGGTGGCCCGGGGAGCGGGCTGCGGAGCGTCGACGGTCCGGCCGTCGGCCCAGCCGGAGACGGCGTAGACGACGACGGGCGCGTCGGTGAGCACCGAGATCGTCCACGCGGCCCGCTGCCGGTCGCCGAACCCGGCGGCCGCGGTGCCCTTCGCGGCGTACGGACGTGGCATCAGATCCGCCCGCTGGGCCAGGCCCTCCTTGGCGAATCGGGCGTCGAGCGCGCGCATCGCGGCGGCGTCCGCCTTGGTGAAGAGCATGCCGACGGTGGTCACATAGCTCTGGGTGGCATCGGTGTAGGTGGCGCGCAGGAGACGCTGACAGCCGACCGGGGCGAGCACCTTGAGCAGCAGCGGGTCGAAGGCGTCGGCGCAGCCGCCGTCCGGGGCGACCGCGATCCGCGTCCAGGTGCGGTCGGCGCCGCCGGGGCCGGCGCCCTGTCCGTCCACGGTGGGCGGGAACAGCCGGTCGACGGGCACGTTGTGCCACAGACCGCCGGCGCTCGTGTAGGCGCTGCGTTCGGCGCTCTCCCCCGAGCCGCCGACGAGCCAGCTCCCGGTCGCCGCCCCGCCGATGAGGCCCAGTCCGAGGACGACACAGGCGGCGGCCGCGACGGTGCGGCCGCGTCTGCCGAGGATGCGGGGCGTGTATCCCTCGGGCCGGGCGAACGTGATGACGGGCCGGGTGGCGCCGGGGGCGCCGCCGGGGGTCATGGGTGCGCTCCAGGAGAGCGCCGGATCGGGTCCGTCCGCCGTCCCCGGGGCGCCGTCGGGCCGCCGGGGCACCGCCTGCGGTGCGGGCGGCGGCGGGGCGACGGTGAAGTCGGGTCGCCGCGCGGCCGCCGCAGGACTCCAGGCGGGCGCTTCGTCCGCCGCCGGGCCGGGGCGGGAGTCGCCGTTCGGTCCGGCTCCGGAGCCCTTCGCCCAGGTCTCGTGCCGGACGGTCCCGGGCGCGGGCACCCAGCCGCGGGGCAGGGGCGACCAGGCCCGCTCGGAGGCGTGGTCGGTCACGGGTCCGCGGGCGGGGGCGTCGTCCGGGCGGGCGGAACGGGTGCTCCCCGCTTCGGCGGGGCGGCCCTCGCCCGCGCCGGATCCGCCGGGAGCCGCCGGCCCCGAGCCGCGCGCACCCGATCCCGGCCCGCGCACGCCCGACGCGGCGGCCGGGTCGAACGGCGGCGCGCCGAAGGAGCGACGGGGCGCGGACGCGTCGGCGGAGCCCGGAGGGTCCGTCGGGGCGGGGCGGGGGGCCGGCCTGGCGGGGCGCGGGGGGCGGCGGAAGT